>NZ_JAATUR010000027.1 GCF_011881725.1 Escherichia coli | reverse complement strand
CAGTTGAGAGGGCTTTATTAAGGAAGGGATAAAACTTATTTCTTATCGTTCTGCGGGAACTTCATTTCGCTGTAGCGTACGAAGTGCGTTCCTTTAATCAACTTATAGCCAAACCAGATCACCAGGAACAACGGGATGCCTATATAGGTTGCAGCTACGCCGCCCCAGTCAATGGTGTCTTTCAGGAACGCTTCGTAGTTCTGGCCCAAAGTGATAATCAGGCACAGCACAAAAGCGAAGATCGGTCCCAGCGGGAAGAAGCCCGAACGGTACGGCAGATCGTTGATATCATGCCCCTGCAGCACATAACCGCGACGGAAACGATAATGACTGATCGCAATTCCCAACCAGGCGATAAAGCCTGTCATACCGGAGGTGTTCAACAGCCACAGGTATACCGTCTGGTTACCAAACATGGAGGTCAGGAAGCACAGACCCGCAATTACCGTGGTCGCATACAGTGCGTTACGCGGTACACCGCCGCGCGACAGTTTAGCGAAAATACGCGGCGCTTTACCGTCACAGGCCAGGGTGTACAACATACGGGTAGACGCATACATACCGGAGTTACCCGCTGACAGAACTGCCGTCAGAATAACCGCGTTCATCACCGCTGCCGCAGAGAGCAGACCCGCGTGCTGGAACACCAGAGTGAACGGGCTAACGCTAATGTCTTTCACATCGTTACGCAGCAGGCTCGGATCGGTGTACGGAATGATCAGGCTGATGATCAGGATTGCGAACACATAGAACAGCAGAATTCGCCAGAACACCTGACGTACTGCGCGCGGAATATTTTTCGCCGGATCTTCAGACTCACCCGCTGCAATACCGATCAGTTCGGTCCCCTGGAAGGAGAAACCAACAATCATTGCTACACCAATCATCGCCGCAAAACCACCGGCAAATGGTGCTTCACCGATTGTCCAGTTGCTCCAGCCTGCCGGCTGCGCGCCTTTGAAGATACCGATAATCATCAGCACGCCGACAATGATGAAGACAATAACTGTTGTAACTTTGATCAGCGAGAACCAGTATTCCGCTTCACCAAATCCACGAACTGAAATATAGTTCAGCAGGAAGATTACGCCGAGGAACAGCGCACTCCAGATCCAGCCGGGCGTATCCGGGAACCACCAGCTCATGACCAACTGTGCAGCCACCAGGTCAACAGCGATAGTCACCGCCCAGTTGTACCAGTAGTTCCAGCCCAGCGCGAAGCCAAAGCCTTCTTCTACATAGTTCTGACCGTAAGTGGCAAAGGAACCTGAAACCGGCATATATGCTGCCAGTTCACCAAGACTGGTCATCAGGAAGTAAACCATCAGGCCGATCAGCATATACGAGAGCAGCGCCCCGCCTGGACCTGCCTGAGAGATCGTTGCGCCAGAGGCAACAAAAAGACCCGTACCGATGGAGCCGCCAATGGCAATCATCGTCAGGTGACGCGCCTTTAATTCACGGCGTAAGCCCGGCGCTTCTGTGGTCTTAGTTTCGGAAACCATACGAAAATGCTATCCATCTTAAAAATGAGGCGCGATTGTAGCAGACGATTGGCAATCCTTCCGGTAGAAATACACTTTTATAAGACACCTTCATGATAGCCCAGGGATTATAAGTAAAGCAGCCAATCTCTTTTCTGGCGAATGCATGGCGCAGGCGCTGCGTCACGAAATCGACACAGCACCCGCAGGTTTCAGTACACAGGATTAACGCGGCAAAGAAGAGGAATCGCAGTACTCAAGAAAACGCCGTAACGATTTGGATAGGTGTTTCTGCCGATGGTGAATACGCCACAGCGTGCGCATCAGTCGCGGCAGCGGGACAGCAACCTCACTTAATGTGCCAGCCTTCAATTGATCTTCAATTACCCGTCGCGACAGGCAACTGATTCCCAAGCCATGACGTACCGCATGTTTAATAGCCTCGGAGTTACCTAATTCCATCGCCATCTCAAACTTCGGTAAATGCGACAGTAACAGATAGTCGATAATCTCCCGCGTGCCGGAGCCGCGTTCACGCAGGATCCACGGCGCAGACGCCAGCTGCTCTAAGGTGACAGGACCACGAGCCAGCGGCGAATTCGGCGCGGCGAAAACCACCAGTTCGTCTTCCAGCCACGGTTCAGAAATGATTTCAGTGCTGTGGCACGGTCCTTCAATAAAGCCAATATCAACACGAAAATCCAGCACCGCTTGCATCACGTCCTGGCTATTACCCACGCTAAGTTCAATCGGCAACTGCGGATAATCATGGCGATAACGGGCTATGACTGCGGGCAGGATGTAGTTACCGATGGTGCTACTGGCATAGATGCGAATCGCGCCGTTGTCCTCACGAAACAGTCGTTCGATTTCAATCGCCTGTTCGAGCAGGGCCAACGCCCGCGGATACAACAGCCGCCCGTGTTCATTCACTACCAGCCTTTTTCCAACACGATCAAACAGTTGTACGCCAAGCTGCCCTTCCAGATCGGTCAAGGCTGCGCTCACTGCTGATTGCGACAACGCCAGCATCACCGACGCCTGAGTGGTTGATCCACTTTTCAATACTTCTGCAAAAACTTCCAACTGCCGGAGGGTAATGTGCATAGTCGCTTACCACTTATAAAGATTGATTATAAATATATAATCAATTTTATTTTTAAACCAGTTAGTCGTAACCTTATGCCCGGATAAAGGAGAAGGTTATGACGAATATCACCTTACAGAAACAACATCGTACACTGTGGCATTTTATTCCGGGGTTAGCCCTGAGTGCAGTTATCACCGGGGTCGCTTTGTGGGGTGGTTCCATTCCTGCGGTTGCAGGTGCAGGGTTTAGCGCCCTCACTCTCGCAATCTTGCTGGGGATGGTTTTAGGCAACACTATCTATCCGCACATCTGGAAAAGCTGTGACGGTGGCGTGCTATTTGCCAAGCAACATTTATTACGTCTGGGTATCATTCTTTATGGTTTCCGTCTGACGTTTTCGCAAATTGCCGAAGTCGGTATCAGTGGGATCATCATTGACGCGCTGACGCTGTCCAGTACCTTCCTGCTGGCTTGCTTCCTGGGGCAGAAAGTATTTGGCCTGGACAAGCACACCAGCTGGTTGATCGGTGCCGGTAGCAGTATTTGTGGTGCCGCAGCGGTACTGGCGACTGAGCCGGTAGTGAAAGCGGAAGCCAGCAAAGTGACCGTGGCTGTCGCAACCGTCGTTATCTTCGGGACTATCGCTATTTTCCTCTACCCGGCGATATATCCGCTGATGACTCAATGGTTTAGCCCAGAAACTTTTGGTATTTACATTGGCTCTACCGTGCACGAAGTAGCCCAGGTGGTAGCGGCAGGTCATGCCATCAGCCCGGATGCAGAAAACGCGGCAGTTATCTCCAAAATGCTGCGCGTGATGATGCTGGCTCCGTTCCTCATTCTGCTGGCAGCACGTGTTAAACAGCTGTCTCCGGCGAATGGCGGCGAAAAAAGCAAAATCACTATTCCGTGGTTTGCCATCCTGTTCATCGTGGTTGCTATCTTTAACTCGTTCCACCTGTTGCCGCAGAGTGTGGTGAACATGCTGGTAACGCTGGATACCTTCCTGCTGGCAATGGCGATGGCGGCGCTGGGTCTGACTACTCACGTCAGCGCGCTGAAAAAAGCTGGGGCGAAACCTCTGCTGATGGCACTGGTGCTGTTTGCCTGGCTGATTGTCGGTGGTGCTGCGATTAACTTTGTCATTCAAAGCGTCATCGCATAAACCACTACATCTTGCTCCTGTTAACCCGCTATCATTACCGTTTTCCTCCAGCGGGTTTAACAGGAGTCCTCGCATGAAATACATTGGAGCGCACGTTAGTGCTGCTGGCGGTCTGGCAAATGCCGCAATTCGCGCCGCCGAAATCGACGCTACCGCGTTTGCCTTATTTACCAAAAATCAACGCCAGTGGCGTGCCGCACCGCTCACGACGCAAACCATCGATGAATTCAAAGCCGCCTGTGAAAAATATCATTACACGTCGGCACAAATTCTTCCCCACGACAGCTATCTGATTAACCTCGGCCATCCGGTCGCAGAAGCCCTGGAAAAGTCACGCGATGCATTTATTGATGAAATGCAGCGTTGCGAACAACTGGGCCTCTCTCTGCTCAACTTCCACCCCGGCAGCCACCTGATGCAAATTTCAGAAGAGGATTGCCTGGCGCGCATTGCCGAATCCATCAACATTGCGCTGGATAAAACACAAGGTGTGACCGCAGTGATTGAAAATACTGCCGGTCAGGGCAGCAACTTAGGATTTAAGTTCGAACATCTCGCGGCAATTATTGACGGCGTTGAAGATAAATCCCGCGTCGGCGTCTGCATTGATACCTGCCATGCTTTCGCTGCCGGGTATGATTTGCGTACTCCTGCCGAATGCGAGAAAACGTTCGCTGATTTCGCGCGTATTGTCGGCTTTAAGTATCTGCGCGGGATGCACCTCAACGATGCAAAAAGCACCTTTGGCAGCCGCGTTGACCGCCATCATAGCCTCGGTGAAGGCAATATCGGTCATGATGCGTTCCGCTGGATCATGCAGGACGACCGCTTCGACGGCATTCCGCTAATCCTCGAAACCATCAACCCTGATATCTGGGCAGAAGAGATCGCATGGCTGAAAGCGCAACAAACTGAAAAAGCGGTAGCCTGAAGATGAATAACCGGGAAAAGGAGATCCTTGCAATTTTACGGCGTAACCCGCTGATTCAGCAGAATGAAATTGCGGATATGCTGCAAATCAGCCGTTCGCGTGTAGCGGCGCATATTATGGATTTAATGCGTAAAGGCCGGATTAAAGGTAAAGGCTATATCCTCACCGAGCAGGAATACTGCGTAGTGGTGGGGACAATCAATATGGATATTCGCGGGATGGCGGATATCCGTTACCCACAAGCGGCTTCTAATCCCGGTACAATTCATTGTTCGGCGGGGGGCGTTGGGCGCAACATCGCCCACAATCTGGCGCTGTTAGGCCGCGACGTTCATTTACTCTCGGTGATTGGCGATGATTTTTATGGCGAAACGCTACTGGAAGAGACGCGCCGTGCCGGAGTAAATGTCTCTGGCTGCGTTCGTTTACATGGGCAAAGCACATCGACCTATCTGGCAATTGCCAATCGAGACGACGAAACCGTGCTGGCGATTAATGATACCCATCTTCTGGAACAGTTGACGCCGCAATTATTGAACGGGTCGCGAGATTTACTTCGTCATGCAGGTGTAGTACTGGCAGATTGCAACCTGACTGCCGAGGCGCTGGAATGGGTCTTTACACTCGCTGATGAAATTCCGGTATTTGTCGATACCGTTTCAGAATTTAAAGCAGGCAAAATCAAACACTGGCTGGCGCATATTCATACCCTGAAACCCACTTTGCCGGAGCTGGAAATTTTATGGGGAAAGGCGATAACCAACGATGCTGACCGTAATGCCGCAGTGAATACGTTGCATCAGCAAGGTGTTCAGCAACTGTTTGTCTATTTACCGGATGAGTCGGTTTATTGCAGCGAAAAGGATGGCGAACAATTTTTGCTGACCGCGCCAGCGCATACGACGGTAGACAGTTTTGGTGCTGACGATGGTTTTATGGCGGGCCTGGTGTATAGCTTTCTGGAAGGAAGTAGTTTCCATGACAGCGCCCATTTTGCGATGGCCTGCGCGGCGATTTCGCGCGCCAGCGGCAGCATAAACAACCCTACCCTGTCTGCCGATAACGCGCTTTCATTAGTGCCGATGGTGTAACAATGTAGCCGGATGCGACGCTTGACGCGTTTTATCCGGCCAACAAATCAAGCTATTTCAGGTAATAACATTCAAGCTAAACCAATAAAGAACCCGGCAATGGTCGCACTCATCAGGTTGGAAAGCGTCGCTGCTGCCAGCGCCCGTAAACCAAGCTGAGCGATTTCCGGTGCGCGTTTTGGCGAAATAGCCGAAAATGCCCCAACGACAACACCGATGGAACCAAAGTTAGCAAAACCACACAGCGCAAAGGAGATAATTGCCACGGTTTTCGCATCCAGCGTGCCGCCTGTTTGCAGATAAGGTGAGAAATTGAGATAAGCAACAAATTCGTTGATCGCCAGCTTCTGTCCAATCAAACTCCCGGCCAGATTCGCATCACTCCAGTCAACCCCCATCACCCACGCCAGCGGGGCCAGCAGGTAACCTAAAATTGACTCCAGCGAGGCGTGCTCAAAACCAATCCAGCCGCCAACGCCGCCGATAATACCGTTAATCAACGCAATTATGGCGACAAATGCCATCACCACTGTCGCCACACCTGCAGCGATTTTAAGCCCGGTCATTGCCCCTGTCGCTGCCGCTTCAATAATACTTTTTGGCGGTGTTTCAGTGAAAGAAAGGTTATTAAAGGAAACCTGGGAAGATTCCGTAGCCGGGCTTAACAGGCGGGCAAACAAGATCCCGCCGGGGATCGCCATTAACGAAGCCGCCAGCAGATATTCCACAGGCACGCCCAGTGCGGCGTAACCAATCATTGTCGAACCAGCGATCGAGGCCATGCCACTACAAATCGCTGTAAATAATTCATTGCGATTCAGACGATCGATAAAGGGTTTCACGATTGCCGGAATTTCGTTTTGCCCGAGGAAAATGGTAGTGACCGCGACGAATGACTCAATTTTGCTGATATTTAATGCTTTCTGGAATATACCGCCAAGAATGCGAATCAGGATCCCCATCACGCCGATGTAGTAGAGAATACTCACCAGCGCGGTAACGAAGATAATTGCCGGTAATACTCTGAAACCAAAGATAAATCCTGCGCCATCAAATAAGGTGTCCATTTTCGGCCCGACCAGAGAGCCGAAGATAAATGCGCTACCCGCGTCACTGTACGCCATCACTTTATGCACGCCAAAAGCGACTTTTTCCGCGACCCAACGCCCTGGCGGTAACCAAAGCATAATGCCGCCAATCACGATCTGTAATACCAGTACCGCACCAACGGTACGCAGGCTGATCTTCTTCTTATTTACTGACAGCAAAAACGCAATTGTCAGCAGTACCACCATTCCCAGAACACTTCTCATGACATCCATAGTTATTATCTCTTCATGTCAGGTCTGATCCCGTTATGGGCGACGGCTTTCTGCCCATCAGAAATAGCCGGGCTTGCATCTTGCGATACTGGCCCGGCTTGATATCAACACTTAGTGGGCTTTGATGTAGCCGCGAACGCACTCTTCGACTAACCCCCAGAACCAGTCGGTATCAATAGTGATGCCGACTTTGGTATTAGCGGGCTTTCCGAGAACGCCCAGCTCGTCGCAGACGGTACGCCCGTAGCAAGGACCGCTGTTGACGTCCACTTCGACGTACATCTCCTGGGTTTTAATGCCATCAGGATTAATCAAATAACCGATGCAGGTGGCGTCGTGCACCGGGCCGCCAGCCAGGCCATAGTTTTCGAACTGGGTTTTGAGAGTGAAGTTCATGATGTCGCTGAACAGCTCTCCGGCAGGGCCGCCTGCCCTTTCCATCCGCGCAATCACGTCCGGGGTGCAAACGGTCTGGTTGGTGAGATCGAGCCCCATCATTACCAACGGAACGCCGGAAGTGAACACTACGCGTGCGGCTTCCGGGTCAGCAAAGATATTGAACTCGGCAGACGGCGTGAAATTACCCGTACCGTAAGCGCCGCCCATCAACACAATTTCACGGATTTTCGGCAGGATTGCGGGTTGCATCCGCATTGCCACCGCAATGTTTGAAAGCGGACCAACCGGTACCAGGGTAATATCGCCATCGCTTGCCATCAGGGTATCGATGATGTATTTCACCGCATGAGTGCTTTCAGCTTTACGGGTCAACGGCCCGAATACCGGACCATCCAGTCCGGTTTCACCGTGAATATTATCGGCAACAATTTGTTTACGCATAATGGGCTGTGGCATCCCCGCATAAACCGGAACATTAATTTCCAGTTTCTGGCAAACATTCAGGCCATTAATTAATGTTTTATCGAGGGTTTGATTACCCGCCACAATGGTGATACCTAATAAATCTATTGCCGGATGTTTTGCTGCCATCATTATGGCAATAGCATCATCATGACCCGGATCACAATCCAGAATAATTTTTCTCTTTTCCATTGTTTATTTCCTCTGTTTCCAGTTGCGTTATTTTTTCTACAGCAAAGAAATTCGACCGGGCCGATGATTGAATCTTAACAACAGCGCACGTATGCTAAATATGAGAAATCTCATAGCGGATAAACATCGTGAAAGAAATCCACAATAATGATCTTAAGCAGCAATTAATTCGTGAATCTGCATTTAGGGATTGCTTTTTAACGGATGTTTCAGCCGATACGCGGATGTTTCATTTTTTAGCGCGTGACTACATTGTGCAGGAAGGGCAACAGCCGTCCTGGCTGTTTTACCTGACGCGAGGCCGCGCCAGGCTTTACGCTACGCTGGCTAATGGCCGCGTGTCGCTGATCGATTTCTTTGCCGCCCCCTGTTTTATTGGTGAAATTGAGCTAATCGATAAAGACCATGAACCGCGAGCAGTGCAGGCTATTGAAGAGTGTTGGTGTCTTGCTCTCCCCATGAAACATTACCGTCCGTTGTTATTAAACGACACGCTATTTTTACGAACGCTCTGCGTCACCTTAAGCCATAAAAATTATCGTAATATTGTTTCGTTAACGCAGAATCAATCATTTCCGTTAGTAAATCGCCTGGCAGCATTTATATTACTCTCGCAAGAAGGTGATCTTTATCACGAAAAACATACGCAAGCAGCAGAGTATTTGGGCGTTTCTTATCGACACCTGTTATATGTTCTCGCGCAATTCATTCACGATGGTTTATTAATTAAAAATAAGCAGGGATATTTAATTACAAACAGAAAGCAGCTGTTGGGGCTGGCATTGGAGATGGACCCGGAGAATAAATTCTCCGGGATGATGCAGTAAAAATTATTTGCAGTAGAGAGATTGCCGGATACAACGCTTGAGGCGTCTTATCCGGCCTACGAATCGAGCATTACGCCAGTCCAATAAAAAATCCGGCAATGGTTGCGCTCATCAGGTTGGAAAGCGTCGCTGCTGCCAGCGCCCGTAAACCAAGCTGAGCGATTTCCGGTGCGCGTTTTGGCGAAATAGCCGAAAATGCCCCAACGACAACACCGATGGAACCAAAGTTAGCAAAACCACACAGTGCAAAGGAGATAATTGCCACGGTTTTCACTTCCAGCGTGCCGCCCGTTTGCAGGTATGGCGAGAAACTCAGGTAAGCAACAAATTCGTTAATCGCCAGTTTCTGCCCAATCAGGCTACCCGCAAGGTTAGCATCACTCCAGTCAACCCCCATGATCCACGCCAGCGGTGCCAGCACATAGCCAAAAATACTTTCCAGAGAGGCATTGGCGAACCCAAACCAGCCGCCAATTCCGCCGATAATGCCGTTGATCAGGGCAATAATTGCCACAAAAGCCATTACCACCGTCGCCACTCCGGCCGCGATTTTCAGCCCGGTCATCGCACCACTCGCCGCCGCCTCGATAAAGCTTTTTGGCGGCGTTTCGCTGAACGACAGATTTTCAAATGTCACCTGCGAAGGCTCGGTTGCCGGGCTAAGAATACGTGCAAACAAAATACCGCCTGGGATCGCCATCAGTGATGCCGCTAACAGGTAATCAATTGGTACGCCCATTCCGGCATAACCAATCATCATCGAACCGGCAATGGACGCCATCCCGCTACAAATTGCGGTAAACAACTCGTTGCGATTCATGCGATCGATAAACGGTTTAACGATCGCCGGGATCTCGTTTTGCCCGAGGAAAATAGTGGTAACCGCAACAAAAGATTCGATTTTGCTGATGTTGAGGGCTTTCTGGAAAATGCTGCCAAGAATACGGATCAGCAGTCCCATTACGCCAATGTAGTACAGCAAGCTGATAAGCGCAGTGACGAAGATAATCGCCGGGAGTACACGAAACGCGAAGATAAAGCCCGCGCCGTCAAACAGGACATCCATTTTCGGCCCGACCAGCGAACCAAATATAAAGGCGCTTCCGGCGTCACTGTAAGACATCACTTTATGAACGCCTAATGCTGCCTGCTCAACCGCCCATTTTCCCGGTGGAAAATAGAGCATGATGCCGCCAATGGCGATTTGCAGCAGCAGCGCGGCCCCAACCGTGCGCAAACTGATGCTTTTCTTATTTACCGACAACACAAATGCAATTGCCAGCAATACCACCATCCCCACCAAACTTCTCATTATATCCATAATGATCTTCCCTTCATGCCAGTAAACCCGGCGTCAACGCCAGGTTTCGGTATGTATGATCAGTACGGGCGACAGCTTTCTGCCCGTCAGAAATTAACCCGCGAGACGCTGATATTCTTTCGCAATTTCGCTCGCCAGAATGGCGTTGTTGAACACCAGTTGGATGTTGGATTTCAGGCTGTCGCCACCGGTCAGTTGAGCAACGCGCGCCAACAGGAACGGCGTACTTTCTTTACCGATTACGCCCTGTTCTTCGGCTTCTGCCACTGCCTGATCAATCGCAGCGTTAATGGTGTGTTCCGGCATCGCAAACTGTTCCGGGATCGGATTCGCCACCACCAGGCCACCATTCAAACCGCTTTGCCATTTAACCGCCATTGCACGGGCAATTTCGCTGGCGCTGTCGAGACGAATGCTGACTTCAAATGGACTGGTGCGACAGAAAAACGCAGGCAGCGCTTTGGTCTGATAGCCAATTAGCGGCACACCGAAGGTTTCTAAATACTCAGTGGTTAAACCTAAATCGAGAATAGATTTCGCTCCGGCACAAACTACAGTGACATTGGTGTGCGCCAGTTCCTGTAAGTCAGCAGAAATATCAAAGGTATGTTCCGCCCCGCGATGAACACCGCCAATTCCTCCGGTGGCAAATACTTTAATTCCCGCCAGTGCCGCAATAATCATCGTTGAAGCAACAGTGGTTGCGCCATTTTTTCCGGCGGCAACAACAAAAGGTAAATCGCGACGGCTAACTTTGGTCACATTATGCCCTTCACGGCCCAGTAATTCTATTTCCTCTTTGCTTAAGCCCACTTTCATGACGCCGCCAATAATGGCAATAGTGGCAGGTACAGCCCCCTGCTTACGAATAGTTTCTTCAACTTCAAGTGCGGTTTCGGCATTTTGCGGGAACGGCATCCCGTGAGAAATAATGGTCGATTCCAGCGCCACAACCGGTTTTTTGTTTTTTAAAGCGTTCTGCACTTCCGGGGATATTTGTAATAATTCAGAGGAAATTTTTAATTCAGACATTCTGCGTTCTCCACTAACGATATAACGTTGGCAATCGATAAATCGGGGTTATTGGTGTATTCACAGGAGAGCGCCATTGACGAACATCCCTGTGCAAAACGAACAGATTCAGCAAACGGCATTCCGTCTACCCAACACGAAGCAAGACCAGCCATCATGGCATCGCCCGCTCCGGTAACATTAATGACATTGGTTTTAATCGGTGCAGACCAGCCGTTTTCACCGCCGATTTCACTGTAGTAAACGCCGTCACCGCCCATACTCAGCACCAGGCGGTTCAGGCCGTGTTGATGAAACCAGGCAGCGACTTTTGCGACATCTTCACGCCCTGAAAGCGCAATCCCGCTCAGCGTTTCCGCTTCAAGACGGTTTGGCTTCAGAGTGTGGATCTGACTTAGCCGTTCGCGCACTTTGACGCACTTCCACGCTGAAACTGGATCGACAAATACAGGCACACCGGCGGCATTATCCAGAATCCAGACTAACGCGTCTTCGCTGATATTACAGTCCGCGACAATAACCTTTGCCCCCTGGATAAATTCACGGTGCTGGGCGAGATATTCCGCTGAAATACAGTTACTAATATTCATATCATTTATAGCTACCAGCATTTCACCGGTATTATCGAGCAGTGATAAATAGCTCGACGTATTTTCCCCTGGAACAATCAGGCATTTATCGACATAAACACCAGATTGATTGGTCTGCGTCAGGAGCGATTGACCATAAAAATCACTGCCGACGGCACTCAGTAGCCAGACTTTGTTCCCCAGCAGCGCCAGGTTTTGCGCGATATTGCGCCCTACTCCACCGGGTGTAAATTTTATTTTCCCTGGATTTGAATCCGCATAATTTAATGATTCATGTGAATATCCGGCGACATCAATATTCGCCGAACCTATAATTACGACATATTCCTTTTCGCGCATAGCACGTCCTCTGGTAAAAAATTACCAACCCTGTCAATCCACAAGAATATAGGCCGTTTAAACATGTGTTCATATTTAAACATGTGCTCATAGTATGCATGTTTTACTTAAAGTAAATTACTGCCAGAACGGCAAAATGAGCAGATTTGAACAAGCTCACAAAATGCCATTAAATGGCTGGATTAAAAAAGTGAGGAAATTGTGAGGCGCTGCACATAACGGAATAATAAAAAAGGGCAGATATTAATCTGCCCTTGAGAAAATGAAATTGTCTTTTGATGACGCGCTAAGTTTTGACCTGAATATAAAATCGTTTGAATACAAATAAATAACTTCACTAGACTGTCATTTACCTTGCGCTCATCAAATGTTCCAGGGCAGGAAATGCCTGCCCTGAAATTGACGTTTTATTATGCCGCTTTTGCTACCGCGTCCACTTCCGGACGTTTCAGGAAGGCATAGGCCAGACCAGCCACCAGCGTACCGGCAATAATTGCCACCAGGTAACCCAGTACCGGCGTAATTGCGCCTGGGATCAGCAGCACGAACAGTCCACCGTGTGGTGCCATCAGTTTCGCACCAATCGCCATAGAGATTGCACCAGTCAGCGCACCACCAACGATACAGCACGGAAGTACACGCATTGGATCACGGGCAGCAAACGGAATCGCACCTTCAGAAATAAAGCACAATCCCAGTACCAGAGCGGCTTTGCCCCCTTCCTGCTGCGCTTTGTCGAATTTACGACGCGCCACCATTGTTGCAAGACCCATTGCCAGCGGTGGCACCATACCTGCCGCCATAATCGCCGCCATCGGGCCATAAGTCTGGGTACTCAGCAGACCCACGCCGAACGCGTACGCTGCTTTGTTTACCGGACCGCCCATGTCAGTACACATCATGCCACCGAGGATCGCACCCAGCAGAACCGCATTCGCAGTGCCCATAGTTTGCAGCCAGTGGGTCAGACCTTCGAGGATGCCAGCAACCGGTTTACCGATCAGGTAGATCATCGCCAGACCGACCACCAGGCTGGAAATCAGCGGAATGATCAGGATCGGTTTGAGGGCTTCCATACTCTGTGGCAGTTTCAGTTGCGTACTGATTAACTTCGCAATGTAGCCCGCAAGGAAGCCCGCAATAATACCGCCAATGAAGCCAGATCCGGTGCTGACCGCCAGCATACCGCCAATCAGACCCGGCGTGAGGCCCGGACGATCGGCAATAGAGAAGGCAATATAACCTGCCAGTACCGGCACCATCAGTGCAAAGGCTGAACCGCCACCAATCTGCATCAGCGCCGCAGCCAGCGTACCAGGCTCTTTAAACGCTTCGATACCAAAAGCAAAGGAAAGCGCGATACACAGACCACCCGCAACCACCATCGGCAGCATGTAGGATACACCCGTCAGCAAGTGACGATAAGCGCCTGCACTCTCTTTCTTACCTTCAGTGGCAGCCGTTTGAGCTTTGCCCGCCGGTTCATACGGCGTTGCTTGCGCAACGGCTTTATCCAGCTCCTGCGCGGTTTTCTTCAGCGCCAGCCCCGTTGAGGTGCGATACATTGGTTTACCAGCAAATTTCGCCAGATCGACTTCAATATCTGCCGCCACAATCACCAGATCTGCCGCCGCCACTTCTTCAGGCGTGATGGCATTACCCGCGCCAACCGAGCCACGAGTTTCAACTTTTACCCACCAGCCGCGTTTTTTCGCTTCTGTTTCAATGGCTTCAGCCGCCATAAAGGTGTGCGCTACGCCTGTTGGGCAAGCAGTGACTGCAACTACGCGCTTCGGCCCGCTGGCAGCAACCGGCGCTGTAGCTGCGACTGGCGCAGTGTAAGGTTTCGCATGGGCTTTGGCTTCGCTCAGGAACAGCTCAGGATGCGCAACTGCCCGGGAAATATCGCCCAACCAGACATTTTTACCGTTCAGGGCGCTGTCGTTCGGGATGGAATCGCCAAGAACAATCGCCATTTCAGCGTCGTTCGGATTGTCGATGATTTCCAGTTTTGCTTTTCGCGCCGCCGCGCCCAGCAGAGTCTTCGCCATATAGGCGCGTGCCTGACCGAGATTAGCGTCAATAATCAGCAGCGTTTTCATTATGCCTCTCCTGCTGTCAGTTAAAAGGTTGTAAGTCGACGCGCGCCATCATTGCGGCCAACTGCGGACGATCGGTAATACCCACGTTGCTTTGACTTACTGCCAGGGCAGCAACAGCAGTCGCCAGACGCAGTGTATGTTCACTGGATTCACGCATCAGCAAGCCATAAATCAGGCCACCAACCATAGAATCCCCCGCACCAACAGTGCTTACGACATCGACTGCCGGTGGTTTGGCGATCCATTCGCCGGAGGCATTCACCCAAAGCGCACCTTCGGCACCCAGTGAAATGACGACATGCGCAATACCTTGTTCACGCAGCGCATGCGCAGCTTCAATGACATCTTTCATTTCAGGCAGTTTACGGCCCGCCCAAATTTCCAGCTCGCGGCGGTTTGGTTTCACCAGCCACGGTGCTGCTTTCAAACCTGCCACTAACGCTTCACGGCTACTATCAAAGATAATGCAAGGACACTGACTACGCAGGCGAGTCATCCAGTCAGTGAAAGCTTCCGGGCTGACGCCAGAGGGTAAACTACCGCTGACACAAACCATATCGAACTGACCAAGCCAGCTCAGAGAATCAGTCACAAAGCGTTCCCAGTCGGCTGGGGTGACTTCAAAACCCGAGAAGTTGAAGTCAGTCACTTCGCCGTCTTTTTCCGTCAGCTTGACATTAATGCGGGTACGCCCCTGTACAACCTGGAAACGGTTAGCAATGCCCAGCTCGCTGAACAATTGCTGAAATCCGTCCTGGTTGTCTTTACCGAGGAAGCCGCCAACAGTGACATCAATTCCCAGGTCTTTTAATACTTTGGCCACGTTGATGCCTTTACCCGCCGCATGCAGACCGGTGGTTTTCACCAGATTCACTTCGCCGCGTTCAATTTCCGGACAGAAACCGACAAGGTCATAAGCCGGATTAAGGGTGATCGTAGCAACACGTCTGCTCATTACACGCCCTCCCCAAGACCGGCAGCGATGGCATCGCCAATGGCTTTCAGCGCCTGTTCAGCATCTGCCCCCTGGGCGGTAAAGCGTAGGCGATGACCTTTCTTAACGCCAAGTGCCACAACTTTCATCAGACTACGTCCATTTGCCGGTTTGCCGGTGCCATCAAGGTTTGTCACGGTAATATCACTGTTAAATTGTTTAATGGTATTGACCAGCATGGTGCCCGGACGAGCATGCAGGCCGTGTTCATTGCGCACCACAAACTCCGCGCTTAACACGTCGTCGGTCGGCGCATCATCGCTGGTCAGCAGTGCCAGCAACGTTGCCGCATCTGCTTTCAGCAGACGGTCAGCTTTGTTGTCGAGTAGCAGATCAGCGAGACGCTTGAGAACCGCGACGGGCTGATCGTCATTCATCGCCACACTCACCAGCATGGCTACCGTTTCGCCTTGCACATCAAAAGGATTGGCCGCACGGCTTACCGCAATAGCACTGCGCAGATTGCCTTCAGCGCTATCGTTCAGCCAGATGCCTTGCCCGAGATTTAATGGCTGCTCGTTGATGGCTTTGGTGACGAAGGTGGCGTCAACTGCACTCGCTTCTTTCAGACGAGCGGCGTTTAACGCTTGCAGGGTCAGCAAATCACTGGCGACGATATCCAGCGTCAGCATTTCGTTATCAAGTTTCAGCTGCTCACTCTGCTTTTCGCCCATCAGCAATGCGCGAAGTTCTTCTGCTGTCGTTGCGGACTTCAGTTGTTCAGCAACAGAATCATCGCTCAGTACGTGGGTCAGCTGGCGTAGCAGACCCAGATGTTCGTCGGAGCTGGCAGCAATACCGATAGCCACGTACGCTACCTGACCGTCACCCCAGGTGACGCCTTCCGGGAACTGAAATACCTGAACACCAGTTTTCAGCACCTGATCGCGGGTGTCGGTAGTGCCATGAGGAATGGCAATACCATTGCCAAGGAACGTTGAGGTTTGCTGTTCGCGCGCCAGCATGCCATTGACGTAGCCTTCAGCTACGTTACCGGCCTGCACCAGCGACGCAGCGACCTGGCGAATCGCCTCTTCTTTGTCTCCGGCCTTTTCGCCCGGATGGATGTCCTGTACGGATAACTGGAACATAGTTCTCCTCTCTTGCTGAATTGAAACGATTCAGCTTCTATGAGAAAAAAAGCGCCAACCTGGCTTAGGGTTAAAGACAAGATCGCGCTGAAACGTTTCAATGAAGCATAATACTTTTGTTTCAGCACGCAAGGAAAGCCGTAAAGTTATGAACAGAATTTTGATGTGCTGCACATTTTTTTACCAAAAATCTGAAGTGTTGACAGCGAAATTACTCATCAGCATTAGCATTTCAGCGGCGTCAGCAGTCAATCAGCAAGAGTGAAATGCCATTTTGATTATTCATGGTGAGTTTGATTTCACTGACTGTTTATTTTCTGACAGGCAGCGTAAACTCCGCGTCTTCATCTTTCACTGATCGACTAGCATGCATAACTCCCCCGCAGTCTCCAGCGCGAAATCGTTTGACCTGACATCAACGGCGTTTTTAATTGTTGCCTTTCTCACCGGTATAGCGGGCGCTCTGCAAACCCCGACGCTAAGTATTTTCCTCACTGATGAAGTGCACGCACGTCCTGCGATGGTGGGATTCTTCTTTACCGGCAGCGCCGTGATCGGAATTCTGGTCAGTCAGTTTCTCGCCGGACGCTCTGATAAGCGCGGCGATCGTAAATCGCTGATTGTCTTCTGCTGCCTGTTAGGCGTGCTCGCCTGTACCCTTTTTGCCTGGAATCGCAACTACTTTGTTTTGTTATTCATCGGCGTTTTTTTAAGTAGTTTTGGCTCAACCGCTAACCCGCAAATGTTTGCTCTTGCCCGTGAACATGCCGACAAAACCGGGCGTGAGGCGGTGATGTTCAGCTCTTTTTTACGCGCCCAGGTTTCGTTAGCGTGGGTCATTGGCCCGCCGCTGGCTTATGCCTTAGCAATGGGCTTCAGCTTTACGGTGATGTATCTCAGCGCGGCGGTGGCATTTATTGTCTGTGGCGTGATGGTGTGGTTATTTTTACCGTCGATGCAAAAAGAGGTTCCGCTGGCGACCGGCACGGTTGAAGCGCCTCGCCGTAACCGTCGCGATACACTGCTGTTGTTTGTAATTTGTACATTGATGTGGGGCTCGAACAGCCTGTATATCATCAACATGCCACTGTTTATTATCAACGAACTGCATCTTCCTGAAAAACTGGCGGGTGTGATGATGGGGACCGCCGCTGGGCTGGAAATCCCGACTATGTTGATTGCCGGATATTTTGCCAAACGTCTGGGTAAGCGCTTCTTAATGCGCGTTGCCGCCGTGGGTGGCGTCTGCTTTTACGCGGGTATGCTGATGGCGCATTCACCTGTCATCCTGTTGGGGCTACAGCTACTGAATGCTATTTTTATCGGCATTCTGGGCGGTATCGGGATGCTCTACTTCCAGGATCTGATGCCCGGTCAGGCGGGTTCAGCAACCACGCTCTATACCAATACGTCGCGCGTGGGCTGGATCATCGCGGGTTCAGTGGCGGGTATAGTCGCCGAGATCTGGAATTATCACGCCGTGTTCTGGTTTGCGATGGTGATGATTATCGCCACCCTGTTTTGCTTGCTGCGGATTAAAGATGTTTAAGGCGCGGTCAGCATTTCCAGATCGATAAGCCACGTCATGGCCTGCTGACGCGTGTTACCGCACATTTCAGCACTGGCTTGTAAGCCTGCGCAGACTTTCGGTCGTAGTGGAGATGTGAAAATTTTACAGCGTTGCTGTTCATCAAGCTGAATGCAGGGCGTATTGGCGGGCTTGCCATCTGGCATACCGGGAATAGGACTGGAGATTGAGGGGGCGGTGCAACACGCCCCGCAACCCGGACGGCATTCCATACGTTGTTCTCTTAAGGTTAACCACCGGATTGAGGAGCGCGCACATTACCACCTTTTTGGCACCAGCAAAAGTGCGAATACCACTTGCCTGAAAGGCCCGTCGCGAGTAGTTTGTCGCGATATTTTTGACATTTTCGACAACAGGAATTTTTCGATGCCAAGAGCGAACGAAATTAAAAAAGGTATGGTACTGAATTACAACGGCAAACTGCTGCTGGTTAAGGACATTGATATTCAGTCACCCACTGCCCGCGGTGCCGCTACGCTGTACAAAATGCGTTTTTCTGATGTCCGCACCGGGCTGAAAGTAGAAGAGCGTTTCAAAGGCGATGATATCGTTGACACCGTGACGCTGACCCGCCGTTACGTTGACTTCTCTTACGTCGATGGCAACGAATATGTCTTTATGGATAAAGAAGATTATACCCCGTATACCTTCACGAAAGATCAGATTGAAGAAGAACTGCTGTTCATGCCAGAAGGCGGCATGCCAGACATGCAGGTACTGACCTGGGACGGTCAACTGCTGGCGCTTGAACTGCCGCAGACCGTTGATCTGGAAATCGTTGAAACTGCACCAGGCATCAAAGGCGCTTCTGCCAGCGCCCGTAACAAACCGGCGACATTGAGCACCGGCCTGGTCATTCAGGTACCGGAATACTTAAGCCCGGGCGAAAAAATTCGTATCCATATTGAAGAACGCCGTTACATGGGGCGTGCTGACTAACTTCAGCCACATTCAAAAAAGGGACGGCCTCAGCTGTCCCTTTTTAATTTCGCGCTGTCCGGCGCGCATCAGGCGCTGTTAAACACCCTCAAAATTTAACGATTTCTGCGGTTAAAGCGGATGAAGCACGTCTTCGTCTGCTCTCCCCTTCTCTTTTCTACTGTTTTTAGCCAGGATTAACGCACAGTTAACTTATCTAATTATTGCGGAGCCGTTGTGACCAGAACCAACCTCATCACCGGTTTTCTCGGCAGCGGGAAAACAACCTCTATTCTTCATTTGCTAGCCCACAAAAATCCAAACGAAAAATGGGCGGTTCTGGTTAATGAATTTGGTGAAGTCGGAATAGATGGCGCTTTGCTCGCGGATAGTGGCGCTTTGCTAAAAGAGATCCCCGGCGGCTGCATGTGCTGCGTCAATGGCCTGCCAATGCAGGTGGGCCTGAATACCTTGCTGCGCCAGGGAAAACCTGACCGCTTGTTGATAGAGCCGACCGGACTGGGCCATCCGAAACAGATCCTCGATCTGTTAACCGCGCCGGTCTATGAACCGTGGATCGATCTGCGCGCCACGTTGTGCATTCTCGATCCGCGCCTGCTGCTGGATGAAAAAAGCGTCACTAATGAAAACTTCCGTGACCAACTGGCTGCCGCAGACATTATTGTCGCCAATAAATCCGATCGTGCTACGCCCGAAAGCGAGCAAGCGTTACAACGCTGGTGGCAACAAAACGGTGGCGAGCGGCAATTAATTCACAGCGAACATGGGCAAATTGAAGGTCATCTTCTGGATTTACCTCGTCGCAATTTAACGGAGTTGCCCGCCAGCGCCGCCCATTCGCATCAACATAACGAGAAAAAAGGATTAGCGGCATTAAGCCTGCCAGAGCATCAACGCTGGCGTCGCAGCCTGAATAGTGGGCAGGGACACCAGACATGCGGGTGGATATTCGACGCTGATACTGTGTTCGACACCATTGGCATTCTGGAATGGGCGCGACTTGCGCCGGTCGGACGCGTAAAAGGTGTAATGCGGATACCAGAAGGCCTTGTGCGCATCAATCGTCAGGGCGACGACCTGCACATTGAAACGCAAAACGTTGCACCACCCGATAGCCGTATTGAGCTGATTTCCAGTAGCGAAACTGACTGGAACGCCTTACAGAGCGCGCTGTTGAAGCTTCGTTTAGAGACCAACGCGTAAGGTTGCTTGCGTTTTTTCAGTAAGATATTTAGAGAAAATATGATCAAAAATTTGCCGCAAATAGTGCTGTTAAATATTGTTGGCCTCGCGCTGTTTCTTTCCTGGTACATTCCCGTCAATCATGGACTCTGGTTGCCGATTGATGCGGATATTTTTTATTTTTTTAATCAGAAACTGATCGAAAGTAAGACTTTTTTATGGCTGGTTGCATTGACGAATAATCGCGCCTTCGACAGTTGTTCACTGCTGACGATGGGAATACTGATGCTGAGTTTCTGGCTGAAAGAAAACGCTCCCGGCAGGCGGCGTATTGTGATTATTGGTCTGGTCATGCTGTTAACCGCAGTGGTATTAAATCAGTTGGGTCAGGCATTGATTCCGGTAAAACGGGCCAGTCCGACATTGACCTTTGCAGATATTAACCGCGTCAGCGAACTGCTTTCTGTTCCAACGAAAGATGCCTCACGAGATAGTTTTCCAGGCGATCATGGCATGATGCTGCTTATTTTTTCCGCTTTTATGTGGCGATATTTCGGAAAAGTTGCAGGCGCAATCGCCCTTATTATATTTGTGGTTTTTGCATTTCCCAGAGTAATGATTGGCGCACACTGGTTTACTGACATCATTGTCGGTTCCATGACAGTGATATTGATCGGTTTACCCTGGATATTGCTGACGCCATTAAGTGATCGATTAATCGCCTTTTTTGACAAATCACTTCCTGGAAAAAATAAACATTCGCAAAACAAATAACTCACAGTAATTAACATTATCAGGTTTATTTTCATAGAGAAGGTAATCCTGATGATGTGCGACTTTGTTCTCGTGCATTAAGTGACATAATTATTCTCTAAGCAAATGAATGGATTGTGCATCTTTTAGTCGATCGTGCTTTAATTGACCAATCCTGCTTATTAACTTTCTGTATCACTTTTTCTTATAAAAAATCATGCAAAACCACTCGCCAAGACCGCACCAATCGGGTAATCTCGAACTCGTTTTGCCTCGGCGGTAGATTATCCTCACAGCATATAATTTTGTGCGTTAGTCCACAGATTTGGCCTTAAGGAATTGTTTCAACGTGCCCAGGTAATTAGTCTCGTCTCGCTTGGCATTTTTTTATAACGATATTTGTCGTTAAGGACTTCAAGGGAAAACAAACAACATGGTCAAATCTCAACCGATTTTGAGATATATCTTGCGCGGGATCCCCGCGGTCGCAGTAGCGGTTCTGCTTTCTGCATGTAGTGCAAATAACACCGCAAAGAATATGCATCCTGAGACACGTGCAGTGGGTAGTGAAACATCATCACTGCAAGCTTCTCAGGATGAATTTGAAAATCTGGTTCGTAATGTCGACGTAAAATCGCGAATTATGGATCAGTATGCTGACTGGAAAGGCGTACGTTATCGTCTGGGTGGCAGCACTAAAAAAGGTATCGATTGTTCTGGTTTCGTACAGCGTACATTCCGCGAACAATTTGGTTTAGAACTTCCTCGTTCAACTTATGAACAGCAGGAAATGGGCAAGTCAGTTTCTCGCAGTAATTTGCGTACAGGCGACTTAGTTCTGTTCCGTGCCGGTTCAACTGGACGCCATGTCGGTATTTATATCGGCAACAATCAGTTCGTTCATGCTTCCACCAGCAGTGGCGTTATTATTTCCAGCATGAATGAGCCATACTGGAAAAAGCGTTACAACGAAGCACGTCGGGTTCTTAGCCGCAGCTAATAAACCGTTTGGATGCAATCCCTTGGCTATCCTGACGAGTTAACTGAAGGCACTGCTTAAGCAGTGCTTTTTTGTTTTCATTCATCATAAAAATGATGTTTCCATGCCTTGAACCAGGCTATAGTCCCATCATTCTCTTCCACTTCAGCGTTGTCGTAATCTCAGGAATATTAACAGAATCATGTTCATACGCGCTCCCTCTTCCGGACGTAAGATCCTGCTTACCTGTATTATTGCGGGCGTGATGATTGCAATACTGGTCAGCTGTCTTCAGTTTTTGGTCGCCTGGCATAAACACGAAGTCAAATACGACACACTGATTACCGACGTACAAAAGTATCTCGATACCTATTTTGCCGACCTGAAATCCACTACTGACCGACTCCAGCCGCTGACCTTAGATACCTGTCAGCAGGCTAACCCCGAACTGACCGCCCGCGCGGCGTTTAGCATGAATGTCCGTACGTTTGTGCTGGTGAAAGATAAAAAGACATTCTGTTCATCTGCTACTGGTGAGATGGACATTCCGCTCAATGAATTGATTCCGGCGCTCGATATTAATAAAAATGTCGATATGGCGATCTTACCCGGCACGCCGATGGTGCCCAACAAACCTGCTATCGTCATCTGGTATCGCAACCCTTTATTGAAAAATAGCGGTGTTTTTGCAGCATTAAACCTGCACCTGACGCCGTATCTTCTTTATAGCTCTCGTCAGCAAGATTTCGATGGTATCGCACTCATTATCGGCGATACCGTGCTCTCGACATTTGCCTCGCATTTGATGAACGTTAATGAGTTATCCGGCAAGCCGGTTCGCGAAACAAAAATTGCAGGCATTCCACTGACTGTGCGTCTTTATGCGGATGACTGGACATGGAACGACGTGTGGTACGCATTTTTACTAGGCGGTATGAGTGGAACTGTCGTTGGCCTGCTCTGCTATTACTTGATGAGCGTACGTATGCGTCCCGGCAGAGAAATCATGGCCGCCATCAAGCGCGAACAATTTTACGTGGTATATCAGCCAGTGGTTGATACACAAACGCTGAAGGTTACGGGCCTTGAAGTGCTACTACGCTGGCGTCATCCTGTAGCAGGTGAAATCCCGCCGGATGCCTTCATTCAATATGCCGAATCGCAAAAGATGATCTTGCCGCTGACCCAGCATCTGTTTGAGCTTATAGCCCGTGATGCCGCAGAATTAGAAAAAGTACTGCCGGTAGGTGTCAAATTTGGCATTAACATTGCGCCGGACCATCTGCACAGCGAGAGCTTTAAAGCAGATATTCAAAAACTGCTCACTTCCCTGCCCGCACACCATTTCCAGATTGTGCTGGAAATTACCGAGCGCGATATGTTGAAAGAACAAGAAGCCACTCAACTCTTCGCCTGGCTGCACTCGGTCGGCGTAGAAATTGCTATTGATGACTTCGGCACCGGGCACAGCGCGCTTATCTATCTTGAGCGTTTTACAGTCGATTACCTGAAAATTGACCGTGGATTTATCAACGCCATCGGTACGGAAACGATCACTTCACCAGTACTTGACGCGGTGCTGACACTGGCGAAACGCCTCAATATGCTGACGGTTGCTGAAGGAGTCGAAACGCCGGAACAGGCGCGATGGCTAAGCGAACGCGGCGTTAATTTCATGCAAGGCTACTGGATTAGTCGCCCGTTACCGCTGGACGATTTTGTCCGCTGGCTGAAGAAACCGTATACGCCACAGTGGTAAGGCGTGCTTGCGTCCCTTATTATTCATAGTGAAAGCATGCCGGATTGCGGCTAATGATGAGTAAAAGGAAATCCGTTGCAGATGATTGTGCGCATACTGCTGCTGTTTATCGCTCTGTTCACCTTTGGTGCGCAGGCGCAGGCTATCAAGGAAAGCTATGCCTTTGCGGTGCTGGGAGAACCCCGGTACGCTTTTAATTTCAACCATTTTGATTATGTGAACCCCGCTGCGCCAAAAGGTGGGCAGATAACGTTGTCAGCCCTCGGCACCTTCGATAATTTCAACCGCTATGCACTGCGCGGCAACCCTGGCGCACGCACCGAGCAGTTGTATAACACGCTATTTACCACTTCCGATGACGAACCCGGCAGTTATTACCCGCTGATTGCCGAAAGCGCGCGCTATGCTGACGATTATTCCTGGGTGGAGGTCGCAATTAATCCTCGCGCCCGTTTTCATGATGGTTCGCCGATTACCGCACATGACGTTGAGTTTACTTTTCAAAAATTTATGACCGAAGGCGTGCCGCAGTTTCGCCTCGTATATAAAGGCACAACGGTCAGAGCCATAGCGCCATTAACGGTGCGTATTGAATTAGCCAAACCAGGCAAAGAAGATATGCTTAGCCTGTTTTCACTACCAGTATTTCCTGAGAAATACTGGAAGGATCATAAACTTAGCGACCCGCTCTCTACCCCTCCGCTTGCCAGTGGCCCGTACCGCATTACATCCTGGAAAATGGGTCAGAATATTGTCTATTCTCGCGTTAAAGATTACTGGGCGGCCGATTTACCGGTAAATCGTGGTCGCTGGAACTTCGATACCATTCGCTATGATTATTATCTCGACGATAATGTTGCCTTCGAAGCGTTTAAAGCCGGCGCCTTTGATTTGCGCATGGAAAATGACGCGAAAAACTGGGCCACGCGCTATACCGGTAAGAATTTCGATAAAAAATACATCATCAAAGATGAGCAAAAGAACGAATCAGCCCAGGATACACGCTGGCTAGCCTTTAACATTCAACGTCCGGTATTCAGCGATCGCCGGGTTCGGGAAGCTATCACCCTCGCCTTTGACTTTGAATGGATGAATAAGGCGTTGTTTTACAATGCCTGGAGTCGCACGAACAGTTATTTCCAGAATACCGAATACGCAGCCAGAAATTACCCTGACGCCGCGGAACTGGTGCTACTTGCACCAATGAAAAAAGATTTACCGCCAGAAGTGTTCACGCAAATCTACCAGCCACCAGTGTCCAAAGGCGATGGCTACGATCGTGACAACCTGTTAAAAGCCGACAAACTTCTCAACGATGCAGGCTGGGTGCTGAAAGGTCAGCAACGCGTTAATGCCACGACAGGCCAGCCACTTAGCTTTGAATTACTGCTTCCCGCAAGCAGCAATAGCCAGTGGGTATTACCGTTCCAGCACAGTCTGCAGCGGCTGGGTATCAACATGGACATTCGCAAGGTGGATAACTCGCAAATCACTAACCGAATGCGCAGTCGCGACTATGACATGATGCCGCGCGTATGGCGGGCTATGCCGTGGCCCAGTTCTGATTTGCAGATTTCCTGGTCATCGGAATATATCAACTCCACTTATAATGCTCCCGGCGTGCAAAGTCCGGTTATCGACTCGCTAATTAGCCAAATCATTGCCGCACAGGGAAATAAAGAAAAATTACTGCCGCTGGGGCGCGCACTGGATCGCGTATTAACGTGGAATTATTACATGCTGCCAATGTGGTACATGGCAGAAGACCGCCTCGCCTGGTGGGATAAATTCTCCCAACCCGCTGTGCGCCCTATTTATAGCCTCGGTATCGATACCTGGTGGTATGACGTTAATAAAGCGGCCAAACTGCCGTCAGCCAGACAACAGGGAGAGTAGATGGGCGCTTACCTGATTCGCCGTCTGTTGCTGGTGATCCCAACGTTATGGGCGATTATCACCATCAACTTTTTCATCGTGCAAATTGCGCCTGGCGGTCCCGTCGACCAGGCCATAGCTGCCATTGAGTTTGGTAATGCCGGAGTGTTACCCGGCGCTGGCGGCGAAGGTGTTCGTGCCAGCCATGCGCAAACGGGCGTTGGCAATATCAGCGACAGTAATTACCGTGGTGGACGAGGATTAGATCCAGAAGTGATCGCCGAGATCACTCATCGCTACGGTTTCGATAAACCGCTCCACGAACGTTACTTCAAAATGCTCTGGGACTACATCCGCTTTGATTTTGGTGACAGCCTGTTTCGCAGTGCCTCGGTGCTGACGCTGATTAAAGACAGTCTGCCGGTTTCCATCACCCTCGGATTGTGGAGCACGCTGATTATCTATCTGGTGTCGATTCCTCTGGGTATTCGCAAAGCCGTTTATAACGGCAGCCGCTTTGATGTCTGGAGTAGCGCATTTATCATCATCGGCTACGCCATTCCGGCCTTTTTGTTTGCCATCCTGCTGATTGTCTTCTTTGCGGGCGGCAGCTATTTCGATCTGTTCCCTCTGCGTGGCCTGGTCTCTGCTAATTTTGATTCGCTGCCGTGGTATCAGAAAATTACGGATTATCTGTGGCATATCACGCTACCAGTCCTGGCAACGGTGATTGGCGGCTTTGCGGCGCTCACCATGCTGACAAAAAATTCATTCCTTGATGAAGTACGTAAGCAATACGTAGTGACCGCACGTGCTAAAGGGGTAAGTGAGAAAAATATTCTCTGGAAACATGTGTTCCGCAACGCCATGTTACTGGTGATTGCCGGTTTTCCGGCGACGTTTATCAGCATGTTTTTCACCGGCTCGCTGTTGATTGAGGTGATGTTTTCGCTCAATGGCCTCGGTTTACTGGGCTACGAAGCAACCGTCTCGCGCGATTATCCGGTGATGTTTGGCACCCTGTACATTTTCACCCTGATTGGCCTGCTGCTGAATATTGTCAGTGATATCAGCTATACACTGGTCGATCCTCGTATTGATTTTGAGGGACGCTAATGTCGCGACTCAGCCCCGTCAATCAGGCCCGTTGGGCACGTTTTCGTCATAACCGTCGCGGCTACTGGTCGTTATGGATTTTCCTCATCTTGTTTGGTTTGAGTTTGTGTTCTGAACTGATCGCCAACGATAAACCGTTGTTGGTACGTTATGACGGTAGCTGGTATTTCCCGTTGCTGAAAAACTACAGTGAGAGTGATTTTGGCGGCCCGCTGGCAAGTCAGGCTGATTATCAGGACCCATGGCTGAAACAACGACTGGAGGATAAGGGATGGGTACTGTGGGCGCCGATTCGCTTTGGTGCTACCAGTATCAACTTTTCCACCGACAAGCCCTTCCCCTCCCCACCTTCCCGGCAAAACTGGCTGGGAACGGATGCCAACGGCGGCGATGTGCTGGCGCGCATTCTGTACGGCACGCGGATCTCGGTTCTGTTTGGTCTGATGTTGACACTTTGCTCCAGTGTGATGGGCGTGCTGGCGGGAGCGCTGCAAGGTTATTACGGTGGGAAAGTGGATCTCTGGGGGCAACGCTTTATTGAAGTATGGTCGGGGATGCCGACGTTGTTTTTGATTATTCTGCTTTCCAGTGTCGTACAGCCTAACTTCTGGTGGCTGCTGGCAATTACTGTATTATTTGGCTGGATGAGTCTGGTCGGCGTGGTGCGGGCGGAGTTTTTACGTACCCGTAATTTCGACTATATCCGCGCGGCGCAGGCGCTTGGCGTCAGCGATCGTAGCATTATTCTGCGTCATATGTTGCCGAATGCAATGGTCGCTACCCTCACCTTTTTACCGTTTATTTTATGTAGTTCGATAACCACCCTGACCTCGCTCGATTTCCTCGGCTTCGGGTTGCCGCTCGGTTCACCGTCACTCGGCGAACTGCTGTTACAAGGGAAAAATAACCTTCAGGCGCCGTGGCTTGGGATCACCGCCTTCTTGTCGGTGGCAATATTGTTGTCTTTGCTGATCTTTATTGGTGAAGCAGTCCGCGACGCATTTGATCCTAATAAGGCGGTGTAACATGGCGCAAACTCTGTTAGCGATTGAAAATTTGTCGGTGGGTTTTCGTCATCAGCAAACCGTCCGTACTGTAGTGAATGATGTTTCACTGCACATTGAGGCTGGCGAAACGCTGGCGCTGGTGGGAGAGTCAGGTTCCGGCAAGAGTGTTACCGCTCTGTCGATTTTACGTCTGCTCCCTTCCCCGCCGGTTGAATATCTCGCGGGTGATATTCGTTTTCATGGCGAATCGCTGCTTCATGCCAGCGAGCAAACATTGCGTGGCGTGCGAGGAAATAAGATTGCCATGATTTTCCAGGAACCGATGGTGTCGTTAAATCCATTGCATACTCTGGAAAAACAGCTTTATGAAGTGCTTTCACTCCACCGCGGGATGCGCCGGGAAGCGGCGCGTGGTGAAATCCTTAATTGCCTTGATCGCGTCGGTATCCGCCAGGCGGCAAAACGGCTGACAGATTACCCGCATCAGCTCTCCGGCGGTGAACGTCAGCGGGTGATGATTGCGATGGCGCTGTTAACGCGACCGGAATTATTAATTGCCGATGAACCGACCACCGCGTTGGACGTCTCTGTCCAGGCGCAGATTTTGCAACTGTTGCGCGAACTGCAACATGAACTGAATATGGGTATGCTGTTTATTACTCATAACCTCAGTATTGTCAGAAAACTGGCCCACCGCGTGGCTGTCATGCAAAACGGTCGCTGTGTGGAGCAAAATAACGCCGTTATGCTCTTTACATCCCCTGCGCATCCTTACACACAAAAGCTACTCAATAGCGAGCCGTCAGGCGACCCAGTCCCCTTGCCAGAACCAGCCTCAACGTTGCTTGATGTTGAACAGCTTCAGGTCGCCTTCCCCATTCGCAAAGGGATCCTGAAGCGCATCGTCGATCATAACGTGGTGGTAAAAAGCGTCAGTTTTAGGCTACGGGCGGGTGAAACGCTGGGTTTAGTAGGCGAGTCCGGTTCCGGCAAAAGCACAACGGGGCTGGCGTTACTGCGGTTGATTAACTCTCAGGGCAGCATCGTCTTTGACGGTCAGCCATTGCAAAATTTAAATCGTCGCCAGCTATTGCCAATCCGCCATCGCATTCAGGTGGTATTTCAGGATCCGAACTCCTCGCTCAATCCGCGACTCAACGTTTTGCAGATTATTGAGGAAGGGTTACGCGTTCACCAACCGACGCTCTCTGCCGCGCAACGCGAAGAACAAGTGAAAGCGGTCATGCATGAAGTGGGGTTAGATCCTGAAACGCGCCACCGTTATCCGGCGGAGTTCTCTGGTGGTCAGAGACAACGTATTGCAATTGCCAGGGCATTGATTCTTAAGCCTTCACTGATCATTCTTGATGAACCGACATCATCGCTCGACAAAACGGTGCAGGCGCAAATATTGACACTATTGAAATCATTGCAACAAAAGCATCAACTGGCCTATTTGTTTATCAGCCATGATTTGCACGTTGTCCGCGCGTTATGTCATCAGGTTATCGTGCTGCGACAGGGAGAAGTAGTGGAACAAGGACCGTGCGCGCGCGTGTTTGCCGCACCGCAGCAAGAGTATACGCGTCAGCTACTGGCGTTGAGCTGACACTTAAAAAGGGTTGTAGTTTGAGAACGGTTCGGCAATGGCCACACCAAAATTTTTCAGTCGACATGTCGCCGCAAACTCGTCCTGGCGATTTACAAACAGGCACGGCTCACCTTCACACTCCAGTACCGAGCACGGAACTTCAATGTCGCTTAACGCCTGGCTTAGTTTGTACATCACCGACCATGCATTATCACCGTCTGGGCTAAGCAATTTAAGCGCCACCAGGCTGTTGTCACCGCACGGTCCATTTTGCGGAATCGGTTCAACTTTCGAACCTGCGAAACCAGCAGACCAGCGATAGTTCTGCGGCAGTCGATGGACGATTGAGAGTTGTAATGAAGTCACTTATTTTCCCCGGAAGTACATTTACTTCACAAATTATTTACATCAACTTTAACACATCATCAACAATCCGTCTTTATACAGATCGTAAAGATTGACACCTCGCCTGCGTGGCCTCTATGGTTCTAATTTAAATGATGTCTGCGGGCGTGATCACGTTTTCGGGGCTATATGTACCCGTTTCTGCGATCTAACTCAACCTTTTTAACTACAATGATGTGACTTTTTACATAAATTGATTTTACATAAAATAAACATATATCGGGGAAATGATAGATTTGCGGTTGACATGCATCAACAAAGGAAGCGTTTTAGCTTCCCTGTTGTGCAATAGATCACCGTTTTTTCGGTCGACTGGCGTAAAGGCAGAAGAGAATGGAACTGGTCGCACAGAAAGCAATGGACCAGATCATTGGCCATGCAGAGTTAAAGGTCGCAAGAGAAAGCAATGCACCCACAATTGCGCCTATACCAAAACGGAACGTTCCTGCTAGCGAAGATGCCGTCCCGGCCATATGGGGGAATTCATCAAGAATGACCGCCATCGCATTGGATGACACCATCGATACGCAGCCCACAAACGCCGCCACACCAACCACCAGCGACCAGAAACCCAGCCCCAGCAGCGCACTGATGACCATCCATGCCGCCATGATAAACTGGATCCACAGCCCCGAGCGGAACATATTTAACGCGCCAATACGGCGAACAAAGCGGCTGTTAAAGATGGTCATCACGAACAGGAAAACAATGTTTAGCGCAAAGTAATAACCAAAGTTTTCCGGCGCGACGTGGTTAATTTCAATGTAGACAAACGGCCCGGCGCTTAAGAATGAGAACATCCCGGCAAAGCTGAAACCGCTGGCCAGCATATAACTCAGGACACGCTTATGGCGGAACAGCGCAGCAAAGTTACCGATAGTGGTACGAATGTGGAACGGTTGGCGACGCTCAGGCGGCAACGTTTCTTTGATCAGGAAGAAGATCATTGCCGAAGCCAGAATTGCCGCCACAGCGAGGATCCAGAAGATGTAATGCCAGCTCAACCACACCAGCACCCAACCGCCGACAATCGGCGCCATTAGCGGCGCAATGGTCGTCACCAGCATGACAAACGACATCATCCGCGAGAACTCTTCTTTCGGGTAGATATCGCGCATCAGGGCGTTGATGACCACGCTGGCCGCAGCCGCCGCCAGACCGTGGAAGAAACGCATCACAATCAGCTGATCGATGGTTTGCGCCAGCGCGCACGCTACCGCTGCCGCGGCAAACACCAGCGTACCTCCGAGCACAACCGGCTTGCGCCCGAAGCTATCCGCCATCGGCCCGTAGATTAACTGCCCTAACGCAAACCCCAGAATATAGGTACTCAGGGTCATCTGCGTACTGCCCGCCGGTACGCCAAACTGCGCTGAAATCACCGGTAGCGCGGGCAGATACATATCAATCGACAGCGGCATTAACATGGCCAAAAGGCCAAGAATAAAGACAATAGCAAACGACGAATGCTGTCGAGTGGTCACAACGGGCTCCTGAATAAAATGAAAGTGTTAACCGACGCTGGCAATTTCTTCTGCAGTTAATGGACGATATTCACCGGGCGCCAAATCTGCATCCAGCGTAATACCGCCAATGCGTTCACGGTGCAGTTCAACCACGTGGTTACCCACGGCGGCGAACATGCGTTTCACCTGATGATAACGCCCTTCGCTGATGGTCAGACGAACCTGCGTTGGGGTAATCACTTCCAGTATCGCAGGCTTAGTGAGATCTTTTTCGTTATGCAGCTGTACGCCTTTGGCAAACTGCTCTGCCGTATCGTCTGCTACGGGTGATTCCAGCGTTACCAGATAGGTCTTTTCACAATGATGACGCGGAGAAGTAATACGATGCGACCACTGGCCGTCGTCAGTCATCAGAACAAGACCGGTGGTATCAATATCCAACCGCCCTGCCGCGTGCAGTTTCCACGCCACAGGTTCATCCAGAAAATAGAGCACCGTTGGGTGATCAGGGTCGTCCGTGGAGCAAACATAGCCCTGAGGCTTATTGAGCATGAAGTAACGTGGACCGTGTTGCTGCGCCAGCGGGTTGCCATCGTAAGCGACATCATGTTCAGGAAGCAGTTTGAACGCTGCATTACGAACGATTTCGCCATCGACGGTGACACGATTGCCGCGGATTTCACGCCCGGCAATAGCACGGCTAACGCCGAGTTGCTGTGCGATAAATTTATCAAGTCGCATGTGTGTGATTTTGCCTGTAAAAACGGAGGTCGGGCATTGACCCGAAAATCTGAACTGTTGTCTGCCCAGTATAGCGGTCTAATAACATCCCTCAAGGGAAAAAGATCCATGGCATACTATTAGCAGAATAATCTACCTACGCGAGACCATGATTTTTACACTCCGCCCATATCAGCAAGAAGCCGTGGATGCCACGCTCAACCATTTTCGTCGTCATAAAACCCCTGCCGTTATCGTGCTGCCCACCGGTGCAGGTAAAAGCCTGGTGATAGCGGAACTGGCACGGCTGGCTCGTGGTCGCGTGCTGGTGCTGGCACACGTTAAAGAACTGGTGGCGCAAAACCATGCAAAATATCAGGCGCTGGGGCTGGAAGCCGATATTTTTGCCGCCGGGCTAAAACGTAAAGAGAGCCACGGTAAAGTGGTATTTGGCAGCGTGCAGTCGGTCGCACGGAATCTTGATGCCTTTCAGGGTGAATTTTCGCTGTTGATTGTCGATGAATGTCATCGTATTGGTGACGATGAAGAGAGCCAGTATCAGCAAATCCTCACTCACCTGACAAAAGTGAATCCCCACTTACGCTTACTGGGGCTGACTGCCACACCTTTTCGCTTGGGCAAAGGCTGGATTTATCAGTTTCATTATCACGGCATGGTACGCGGCGATGAGAAAGCCCTTTTCCGTGACTGCATTTATGAACTGCCGCTGCGTTATATGATTAAACACGGCTATCTGACGCCGCCAGAACGGCTGGATATGCCGGTAGTGCAATACGATTTCAGCCGCTTGCAGGCTCAGAGCAACGGGCTGTTCAGCGAAGCTGATCTCAACCGCGAGCTGAAAAAACAGCAACGTATTACGCCGCACATCATCAGCCAGATTATGGAGTTCGCCGCAACGCGCAAAGGGGTGATGATTTTCGCCGCTACCGTCGAACACGCAAAAGAGATTGTGGGATTGCTGCCCACAGAAGATGCTGCACTGATTACTGGCGACACGCCCGGCGCTGAGCGCGATGTATTAATTGAAGATTTTAAAGCCCAGCGTTTTCGCTATCTGGTCAACGTTGCGGTACTGACAACCGGATTTGACGCCCCACATGTCGATCTTATCGCCATTCTGCGCCCTACTGAATCAGTGAGTCTTTACCAACAAATTGTCGGGCGCGGTCTGCGTCTGGCGCCTGGCAAAACTGATTGCTTAATTCTTGATTATGCGGGTAATCCTCACGATCTCTACGCGCCGGAAGTCGGTACGCCGAAAGGCAAAAGTGACAACGTCCCGGTGCAGGTTTTCTGCCCTGCCTGTGGCTTTGCCAACACCTTTTGGGGGAAAACGACCGCTGACGGGACATTGATTGAACACTTTGGTCGTCGTTGTCAGGGATGGTTTGAAGATGACGACGGTCATCGCGAGCAGTGTGACTTCCGTTTTCGTTTTAAAAATTGCCCACAGTGTAACGCGGAAAACGATATTGCCGCCCGCCGCTGCCGCGAATGTGACACGGTACTGGTTGATCCGGACGATATGTTAAAAGCGGCGCTACGACTGAAAGACGCGCTGGTATTACGCTGTAGCGGCATGTCTTTGCAGCATGGCCACGACGAGAAAGGCGAATGGTTGAAAATCACCTATTACGATGAAGACGGCGCTGATGTCAGTGAGCGTTTCCGTCTGCAAACACCGGCCCAGCGTACCGCCTTCGAGCAGCTTTTTATCCGTCCGCATACGCGTACACCGGGCATCCCTCTGCGATGGATCACCGCTGCCGATATCCTCGCCCAGCAAGCCTTACTGCGACACCCGGATTTTGTCGTTGCACGAATGAAAGGCCAGTACTGGCAGGTACGTGAAAAAGTATTCGATTACGAAGGTCGTTTTCGGCGGGCGCACGAATTACGCGGTTAATGGTAGTTTTGATTGATGTATAAGGCGATTGAGTATAGAATCTCGCCCGCTTTTGCATACGCAAAGCAGATCACTTGCCTGTTGCTGGGTCGCCTGTAGCAGGAATCATTTAAGAGAGAAAGATATGTTTACTATCAACGCAGAAGTACGTAAAGAGCAGGGTAAGGGTGCGAGCCGCCGCCTGCGTGCCGCTAACAAGTTCCCGGCAATCATCTACGGTGGCAAAGAAGCGCCGCTGGCTATCGAGCTGGATCACGACAAAGTCATGAACATGCAAGCTAAAGCTGAATTCTACAGCGAAGTTCTGACCATCGTTGTTGACGGTAAAGAAATCAAAGTTAAAGCTCAGGACGTACAGCGTCATCCGTACAAACCGAAGCTGCAGCACATCGACTTCGTTCGCGCTTAATCGCAGAATAAGTTGTAAAAAAACCCCGCTCCGGCGGGGTTTTTTGTATCTGTAGATTATGCCTGATGTGATGCTGCGTCTTATCAGGCCTAAAGGTATTGCCGTTATTTGTAAGCCAGATAAGGCATTCGCACCGAATCTGGCATTCATAACACAAAACCGATTATTTCCCGCCAGACGTCCGGCGCTGCAATTGATCACGCAGGTTCGGCGGCGTGCCTTTAATGGTCAGCGTATCGGTAGCGGGGTCCCAGAAGATGCGTTCACCTAACAGCATCGCATCAAAGTTAATGGTCAAGCCACCGCCGCTACCCGCGAACTTCGTCAACTGACGTAACGTACTGCGGTCTGCCGGGAAGCTCTCTTCCAGTTCATACCCTTTTTCAGCAGCAAATTCGGTGAAACTCACTTCGCTGACGCCAGCCAACTCTTTCGACAGCGACTCCAGCTCGATCTCCTCACCCGCCTGCAATTGCTCATTACAATAGCTATAAACCTGCTGGCGAACGTTCTGCCGTTCTGCTTTGTCCAGTTGTGCTTCGGCGGTAAAATCATCGACCGCTTGCAACAGACCGCGGTTTTGCGCTTTCGCGTTTAACCCTTCGCTGGCGCCGAGGAAATCCATAAAGAAATCGGCAACTTTACGCCCTACCCGCCCTTTCAGGAAAGTCAGATAGCGGGTCGATTCCGGATTGGTTTCCCACTCAGTTAAATCGATACGCGCCACGATATCCGCATGATTGATATCGAGATAATGGGTCGGGTTAATGTCGAGATTTTCATTAACACGCATACTACTTAAATTGTTCAGCACGCAAATCAGCAAATACTCAACCGCCAGATAGCGATAGTGGCAAAACAGCACAAAACCACCGTCAGCAAAGGGATACTTTGCCAGCTCGTCACGCAGGCGACCGGTTGCCGCGCGGCTAAATGCCAGAAAGTCCTCTTCGCCCTGACGTTGCAAGCGCAGCGTCTGCGCCAGTTCGCTCTCTTCGCTGAACAAACCGTAGGCTTTGTTCTTGGCGCTATAGACCCGATGCAACTCTGCCACCATCTCAACGACGGTTTCTGACGGTTCCAGCAATGAATCGCGCAACACCAGCTCAAGGTTCTGCTCATCACGCTTGATAAGCTGGTGCAGAGCAATCTGGTTGATATCCAGACTCATGATAAACTCTCCTTTAAGACCGGGCGGTATTCAACCACCACCGGTAAAGCGACGCAATAAAAGTTGGCGGCCATTTTACAGAAGGCTGCGTAACGAGAATGATTGAAAGCATAAAAAAGCAGAAAAAAAACCGTTGCTACGGTAATATGTTGCCCTTTCATCAACTAACTGATTTCGATTTATGCCACAAATTTCCCGCTACAGTGATGAACAGGTTGAACAATTGCTCGCAGAGCTGCTCAACGTACTGGAAAAACATAAGGCTCCGACCGACCTTTCCCTGATGGTGTTAGGCAACATGGTCACTAACCTTATCAACACCAGCATTGCCCCGGCCCAACGCCAGGCAATTGCCAACTCTTTTGCCCGCGCTTTGCAGTCCTCGATCAACGAAGACAAAGCGCACTAAGGGAAACAGATAACAGGTTATGGTAACTCATCGTCAGCGCTACCGTGAAAAAGTCTCCCAGATGGTCAGCTGGGGGCACTGGTTTGCACTGTTCAATATTCTGCTTTCGCTCGTCATTGGCAGCCGTTACCTGTTTATCGCCGACTGGCCGACAACGCTTGCTGGTCGCATTTATTCCTACGTAAGCATTATCGGCCACTTCAGCTTTCTGGTGTTCGCCACCTACTTGCTGATCCTCTTCCCGCTGACCTTTATTGTCGGCTCACAGAGACTAATGAGGTTTTTGTCCGTCATTCTGGCCACTGTGGGAATGACGCTGTTACTGATCGACAGCGAAGTCTTTACCCGTTTCCATCTCCATCTTAATCCTATCGTCTGGCAGTTGGTTATCAATCCGGACGAGAATGAGATGGCGCGCGACTGGCAGCTAATGTTTATTAGCGTGCCAGTTATTTTATTGATTGAACTGGTGTTTGCGACGTGGAGCTGGCAAAAACTGCGCAGTCTGACGCGTCGTCGGCGCTTCGCCCGTCCGCTGGCCGCATTCTTATTTATTGCCTTTATCGCCTCACACGTGGTGTATATCTGGGCCGATGCCAACTTCTATCGCCCTATCACTATGCAGCGCGCCAACCTGCCGCTTTCGTACCCGATGACAGCGCGACGTTTTCTTGAGAAGCATGGTCTGCTTGATGCCCAAGAGTATCAACGCCGTCTCATTGAGCAAGGTAATCCCGACGCCGTTTCCGTTCAGTATCCGTTAAGTGAACTGCGCTATCGCGATATGGGCACCGGGCAGAATGTACTGTTGATTACTGTCGATGGCCTGAATTACTCACGTTACGAGAAGCAGATGCCTGCACTGGCGGGTTTTGCCGAGCAAAATATTTCGTTCACGCGCCATATGAGTTCCGGCAACACCACCGACAACGGTATCTTTGGCCTGTTCTATGGCATCTCGCCAAGCTATATGGACGGCATTCTGTCGACCCGTACACCTGCGGCGTTAATTACCGCGCTCAACCAGCAAGGCTATCAACTGGGCTTATTCTCGTCAGATGGCTTTACCAGTCCGCTGTATCGTCAGGCATTGTTGTCAGATTTCTCGATGCCGAGCGTACATACACAATCCGATGAGCAGACCGCCACGCAGTGGATCAACTGGCTTGGCCGCTACGCGCAAGAAGATAACCGCTGGTTCTCGTGGGTCTCTTTCAATGGCACCAATATTGACGACAGCAACCAGCAAGCATTTGCCCGGAAATATAGCCGCGCGGCTGGTAATGTCGATGATCAGATCAATCGTGTCCTGAATGCGTTACGTGAATCCGGGAAACTGGACAATACGGTGGTGATTATCACTGCTGGTCGCGGCATTCCGCTGAGCGAAGAGGAAGAAACCTTCGACTGGTCACGTGGCCATCTTCAGGTGCCATTAGTCATTCACTGGCCAGGCACACCGGCACAGCGTATTAATGCCCTGACAGATCATACCGATCTGATGACGACGCTGATGCAACGCCTGCTGCACGTCAGCACACCTGCCAGCGAGTATTCGCAAGGTCAGGATTTGTTCAACCCTGAACGCCGTCATTACTGGGTTACAGCTGCTGATAACAATACGCTGGCAATTACCACCCCGAAAATGACGCTGGTGCTGAACAATAACGGTAAATACAGCACTTACAACTTACGTGGGGAAAAAGTGAAAGATGAAAAACCACAGTTGAGTTTGTTATTGCAGGTGCTGACAGACGAGAAACGTTTTATCGCTAACTGATTAATTATAAATCAGTTAGCAAAATATCTTACTTGCAATCGGTGTGGAAAACGGTAGTATAAGCAGCCACGAGTCGGCACGTAGCGCAGCCTGGTAGCGCACCGTCATGGGGTGTCGGGGGTCGGAGGTTCAAATCCTCTCGTGCCGACCAAAAATCCCAAGAAAATCAACTGCAAAGGTTGGTTTTTTTATATCTGCGCAATGCCCTTCTACCCGCACGTACAGTTTTCACTACATGCCCATACATAAAATGGGGTAACATTCACGCGCCCGGTAGCGTTAACAACGCTACGCTCAAACATAATGATTCTAATAAAACCTCAGGAGACTACTAATGCCTGAAGCAACGCCTTTTCGGGTGCTGATTGTGGATGATCATCCACTTATGCGACGCGGTGTTCGTCAATTACTGGAGCTTGATCCTGGCTTTGAAGTGGTCGCTGAAGCAGGCGACGGCGCTAGTGCTATCGATCTGGCGAATAGACTGGATATCGACGTAATCTTGTTGGATCTCAATATGAAAGGTATGAGTGGCCTGGATACCCTCAATGCCTTGCGCAGGGATGGCGTTACCGCGCAAATTATTATCCTGACCGTCTCAGATACCTCCAGCGATGTCTTTGCGCTGATAGACGCAGGTGCTGACGGTTATCTGTTGAAAGACAGCGACCCGGAAGTGTTGCTGGAAGCGATTCGTGCCGGAGCAAAAGGCAGCAAAGTCTTTAGCGAACGCGTCAGTCAGTACTTACGCGAACGTGAAATGTTTGGCGCGGAAGAAGACCCCTTCAGCGTGCTAACAGAGCGTGAATTAGATGTTCTGCACGAGCTGGCACAAGGGCTGTCCAATAAGCAGATCGCTTCGGTACTGAATATTTCCGAGCAGACGGTAAAAGTCCATATCCGCAATCTGCTGCGTAAACTCAATGTCCGCTCACGCGTGGCGGCCACCATTCTGTTCCTGCAGCAACGCGGGGCGCAATAAACTATAGCCCGATGAATTTATCCTCGGGCTGAAATTGATGACAAACGCATAGCAGCCTGATGCGCTACGCTTATCAGGCCTACGCGACCCGAGCAATCTATTGAATTCGCATGATTTTGTAGGCTGGATAAGGCGTTCACGCCGCATCCGGCATAAACAAAGCGTCACTTTGTCATCCGTCTGGCCCCGATGGCATCACCATCGGGCATCTTCTTATTTACTTTCGTGTGGTGATAAGTGTTGCATTGCCTGAGCGATACTGCGCTCAATCACTGCACGGCGAGTATCATTAGCGGGCAACATTTTTAACATCATCTCCCACGCTGCAACGGCCTCACCAAAACGTTGTTGCTCAAAGGCGTTAAACGCATACATGCTTAACACGCGAATGTTGCTGTGATCGGTTCTCACCAACTGACGTAATAACTCACCGCCCAGACGGTTGTCATTCGGATCAGATGAACGTGTCAACGCTTCAGCGTATCCGAGTGCGGCATCACTGTTCTTCGGATCGAGGCGATACGCAGTGGCGTATGCATCGGTGGCGATACTGGCGTTACCCAGCGCCATGCCAACGCGTCCCAACATAATCCAGCCTTCTATATCTCCCGGATTTTTTTGCAGTTGAGTACGCATCCCCAGCGCAAGGCGGGACATCTCTTCTTCGTTGAGCGGATCGGCTTTCGGATCCAGCGCCCTGTCCAGCAACGCCGGAGCCTGCGCAGTGGCCTGCTGCCAGACTTTTACCTGCTGGTAATTGCCGGTCTGGTAGTAGCTGACGCCCGCCACGACCAATGCCACAACGATACCCGGCAGATAAACAACCAATCCGGCACGCTTACCCTCTGGCACGCTTTGTTCAGGAAATTCCTCCACTGCCAGCCGTACACGTCGCCGCGAACGGGCGTAAATAACCCAACCGCCGATACCAATAGCCGCCACTGGCAGCACCCACAGCAACACGGTCAGCGGTGTTAACGGCGGATCGTAAGTGACGAAGTTGCCGTAACGCGCCACCATATAATCGACAATCTCCTGCTTGCTTTTGCCTTCCTGTATCAGTTCGTACACTTTCTGTCGCAGGTCGGTCGCAATCATCGAATTGGAGTCGGCAATGCTGTTGTTCTGGCATTTCGGGCAGCGCAGTTCTTCAGTGAGCTGACGAAACTGCTGTTCCTGCGCTTCATCTTTAAACTGCAACACGTCGATGGTCGCCAGCGCCGAACCGGAAATCATCAGCATCAGCACACCCAGTAAGAACCTCATTGTGCGGCCTCCTTACTGTATTTTTCCCACAGCGGTTTGATCTCTTCTTCCCAGACGCGGGGGTTGAGATCGCCCGCATGGCGATAGCGAATGATGCCGTTGCCGTCGATAAGGAACGTTTCTGGCGCGCCATAGACACCCAGATCCAGCCCTAACATGCCGTCACCATCAAACAGGCTTAGCGCGTAAGGATTACCCAGTTCTTTCAGCCAGCTAATCGCTTTCTGGCGATCATCTTTATAGTTCATACCAACTACGCGGATGCCCTGCGCAGAAAGCTGATTCAGATATTGATGCTCCGCACGGCAGGTCGGGCACCATGTCGCCCAGACGTTGAGCAGCACCGGTTTACCCTGGGTCAGCACATCCGCCTGATAAAACTGCCCCGGATTATCCAGTGATTCGAGGCGAAACTTCGGCACCGGCTTGCCAATGAGTGCCGATTCCAGATTGGTCGGATCATCCCCTTCGGCATTACGCGCCAGTTGCCACAGCAGCGCTGCGGCAATCGCCAGGAAGATAATCAAAGGAATTAACAATACTTTGCGCTTCATACAGCCTCCGGCGCAGTTTTTTGCGGATTTACGCGCTTGCGATAGCGAGGATCAAACAGGCACAGCAGCCCACCTAACGCCATCATCAGCCCGCCCGCCCAAATCCAGCGAACAAACGGTTTGTAGTAGAGACGCACAGCCCACGCGCCATTTTCCAGTTCTTCACCGAGCGCCGCGTACAGATCACGGGTGATGCCACCATCAATCGCGGCTTCAGTCATCATTGAACCGGCAGTGTTGTAATAACGTTTTTCCGCATACAGCACCGTCTCCGGCTTGCCATCTCGCGTCACACCGATAGTTGCCACACCGCCGCGCCAGTTCGGGCCAGTAACCTCTTTTACGTCACGGAAGGTGAAGCGATATTCATGAATATCGACGCTATCGCCAGACTTCATGCGCACATCACGCTCAACGCTATAGTTCTGACTGAAGGCAATACCGACAATTGTCACCGCCAGCCCCAAATGGGCCGCTACCATCCCCCAGTAACTGAAGGTGGTTTTGGTGCCGCGAGAAATACGTAGCGCCGCTTCCGCAATCGCCAGCACAGCAATCCAGCAGGCCATTGCCAGCCCGAGGACGGTCATTGCCATAACTTTGCTTTCGAACAGCCACGGCAACAGCAGTGACAACACCAGGGTGGTGATAAAAGCGATAATCAGCAAATTGCGGATTTTACGCGGTCGGTCGCGCCCCCAGCGCACCAGCGGGCCAATGCCGAGTACCAGTGCAAATGGCACCATCAACCAGGTAAACATGCTGTTGAAGAACGGTTCACCAATGGAAATACTGCCTAATCCCAGTTGCTTATGTACCAGCGGTAGCAACGTCCCAAGAAGCACCACCAGCATCGCGGCAACCAGCAAAACGTTGTTCGCTAGCAGCAGAGATTCCCGCGACCACAGCGCATTATTTACGCGTGAGCGAACTTTGTGTCCACGGGCAGCAAACAGCAACAACGAGCCGCCAATCACCAGCACCATAAAGGCGAGAATGAACATACCGCGCGCCGGATCCGAGGCAAACGCGTGTACTGATACCAGCACGCCCGAGCGCACAAGGAAAGTCCCCAGCAGACACAACGAGAAAGCACTGATTGCCAGCAGTAATGTCCACGCTTTGAAGCTGGCGCGCTGTTCAGTCACCGCCAACGAGTGCATCAGTGCAGTCCCCACCAGCCACGGCATAAACGAGGCGTTTTCTACCGGATCCCAGAACCACCAGCCGCCCCAGCCAAGTTCGTAATAGGCCCACGCCGACCCCAGCACAATACCGAGCGTCAGGAAGATCCATGCCGCCAGCGTCCACGGACGAGTAAAACGCGCGTAGGTGCTGTCCAGACGCCCGCTCAACAAAGACGCAATGGCAAAAGCAAACGCCACAGAGAAACCGACGTACCCCATATAGAGCAGAGGCGGATGGAAGATCAGCCCAGGATCCTGCAACAGCGGGTTAAGATCGCGCCCTTCAATCGGGAAGTTCGGCAACGTGCGTGAGAACGGGTTAGAGGTAAAGAGAATGAACAGCAAAAAGCCGACGCTGACCATTCCCATTATCGCCAGTACGCGAGCAACAATATCCAGCGGAATACGCTGGCTAAAAATCGCTACCGCGAAAGTCCAGCCGCTCATTAGCAGCACCCATAGCAGCAGCGAGCCTTCATGCGCCCCCCAGGTAGCCGCCACGCGATACCACACCGGAAGCTGGGTATTGGAGTTACTGGCAACATAGGTGACGGTGAAGTCATTTACCACAAAGGCGTTAACCAGCACCAGAAACGCGCCAGCCACGCACATAAACAGCAGCCAGGCAAACAAGCGAGAAGAAGCCATCATGCGCGCATCTCCGCGCGCCACGCCCCATAGTGGATACACGGACAGCAGCAGCGCAACTCCTAGCGCCAGGCACAGCAGCCCGTTACCGATTTCCGGCATCATGATGCTGGGTCCTTATAAGCACTTGCCGGGCGACGATGGTTAGCATCCATCGCCTTTTCAACTTCTGGCGGCGTGTAGTTTTCATCGTGTTTCGCCAGTACTTCTTTCGCGAGGATATGGTTGCCTTTCTCCAGTTCGCCCTGAACCACTACGCCCTGCCCTTCGCGGAACAGATCCGGCAAAATGCCTTCGTAAGAGACATCGACTGAACCTTCAGCATCGTAAATGGTGAAGGTCACTTTCAGCGAGTCAGGATCGCGCTGTACGCTACCCGGCATCACCATTCCGCCCACGCGCAGACGCTGACCAACTTCCGGCATTTGTTGCGTTTCACGCTTACCGTAGAGAATTTCTCCCGGTGTATAGAAAAGATCGATATTCGAGCGCAGCGCATACAGCACCAGACCAATGGTCAGCGCCAAACCTGCCAACACAGCACAGGCAATCCACAAGCGGTTTTTACGGCGAATATTCATGCAGCCTCCTGCTGTTGCGCAGCACGTAAACGCGCCTCACGCGCCCGCTGTTGCGCCACACCACGCAGAATTGCGCGATGCTGCATCACCGAGTGCACGACCAAAACCACCAGCGGAATAACGGTCATCGCTACCGCCAGCCAGACAAAAAAGGCGTAACCGCCCATTGCGAAAAATTCATTCCAGGAAGCAAATGCAGGGGTCATTTACGGCCTCTTTTCAGTATCAGTTCACTCACCCACGGACGGCGTTTTTCCATCAGCAAAATAAAATTACGCATCCGCATCAACGTCAGCGTGGCAGACAGCAGCAGGAAGCCAAAAATCGACCAACGCAGCGGCGAACGCATCGCCGGATCGATACTTTGCTGCATCCGCGTTGAACCTTGATGCAGGGTGTTCCACCACTCCACGGAATAATGAATAATTGGCAGGTTCACCACGCCAATCAGCACCAGAATACCTGCCGCACGGCCCGCCAGACGGCGGTCATCGAAGGCATGCCACAAGGCAATTACCCCCACATAGAGAAACAGCAGCACCAGTTCAGAAGTCAGACGCGCGTCCCATACCCACCAGGTGCCCCACATTGGTTTTCCCCATGCGGAGCCAGTAACCAGGGCAATAAAAGTAAATACTGCGCCAATAGGCGCCATCGCCGCCACCGCCAGGTTGGCCATTTTCATCTGCCAGACAAGACCGATGAACGCCGCTACCGCCATTGAGGCATAAATACCCATCGACCAGATCGCCGCAGGTACATGCAGATAAATAATGCGATAGCTATTTCCCTGCTGATAATCAGCCGGAGCAAAGCCGAATCCCCAGATCCAGCCGACGGTAAGCACGACCACACTGGCGATTGCCAGCCACGGTATAAACCAGCCACAGATTTCATATAACCGTGGAGGGATCGCCAGTTGATGCAGTGTTTTCCACATAGTTTCGATACCAGACTCGAACAAAAATCAGTAATCCAGCGTTATTGAATGCTGATTCGTAACGCTGCCGCCGTCGCAAAAGGACTTAATGTCGCGGTGCCAGCCAGCAACGCGCCTAAAATTGCCAGATACCCGTCAACGGGCAAATGCATCGAAGCCGCGTCCATCGCGGCGGTGGCAAAGATGAGTAATGGGATAGTCAGCGGTAACACCAGTATGCTGAGCAGCACGCCACCGCGTTTAAGTCCCACTGTCAGCGCCACACCCGGTGCGCCGAGAAAGCCCAGCGTTGGGGTTCCCAGCAGCAGCGTCAGCGCCATCACTTGCCAGCCATAAACATCCATTCCCAGTAGCATTGCTACCAGAGGCGATAGGATGAGTAACGGCAGACCTGTTACCATCCAGTGCGCCATCACCTTCGCCAGCACAACGGCGGGCAAGGGTAACGGCAACAACATCAATTGTTCAAGACTGCCGTCCTGCAAATCGTCACGGAATAGTCGTTCCAGTGCCAGCAAGGATGAAAGCAGCGCTGCAACCCAGATAATGCCCGGGGCAATTCTCGCCAGCAGTTGCGGCTCTGGGCCGATACTGAGCGGAAAAAGGGTAATAACAATCAGGAAGAACCACAGCGGGTTAGCGATTTCGGCGCTATGGCGAAACGCCACACGCAGCTCAAGACGGAAAATGCGCCAGAACATCATGCGCCCCTTGTATGCGTCAGAGAAATGCGGCGGATTTTACTTTCAGCAACGTTGAGCGGCTGGTGAGTGGTCAGAATCACAATTCCCCCCTGCTCTGTATGCTGCGCCATGCGCTGGGTAAGACGATCGACGCCATGGACGTCAATCGCGGTAAAAGGTTCGTCGAGGATCCACAACGTAGCGCGGGTCAGCCACAATCGCGCCAGTGCGACGCGGCGTTGTTGTCCGGCAGAGAGCTGGTTTACGGGAATATCTTCGAATCCGGCAAGCCCGGCTTGTGCCAGGGCATCCAGACATTGTGCGGAATCGCCATCGCGATGATAAAAGTGTAGATTTTCTAACGCCGTCAGCCGGGTTTTGATCCCCGGCTGATGGCCTATCCATAACAGGTTTTGATGATAGCTGTCGCGTACCTGATGCAAGGGCTGCCCTTGCCAGAGAACGTCACCCGCGTCAGGGCGAGACAACCCGGTCAGCAAACGGAGAAGCGTTGTCTTCCCCGCACCGTTGCTACCGGTGATTTGTACCCACTCTCCTGCGTTCAGCGTAAACGACAAACCACTAAATAAGGTTCGTTCATCCCGCTCGCAAAGTAACCCTCTGGCTTCAAGCATACCCACGCAATAACCTTGTTAAAAACCTAGTTCGACTTCGCGCATATCGGGCAGCTTGTGCGCTATCCCTTTATGGCAATCAATACAGGTTTGCCCATCTTTCACCGCCTGGTCGTGCATTTTCGCGGCAACCGATTTCTGGGCGGTTGTATCCATAAACTCGAAGTTGTGACAGTTACGGCACTCCTGCGAGTTATTATCCTTCATACGCCGCCACTCATTCTGTGCCATCGTCAGGCGATGAGCTTCAAATTTCTGCGGCGTGTCAATAACGCCAAAAATTTTACCATACAGCTCTTTACTTGCTTTGAGCTTGCGTATCATCTTCGGCACAAACTCGTGCGGAACGTGACAATCCGGACAGGTCGCACGTACGCCGCTACGGTTGTTGTAATGCACGGAATCCATGTATTCCTGATACACCGTATTACGCATCTCGTGGCAGCTAATGCAGAACTCTTCGGTATTGGCTTTTTCCATACCGGTGTTAAAGCCGCCCCAGAAAACGATGCCGCCAACAAAACCGATCAACAGTAGCGTACCCAGTGCCAGACGGCTGGGAGTACGCCACCATTTCCACAGGCGTTTAATCAGACCAGGCTTACGGTCAGAATTTCCCATAATAACCTCTTATTTCCCGTAACCTTTTGACGGGGTAAAGGTATTCCCCACGATTGGCGCGGTATCGGCCTGCGGTACGTGACATTGCAGACAGAAGTAACGACGTGGAGCCACTTCCGCGCCCACTTTGCCGTCACTGTCCATAAAGTGAGTAGGACTGATGCGCGGCGCTCCGGTAGTGCGATAGCTTTCGACACCGTGGCACTGTAAGCAGCGGTTGGTATTGGTCGTTACCTGATAACCTTCAACACTATGCGGGATCATAGGCGGCTGATTCACATAGTTCAGCGGCATCCGATCCTGCTCTTTTGGCATCCGAATGGCCCCTTCCTGTGTCCCGGATACTTCCGGCGACTGGCTAAAATCGACGCCATTAGCCGCCCAAACCGCGCCGCTCACCACCAGGGCCAGCATCGCCGTCCATTGACACAGCGCTTTCTTCAGGTCATGGCTTTTCATGATTTCGCTCCCGAACTCCATCGTGTAGTTATTGTAAATACATCCTCAGAACAGACATCCACGCAGCGACCGCATGTCATGCAATCGCGGCTGGTGACCTGCACCGGGCTTTGTTCATCCAGCACCGGGGCACGTAGCACATGCGGTTCCGGGCAAACATGAAAACAATCCATACAGCGGTTACATTTCTGTCGATCGGTGGCCGCAACGGTGATTACGCCTTTGCTACCCAGCACGCCATACAGCGCGCCGACCGGGCAGATGTGACCGCACCAGCCGTGTTCAACGACCAGTAGATCAAATAAAAACAGCGCGAGAATAAGCAGCGCGCCGCTGCCGAATCCCATTACCAGGCTGCGTCCCATCAGGGAAACGGGGTTGATCCATTCCCAGATGAGCGTGCCGGTTAAGGCCGATCCCACCAGGATGACCACCAGCAACACATAGCGAATGTGGCGCGGGATCGTCGCAGACTGATTGAGGTCAAAGCGCCTGCGTAACCAGTTTGCTAAATCGGTAATCGGGTTCAGCGGGCAGACCCAACTGCAAAATAATCGCTTTCCTGCCAGGGCATAGAGCACAGTGATAATCACCGCACCGGTCAACGCCACCGAGGCAGGCAGATGACCGCTGGCAAGGCTTTGCAGCGTCATCAGCGGATCGGTCAGCGGAACGGTGTCGAATAACAGGCTACTGCTGTAGTTGCCGTGCAAGATCCACACACCAAACCACGGGCCGCTCAAAAACATCCCCAGCACGAAGAACTGACAAAGGCGACGCAATACCAGCCAACGGTGACTGCGCCACCAGCCTTTTTTTGCCAGCGCCTCACGTCCGGCGTCACGTTTACGATTTGCCATTGTTCCCCTCCAGCCAGCCGAAGCGGTAATGGTGACCTAACTCCCCTTTCGCCAGTGACAGCGGTAATACCTTGATCGCCGGTTGCTCCAGCACGCACACTTTTTCGCACTTACCGCAGCCGGTACAGGCATCGCTGTGAACTGTTGGCAGAAAACGGGCGTGCTTACCGGTACGCGTGTTGCGCTCCAGTTCCAGGGTAATAGCCTCATCAATTTTCGGGCATTCGCGATAACAAACATCGCAACGCAGTCCCTGAAAGTTGAGGCAGTTCTCCTGGTCCACCAGCACCGCCAGCCCCATCCGTGCGTCGTCGATCGATTCGATCTCACGATCCAGCGCACCACTCGGGCACACTTTGGCGCACGGAATGTCCTCACACATTTCGCAAGGAATATCCCGTGCAACAAAATATGGCGTGCCCGCCGACAGGCCAGAGGCCAGCGTCGCCAGTTTTAAGGTGTCGTAAGGGCAAGCCTGAACACACTGACCGCAACGTACACAGGCACTGGCAAAGGCGTTCTCGTTTATGGCTCCGGGCGGGCGCAACCGCACGCCAGATGCACGTGCGGTTTGCTGTTGTAACCCCAGCGCCACACCCACGGCAGCCAGCCCGCCTGCTGTGCGAACAACATCGCGCAGAAAGCGGCGGCGACCATTTTGAGGTTTCGCTGACCGGGACATAATGGCTTACACCTTCTCCAGTTTGACCGCGCACTTCTTGAAGTCCGTCTCTTTCGAGAGCGGATCGGTCGCATCCAGCGTCAGTTTGTTAACCAGCTGTGCGGCGTCGAAGAACGGCATGTACACCAGGCCCTGCGGCGGACGGTTACGACCGCGCGTTTCGACAATCGAGATCACTTCGCCACGGCGAGACACCACTTTCACTTTGTCGCCACGACGCAGATCGCGCGCTTTCGCATCCAGCGGGTGAATAAACAGAACTGCTTCCGGGAAGGCGCGGTGCAGTTCTGGTACACGGCGAGTCATACTGCCGGTGTGCCAGTGCTCCAGTACGCGTCCGGTAGAGAGCCACAGGTCGTACTCTTCATCCGGTGCTTCCGCCGCCGGTTCGAACGGCAGTGCGAAGATCACCGCTTTACCATCCGGCTTACCGTAGAACTTGTAGCCTTCGCCCGCTTTCACGTACGGGTCGTTACCTTCGCTGTAACGCCACTGCGTTTCTTTACCGTTCACCACCGGCCAGCGCAGACCGCGTGCTTTGTGGTAGTCATCGAACGGTGCCAGATCGTGGCCGTGACCGCGACCAAACCATGCGTACTCTTCGAACAGACCTTTTTGCAGATAGAAGCCCAGCTCGCGGGATTCATCGTTCAGTTGATCTTCCGCCAGTTCGGATACCGGGAATTTGCTCACTTCCGGGGTGGCATACAGAACTTCGTACAGCGTTTTGCCACGCAGTTCCGGTTTCTTCGCCAGCAGCTCTTCCGGCCACACTTCTTCAGTTTTGAAGCGGCGGGAGAACTGAACTAATTGCCAGAGATCCGATTTCGCTTCACCTGGTGCCTGTACCTGTTGACGCCAGAACTGAGTACGGCGTTCTGCGTTACCATAAGCGCCCTCTTTTTCTACCCACATTGCTGTCGGCAGGATCAAGTCGGCGGCCAGCGCACTGACAGTCGGATACGGATCGGAAACGATGATGAAGTTGCGCGGATCGCGCCAGCCCGGCATACGCTCTTCATTAATGTTCGGCCCGGCCTGCATGTTGTTGGTACACATGGTCCAGTAAACATTCAGTTTGCCGTCTTTCAGCGCACGGTCTTGTGCCACTGCGTGCAGACCGATTTTCGCCGGAATAGTGCCGCTCGGGATATTCCACTTCTTCTCGCAGATATCACGATGTTTCTCATTCGTCACCACCATGTCCGCAGGCAGACGGTGAGCAAAGGTGCCGACTTCACGCGCAGTACCACACGCGGAAGGCTGCCCCGTCAGGGAGAACGGACCGCAACCCGGCTGAGAAATTTTGCCAGTCAGCAGGTGCAGGTTGTAGACCAGGTTGTTGGCCCACACACCGCGGGTATGCTGGTTGAAGCCCATCGTCCAGTAGGAGATGACTTTCTTGTTCGGATCGGCATACAGCTGCGCCAGTTGTTCTAACTGGTCTTTCGGCACGCCGGTCATTTCAGCGGTTTTTTCCAGCGTATACTCGGCAACGAAGGCTTTGTAATCTTCGAAGCTCATCGGTTCGGAAGCGTCAGAACCCGGATTCTTCGCTGCTTTTTCCAGCGGATGGGTCGGACGTAAACCGTAGCCAATGTCCGTCGCCCCTTTACGCAGGTTAACGTGTTTGCTGAAGAAGTCCTGATTTATCGCATTGTTTTGAATGATATAGTTGGCGATATAGTTCAGGATCACCAGGTCAGATTGTGGCGTAAAGATGATGCCGTTATCCGCCAGTTCGAAGCTACGATGCTGATAGGTAGAAAGCACCGCTACAGTGACGTTCTGGTTAGAGAGACGACGGTTAGTGATGCGCGACCAGAGGATCGGGTGCATCTCCGCCATGTTCGCGCCCCACAGCACAAACGCGTCAGCTTGTTCGATGTCGTCATAGCAGCCCATCGGCTCATCCATACCAAAGGTACGCATAAAGCCAACCACCGCCGACGCCATACAGTGACGCGCGTTCGGGTCGATGTTGTTAGAACGGAAGCCCGCTTTGAACAACTTGGACGCGGCATAACCTTCCCAGATAGTCCACTGACCAGAACCGAACATACCGATCGACTCCGGCCCTTTTTCTTTCAGGGCAGTTTTGAATTTCTCTTCCATCACATCAAAGGCTTGATCCCAGGTGATTGGGGTAAATTCGCCTTCTTTGTCATATTTACCGTTTTTCATACGCAGCAGCGGCTGCGTCAAACGGTCTTTACCGTACATAATTTTGGGCAGGAAATAGCCCTTAATGCAGTTCAGACCACGGTTAACCGGTGCGTCCGGGTCGCCCTGGCAGGCCACCACACGCCCCTGCTGCGTTCCAACCAGAACGCCACAACCAGTACCGCAGAAACGGCACGGTGCTTTATCCCATTTAATGGCTTCCTGCTGACCAACAACGGCGCGGGCAACGCCCGGCACGCTGAGACCGGCAGCCGCCGCAGCGGCCGCAACGGCGTTAGCTTTCATAAAGCTACGACGACTGAGTTTCATGGTGTTTCCTCACCTTGCTCTTCCTGCTGGTGATAAACCAGCGACACCGCCAGCACGCCCTCTACATTGCGTACTGACTCAACAGTTTGAATTAGCGTTTCGCTGTCTTCTGCTTCAGCTACCACAATCAACTGACCGCTCGGTGCATCGCTGACGGCGACTTCACAGCCGGGAAAGGCGTTCAGCTGGGTGCTGATATCTGAAATTCGTTCGCTTTTCGCCTGGACCACCAGGCTGCAAACTTGCCAGTTAGTGTGCATGGAGATACTCCGCAGTTATGGCTGATACCGGACAGCTGGCTGCACATGCACCACATCCGTTGCAAAGTTGGCTATTAAGTTGCGGCTGGTAGATCCCGGAGAGCGTCGGGCGAAAGATAATTGCCATTGGCTCACAACTATCCTGACAGCGACGGCATTCAACTTTCTGATACGCCAGGCAAGCCTCCCCGATGGTGAACTGCAATTCCCAGGCCCTGGTGTGGCGCGAAGAAAATAGCGATTCGGGGCAAGCCTGCGCGCAGGCGTAACAGAAGCTGCACTCGTTATTTTTGAAATTAACGCTCGGATAGCCACCCGCGCCACGTTGCAGAATGTTGTTTTCACAAGCATTAATACAGGCATCGCAGCGGGTGCAACGGGTCAGAAAATGAGATTCATCACCGGACCAGGGCGGACGGATACCGTTACTGGCTTTGCGCCAGCGACCAGTGAGTATGCCCCGACGGGATGCATCAATTTTCACATTGACCTTCCATCATTAATACGCCCCACAAACAGAGAGCGACCAAATAAACCGCATAATTAATAAGCCATTTTTATAGCCGCTAAGATATTAAAGGATGTGTCAAAGATGCATACCCCGATCGGGGTAAAACCTGTTGCCGGATCAAAAGAGTGGCAGGAAAGACGATAAAAACAGGGTTTCGCTCACATTTCAAATGGTTATATAAAAAAGAACATAGCGATAAATTCACCAAATGTATTTCTCCTGACGCCACCATTCGCCAGCATATAACTCCAAAAGAGAAGGTAAAACTGTCTGAATATTCTATGTATTATTCATAAAGCAAATTAATAAATCTGATGAATATGTTAACCTTCAGCGACATCATCGGTGAAAACCTATAAATGAAGAAAGGAAAACAAAAATGAAGACCATTCTACCTGCAGTGTTGTTTGCCGCTTTCGCCACGACCTCAGCCTGGGCAGCAGAAAGCGTCCAGCCACTGGAAAAAATCGCCCCTTACCCACAAGCCGAAAAAGGCATGAAGCGTCAGGTGATTCAGTTAACCCCGCAAGAAGATGAATCTACCCTGAAAGTAGAACTGTTAATTGGCCAGACGCTGGAAGTCGACTGCAATCTGCATCGTCTCGGCGGAAAACTGGAAAGCAAAACGCTGGAAGGTTGGGGTTATGATTATTATGTCTTTGATAAAGTGAGTTCCCCGGTTTCGACGATGATGGCCTGCCCGGATGGCAAGAAGGAGAAGAAATTTGTCACCGCATATCTGGGCGATGCCGGAATGCTGCGTTACAACAGCAAGCTGCCGATCGTGGTATATACGCCAGACAATATGGATGTGAAATACCGCATCTGGAAGGCGGAAGAGAAGATTGAGAACGCGGTGGTTCGCTAAACAGCTGTGAAGTTTGGTGCCGCCCTGACCGGATAAGACGATTACGCCGCATCCGACATCTAACGACCAGAGCCAACTGCCTGATGCGACGCTACGCGTCTTATCAGGCCAACATTGTGTCCGTAGGTCGGATAAGGCGATTACGCCGCATCTGACATCTAACGACCTAAGCCGACTGCCTGATGCGACGCTGCGCGTCTTATCAGGCCAACATTGTGTCCGTAGGTCGGATAAGGCGGTCACGCCGCATCCGACATCTAACGCCCGGAGCCGGTTGCCTGATGCGACGCTGTGCGTCTTATCAGGCCTACATTGTGGCCGTAGGTCGGATAAGGCGATTACGGCGCATCATCACAACGCAATATCCGCCACTTCTTTTTGTACTGGTTGCACTTTTAACTGCGGTTTCGGCGTGCTGTCTGCCGGCTGCGGCTTATCATATTTCAGGCCCAGCACTTCGCTGGTGTATTGTAACTCACGTTCTGTGGCCGCCACATCACCATTCAGCTTGCTGCCATAAGACGGAACGATCGCTTTCAGCGTAGCCTGCCATTGCGGGCTGGAAACGCGATCAGAAAATACTTTTTCCAGCAGATTCAACATAATTGGCGCAGCGGTTGACGCCCCCGGCGATGCCCCCAACAGCGCGGCAATGGTCCCTTGTTGGTCGCTGACCACTTCGGTACCCAGACGCAACACGCCGCCTTTCTCGGCATCTCGCTTGATAATCTGCACGCGCTGTCCCGCTTGCCACAAACGCCAGTCCTCTTTCTTCGCCTGCGGATAGTACTCTTTCAACGCTTCAAAACGATCCTCTTCACTCAACATCACCTGACTCACCAGATATTTCACCAGATCGAAATTATCCAGCCCGACGTGCATCATCGGCATCACGTTAGAGGTGGTGGTGGAACTCATCAGATCCCACAGTGAACCATTTTTAAGGAATTTGGTTGAGAAAGTAGCAAATGGCCCGAACAGCACCACGCGTTTACCGTCCAGTACACGGGTATCAATATGTGGAACCGACATCGGCGGCGCACCAACGGATGCCTTACCATAAACCTTCGCCAGATGGTGATTAACCACATTCGGGTTTTCCGAAACGAGGAACTGACCGCCCACCGGGAAACCGGCGTAATCTTTCGCTTCCGGAATACCGGATTCTTGCAACAGTTTCAGCGCCGCGCCACCCGCGCCGATAAAGACAAATTTCGCGCGGATGTTCTGTGCAGTGCCATTTTTCAGATCAGCAACGGTGACGGTCCAGGTGTTATCGTCATTACGTTTGAGGGCGCGGACTTCACTACTGAGTTGCAGAGAGAAATTAGATTTCTTCTGCAAAGAAGCAATTAACTGGCGAGTGATCTCACCATAGTTCACATCGGTGCCGATTTCTGTACGTGTCGCTGCCACTTTCTGTTGCGGATCGCGCCCTTCCATCACGAGCGGTGCCCACTCTTTAATCTGCGCGTGATCTTCAGAGTAACGCATACCGCGAAATAGTGAACTTTGTTGCAATGCCGCGTAACGGGCGCGCAGGAAATTGACGTTATCTTCGCCCCAGACAAAGCTCATATGCGGAACGGTATTGATAAATGAACGCGGAGTACGCAGCACGCCGCGCTCGACCTGGTGCGCCCAGAACTGGCGGGAAATCTGGAATGCTTCGTTAATGGCGACTGCTTTTTCAATACTGATGCTGCCATCGGCGTTTTGCGGGGTGTAGTTCAGTTCCATCAGCGCAGAATGCCCGGTTCCGGCGTTGTTCCAGCCGTTCGAACTCTCCTGCGCAACCCCCTCCAGGCGCTCAACCATGGTCATCGACCACTCCGGTTCCAGCTCCCGTAAATAGGTCCCCAACGTGGCGCTCATAATGCCGCCGCCAATCAACAGTACATCAGTTTCCTGCTCCTCGGACGCTTTCGCTTTTGCCGCCATAGAAACGGCATTAAGCCCCACGGCCATCGAGAAGAGCATGGCAGTCACTTTTTTCATCTTGTTAATGCCTTACTTTTAGTCGCTTTATTGCAGGTGAGATTTGCGCGGCATCAACGGTAACACTTAAGTAACAACATTTAAATAATGTTTATAAATTATATTCCAATTTTATAAACATTATAATTTCGTTTATTAATTATAAGGTTATTAGAAAGGAGCGAATTTTAGAATATTAACCTGGCGGCATAGATCCGCCAGGTTAACGTCAAAACATCATGCCGTCCGGGCAACGGCATCACGCGAAGCAGCGTCGCGCTCTTCGCCAGTCAGCTCGCTGAGCTGCCCATTGCGCATTTCCAGCAGGCGATCAGCATGAATAAAGTAGTGATCATCATGGCTGATAGCGAAAATTGTTTTCCCCATCTCCTGCATCAACGGCAGCAGCACCTGATAAAACTCACGGCGGAAGTGAGGGTCCTGATCCGCCGCCCATTCATCCAGCAGAATAATATCGCGCTCTTCTGCCAGTGCCAGCAACAACGCCACGCGTTTTTTCTGCCCTTTCGATAACTTAAGGTTAACAATCCGCCCGTTATTTAACTCAAGTTTATGATCCATTTTCAATTGTGCCAGCCATTTCTCAACCAGTTGAGGGTTCGCGGTTTTCCCCTCCGGCCCCAGCAATTGATCAAACAACCAGACATCGGTGAACACTGCCGAAAATAGCTTACGATAATCTTCCGGTTGTTCACCGCTGACAGGTTTGCCATCCAGCAATATTTCACCACTTTGCGGTTGATACAACCCCGTCAGCAACATCGCCAGCGTCGATTTACCGCTACCATTACCGCCAATCAAAAACAGCAGTTCGCCACGTTTAATGGTGAGGTTAATCGGGCCAACGGAAAACGCGTTATCCTGATAAGCAAACGTAACGTTACGCAGCTCCAGTGTTTGCCAGTTGGGAAACGGCTGAGGGCGCGGAAACTCCGCTTTAAAAGGCGCAAGCGCGAATTTGTTCAGCTTGTTAAACGCCACCTGCGCCGTCAATAACGTCGGCAACGCACCAACCGCCGAAAGCAGCGGCGTGCGCAAGAACAACAGCGTCAGCGAATAGGTTGCGGCAACGTTAGTATCAGCCCAACCGAGACTGTTCGCCATCCAGAACACCAGGCCGATAGCGCCCAACATCATGATGTTCGACCAGTTCACAGCGCTAAGATGAAACGTATCAGCGCGAATAATATGATGGCGATACTCTTGCGCATCGGGAATGTAGAGATTTTTGAATACGTACTCGGCGCGTTCGCGGTTTAGGGTCAGCTCTTTACGCCCTTCCAACACGGTTTGAAAATCCGTATACAGCTTGTCTTCGGTTTCGCGTAGGGTCGCCATATGTTTGTACACCCGTGCCACCAGCACAAATCCGCCCCAGATGGTGATTGCCATCCAGATAGCCGTTACCAGCAACATTTTACCTGACAGCATCCACAGATACGCCGCCGAACCGATAGTGAGAATGATCCCCTGCACTAATTCAGGCAAACGAACAAAAGCAATGGTGATATTACGCACATCGCTGGTTAATCCCGCCAGCAATGAGGCGCTACCCAGTTGCTCGATACGCTCGACGTGGGTATCCAGGATCCGCTTGATAAACTCGCTACGCAGTCGGTAAACGAAGTGATGGCCCAGCGTAGTGAGTGCCAGTTGCGATCCCAGAGTCACTGCCATCAACAGCAGTAATAACCCCAGAAATTCTGGCAACACCAGCAGACTGGTATCCGCCGTTTCGATAAGGCGCTGATTGATAAAAGCAATTAAGCCAATGCCTAATGCCGCACTGGCGAGGCTTAGCGCCATCACACTGATAAATGGCCAGCGATACTGCCGCCAGACAAGTACAAGAAGTTCCATGCAGAAAACCCGGACAATGAAATACAGCCCGCAGTTTAAACATCTCCACGCGCACAGCAATAATAATTCTTATTTTTATTCTTTTTTACCTGCCTGACGGAATGTCAGGTTATAGCGGCAGTCGGCGGTCAGTGGATGAAACCCCGCTTTCAACGGTTGAATACCATGATAAAACAACCGTGATTCACCTCCCCACACCACCACATCACCATGTTCCAGCAACAATCGTTTTAACAGATCGTTTCGTTTCAGGCCGCCAAATTGAAAAATTGCGGGTAAACCCAGAGAAACAGAAACAATCGGCGCGCGCAGGTCCGGTTCGTCTTTATCCTGATGCAGCGACAATTTCGCGCCCGGGGCGTAGCGGTTGATCAGGCAAGCGTCAGGCTGGAAATCCGGATAACCCGCCGCCGTGGCCGCGCGCTGACATAAATCATGAAAACTTTGCGGCATGACGGGCCACGGTTTATTTGTTTGCGGATCAATGGGCGAATAGAGATAACCTTGCCGATTGGTAGTCCAGCCCAGATGCCCACAGTTAGTCATTGCCACCGACATGGTATATCCGCCCGGTGTGACCATCTGGCGAAACGGCGACTGGCTGGCAACGTCATTGATATCGCGGATCAGTTGTTCCGCAGCGTTAAAAGCAAAACGGCGCAAAATCACCGCACCAGGCGCCAGCGATTCCTGCCACGGTTCAGCATCGGCAAACAGATCCAACATTACCTCTCCTCATTTTCAGCTTCGCGGCTCAGCAAGTGCGCTTTGCGCGACACGCCCCAGCGGTAACCAGAAAGAGCGCCATCACTGCGTACAACCCGATGACAGGGGATAACGATAGCTAACTTATTGGCAGCACAGGCACTGGCTACGGCACGAACGGCTTTCGGTTTGCCTATAGCGTTCGCCAGTTGCCGGTAACTCACCGTTTCACCACAAGGTATAGTGCGTAGCGCCTGCCAGACTTGTTGTTGAAAAGCGGTTCCCCGAATATCCAGCGGCAACGTCAGCGGCGTATCGCGGTTATTGAGGCTGGCGATCACCTCACGTACATGTCGCTGAAACGTCGGGTCGGCCGGTGCGTTATCTGCGGCAGGAAACATCTGGCGGAGTTCGCTAATCAACGTCGCGTCATCATCGCCCAGTAAAATCGCGCAAATCCCCCGCTCGCTTTCCGCCACCAGGCAACGGCCCAGATCACAATCGGCAAGTGCATAGCGTACAACCAGGTTTTCACCGCCGTGACGAAACTGTTTAGCCGTCATGCCCAGCGTTTCGTCAGCTTTACGGTAGTAACTGCTACCGTCGGGGAATCCTGCATTGAGAATCGCCTGAGTGACGCTCTCCCCTTTCGCCAGCGATTCGCGTAAACGGCGAGCGCGCCAGGCCTGTTGCCAGGCTTTCGGCGTCATTCCGGTGGTCGCTTTAAACAATCGATGCAGATGGAATGGACTCATCGCCACCTGGTCGGCTAAGGCTTCCAGCGTCACGGGTGTTTCCTGTTCCAGCAGTCGGCAGGCGTAAGTGATTTTATCCAGCCGGTGTTGATGGGGGTTGGCTTTGTCTGGCTGACAACGTTTGCAGGGGCGAAAGCCAGCGGCAAGCGCCTCGCTGGCATTTGCGAAGAAGGAGACGTTTTCCCGCAATGCATGTCTGGCGCGGCAGGACGGACGACAGAAGATGCCCGTGGTGCGCACGGCGAAGACGAATTCGCCGTCGGCGTGCGGGTCGCGGGCTAAGACAGATTGCCAGCGTTGATCGTCAGTTAAGCGTGTGGCGTTTTTCATAAGCAGCTCCCAGGTTAAGGATAGCCTTTAGTCTGCCCGGTCACCATCACGCAAAAACCATCAATCTTGCGCTTTAATTTTTTTCGCTCACCAGGAAGCTTTTAAACTGCGGTGACATCCAGGTTTTAAAGCTATCGCCTTCTTTGGTGATCATATAAACCGCCAGCCCTTCCCGGCGAACCACTTCTTTGGCTTTCTCCGGCCCAAGTACCATCAAGCCAGTATCCCAGGCATCGGCTTCCAGCGCCGTCGGGGCAATCACCGTTACTGACACCAGATTATGTTCGACAGGTCTTCCGGTCTGCGGATCGATAACATGGGAAAGGCGTTTACCGTCCAGTTCGTAATAGTTGCGGTAGCTGCCGGAGGTGCTAATCCCGTGACCATTGATGTCGACAACGGCCTGAACCGCGTTTTCTTTATCAGTTGGTTTTTGAATCGCCACCCGCCACGGTTGACCTTCGCCGTTCATACCACGGCTGTTCAGCGCGCCGCCGACCGACACCAGATAGCGGGAAATACCTTCCTGCTCCATTAAGCGTGCCAGATGATCCGCCGCATAGCCTTCGCCGACGGTGGAGAGATCGACGTATAGATCCGGCAGATCTTTTTGCAGATATTGCTGATGCGATTGATTAATGACCGTCAGGTGCTGTAAGCCGGTTTTGGCTTTCATCGCGTCGATCTGCTCCTGACTCGGAATTTGTACCGGCTGTTGTTCCGGGCCAAAGCCCCACAGATTCACCAGCGGTCCGATGGTAATATCCATCGCACCATCCGTCTTTGCGCCAATACGCAGCGAGGTGGTGACGATATCGGCCATCGCTTCATTTACTGGCCACGGTGACAAACTTTGCGAGTCGTTAAAGCGCATCAGCGCGGAATCTTTTTTATAGGTCGAAAGCAGCTGATCGTCGGCGTCCAGCTGGATCTGAATCTTTTCTTTAAGTTCGGCACTGCGTTTGGCGTCAATGCCCGGGATGCTGGCACGCCAGAAGGTACCCATGGTTTTGCCTTCAAGAACGGTAACTTCAGTAGCGTGGGTTTTGGCGGGTTGTGGTTTTTGATCGCAACCAACAAAGAAGAGCGCGGCAGCCAGCAGTGCCACGCGGGTAAAGCTTATTTCCATACGTGATTATCCTCATGCGAACGGTCGCAAGAGTACACCAAAACGCTGCGTTTGTACGCTGAAAACCATGAAAAAAGGGCCCGCAGGCCCTTTGTTCGATAGAAATCGAGATTAGAACTGGTAAACCAGACCCAGAGCTACGATGTCATCAGTGTTGATGCCAGCAGCGCGGGTGAACTGGTTGTCGTCCAGCAGGTTGATTTTGTAGTCAACGTAGGTGGACATGTTTTTGTTGAAGTAGTAAGTCGCACCAACATCAACATATTTCAGCAGATCTTCGTCGTCGTAAGTACGACCAGCGATGTTGGCATTCAGGTTTTTACCTTTGGACTGCAGGTACGCAACAGAAGGACGCAGACCGAAGTCGAACTGATACTGGGCAACCACTTCAAAGTTCTGAGCTTTGTTCGCCCAACCTAAATCACCAGCCAGAGTTGCGTTGTAAGTCTGGGTGTACTGAGCAGCCAGATATACGTTGTTAGCGTCGTATTTCAGACCACCAGTGTAGGTTTCTGCACGGTCACCGTTACCGATGCCATAATTGTTCTGCTCTGCGGTACGTTTGGAGCTGGAGATCGCACCACCGAAGCTGAAGCCTTCACCGATGTCATAAGTGATAGAACCACCAACACCGTCACCATTCTGCTCCAGCACATCACGACCATTAGTGGTCACACCAGTCATACCTTCGCCAGACGGGCTACCGTTTTTACCCTGGTACTGAATGGCAAAGTTCAGACCATCAACCAGACCGAAGAAGTCGGTGTTACGGTAGGTCGCGAAGCCGTTACCACGCTGTTGCATGAAGTTGTCAGAGCTGTAGGTGTCACCACCAAATTCTGGCAGTACGTCGGTCCAGGACGTTACGTCATAAACAACACCGTAGTTACGACCGTAGTCGAAAGAACCAACGTCCTGGAATTTCAGACCAGCGAATGCCACACGGGTCCAGGAGTTGTTTTCGCTTTCCGGAGCATTGCCCTGGATCTGATATTCCCACTGGCCGTAACCGGTCAGCTGGTCAGTAACCTGAGTTTCACCTTTGAAGCCAAGACGCATGTAGGTTTTGTCACCATCTACAGCCTTGTTGTCAGAGAAATAGTGCAGGCCGTCTACTTTACCGTACAGATCTAATTTGTTGCCGTCTTTGTTGTAAACTTCAGCAGCGTTTGCTGCGCCTGCTACCAGCAGAGCTGGGACCAGGAGGGACAGTACTTTAACTTTCATGTTATTAACCCTCTGTTATATGCCTTTATTTGCTTTTTTATGCCACTGCATACTGATTAACCCTCATTAATCAGTCGGCAGGTCCATTCTCCCCAAAAATGCAGAATAATCCAACACGAATATGATACTAAAACTTTTAAGATGTTACAAATATCCACATAGGTATTTCAAAATGTAAATATGACGGAACTTTTTCAGATCCTGATGGTTGGTTAAATAACGCACTCAACATCAAGTAAGATTATTTCGATATTCAAAACAATAACTTATTCTTAAGTCTTTGACCGCACTGAATGTTAAAACAAATTCTTCATTCGCAACTAATATATGTCTTGCTATCATCATTAACTTTATTTATTACCGTCATTCATTTCTGAATGTCTGTTTACCCCTATTTCAGCCGAATGCTTCGCATTCGGCTTTTTTTACCCTTCTTTACACTTCTTTTATTTCTTTGTGCTACCGCAGAAAAATTATAACAACCGTTAACTATTTCATAAAAAACAAAAACAATTACCAACAAAATCTATCTGAGCTATTTTCCTGATAATTTGCTTCACGCCTGTAGGCTATTTGTACATTAACAACGCATTTGTACATTTATTTACCGCATCGCAAACGTGAAATATCGTCGGCGAATGCCTTAACATCAATCAGGTAAGAGTCTGGAATTTCACACTGTACCCTTTATACTGCCCTATCACTTTGCGAAGTTTTAACAGGTCATAAACACGAATGCGTCAGAAAGAGACAACGGCCACGACCCGCTTTTCACTCCTACCGGGGAGCATTACCCGCTTCTTTTTACTGTTGATCATTGTGTTGCTGGTGACAATGGGTGTAATGGTACAAAGCGCCGTTAACGCCTGGCTGAAAGATAAAAGCTACCAAATTGTTGACATTACCCATGCTATACAAAAGCGCGTCGATACCTGGCGTTACGTGACCTGGCAGATTTACGACAACATTGCTGCGACGACCTCGACCACCTCCAGCGAAGGGTTGCAGGAAACGCGCCTGAAACAGGATGTCTACTATCTGGAAAAACCACGCCGCAAAACGGAAGCCCTGATCTTTGGCTCTCATGACAACTCAACGCTTGAAATGACTCAAAGAATGTCCACTTATCTGGACACATTGTGGGGCGCAGAGAATGTACCCTGGTCGATGTACTATCTGAACGGCCAGGATAACAGCCTGGTTTTGATCTCCACCCTACCGCTAAAAGATCTCACCTCGGGATTTAAAGAATCGACGGTAAGTGACATTGTTGATTCTCGTCGCGCAGAGATGTTGCAACAGGCCAATGCCCTCGATGAACGCGAAAGTTTTTCTAACCTGCGCCGCCTGGCCTGGCAGAACGGTCATTATTTTACCCTACGCACCACCTTTAACCAGCCGGGACATCTGGCGACGGTAGTGGCTTTTGATCTGCCCATTAATGATTTGATCCCGCCGGGAATGCCGCTGGATAGCTTCCGTCTGGAGCCAGACACGGCCGCAGCGGGAACCAATAATAATGATAAAGACGCGACGGATAGCGTCAGTATCCACTTTAATAGTTCGAAGATTGAAATCTCTTCGGCGCTCAACTCCACGAATATGCGTCTGGTCTGGCAAGTTCCTTACGGCACATTGTTGCTGGATACGTTGCAAAACATTCTCCTGCCGCTGCTGCTGAATATCGGCTTGCTGGCGCTGGCGCTGTTTGGTTATACAACCTTTCGCCATTTCTCTGGTCGCACCACAGAAAGTGTCCCCAGCACGGCAGTGAATAATGAGCTGCGCGTTTTGCGAGCCATCAATGAAGAGATTGTGTCACTGCTGCCGCTCGGCCTGTTGGTTCACGATCAGGAATCGAATCGCACAGTAATAAGCAACAAAATTGCCGACCACCTGCTGCCGCATTTGAATCTGCAAAACATCACCACTATGGCAGAACAGCATCAGGGCATCATTCAGGCGACGATCAATAACGAACTGTATGAGATCCGTATGTTTCGCAGCCAGGTAGCGCCGCGTACACAAATCTTCATTATTCGCGATCAGGATCGCGAAGTACTGGTGAACAAGAAACTCAAGCAGGCGCAGCGTCTGTACGAGAAGAATCAGCAGGGCCGAATGGCCTTTATGAAAAATATTGGTGATGCGCTAAAAGAACCCGCACTGTCACTAGCGGAGAGTGCAGCTAAACTCAACGCCCCGGAAAGCAAACAACTGGCGAATCAGGCTGATGTACTGGTGCGCCTGGTCGATGAAATCCAGTTAGCGAATATGCTTGCGGACGATAGCTGGAAAAGCGAGACGGTGCAGTTCTCCGTACAAGATTTGATTGATGAAGTCGTGCCTTCTGTCTTGCCAGCCATCAAGCGTAAAGGTCTGCAACTGCTGATTAACAATCATCTGAAAGCACACGATATGCGCCGCGGCGATCGCGATGCCTTACGACATATTTTGCTGCTACTGATGCAATATGCCGTGACCTCAACGCAGTTGGGAAAAATCACCCTCGAGGTTGACCAGGATGAATCCTCAGAAGATCGCCTGACTTTCCGAATTCTGGACACCGGTGAAGGCATAAGTATTCATGAAATGGATAATTTGCACTTTCCGTTCCTCAACCAAACCCAAAGCGATCGCTATGGCAAGGCAGATCCGTTGGCTTTCTGGCTGAGCAATCAACTTGCGCGCAAACTGGGCGGTCATTTAAACATCAAAACGCGGGATGGGCTTGGTACGCGCTACTCCGTGCATATCAAAATGCTTGCGGCTGACCTGGAAGTTGAAGAGGAAGAAGAACGTTTACTGGATGATGTCTGTGTAATGGTGGATGTTACTTCGGCAGAAATTCGGAATATTGTCACTCGCCAGTTAGAAAATTGGGGTGCAACCTGTATCACACCCGATGAAAGATTAATTAGTCAAGATTATGATATCTTTTTAACGGATAATCCGTCTAATCTTACTGCCTATGGCTTGCTTTTAAGCGATGATGAGTCTGGCGTACGGGAAATTGGACCTGGTCAATTGTGCGTCAACTTCAATATGAGCAACGCTATGCAGGAAGCGGTCTTACAATTAATCGAAGTGCAACTGGCGCAGGAAGAGGTGACAGAATCGCCTCTGGGCGGAGATGAAAATGCACAACTCCATGCCAGCGGCTATTATGCGCTCTTTGTAGACACAGTACCGGATGATGTTAAGAGGCTATATACTGAGGCAGCAACCAGTGACTTTGCTGCGTTAGCCCAAACGGCTCATCGTCTGAAAGGCGTGTTTGCCATGCTTAATCTGGTACCCGGCAAGCAGTTATGTGAAACGCTGGAACATCTTATTCGCGAGAAGGATGTCCCAGGAATAGAAAAATACATCAGCGACATTGACAGCTATGTCAAGAGCTTGCTGTAGCAAGGTAGCCTATTACATGAACAATATGAACGTAATTATTGCTGATGACCATCCGATAGTCTTGTTCGGTATTCGCAAATCACTTGAGCAAATCGAGTGGGTGAATGTTGTCGGCGAATTTGAAGACTCTACAGCACTGATCAACAACCTGCCGAAGCTAGATGCACATGTGTTGATTACCGATCTCTCCATGCCTGGCGATAAGTACGGCGATGGCATTACCTTAATCAAGTACATCAAGCGCCATTTCCCAAGCCTTTCAATCATTGTTCTGACCATGAACAATAACCCGGCGATTCTTAGTGCGGTATTGGATCTGGATATCGAAGGGATCGTGCTGAAACAAGGTGCTCCTACCGATCTGCCGAAAGCCCTCGCCGCGCTGCAAAAAGGGAAGAAATTTACCCCGGAAAGCGTTTCTCGCTTGTTGGAAAAAATCAGTGCAGGTGGTTACGGTGACAAGCGTCTCTCGCCAAAAGAGAGTGAAGTTCTGCGCCTGTTTGCAGAAGGCTTCCTGGTGACCGAGATCGCTAAAAAGCTGAACCGCAGTATTAAAACCATCAGTAGCCAGAAGAAATCCGCGATGATGAAGTTGGGTGTCGAGAACGATATTGCTCTGCTGAATTATCTCTCTTCTGTAACATTAAGTCCGGCAGATAAAGAGTAATTTCCTGCAGGCCAGATAAGTGCCGAATGCCTTATCTGGCCTACGAATCCCATTACTTCAATGGATTGCATTAATGTAGGCCAGATAAGACGCGCAAGCGTCGCATCTGGCATTTGCACTGATTGTCGGATGCGGCGTAAATGCCTTATCCGGCCTACGATTCCCGCGATTTCCTGACTCTCTCGGCATATACCGTCAGCGTTTGTTTTATAACATCCAGCGTCACCGGCTTCGACAGGCAGCTGTCCATACCGGACTCCAGACACCGCTGTTTCTCCTCGGCCAACGCATTGGCCGTTACCCCTATTACCGGCAACGTCAGTCCCAACTGACGAATGCGTTGCGTCAAGCGGTAACCATCCATATTTGGCATGTTGACGTCGCTAAGCACGATATCGATATGATTCTTGCTCAGTACATTAAGCGCATCGACGCCATCATTCGCTGTTTTACATTGATAGCCCAACGATCCCAACTGATCTGCCAGCAGGCGGCGGTTAATCGGATGATCATCCACGACCAGAATCATCATATCATCATTGTCGCTGACCGCTTTGCCCGTCAACGGCAACGAGTTAGCAGGATCGTCACTCTCCATCTCGATCAGATAAATACGCGCCAGCAATGCCGGTAGCTCGTGCGGAGCTGCCACACTGTGTACCCACTCACCGGGCTTTTTCTCCAGAGGAATACCGATATGGCGACGACAGAAAGTTACTACCGCCCTGCCCAGCCATTTTTTACTCACTACATCATCGGTGATCAACACATCTTCGGAAGTCGGTTCCTGCCCTTCGTATGTTGCAACGACTATGCCGCTACGCTGCAAACTGGTTTCGAGGAACTGACTGAGCGACGCATTGCGTACCGCCAGCCAGCAACGTTTACCGCTCAACCCTTCCACGCCTTTTTTCTGCGGGTACTGTGCGCCGTACAACGGAATACGCACGGTAAACTGGCTGCCCATTCCCGGTTCAGAATCCACCGAGATGTCACCGTCCATCATGCTGATCAGTTTTTCACAAATCGCCAGCCCCAGACCAGTACCCTGGAAGTTACGCTGCACGCCCGTCCCGACCTGGAAGAAGGGATCAAATAACCGCACCACTTCTTTAGCCGGAATGCCCACACCGGTATCGCGCACGCGAATAGAAAGATAATCGCCATCAACGCAAACATGCAGAACAATGCAGCCGGTATCAGTAAATTTAATAGCATTACTCAACAGGTTGGAGATCACCTGCTGTAAGCGCATTGGATCGCCATTGAGCGCCATCGGTACATCTGGCTCAATAAAACAGTACAAACCAAGTTGCTTGCGTACCACCAGCGGCAAATAGTTGGCGGTGATGTGGTTCATCACTTCGCGCGGTGAAAACTCACGCGGTTCGATTTTCAACTGCTCCGATTCAATCTTCGAGAAATCGAGAATGTCGCTGATTATTTTCAATAACAGGCTGGAAGAGTTGTTCATTGCCGTCACCAGACGGTCAACACCTTTCGGTAACTCTTTAGTTTGCAACAGATCCAGGTTACCGATAATGCCATACAGCGGCGTTCGCAGTTCGTGACTGACGGTGGCAAGGAACATCGATTTCGACTGGCTCGCCTGTTCCGCAGCCTGCGCCATCTCCTGCAACGACTCTTCCATCTTCACGCGTGAAGAGACATCTACCAGTACGCAAATTGCCACGTTTTCATTACGATAGCGCGAATGAACAAAGCTGATCTGCAGATTGGTATTGTTACTGGTAAGGACATCGACAAAATTGACCTGCTGACCACAAATAATTTGCGTCAGCCGTTGGCGATCCTCATGCGTAAGCATGTTGAGATAGGTATGCGCCAGTTCGTTACTCAAAATATTGACGCCATCGACTGTTCGCAAAATGCAGATACCCACAGGTGCAGAGGCGACTATCTTACGGTTAAATTGCTCATGCTCTTCCAGTCGCTGGGCGTCACTTTCCGCCGGAATAAAAATACGCCGCTCATACATCCGCGCGAGAGTAAACAATGCAGCACCCGCAATCACGTTCAGTAAAATCGCGTTAAGGATCAACATGCGAATACGTTCCAGCACCTGATCAACAGGCACTGAATAGACAATACTTAGCGAAGACGGCGGCAGATTTTTCTTCAGCACCAGCTCCCGAAACCCTTCCGTATAGCCAAACCAGGAACGTTCCTGCATCCAGCGAGGATCGGCCTTAATTTTGCTTTCCGGTCCGGTAAGCGAAATCAGGGTATGACCATTTTCATCAAGAATGGTGACCCCCATCGGCAACGTGCCTGGCAGAAAGAAGTTCTCCATCCGTATGGTTTGTTCTACACCTAAAAGCGCCTGCAACCGGTTCGCCAGATATACCGGCGTCAACGCGTAAAAATAGCCGACGCCAGGGCGCGGACCCTCGCTGATCCAGAAGAGGTTACTGCCGCTATCATCCTGTGGCGCGTTACGGTATTTGTTAATACGTTCATGCAGGGCTTTCAGAGCGGTGTCGCGTTCGACGGGCATATCACGCAGACCAAAGTTAGCCATGCAAAGGTTATCACTGCCAATCAAAAATACGCGGTTGAGATCGTAAGCAGCGGAGAAATTATCGCGCCAATAGCGCATAAACCACGCCAGTGACTCCAGCGAGCCTCGCCAGGTGTTGCTCATTGCGGAACAATCGGAATCGGCAAACAGCGGTTCAAACACCGGTACATCCGCTTGCGTTTCACGCCCCCGCGGAGAAAGCACACCGTTTTCTGCAGATAAGCGATTTTCAGCAATGTACTTCAGCTCTTTCATCACATCAGAGGTGCGCTGAATAAACCGCTGGGCCTGATCAGAACTCAGGTTAAATTCCTGACGAATCTCTGATTCCCGCTGATGTAAAGCATTGACGATGTAAAACACTGATGAAAAAGCAATCAATAGCCAGAGCAGTAACGCCAGCGCTCTGAACATGTAGCGCGAGACTTTCAGGGTTGTGCGAAAAGAAGCAAGGTATTTCAAAGGGGCGATGCTCCGCCTCAGGTGACAGATGGATTGTGGTTAAGGTAGCGGTAAAAGCGTGTTACCGCAATGTTCTCTCTTCTCCGGAATATGATACACCGCTAAGAAATCATCATCTTAACCTCTGATAATCGTCATGTACCGGACAAGATTAGTAGGTTTCAGTATGCATTACATGAAGTGGATTTTTCCACGCCGCTTACGCAATCAAATGATCCTGATGGCAATCCTGATGGTCATCGTCCCAACGCTAACTATTGGTTATATCGTAGAAACGGAAGGACGTTCAGCAGTCTTATCTGAAAAAGAGAAAAAACTTTCTGCCGTGGTCAACATGCTTAATCTGGCACTGGGCGATCGTTACGATCTCTACATGGACTTACCGCGTGAGGAACGTATCCGCGCATTGAATGCAGAACTTGCTCCCATTACCGAAAATATCACTCATGCCTTCCCTGGCGTAGGCGCTGGTTACTACAACAAAGCGCTGGATGCGATAATCACCTACGCCCCTTCAGCGCTGTATCAGAATAATGTGGGTGTTACTATCGCCGCGGATCATCCAGGTCGCGAAGTAATGTGTACAAATACACCGTTGGTTTATTCAGGCAAGCAAGTTCGTGGAGATATTCTGAACTCGATGATTCCTATTGAACGCAAGGGTAAAATTCTTGGCTATATCTGGGCCAATGAACTTACAGAAGATATTCGTCGCCAGGCCTGGAAAATGGATGTGCAAATTATCATTGTACTGACAGTCGGCTTACTTGGTAGTTTATTGTTAATAATATTATTATCCCGAAAACTCAGCGCCAATATCGATATCATTACCGATGGTTTATCAAACCTGGCGCAAAATATTCCCACAAAAATCCCCCCGTTACCTGGCGAAC
>NZ_JAATUR010000026.1 GCF_011881725.1 Escherichia coli | reverse complement strand
CATGCCTGCAATCCGGGAGACTGGACCAGGAAAAAACTTGCAAGCCATAACAGTATCTACAACCGCTGCCACATGTAGATCGGATAAGGCGTTCACGCCGCATCCGGCAAGAAGGGCGATGATGTTAATTTACAATCCACCAGGCGTTTAAATCGCCTTAATACCCCTGCTCGAAATAGCTTTCGAGAATAATAACCGCAGAGGCAGAGTCGACTTTGCCTTTGTTGAGCGCCCGATAGCCGCCCTGTTCAAACAGACCGGAACGCGCTTCTACGGTGCTAAGACGCTCGTCATGTAGCTTCACTTCAACACCGAAACGACCATGAATACGGTTAGCGAATTTACGTGCTCTGGCGGTCAACGGTTGCTCGGTGCCGTCCATATTCAGCGGCAAACCGACGATGATTTCGTCTGGCTGCCACTCTTTCAGTAAACGTTCGATGAGGTTCCAGTCCGGTGTACCGTCCTGTGCTTTAATTGCGGGCAGTGGGCGAGCGGTGCCGGTAATGCGTTGGCCGACCGCTACGCCAATGCTTTTGGTGCCGAAGTCGAAGGCAAGTAAGGTACCGCTCATCAGGCGTGCCCTGCCACACCAGGCATGGTGAGAATATCAACACCAATTAGTTTTGCCGCATCGCGCCAGCGGTCGGCAATCGGCGTTTTGAACAGAATATTCAGGTCTGCCGGGGCGGTTAGCCACGCGTTATCGAGAATTTCTTGTTCCAGTTGGCCTTTTTCCCAGGAGGCATAGCCCAGAGCCACCAATACGTCAGATGGTTGTTTATCTGTACCGAGCGTTTCCAGCACATCGCGGGAAGTGGTCATCACCGTGTTGTCTGAAATGCGAATGCTGGAAGCAAAATTGGAGGGCGGAGTATGCAAAATAAACCCGCGATCTTCAGCCAGTGGGCCGCCGAGCATAACCGGTTTATCCAGACGGATTGATTCATCACGCGGTTCCGGCGTGATCTTCAGCTTTTCCAGAATCCCTTCAATTTTGAGATTTTCCAGTGGCTTGTTGACGATAATCCCCATTGCACCATGGGTATTATGTTCGCAAATGTAGACCACGGAACGACGGAAAATCGGATCCTGGAGAGCAGGCATGGCAATAAGAAAGTGATGCTGTAAATTCATTGTCAGAGGTTCTGTTTCCTGGTTCAAAAAAGCAACAGCGCCCAGTATGCGTGGAAAGAAGGGCGCTGTCACTTAGAGTCTCGATGAGATCCTTCTCGCTAAGGTGGGTTACTGCTGCTGTAAACGTGCTTCGATGGCATCCATTAACATTCCGGTGATGGACACCGGAAACTCTGCTTCTATCTCACGAATACAGGTCGGGCTGGTGACGTTAATTTCAGTCAGACGGTCACCGATGATATCCAGACCAACAAAAATCAGCCCTTTTTCTTTCAGCGTCGGCCCTACCTGACGGGCGATTTTCCAGTCGCTTTCAGTTAGCGGACGAGGTTCGCCACGACCACCGGCAGCCAGATTGCCACGGGTTTCGCCGCCCTGTGGAATTCGCGCCAGGCAATACGGTACTGGTTCGCCATCCACCACCAGCACGCGTTTGTCACCATCTTTAATGGCTGGCAGGTAATTTTGTGCCATGCAGTAGCGGGTGCCGTGTTCAGTCAAGGTTTCGGCAATGACGCCGAGGTTCGGATCGCTTTCTTTCACGCGGAAAATCGACGCGCCGCCCATCCCGTCCAGCGGCTTAAGAATGATGTCGTTGTGTTTTTCCCAGAAAGCTTTCAAGTGCGTTTTATTACGCGTGACCAGCGTTTCCGGCGTTAAGTCAGAGAACCAGGCGGTGAACAGTTTTTCGTTACAATCGCGCAGACTCTGTGGCTTGTTAACGATCAGCGTCCCTTTCTCTTCGGCACGCTCAAGAATATAGGTCGCGTAGATAAACTCGGTATCAAACGGCGGATCTTTACGCATCAGAATCACGTCGAGATCGGCCAGTTGCAGATCCTGCTCACCCGTGAACTCGTACCATTTATCGTAGTTCTGTTCGACGCTCAAAGTACGCGTACGAGCGCGAGCTTCACCATTGATCAAATAGAGATCGGCCATCTCCATATAGTGAAGTTCATAACCACGACGCTGTGCTTCCAGCAACATAGCGAAACTGGAATCTTTCTTGATGTTGATGCTTGCGATGGGATCCATCACGATGCCGAGCTTGATCATTATTCTTCTCCGTTAGCCCAAATCGCCAAATCGCACTTGTAGCGCGGTAATGGCGGTGAGCGCAGTTGTCTCAGTACGCAGAACGCGAGGTCCCAACAGGATATCAGTAAATTGATAGCGGGCAGTCATGGCAATTTCATCTGCCGACAAACCGCCTTCCGGGCCAATCAGCAGGCGGACGCGTTCGACCGGCAACGGCAACGTGTTGATGCTGTTACTGGCGCGCGGGTGAAGATTCAGTTTCAGTCCTTCATCCTGCTCTGCACACCAGGCTTCCAGATCCATCGCTGGACGGATTTCCGGCACCCGGTTACGACCACACTGCTCACAGGCAGCAATCGCAATCTTCTGCCACTGCTGGAGCTTCTTGTTAAGACGTTCACTATCCAGTTTAACGCCGCAGCGCTCAGAAAAAAGTGGCGTAATGAGGCTTACACCGAGTTCGATCGATTTCTGGATAGTAAATTCCATTTTTTCACCACGCGACATTACCTGACCGAGGTGAATATGCAGAGGAGATTCGCGATCGTCGAGTTGGCCTTCCAGCACCTTCACTTCCACACTTTTTTTGCTGGCGCTGGTGATTTCTGCGTCAAAGACCTGGTTGCTGCCGTCAAACAATTGCAACGCCTGTCCTGGTCCCATACGCAGTACGCGCCCGATATGGTTGGCGGCATCTTCGCAAAGCGCGATGTGAGAATGACTAGTAAGTGGTTCAGGATGATAAATGCGGGGGATACGCATAGTTAAAAATCCGCGTCGTCTCCCCACGCGGTTGTACGCGTGGGGTAGGGGTTAACAAAAAGAATCCCGCTAGTGTAGGTTAGCTCTTTCGCGCCTGGCAAGCGCGTTGCACATACGGGTTATGATTACCCTGCACCTTAGCGATGCGTTCATCGCGCTCGCACTCCCAGTCGGTAACCGGATACATCTTGTTCCATGCGTTAAACAGCTGCGTTTGCTGGCGAGAGAGTGTCAGGTTGTATTGGTCACGCATATAGAAGTAGGTACGCGCAATGGCACCGCGTGCGCGCGCTGGTGGTTCGGCAGCTTTTTCTTTGAAATCGACCTTCATGGCACATTGACCGTACTGGCCTTCGCCGCCATTCCACTGGCTGTACATAAAGTTGCCGCGATCGCCGTTCACTTCACCTATCGCGGGCTGCAGGTTATGCATATCGCTTTCCATTTGGCGATAAACCGGATCTTTAGCGCAGTTTTTACGACCGCCTTCCTGCCAGCACTGACGCTGGTGGCCGAACTGCCAGGCGGGAACAACATGTTCCCACTCTACGCGGCTGGCGCGGTTTTCATTTTTGCGCACCTGGTACCCGCACGACTCCAGATCCACGATGCCTTTTTTACCCTGCCAGTTGATTTTACATCCGCAGTAAAATGTTCCCGGCACATCAGCGTAGACTTTTACCGCTGCTGTTTTCGCCTGGGAAAAACTATTGATGCCTTCGGCTAACGCCGTGCCGGATAATGCTGCGCTCAGTACCACCGCAGCCACAGACAAATTACGGTACATCACTTACTCCGTGTTAAAACGAGCGAGCAACGTAGCGAAAGTTGTTTTGGTATGCAATCAGTCAGATCAGTAAAATACCTGATAGTTCTACTGGTTATTGGGCAACCAGTTGTTCGCCGCAGTGAACGCAGCGATAGACGGCTTCGCCTCGTACTACGCGGTTATGGCGACGCACGGTAAGCTGATGCTCCTGGCACTTGCAGCGGTAGGGGAAGGTGTTGCGGCGCACGGACTGCAGTTCAAACTGATGTGTACGACGAGCAGGAACGCCCAGCACGCTTTCCATCATCCACTTCCACTCTTTGCCATGTGGCGCTACGCGACCAAAGTGTTTCCATACCAGCAAATGCGCCAGTTCGTGCGGCACCACTTCTTCTATAAACGCCTCGCTATTTTCCATCAATAACACCGGATTGAGGCGAATTTCATAGCTTTCCAGCCAGGCTGTTCCGGCGGAGGTTCCGCGCTGGGTGTAAGAGAGTTTTGGCTCCGGATAGTTACGCCCCAGCTTCAGGTTGGCCTGGGCGAGTTTTTCCCGCAGGCGACGCATAACGGCCTGTTGGATGGCGATAGGGAGACGGGATGTTTTCATAGCGGCAGAGGATAGAGCGAAGAAAAGATGTCTGCAAGAGGTGGCTTCCTCCGCAACGGGAGGAAGCCTGAAGAGATTAATCGTGAGCGCCGATTTCGCGCAGTTTACGACCTTTCATCAGATTACGTTCAATGTGTTCCAGCGAAACGTGTTTGGTTTCCGGTACCAGCCACAATGTCAGCAGGATAAACAGCACGTTCAGAGCAGCATACACCCAGAAGGTGTTGGCGTTACCCAGCGTGTTGAGCATGGTCAGGAACGTTGCGCCAACGATCATGTTGGCAATCCAGTTGGTGGCGGTGGAGCAGGTGATGCCAAAATCGCGGCCTTTCAGCGGCTGAATTTCGGAGCACAGTACCCAAATCAGCGGGCCGGCACTCATGGCAAAGCCGACAATGAACATCAGCAGCATGGCGATGGCGAAATACTGCGCCGATGGTGAGTGGATACCGATGTGCATCATTGTACCGAGTACGCCCATGCCAGCAGCCATCACCAGGAAGCCCAGGGTTAGCGTCGGTTTACGTCCCCAACGGTCAACAAGACCAATAGCGATGAAGGTGGCGAGTACGTTGGTCAAACCGACGATCACGGTCCCCCACATTTGCTCGGTGGTGTTGGTATAACCCGCCAGTTCGAAGATTTTCGGCGCGTAATACATGATGACGTTCATCCCGGTGAATTGCTGCATTACCTGCAACAGTACGCCCAAGAACACCGCGCGGCGGAAGTTGCTGTTCTCTTTAAACAGCGCCCAGCCACTCTGTTTAACCTGCAAACTTTCACGGATTTCATCCAGTTCGCGTTTCGCTTCCGCACTGGTGTCGCGCAGGCGCAGCAGCACGCGTTCGGCATCAACAAAACGGCGTTTGGCGGCAAACCAACGTGGGCTATCTGGCAGGAAGAAGACACCAATCAGCAGCAGAATTGCCGGGATGATAATCACACCCAACATCCAGCGCCATGCACCGGTGTAGCTGAAGGCGGTATCAGAAAGATAAGCACCGAGGATCCCGATAGTAATCATCAATTGATACATTGAGATCATACTGCCGCGAATTTTTTCTGGCGCAATTTCAGAGAGATACAGCGGCGCGGTATAGGAGGCCACACCCACCGCCAGCCCCAGCAGAACGCGGGAAAGAATCAGTACTTCAACGTTTGGCGCAGCCGCAGAGAACAGTGAGCCGGCAACAAACAGGATTGCGCCGATCATCAGGCTCTTTTTGCGCCCGAGTTTAAAGGAGAGCCAGCCGCTGCCCACCGCACCGACTGCCGCACCGAACATCATGGAGCTTACGACCCATTCTTGTGTGTGCGAGGTAATCTGGAATTCATCTGCAATAAACGGCAGTGCGCCAGCAATTACACCGATATCCAGGCCAAAGAGTAATCCCGCCAGGGCGGCAAGGAAGCAGACGAAAAACGTCATTGCCTTGTTTGACCGCCCCTGTTTTTTAGCGTCAGGCATGATGCCCTCCAATATGGTTATTTTTTATTGTGAATTAAGATAGGTGAGCACGACGTAAAAAGATGTGAAGCAAGTCACATCAGTGTAATCGATTACACTAACATTCATTATTGTTATAATTTAAGTTAATGAAAATAATTGAGTTATATCATCATAGATTAAGCGATGTTATCTGCAATTAAGACTTTGCTTAAAATAAATGTAACAACTGTGAAAACTGAACAATGTGGTGAAAATAGTATGACTATTGGCTTGTGTGCTAAGTGTAATCGGTTTCATTGGTTGTGAAAGTTTGCGGGTAAACGTGTGCTGCGAAAGAATGTTGCTATAGTGCGGCGGGCTACTTGCCGGATGCGGCGTGAACGCCTTATCCGGCCTACATGTGGCATCAGGTGTAGGCCAGATAAGTGTAGTGGATCAGGCATTGACCTTATTCTGGACGGGGCAGGCCAAAGAAAAAGGCCAGCGCGAGGCTGACCTTTGAAAGCAGGTGAAGAAAGATTACTTCAGACCGGCAGCATCGCGCAGCAGCTGTGCTTTGTCGGTTTTTTCCCACGGGAAATGTTCGCGACCAAAGTGACCGTATGCGGCGGTTTCTTTGTAAATTGGGTGCAGCAGATCCAGCATCTGAATCAGACCGTATGGACGCAGGTCGAAGAACTCGCGCACCAGCAGGGTCAGCTGTTCAGAAGGCACTTTCTCAGTACCGAAAGTTTCCACCATGATGGAAGTCGGTTCAGCCACGCCGATTGCGTAGGAAACCTGAATTTCGCAACGGTCAGCCAGGCCTGCAGCAACGATGTTTTTCGCTACATAACGTGCTGCATACGCTGCGGAACGGTCCACTTTTGATGGATCTTTACCAGAGAACGCGCCGCCACCGTGACGCGCCATGCCGCCGTAAGTATCAACGATAATTTTACGACCAGTCAGACCGCAGTCACCCATCGGGCCGCCGATAACAAAACGACCGGTCGGGTTGATGAAGAATTTGGTTGCGGAAGTCAGCCATTCAGCGGGCAGAATCGGTTTGATGATCTCTTCCATAACCGCTTCTTGCAGCGATTTCTGGTCAATCTCTTCAGAGTGCTGAGTGGAAAGCACGACCGCATCGATGCCGACGATTTTGCCGTCGTCATACTGGAAAGTAACCTGGCTTTTCGCGTCCGGGCGCAGCCACGGCAGAGTGCCGTTTTTACGCACTTCAGCCTGACGCTGTACCAGACGGTGTGCATAGGTGATTGGGGCTGGCATCAGCACGTCGGTTTCGTTGGTCGCGTAGCCAAACATCAGACCCTGGTCGCCCGCGCCCTGTTCCAGCGGATCGGCACGGTCAACGCCCTGGTTGATGTCAGGAGACTGTTTGCCGATGGCGCTCAGGACCGCACAGGAGTTAGCGTCAAAGCCCATGTCGGAATGCACATAGCCAATTTCGCGAACGGTGTTACGGGTGATCTCTTCGATGTCTACCCAGGCGCTGGTGGTGATTTCACCGCCAACTAAAACCATGCCGGTTTTTACGTAGGTTTCGCAAGCAACGCGTGCTTTCGGATCCTGTTCGAGGATCGCGTCTAAAACGGCATCAGAGATTTGGTCAGCAATTTTGTCAGGATGCCCTTCAGAGACGGACTCGGACGTAAAAAGGTGTTTTGCCATATTTAATATCACCTAAAGAGAATTTGGTTAGCTCAAACTGTTGCGTGGATTTTCTGTGGTAGCGGATCCTACCACGACTCGACAGGTTAAAAACACTGGCAGTCTGAGTGTTAATCAGTATGGATGGATTAACATCTGGATGGCTATTTTAGGTCAATTCTTCACCCGATTTCCACTTTTTTTTGAATCGTGTCTCATTCTGTTAAAAACGTGGCTGGAAATTTTTCCTGACAATGCTGGCATTCTGCGTATTTATCTTTTGCAATTTTCAGCCATTGTGGGGTATAAAACGCGGCGCGCGGCTTAAATAAAAAGCACACGACGATTCTTTCGTGTTGCCACTTCCAGCCGGGTTGAAATCAGAGTTTTGGCTTGTGGGTTCGTCTTAACAGGCGGCCGTGGAGGTGATACGAAATAATGAACCGTTGTCTGCTGCTTAACCTGTCTCATCGTTCTGGTGAAGATTCGTTCCCCGCACTCTGCATCTCTGCTTTGCATACCTGCCGATGTTATACCCATCTCGGCGCTTCTCAGGATTCAAGAGCTGGTAACAGTTATTGAGGACTGAACAAGGGCGCTCTTGTAAAAACAAGAGTTTTCTCGTGGTTTCGCCGAACTGTCACACTTAAGTTCGGTTATGTGTTTAATAATGTTATGAAAAAGAAACCGGTTGCGCAGTCGGAGCGTCAGCATACTCTGCTGGAAAATCCGTGTGCTTATGGGTTGTTATCGCAGTTTCAGGCTGCGATAGTGGTTAATTGTTTTACACTTAATAAAATAATTTGAGGTTCGCTATGTCTGACGACATGTCTATGGGTTTGCCTTCGTCAGCGGGCGAACACGGTGTACTACGCTCCATGCAGGAGGTTGCAATGAGCTCCCAGGAAGCCAGCAAGATGCTGCGTACTTACAATATTGCCTGGTGGGGCAATAACTACTATGACGTTAACGAACTGGGTCACATCAGCGTGTGCCCGGACCCGGACGTCCCGGAAGCTCGCGTCGATCTCGCGCAGTTAGTGAAAACTCGTGAAGCACAGGGCCAGCGTCTGCCTGCACTGTTCTGTTTCCCTCAGATCTTGCAGCACCGTTTGCGTTCCATTAACGCCGCGTTTAAACGTGCGCGTGAATCCTATGGCTATAACGGCGACTACTTCCTCGTTTATCCAATTAAAGTTAACCAGCATCGTCGCGTGATTGAGTCCCTGATTCATTCTGGCGAACCGCTGGGCCTGGAAGCCGGTTCAAAAGCTGAGTTGATGGCGGTACTGGCGCATGCTGGCATGACCCGTAGTGTCATCGTCTGCAACGGTTATAAAGACCGTGAATATATCCGCCTGGCGCTGATTGGCGAGAAGATGGGCCATAAGGTCTATCTGGTCATTGAGAAGATGTCAGAAATCGCCATTGTGCTGGAAGAAGCAGAACGTCTGAATGTCGTTCCTCGTCTGGGCGTGCGTGCGCGTCTGGCTTCACAGGGCTCAGGTAAATGGCAGTCTTCCGGTGGGGAAAAATCGAAGTTCGGCCTGGCGGCGACTCAGGTACTGCAACTGGTTGAAACACTGCGTGACGCCGGACGCCTCGATAGCCTGCAACTGCTGCACTTCCACCTCGGTTCGCAGATGGCGAATATTCGCGATATCGCGACAGGCGTTCGTGAATCCGCGCGTTTCTATGTGGAACTGCACAAGCTGGGCGTCAATATTCAGTGCTTCGACGTCGGTGGCGGTCTGGGCGTGGACTATGAAGGCACCCGTTCACAGTCCGATTGTTCGGTGAACTACGGCCTCAATGAATACGCCAACAATATCATTTGGGCGATTGGCGATGCCTGTGAAGAAAATGGTCTGCCGCATCCGACGGTGATCACCGAATCGGGTCGTGCGGTGACTGCGCACCATACTGTGCTGGTGTCTAATATCATCGGCGTGGAACGTAACGAATACACGGTGCCGACAGCACCAGCTGAAGACGCGCCGCGTGCGCTGCAAAGCATGTGGGAAACCTGGCAGGAGATGCACGAACCGGGAACCCGCCGTTCGCTGCGCGAGTGGCTGCATGACAGCCAGATGGATCTGCACGATATCCATATTGGATACTCTTCTGGCACCTTTAGTCTGCAAGAGCGGGCATGGGCGGAACAGCTCTACCTGAGCATGTGCCACGAAGTGCAGAAGCAACTGGATCCGCAAAACCGTGCCCATCGCCCGATTATCGACGAATTGCAGGAACGTATGGCGGACAAAATGTACGTCAACTTCTCGTTGTTCCAGTCGATGCCGGATGCGTGGGGGATCGACCAGTTATTCCCGGTTCTGCCACTGGAAGGACTGAATCAAGTCCCGGAACGTCGCGCCGTGCTGCTGGATATTACTTGTGACTCTGACGGTGCCATCGACCACTATATCGATGGTGATGGTATTGCCACGACGATGCCAATGCCGGAGTACGATCCAGAGAATCCGCCGATGCTTGGTTTCTTTATGGTCGGCGCGTATCAGGAGATCCTCGGCAACATGCACAACCTGTTTGGTGATACCGAAGCGGTTGATGTTTTCGTCTTCCCTGACGGCAGCGTAGAAGTGGAACTGTCTGACGAAGGCGATACCGTGGCGGACATGCTGCAATATGTACAGCTCGATCCGAAAACGCTGTTAACCCAGTTCCGTGATCAAGTGAAGAAAACCGATCTTGATGCTGAACTGCAACAACAGTTCCTGGAAGAGTTCGAGGCAGGTTTGTACGGTTATACCTATCTCGAAGATGAATAATTAAGATTATTCCACTGGCGGGTCGATTTATTTACGGAAATCGGCCCGCTTTCTTTTTATATATTCTTAAAAATAATTTGGCTGCTTTTCTTATTAAATAATCGCCCTACAATCGCTGCATTAATTAAATGTAGAGGGAACGGTTATGAATAAATGGAAAGTACGTGGCGCACTGGTAGCATTAGTTGTGCTGCTGGCTGGTTGCGCCAGTAATGCACAGTATAATAGTAGTGCATCTGGCAATGTCGGCACCGCCTGGGGTGGGGATGTGCACTCAACGGTGCAGGGCGTATCTGCTGAACGAGCCTGGCGCGATCCGGCAGAGATGATCGTTATTAGTTATTCGACGAATGTTCCCCCTGGCTACGACCGCGTTTATAGCATTCGTATTAACGAGCTGGAATATGCTATTCGCGATGCTAATTTTAATTCTCTACCCATTACGCGAGTGTATGATTCATCAAATAATGAACCACGTTATATTGTTCATGCCAGAGTGGGCATGAATTATCAATTATATGTCCGTAATTACAGCCGCAATACAAACTACGAGATCATTGCTACGGTTGATGGCCTGGATGTTCTGAACGGTAAACAAGGTTCGTTGAATAACAATGGTTATATTGTGAATGCCGGTGATTCGTTAGCGATTAAAGGTTTCCGTAAAGATAAACATACTGAAGCGGCATTTCAGTTCGCCAACGTTGCTGATTCCTACGCAGCCAATTCGGCGCAAGGCGATGTGCGTAATACCGGTGTAATCGGCTTTGCCGCCTTTGAATTGCAAAGTTCGGCGCAAAACGCGCTGCCGCCGTGCTCTGGACAAGCCTTTCCGGCAGATAACGATGGCTACGCGCCACCGCCTTGTCGTAAATAACAACCTTGCTTGATGCCTCGCCCATTTAAGGCGATAATTAGCACAAACTTGTGTTTCGCAAATCCAACCCTTCCTCGTCGGGCCTAACGACGCGGAAGGGTTTTTTTATATCGACTTTGTAAAAGGAGTCCATCCATGAGCACCTTAGGTCATCATTACGATAATTCACTGGTTTCTAACGCCTTTGGTTTTTTACGCCTGCCGATGAACTTCCAGCCGTATGACAGCGATGCTGACTGGGTGATTACCGGTGTGCCGTTCGATATGGCAACTTCTGGTCGTGCCGGTGGTCGTCACGGTCCGGCAGCGATTCGCCAGGTTTCGACTAACCTGGCCTGGGAACACAACCGCTTCCCGTGGAATTTCGACATGCGCGAGCGCCTGAACGTCGTGGACTGCGGTGATCTGGTATATGCCTTCGGCGATGCCCGTGAGATGAGCGAGAAACTGCAGGCGCACGCCGAGAAGCTACTGGCTGCCGGTAAACGTATGCTCTCCTTCGGTGGTGACCACTTTGTTACGCTGCCGCTGCTGCGCGCCCATGCGAAGCATTTCGGCAAAATGGCGCTGGTACACTTTGACGCCCACACCGATACCTATGCGAACGGCTGTGAGTTTGACCACGGCACCATGTTTTATACCGCGCCGAAAGAAGGTCTGATCGACCCGAATCATTCCGTGCAGATTGGTATTCGTACCGAGTTTGATAAAGACAACGGCTTTACCGTGCTGGACGCTTGTCAGGTGAACGATCGCAGCGTGGATGACGTTATCGCGCAGGTGAAACAGATTGTGGGTGATATGCCGGTTTACCTGACCTTTGATATCGACTGCCTGGATCCTGCATTTGCGCCAGGCACCGGTACGCCGGTGATTGGCGGCCTGACCTCCGATCGCGCCATTAAACTGGTACGCGGCCTGAAAGATCTCAACATCGTTGGGATGGACGTAGTGGAAGTGGCTCCGGCATACGATCAGTCGGAAATCACCGCTCTGGCTGCGGCGACTCTGGCGCTGGAGATGCTGTATATTCAGGCGGCGAAAAAAGGCGAGTAAGCGCCGAACAAGATGCGCACAGGTAACTTGCCATTAATGTCGGATGCGGCGTGAACGCCTTATCCGATCTACTTTCGGTACCCGTTGGCCGGATAAGACGCGGCAGCGTCGCATCCGGCGTAATATAACGCTTACTTAACCCCATCCGCGCTCATACGATCGCGAATATGCTGGGCGCGTTCAGCGGATGCCGGATGGTCGTCAAACATTGAGCTTTGACGGCCTTCTTCCAGCTTCGCCAGTTTTTCAAAGCTGGTGGCAAGACCTGCCGGGCTGATGCCCCGTTGGCGCAGCAAATCGTAGGAATAATCATCCGCTTCTGCTTCCTGGCGTTGAGAGAATTGCGAATTGACTAATTTCTCGCCCAGGTCACCAAGTTGTGATTGTGACAAACTGCCGACAATTCCGCCCGCAGAGGCTGCCGCGACTCTCACGGCGTTGGTGCCTAATGCAACCTGCATCCCTTTCTTCACATGGCCTAACGCCACGTGACCCATTTCATGGCCGATCACTGCTTCAACCTCGTTGTCGGTCATCATATCCATCAGCCCGCTATAGACGCGGATACAGCCGTTAGCCATTGCAAAGGCATTTACATCCTTCGCCATATACACTTTGTAATTCACTGGCTGACCATTGATGTTGTTGCCAAGCGCGTTAGCAATAGTGGTCAGACGCTTAGCATATTCGCTATTGGCTGGCGCAATCGTTGCTTTGCTGTCCATCTCCTGACAGGCCTGATCGCTCAGGGTTTTCACCTGCGCATCACTCAAACTGTAAGCCTGAAAAGCTTCCGCTCCTGATGAGAACAGCCCATTGGAGTCCATATTCTGGCAACCGGTCAGCACCGTTGCCACGCTCATTGCTACCAGTAAGGCGCGAATTTTCATGTTTTCTCTTCCGCACAAGGTCAGGATTATTCTAAAAATGCGCCGTTTGCAGGTGAATCGACGCTCAGTCTCAGTATAAGGAAAAGCGCCGCGGACGGGCGAGCAGATTGCGCAACATGCGAGCATGATCCAGAGATTTCTGAAACGGTAAAAGGATGTTCCATGTACATGACGCGCGGCTTGGGGTAAATTGTTGGCAAATTTTCCGGCGTAGCCCAAAACGCGCTGTCGTCAAGTCGTTACGGGCGAGCCTTTCACCATCCGATCTGGAGTCAAAATGTCCTCACGTAAAGAGCTTGCCAATGCTATTCGTGCGCTGAGCATGGACGCAGTACAGAAAGCCAAATCCGGTCACCCGGGCGCCCCGATGGGTATGGCTGACATTGCCGAAGTCCTGTGGCGTGATTTCCTGAAACATAACCCGCAGAATCCGTCCTGGGCTGACCGTGACCGCTTCGTGCTGTCCAACGGCCACGGCTCCATGCTGATCTACAGCCTGCTGCACCTCACTGGTTACGATCTGCCGATGGAAGAACTGAAAAACTTCCGTCAGCTGCACTCCAAAACGCCGGGTCACCCGGAAGTGGGTTACACCGCAGGTGTGGAAACCACCACCGGTCCGCTGGGTCAGGGTATTGCTAACGCAGTGGGTATGGCGATTGCAGAAAAAACGCTGGCGGCGCAGTTTAACCGTCCGGGTCACGACATTGTCGACCACTACACCTACGCTTTCATGGGCGATGGCTGCATGATGGAAGGCATCTCCCACGAAGTTTGCTCTCTGGCGGGTACGCTGAAGCTGGGCAAACTGATTGCGTTCTACGATGACAACGGTATCTCAATCGATGGTCATGTTGAAGGTTGGTTCACCGACGACACCGCAATGCGTTTCGAAGCCTACGGCTGGCACGTTATTCGCGACATCGACGGTCATGACGCGGCAGCCATCAAACGCGCAGTAGAAGAAGCGCGCGCAGTGACTGATAAACCGTCCCTGCTGATGTGCAAAACCATCATCGGTTTCGGTTCTCCGAACAAAGCCGGTACCCACGACTCCCACGGTGCGCCACTGGGCGACGCGGAAATTGCACTGACTCGCGAACAACTGGGCTGGAAATACGCACCGTTCGAAATCCCGTCTGAAATCTATGCTCAGTGGGATGCGAAAGAAGCAGGCCAGGCGAAAGAATCCGCATGGAATGAGAAATTTGCGGCTTACGCGAAAGCTTATCCGCAGGAAGCTGCTGAATTTACCCGCCGTATGAAAGGCGAAATGCCGTCTGACTTCGACGCGAAAGCGAAAGAATTCATCGCTAAATTGCAGGCTAACCCGGCGAAAATCGCCAGCCGTAAAGCGTCTCAGAATGCTATCGAAGCGTTCGGTCCGCTGTTGCCGGAATTCCTTGGCGGCTCCGCTGACCTGGCTCCATCTAACCTGACCCTGTGGTCTGGTTCTAAAGCAATCAACGAAGATGCTGCTGGCAACTACATCCACTACGGTGTTCGCGAATTTGGTATGACCGCGATTGCAAACGGTATCTCCCTGCATGGTGGTTTCCTGCCGTACACCTCCACCTTCCTGATGTTCGTGGAATACGCACGTAACGCCGTACGTATGGCTGCGCTGATGAAACAGCGTCAGGTGATGGTTTACACTCACGACTCCATCGGCCTGGGCGAAGATGGTCCGACTCACCAGCCGGTAGAGCAGGTGGCTTCTCTGCGTGTGACCCCGAACATGTCTACATGGCGTCCGTGTGACCAGGTTGAATCCGCAGTAGCGTGGAAATACGGCGTTGAGCGTCAGGACGGCCCGACCGCACTGATCCTCTCCCGTCAGAACCTGGCGCAGCAGGAGCGTACTGAAGAGCAGCTGGCAAACATTGCGCGCGGTGGTTATGTGCTGAAAGATTGTGCCGGTCAGCCGGAACTGATCTTCATCGCTACTGGTTCTGAAGTTGAACTGGCTGTTGCTGCCTACGAAAAACTGACTGCCGAAGGCGTGAAAGCGCGCGTGGTTTCCATGCCGTCTACCGATGCATTCGACAAGCAGGACGCGGCTTACCGTGAATCCGTACTGCCGAAAGCGGTTACCGCTCGTGTTGCAGTGGAAGCGGGCATCGCTGACTACTGGTACAAGTATGTTGGCCTGAATGGCGCTATCGTCGGCATGACCACCTTCGGTGAATCTGCACCGGCAGAGCAGCTGTTTGAAGAGTTCGGCTTCACCGTTGATAACGTTGTGGCGAAAGCGAAAGCGCTGCTGTAATCGGTAAGATGGTTTGTGAGAAGGGCCGCGAAAGCGGCCCTTCAGATTATTAGCAAAGTGCGCGTTGTTTATGTCGGATGCGGCGTGAACGCCTTATCCGACCTACAAGATCGGGCAATTTTATATATTGCAGGAAGTGTGTAGGCCTGATAAGCGTAGCGCATCAGGCAGTTTTTCCTTTGCCATCAGTCTCAAGGGCCGCGAGAGCGGCCCTTTTTTACTTAGTAGAGATAAACGGAACTGTGCTGCCGGGGATCATAGTATCAGGTAGTTTACCGTCCCAACGCTCTGCAGTGGTAAGGGCTACAAGGCCAGGATTATCCCGTAGGGCTTCACCACGCAGGCGAATAGCTTCGGCTTCAGCCGCACTTTTTAAACGAATAGTTTCGGCTTCTGCCGCGCCTCTTACGCGAATTGTCTCGGCTTCTGCTTTGGCTGCCGCCAGTTTACTGTCAGCTTCTGCCTGGGCCTGAGTTACCGCAATTTGCGCCTGGATTTTCTCTGTTTCCAGATTTTGCTTACGTGTAGCGATAGCGACTTCCGCTTTCATTCGGTCTTCAATCGACTTCTCATAAGCGTCAGAAAAATCAATGTTCTCAATCTGGACCCCGTCAATCACCACCGGACCAACAACGGCTTTGCGCATGGCATTTTGCAGATCCTGAACCAGTTTTGTACGATCCTGTACGGCGCTGATGGCGGTATATTGGCCGAAAACGTTCTCCAGTTGGGTTGGCAACTGGCGAACAATTAGGCGATCTTTTAATGCTTCAATGGTGTTGTAAGTGGTATAAACCGCGCCGGCTTCCGAAGGCTTAATATGGAAACTGACTGACACGGTCATTTGCGCAGGTTGCTGGTCGCGGCTGTAGGCCTGCAATCCCTGATAGACCACCGCCTGATTACGCGTGGAAATTTTCTCCACGCTTTCCATAAATGGGATCTTAAAACCCAGACCCGGATCGGCAACTTTTACAATTTTTCCGTAGCGCAGCAAAATGCCACGCTCGCCTTCATTCACGGTGTAATACGAAAGAAATGGCAGCACAATAACGGCAAGCACGCCAATGGCGATAGCAATAGATTTTTGTGGGCGGAATGAGGTTATTGAAACAGGTGCTTTCATGTGAATCATCCTTGAGTAAAGTATGGGAATATGTCACATAGAGTAAGGAGAAAACAGCCAGCAGCTGAGATTTCAGAATCTATAAAGGTGCAAAAGCGAAAAATCGATGAAATGAAAAAAAGTATGTTTTCGAACCTTCAATACAAAAATGTAGATATGCATCACAGATATAAGCATATATAAAATATCGATTTTGTGATTAATGTATCAAATACGAAATTGACTTTTTAAAACAATCTCTCATGTCATTGTTATTTAATGTTTTGTTATTTTTACATGTTAAATTTTTCTTATCACGAGCCTAATTGCTTTCATTAAATCTCACGAGTATTTTGTTTTTACCGCCGGACGGTACCCTAAAAATAAAATAAGGATGATTTATGCGGCTTATTGATTATTTTCCAGAGTCATCAATCTCAGTTATACATGCAGCAAAAGACTGGCAGGAAGCTATCGAATTTTCAATGGCGTCTTTGTTAGCAATAAATTATGTCAACGAGAGTTACATTCAGGCTATTAAAGATTCGACTACCCGTAATGGCCCTTATTATATTCTCGCGCCGGGCGTAGCAATGCCTCATGCGCGACCGGAATGTGGGGCGCTTAAAACAGGCATGTCACTGACATTAATCGAACAGCCAGTTTATTTTCCGGAAAACAATGAACCGATAAAATTACTCATTGGGCTTTCTGCTGCCGATGCCGATTCGCATATTGGCGCTATTCAGGCGTTAAGTGAATTACTGTGCGAAGATGAAATACTCGAACAACTCTTAACAGCATCATCAGAAAAACAATTAGCGGACATTATCAGCCGCGGATAATTACTCTCTCCTCTACAGGATAATATTATGGAAAACAAGTCTGCTCGTGCAAAGGTCCAGGCTTTTGGGGGCTTTTTGACGGCAATGGTCATCCCCAATATCGGTGCTTTTATTGCCTGGGGCTTTATTACTGCATTATTTATTCCTACTGGTTGGCTGCCTAACGAACATTTCGCCAAAATTGTCGGCCCGATGATTACCTATTTATTGCCCGTGATGATTGGTTCTACCGGTGGTCACCTGGTCGGCGGTAAACGCGGGGCGGTCATGGGCGGAATAGGTACTATTGGTGTGATCGTCGGCGCTGAAATCCCGATGTTCCTTGGCTCGATGATTATGGGGCCGCTCGGTGGTCTGGTGATTAAATATATCGACAAGGCGCTGGAAAAACGCATACCTGCCGGTTTTGAGATGGTTATCAATAACTTCTCATTAGGTATCGCGGGGATGCTCCTTTGTCTGTTGGGCTTTGAAGTTATCGGCCCGTCGGTGTTAATTGCCAATACTTTTGTCAAAGAGTGTATTGAGGCGCTGGTACATGCGGGCTATCTGCCTCTGCTGTCAGTCATCAATGAACCAGCGAAAGTGCTTTTCCTCAATAACGCGATCGATCAGGGCGTCTATTACCCGTTAGGGATGCAACAGGCTTCGGTTAATGGTAAATCCATCTTCTTTATGGTGGCGTCTAACCCCGGTCCTGGCTTAGGGCTGCTGCTGGCTTTCACTCTGTTTGGTAAAGGGATGAGTAAACGTTCTGCACCCGGCGCGATGATTATTCACTTCCTCGGCGGGATCCACGAACTGTATTTCCCGTATGTGTTGATGAAGCCGTTGACCATTATCGCCATGATTGCGGGCGGTATGTCTGGCACCTGGATGTTCAATTTGCTCGATGGCGGTTTGGTTGCTGGCCCGAGCCCTGGCTCTATCTTTGCTTACCTTGCACTGACGCCGAAAGGCTCGTTCCTGGCGACAATTGCCGGTGTTACGGTTGGTACCCTGGTGTCCTTTGCTATCACTTCAGTAATACTGAAGATGGAAAAAACGGTGGAAACGGAGAGTGAAGATGAGTTTGCCCAGTCAGCCAATGCGGTTAAGGCGATGAAACAAGAGGGTGCATTCTCGTTAAGCAGGGTTAAGCGTATCGCCTTTGTTTGCGATGCGGGAATGGGCTCCAGTGCGATGGGCGCTACCACCTTCCGTAAGCGACTGGAAAAAGCGGGGCTGGCAATTGAAGTAAAACATTACGCGATAGAAAACGTGCCTGCGGATGCGGATATCGTCGTTACTCATGCCAGTCTGGAAGGGCGCGTGAAACGTGTGACGGATAAACCACTGATATTGATTAATAACTATATTGGCGACTCAAAACTCGACACTTTATTTAATCAATTAACCGCCGAACATAAACACTGATTACAGAGGTAAAAATGAAAACCAAAGTTGCTGCTATTTATGGCAAGCGGGATGTCCGTCTGCGCGAATTTGAACTGCCAGAAATTACCGATAATGAATTGCTGGTGAGTGTAATTTCCGACAGCGTGTGTTTATCCACTTGGAAAGCGGCGTTGCTCGGTAGCGAGCATAAACGAGTACCCGACGATTTAGAAAATCATCCGGTAATTACCGGGCATGAATGCGCCGGGGTAATTGTTGAAGTGGGTAAAAATCTTACTGACAAATATAAAAAAGGTCAGCGATTCGTATTGCAACCGGCGATGGGGCTACCAAGCGGATATTCAGCGGGCTACAGCTACGAATATTTTGGTGGTAACGCCACCTATATGATTATTCCCGAAATAGCCATTAACCTGGGCTGCGTATTACCGTATCACGGCTCTTATTTTGCTGCGGCGTCGTTGGCAGAACCGATGTGCTGCATTATTGGCGCTTATCATGCCAATTATCACACTACGCAATATGTTTATGAGCATCGAATGGGCGTTAAACCTGGCGGCAATATTGCGCTGCTGGCGTGTGCTGGCCCGATGGGAATTGGTGCTATCGATTATGCCATTAACGGCGGCATACAACCGTCGCGGGTGGTGGTGGTTGATATTGACGAAAAACGCCTGGCGCAGGTACAGAAGTTGTTGCCGGTGGAACTGGCGGCCAGTAAAGGTATTGAGCTGGTGTATGTGAATACCAAAGGGATGAGCGATCCGGTACAGATGCTGCGGTCGCTGACAGGAGATGCCGGGTTCGATGATATTTTTGTTTATGCGGCAGTACCTGCTGTCGTCGAAATGGCTGACGAATTACTGGCCGAAGATGGCTGCCTGAACTTCTTCGCCGGGCCGACAGATAAAAACTTCAAAGTGCCGTTTAATTTTTACAACGTGCATTACAACAGCACTCACGTCGTCGGCACATCTGGCGGTTCAACGGACGATATGAAAGAAGCGATAGCCCTTAGCGCCACGGGGCAGTTGCAGCCGTCGTTTATGGTGACTCATATCGGTGGGCTGGATGCGGTGCCAGAAACCGTGCTCAATTTACCGGATATCCCTGGCGGTAAAAAACTCATTTATAACGGCGTCACCATGCCGCTGACCGCCATTGCCGATTTTGCCGAAAAAGGGAAGACTGATCCGTTGTTTAAAGAACTGGCGCGACTGGTTGAGGAAACGCACGGCATCTGGAATGAGCAGGCCGAAAAATATCTGCTGGCGCAATTTGGCGTTGATATCGGGGAGGCCGTGCAATGATGTCCCTGGCGTGGCCATTATTTCGCGTTACGGAACAGGCAGCGTTGGCTGCCTGGCCGCAAACCGGATGTGGCGATAAAAACAAAATTGATGGTCTGGCAGTCACCGCGATGCGCCAGGCATTAAACGACGTCGCTTTTCGTGGACGAGTGGTTATCGGCGAGGGGGAAATTGACCATGCGCCGATGCTGTGGATTGGCGAAGAGGTGGGCAAAGGTGATGGGCCAGAAGTGGATATCGCGGTCGATCCGATTGAAGGCACGCGAATGGTGGCGATGGGGCAGAGCAATGCGCTGGCGGTCATGGCTTTCGCCCCACGAGATAGCCTGCTACACGCGCCTGACATGTATATGAAAAAACTGGTTGTTAATCGACTGGCGGTGGGGGCGATTGATCTGACTTTGCCTCTGGTGGACAACTTGCGCAACGTAGCTAAAGTGTTGGGCAAACCACTGGACCAGCTGCGCATGGTTACGCTGGATAAACCTCGTCTTCGTGCCGCGATTGAGGAAGCGACACAACTGGGGGTGAAGGTTTTTGCCCTGCCAGATGGCGATGTCGCCGCCAGTGTGCTGACCTGCTGGCAGGATAATCCTTACGACGTGATGTATACCATCGGCGGTGCGCCGGAGGGCGTGATATCTGCCTGTGCTGTTAAAGCATTGGGCGGAGATATGCAGGCAGAATTAATCGATTTTTGCCAGGCCAAAGGGGATTACACGGAAAACCAGCAGATTGCCGAACTGGAACGTCAGCGTTGCAAGGTAATGGGCGTTGAAGTTAACCGTGTGTACTCGCTCGACGAACTGGTGAGGGGGAACGATATCCTCTTTAGCGCCACGGGTGTGACGGGCGGCGAGCTGGTGAACGGTATCCAACAAACGGCGAATGGGGTGCGGACGCAGACATTACTGATCGGCGGCGCAGACCAAACGTGTAATATAATAGACTCCCTGCATTGATGGTGATCTATCGGAAGACGAATGGCGACGCTGACAGAAGATGATGTGCTTGAGCAACTGGACGCACAGGACAATTTATTGTCATTTATGAAAACTGCGCATGTCATTTTGCTCCAGGGGATACGCCAGTTTCTGCCGTCGCTGTTTGTCGATAACGATGAAGAGATCGTGGAATATGCAGTGAAGCCGTTACTCGCCCAAAGTGGCCCGCTTGACGATATTGATGTTGCGCTGCGTTTGATTTATGCGTTGGGGAAAATGGATAAATGGCTGTACGCCGATATCACGCACTTTTCCCAGTTCTGGCATTACCTGAACGAACAGGATGAAACGCCCGGATTTGCCGATGATATAACCTGGGATTTTATCAGCAACGTCAATAGTATAACCCGCAATGCGACTCTCTATGACGCGTTAAAAGCGATGAAGTTCGCCGATTTCGCCGTCTGGTCAGAGGCGCGTTTTAGCGGAATGGTCAAAACGGCGCTGACGCTGGCAGTAACGACAACCTTAAAGGAATTAACGCCGTGAAAATTGAATTAACGGTGAATGGATTGAAGGTACAGGCGCAGTACCAAAACGAAGAAATTGAAAATGTGCATAAACCGCTACTGCGTATGCTGGCAGCCTTACAGGCGGTAAATCCGCAGCGACGCACGGTGGTTTTTCTTTGTGCTCCTCCGGGGACGGGTAAATCTACGCTAACCACCTTCTGGGAATATCTCGCGCAGCAAGACCCCGACTTACCCGCTATTCAGACGCTCCCGATGGATGGTTTTCACCATTACAATAGCTGGCTGGATGCGCATCAGTTACGCCCCTTCAAAGGCGCGCCGCAGACGTTCGATGTGGCAAAACTGGCAGAAAATCTGCGTCAGGCAGTGCAGGGCGACTGTACGTGGCCGCAGTACGATCGACAAAAACATGATCCGGTGGAGGATGCGTTGCACGTTACCGCACCGCTCGTCATCGTCGAAGGAAACTGGTTGTTGCTGGATGACGAGAAGTGGCAGGCGTTGGCATCTTTCTGTGATTTTTCTATTTTTATACATGCACCAGCTCAAATCCTGCGGGAACGCTTGATTAGTCGTAAAATTGCGGGGGGATTATCGCGGGAAGACGCCGAAGCTTTTTATGCCCGAACCGATAGTCCCAATGTCGAGCGTGTACTGGTGAATAGTCGTCAGGCCAATCTGATATTAGAGATGACTGAAGAAGGCAATTATCACTTCATAAGCTGACATTTTATTCCAGTTATTGCATGGTTATTATTACGCCAGTCTGGGATAAAGCCCCCTACAGAAGGGGATGAAAGTGTGATGTAAGTCAGATAATTGTCTTCTTTGACTGGACAATCATTCCTTTTATTCCACGTTTCGCTTATCCTAGCTGAAGCGTTTCAGTCGATTAAATGTTCGACAATTAACCAATCAGTCGCAGTTTGCGACAGGTAAGGTTTCCCCGAACGATTTGCTGGATTAATCTGTCTGGCAAATTTTCTCAGGGAAAGCCTTGCAGGAGACCTATGACCGTACGCGTAGCGATAAATGGCTTTGGTCGCATCGGGCGTAATGTGGTTCGTGCTTTGTATGAATCCGGACGCCGGGCGGAAATTACCGTGGTGGCAATCAACGAACTGGCGGATGCTGCGGGCATGGCGCATTTGTTGAAATATGACACCAGCCATGGCCGTTTTGCATGGGAAGTACGTCAGGAACGCGATCAACTTTTTGTTGGCGATGACGCCATCCGCGTATTGCATGAACGTTCACTGCAATCGCTCCCCTGGCGCGAACTTGGTGTTGATGTGGTTCTCGACTGCACCGGCGTATATGGCACCCGTGAGCATGGCGAAGCACACATTGCCGCCGGGGCCAAAAAAGTGCTCTTTTCACATCCTGGCAGTAATGATCTCGACGCAACGATTGTTTACGGCGTCAATCAGGATCAACTTCGAGCGGAACACCGCATCGTTTCTAACGCTTCCTGTACCACGAATTGCATAATTCCCGTCATCAAATTGTTGGATGATGCGTACGGTATTGAGTCCGGCACTGTGACCACAATTCACTCCGCCATGCACGATCAACAGGTTATTGATGCGTACCATCCTGACCTGCGCCGCACCCGGGCAGCCAGCCAGTCGATCATTCCAGTCGATACGAAACTGGCCGCGGGTATCACACGATTTTTCCCGCAGTTTAACGATCGCTTTGAAGCGATCGCGGTGCGTGTGCCTACCATAAATGTGACGGCAATCGATTTAAGCGTAACGGTGAAGAAACCTGTAAAAGCCAATGAAGTCAACCAGTTGCTGCAAAAAGCAGCACAAGGTGCATTTCATGGTATAGTTGACTATACGGAATTGCCGTTGGTCTCTGTAGATTTTAACCACGATCCGCACAGTGCCATTGTCGATGGCACCCAAACCCGGGTCAGTGGCGCACATCTGATCAAAACGTTGGTCTGGTGCGATAACGAATGGGGCTTTGCTAACCGAATGCTCGACACGACGTTAGCTATGGCTACTGTTGCTTTCAGGTAAGACGCAAGCAGCGTCTGCAAAACTTTTAGAATCAACGAGAGGATTCACCATGTCTGTAATTAAGATGACCGATCTGGATCTTGCTGGGAAACGTGTATTTATCCGTGCGGATCTGAACGTACCAGTAAAAGACGGGAAAGTAACCAGCGACGCGCGTATCCGTGCTTCTCTGCCGACCATCGAACTGGCCCTGAAACAAGGCGCGAAAGTGATGGTAACTTCCCACCTGGGTCGTCCTACCGAAGGCGAGTACAACGAAGAATTCTCTCTGCTGCCGGTTGTTAACTACCTGAAAGACAAACTGTCTAACCCGGTTCGTCTGGTTAAAGATTACCTCGACGGCGTTGACGTTGCTGAAGGTGAACTGGTTGTTCTGGAAAACGTTCGCTTCAACAAAGGCGAGAAGAAAGACGACGAAACCCTGTCCAAAAAATACGCAGCACTGTGTGATGTGTTCGTAATGGATGCATTCGGTACAGCTCACCGCGCGCAGGCTTCTACTCACGGTATCGGTAAATTCGCTGACGTTGCGTGCGCAGGCCCGCTGCTGGCAGCTGAACTGGACGCGCTGGGTAAAGCACTGAAAGAACCAGCTCGCCCGATGGTCGCTATCGTTGGTGGTTCTAAAGTTTCTACCAAACTGACCGTGCTGGACTCTCTGTCCAAAATCGCTGACCAGCTGATCGTGGGTGGCGGTATCGCTAACACCTTTATCGCGGCACAAGGCCACGATGTGGGTAAATCCCTGTACGAAGCTGACCTGGTTGACGAAGCAAAACGTCTGCTGACCACCTGCAACATCCCGGTTCCGTCTGACGTTCGCGTAGCCACTGAGTTCTCTGAAACTGCTCCGGCTACCCTGAAATCTGTTAACGATGTGAAAGCTGACGAGCAGATCCTGGATATCGGCGATGCTTCTGCGCAGGAACTGGCTGAAATCCTGAAGAATGCGAAAACCATCCTGTGGAACGGTCCGGTTGGCGTGTTCGAATTCCCGAACTTCCGCAAAGGTACTGAAATCGTGGCTAACGCTATCGCAGACAGCGAAGCGTTCTCCATCGCTGGCGGCGGCGACACTCTGGCAGCAATCGACCTGTTCGGCATTGCTGACAAAATCTCCTACATCTCCACTGGCGGCGGCGCATTCCTCGAATTCGTGGAAGGTAAAGTACTGCCTGCAGTAGCGATGCTCGAAGAGCGCGCTAAAAAGTAAAAAATCACAGGGCAGGGAAACCTGCCCTTGTTTCAGCGCGCTTTTAGAGCACGCAATTTTCTACAGCCCGACGATACAGGACAAGAGACATGTCTAAGATTTTTGATTTCGTAAAACCTGGCGTAATCACTGGTGATGACGTACAGAAAGTTTTCCAGGTAGCAAAAGAAAATAACTTCGCACTGCCAGCAGTAAACTGCGTCGGTACTGACTCCATCAACGCCGTACTGGAAACCGCAGCTAAAGTTAAAGCGCCGGTTATCGTTCAGTTCTCCAACGGTGGTGCTTCTTTTATCGCGGGTAAAGGCGTGAAATCTGACGTTCCGCAGGGCGCTGCTATCCTGGGGGCGATCTCTGGTGCGCATCACGTTCACCAGATGGCTGAACACTATGGTGTTCCGGTGATCCTGCATACCGACCACTGCGCGAAGAAACTGCTGCCGTGGATCGACGGTCTGCTGGACGCGGGTGAAAAACATTTCGCAGCTACCGGTAAGCCGCTGTTCTCTTCTCACATGATTGACCTGTCTGAAGAATCTCTGCAAGAGAACATTGAAATCTGCTCTAAATACCTGGAGCGCATGTCCAAAATCGGCATGACTCTGGAAATCGAACTGGGTTGCACCGGTGGTGAAGAAGACGGCGTGGACAACAGCCACATGGACGCTTCTGCGCTGTATACCCAGCCGGAAGACGTTGATTACGCATACACCGAGCTGAGCAAAATCAGCCCGCGTTTCACCATCGCAGCTTCCTTCGGTAACGTACACGGTGTTTACAAGCCGGGTAACGTTGTTCTGACTCCGACCATCCTGCGCGACTCTCAGGAATATGTTTCCAAGAAACACAACCTGCCGCACAACAGCCTGAATTTCGTATTCCACGGCGGTTCCGGTTCTACTGCTCAGGAAATCAAAGACTCCGTAAGCTACGGCGTAGTTAAAATGAACATCGATACCGATACCCAATGGGCAACCTGGGAAGGTGTTCTGAACTACTACAAAGCGAACGAAGCTTACCTGCAGGGTCAGCTGGGTAACCCGAAAGGCGAAGATCAGCCGAACAAGAAATACTACGATCCGCGCGTATGGCTGCGTGCCGGTCAGACTTCAATGATCGCTCGTCTGGAAAAAGCATTCCAGGAACTGAACGCGATCGACGTTCTGTAAGTCATTCCTTTCTGCTTATCTCAAGGCCCGCTCAGCGGGTCTTTTTTTCGCCAAAAGCAAGGTGATGCAGCTGAGAAATCTGTGATCTATTTGGCAAAATTATGCTTTATTGTTTACCCTTGTCAGACTGCCCGTCATAAGGCGGCGGAGTGTATTTCTCCATTTTGAGTCAGTTGAAAAGGAATATTGAATGGAAGATTTGAATGTTGTCGATAGCATAAACGGCGCGGGGAGCTGGCTGGTGGCTAACCAGGCGCTGCTGCTAAGTTATGCAGTAAACATCGTGGCGGCTCTCGCGATAATCATCATCGGTTTGATTGTCGCGCGGATTATCTCCAACGCGGTGAATCGCCTGATGATCTCCCGTAAAATCGATGCCACTGTTGCTGATTTTCTTTCAGCATTAGTTCGTTACGCAATTATCGCCTTTACGCTAATTGCGGCACTGGGCCGCGTGGGCGTACAAACAGCGTCAGTCATTGCTGTACTTGGTGCCGCAGGCTTAGCTGTTGGTCTGGCTTTGCAGGGGTCACTGTCTAACCTGGCTGCTGGCGTGTTACTTGTCATGTTCCGTCCGTTCCGTGCCGGAGAATATGTTGACCTCGGCGGCGTTGCCGGTACTGTACTGAGTGTGCAGATTTTCTCCACCACCATGCGTACCGCAGACGGCAAAATAATCGTTATTCCGAACGGTAAAATTATTGCCGGGAATATTATTAACTTCTCCCGCGAGCCAGTTCGCCGTAACGAATTTATCATCGGCGTGGCTTATGATTCCGATATCGATCAGGTTAAGCAGATCCTGACTGATATTATCCAGTCCGAAGATCGCATTTTAAAAGATCGCGAAATGACTGTGCGCCTCAACGAACTTGGCGCATCGTCGATTAATTTCGTGGTCCGCGTCTGGAGCAACAGCGGCGATCTGCAAAACGTGTACTGGGATGTGCTGGAGCGTATTAAACGTGAATTTGATGCCGCCGGTATCAGCTTCCCGTACCCGCAAATGGATGTGAACTTTAAGCGGGTGAAAGAAAATAAAGAGAGCGAAGCGGTAACACGTTAATCATGCGAAGCGCCCATGAAGTTCATGGGCGCACTACCAATTTAACGCATTGTTTCATCAAGTATATTGGCAACTTTTTGCATGACTTCCCCGGCGTTATCCACGCCTTCATTATTTTGCTTTTCTACCCACTGAGTTTGCTCTTGCTGATAACCAATTGCTTTCTGCCAGGCGTCCAGCTCTGATTTTGTCAGATAACGAACCTGTGCACCTTCCTGCTCAAGCGTTTTTACCATGCTGATCAGGTTGTTATCTAATGCCTTGCCCAGCGCTTTCTCGGTTGTCATGGCAGCTCGTTGAATCGCCTCGCGATCTCTTTTATCAAGGTTTTCCCACGTTTGTTTATTCATTACCAACAGATAAACATGACCGAGCCAGAGAGAAGGGGAGAGCAACACATTCGGCGCAGCACGTTCAGCATGGATGTCATATCCGCTATCAAGATTGACCATTAAGCCATCGAGTTTTCCGTCACGGAGTGCTGTCGTAATTTGCTCATTCCACGGTAAGGTTACGGTTTTTGCTCCCACATGAGTTAAATAAGCTCGATGCCAGAAACTGGCTGTTCGCCAGGTGGTTCCCTGAAGTGCTGTCAATTTATCAATGGGTTTGGTAGAAAAAAAGCCTACCGGGTAGCCAAGGAAAAACTGTAAATTCACGACATTGTTTCGCTCAAGTTCAGCGTTAATTTCGGGAATTTCCGCATATACACGACGAAAGAATTCTACCTGACTGGCTCCATGATCCGGGCCAATAGCAAAGCTCTTGAAGATTTGATGAAGTGGCAATTGTTTCGCTGTGTATTCCGGCACCACTATACCCATATCAGCTTTGCTACCATTGCTAATCGTTGTCAGTGCGTCATAGCTGATGGCGGTTTGACCGTTCCAGTGTGGTTCGATTTTTAAACGTCCCTGTGACTTTTTTTCAATTTCCGCAAAAAATATCTCTTTAATTATTTGAGTACGCATGCCTCCGTAGGGTTCATGGTCGGTATAACGAAGAATTTTTTCAGCGGCAACAGTGTTGGAAAATATCAGAAGTAATCCTGATACAAGAGAAAGTAAAAAGTGTTTGAATACCATGTCAGTTCCATCTGTAATTTTAGTTGTTTATCATTAATGTCAAGATGTGTGAATTTTAACAATTAAAATCACACTTCATATTTTCTAAGTCCAGCCATGCATTGCCAGTACCGAAATTATACCCGCCGAAATACTCTTCAAACTCAATATAATAAGGCGATATTCCATCAGGTATAGACTGCACGGGCGCCATTGAACCACCGAGATGATTGGGCTGGTGTGCGTTATGCCATTGATGAGTTTTGCATTCGCAGTTTCCTTCTGCGTCCTCAAAAAAATAATAGATCGATTGGTATTGCGTATCTTCAGATTCCGTCGGGCTAATACCCGCATTCGGATCGAAAGCGCGTGGCTCGGATGAAATCGCCAGGTTGAACGCCAGCGATTGCTCAGGAATAGTGCCTAATTTACGGTAAATAAAATTGCTTTCAGGCGTATCTTTTGGTCTGACGTTAGCCTGAAAATAACTAAAAGCACTGCCACTGGTCAGCCATTCTGGCGTATCTTGCTGGTCGCGATAGTGGTTAGGTATAAGTTCAGGCGGCTCACAAAATGGGCCATCGAACTCTTGCTGGGTTAGTAAAATCACAGCATAAGAACACCCTAAAATATCCTCCATCCGAAATAGCCGTGGATGACGTTGTTTTTCTGTCAGCCAGAAAAAATAAAGATCTGGATCTTTGGGTAGTACGCAGGATTCAAAATTCTCAAACACATCCAATATTTCTTCTATACATGGCGTTCCGCCATCGTTGTGCTCGAGTGCAACAGCAAAAAAAGATAACGCGACAATCTCAGGCCCATAAATCCGATAATCTTCCGGCAACAGTAGCGTAAATCCATGATTCAATGGGAAACCATTATTTGGATCCAGTGGCCATTGTTCCGGCGTTATTCCAGGCGGTAAGCCAAAGCACCAGCCTTGTTGGCGTGGCATATTTTCGCGGATAGGACGGGGCAAGAGGGTAAGATCATAAGCATGCATTGTGTGAGTCCTTTATAAAGCGAGGCCGTAATGGCCTTAGCGCGATTCCTGTGAGTGATATTGTTATCCAAAAAATAGCCACGCATCCTAACTGTTCGTTTTGTTATTAATATTATTAATATGTGATTAATAATATGCATTTCCGCTAATGATGCTCACACGCTATAGTCTGCAAAACAGATAATGAGTTCGGAATAATCAAAATGATATCCTATTATTTTCAAGGTCTTGCACTTGGTGCAGCTATGATCCTGCCGCTTGGTCCGCAAAATGCTTTTGTGATGAATCAGGGTATTCGCCGTCAATACCACATTATGATTGCCTTACTTTGTGCTATCAGCGATTTGGTCCTGATTTGCGCCGGGATTTTTGGTGGCAGTGCGTTATTGATGCAGTCGCCGTGGTTGCTGGCGCTGGTCACCTGGGGCGGAGTGGCCTTTTTGCTGTGGTATGGTTTTGGCGCTTTTAAAACAGCGATGAGCAGTAATATTGAGTTAGCCAGTGCCGAAGTCCTGAAGCAAGGAAGATGGAAAATTATCGCCACAATGTTGGCTGTGACCTGGTTGAATCCCCATGTTTACCTGGATACTTTTGTTGTGCTGGGGAGCCTTGGCGGGCAGCTTGATATCGAGCCAAAACGTTGGTTTGCACTAGGCACAATTAGTGCCTCTTTCTTGTGGTTCTTTGGTCTGGCTCTTCTCGCAGCCTGGCTGGCACCGCGTCTGCGTACCGCCAAAGCGCAGCGTATTATTAATATTATTGTTGGTGGTGTGATGTGGTTTATCGCTCTGCAACTGGCGAGAGACGGTATTGCCCATGCACAAGTCTTGTTCAGTTAGGTGCTATCTGATGGAAAAATTAAACAGAGGCGCTAAGCTTGCCTCCAGAGGTCCTGAATGTTGGGCAAGTCAATTAACACGGAGAGACTAACGTGAAGTTCAAAGTTATCGCCCTGGCGGCATTAATGGGTTTTAGCGGGATGGCAGCGCAGGCTAACGAATTGCCGGATGGACCGCATATTGTCACCTCCGGTACGGCCAGCGTGGATGCGGTGCCAGACATTGCCACTCTTGCTATTGAAGTCAACGTGGCCGCGAAAGATGCCGCTACCGCCAAGAAACAGGCTGATGAGCGCGTCGCACAATACATTTCCTTCCTTGAACTCAATCAGATCGCGAAAAAAGATATCAGTTCCGCGAACTTACGCACCCAGCCAGATTATGATTATCAGGATGGTAAAAGTATCCTGAAAGGATACCGCGCTGTGAGAACAGTGGAAGTCACGCTCCGCCAGTTAGACAAACTGAATTCCTTGCTGGATGGGGCACTGAAGGCGGGTCTTAACGAAATTCGTTCTGTGTCGCTGGGCGTGGCGCAGCCGGATGCCTATAAAAACAAAGCGCGTAAGGCAGCGATTGATAACGCGATTCATCAGGCGCAGGAGCTGGCGAACGGCTTTAACCGCAAACTTGGGCCAGTATATAGCGTGCGCTACCATGTTTCTAACTATCAGCCCAGCCCTATGGTGCGAATGATGAAAGCCGATGCCGCACCCGTGTCCATCCAGGAAACTTACGAGCAGGCTGCTATTCAGTTTGATGATCAGGTCGATGTGGTATTCCAGTTAGAACCAGTGGATCAACAACCCGTTAAAACACCTGCCGCACAATAATACTTGTAGCCCGACGCATTTGTCGGGCTAATGTCTTTATCTGATATAGCCTCTTTTTTCTGTAATTTTCTGTAAAACCATGACGCAATCATCTATCTTTGCTCGCGATTTCATCAAGGATAGGCTGACTGAAACGGTTAAGCGGACAAGGATGCGAGGGAGGCGGTATGGATATTTTTATTTCGAAAAAGATGCGCAATTTCATTTTATTAGCGCAAACCAATAATATCGCTCGGGCGGCAGAAAAAATCCATATGACGGCTTCGCCATTTGGCAAAAGTATTGCCGCGCTGGAAGAACAAATTGGCTATACGCTATTTACCCGCAAAGATAATAATATCAGCCTCAATAAGGCTGGGCAGGAACTATATCAAAAACTGTTCCCAGTTTATCAACGGCTTTCTGCTATCGATAATGAAATCCATAATTCAGGGCGTCATTCTCGTGAAATTGTGATAGGCATAGATAATACTTATCCGACAATTATTTTTGATCAGTTGATTAGTCTCGGAGATAAGTACGAAGGCGTGACCGCCCAACCTGTTGAGTTCAGCGAAAACGGCGTTATCGATAATCTTTTTGATCGTCAGTTAGATTTTATTATCTCCCCACAGCATGTATCTGCACGAGTTCAAGAGCTGGAAAACCTGACTATCAGTGAACTACCGCCGCTGCGATTAGGCTTTCTCGTTTCTCGCCGTTACGAAGAGCGACAAGAGCAAGAGCTGCTTCAGGAGCTGCCCTGGCTACAAATGCGCTTTCAGAACCGGGCCAACTTCGAAGCAATGATTGATGCGAATATGCGTCCTTGTGGGATCAATCCAACCATTATTTATCGCCCCTACAGTTTTATGGCCAAAATCAGCGCCGTGGAGCGCGGACATTTTCTAACGGTGATCCCGCATTTTGCCTGGCGACTGGTGAATCCGGCAACGCTGAAATATTTTGATGCGCCACACAGGCCGATGTATATGCAGGAATATCTATATTCAATCAGAAATCATCGATATACCGCCACGATGCTTCAGCATATTGCTGAAGATCGTGACGGGACGAGTCATTAACCCAGCATCGAGCCGGTTGCGATTAAATTACGGTGTAAGTCGAAGACGTGGTTAAGATCGTGGTGAATATGTCCGCCGGGCGCATTTTCCAGATAGCGATGCAGATAATCCCGATACATGGGATGTGCACAATTATCAATGATAGTACGTGCGCGTTGAAGCGGAGAAAGTCCACGCAGATCGGCGATCCCTTGTTCGGTGATGATCACTTTGACGCTGTGTTCGCTGTGATCAACATGGCTGCACATTGGTACGACGGTTGAAATCTTACCTTCTTTAGCAATCGACGGGGCCATAAAGATCGACAGATAAGCGTTGCGTTCAAAATCACCGCTACCGCCAATACCGTTCATTAAATCAACTCCGGCTACGTGCGTTGAGTTGGCATGCCCGTAAATATCAAACTCCAGGCCGACGTTCAGAGCGATAACTCCCAGACGACGGATGATTTCCGGGTTATTGGAAATCTCCTGCGGACGCAACACAATGCGGCTGGCAAAGTAGTCCATATTGTCGTAAATCTTGCGCAGGGAATCGGCCGAGATTGTCAGGCTGGAGGCGCTGGCTCCGCTGATTTTGCCGGTTTCAAGCAAATGCACTACTGATTCCTGAAGCACTTCCGAATACATCATAAACGGTGGTATATCCGGGTTTTCTCCTAGTCGCGCCATGACTGCATTATTGATATTGCCCACGCCACTTTGCAGTGGCAGGAATTCCGGCGGAATACGTCCATGCGCCATTTCCTGCAACAAGAACGTGACCACGTTATCGGCAATCTGCTGGCACATGGGATTTTGTTTATCCAGTATATTACCGGCGTCGGGTAAGTTGGTTTCCACGACGGCGACAATCTTTTTCGGATCGATTTGCACGTAGCGGGTACCGACGCGATCCATCGCATGAAAGATCGACACGCTATTGCGCCGTGGTGGTGCGCCAGGAATCACGATATCTGCAAACTCTGCAACGCGCGGATCGTGATAGTGATTGAGTTCAATGATCACTTTCTTCGCCCGCAGCAGCCAGGTGGGCGCGTTACCGATCCCGCTGGTTAACCAGACTCGACCATCCGGTGCCAGTGCTGATGCTTCAATGACTGCAACATCGATGTCACCGAAGAAACCGTAATTGACCATTTGCGCTACTTCGCTCAAATGCAGGTCAACGAAACTCACCGCGCCCTGATTGATCTTCTTACGCAAACCGGACGATGTTTGATAGGGTGCACGCCAGGAAACAGCATCGGCGTCAGAAAGTACATCGTCAGCGGCGGCGCTAATTGACGCCCCCGTCAGCAGGCGAATTTGATATGGCTTTTTGGCCTCATGCTGTTCATTGGCGTGACGGGCAATCGCGGTGGGAAGGGCTTTCGGCGAACCCGCTGGGGTAAAGCCGCTAAATGCCACCATGTCGTTGTGCTGGATAATTTCTGCCGCTTCATCGGCGGTCATCCTTGTCCACAGAGTTTCCATTTTTACTCCTTCGTTCGCAGGGATTAATGACCAACGAAATTAGGTTTACGTTTTTCGAGGAAAGCGTTCATGCCTTCCTGGTAATCTTCGCTGTCATAAACTGCGCGGCGCATCCCCTGAATACGTTCAAATTCATCGGAGTTCATGGTGTGCGCTTCGCCCAGTACGCGCAGCTCTTCTTTGATAACTGCAATGGCTAACGGCGCTTTCTCAGAGATGTGGTGCGCCATTTGTAAGGTGAAATCTTCCAGTTCTTCCACTTCCACAACATGATTGAGGATGCCGACAGCCAGCGCGCGCTGAGCGGTAATTGGCGAAGCAGTAAAAATCAGCTCTTTGACAATGTGGAAGCCAGCGTCGCGGGTCAGGTTGTGAATGCCTACCAGGTTGTACGGGACGCCGAGGTTTACAGGCGTCATTGAGAAGGTTGAGGTACTGGCGGCGATAATCAGATCTGAACTCATGATCATTTCAAATGCGCCACCCCAAACACTACCTTCCACCATCGAGATGATCGGTTTCGGGAATTTTTGGATCATGCGGGTGATCTGACGCAACGGATCATCGTAGGAGAGCGGATCGCGACCTCCTGACGGTAACTCGTGAATATCGTGACCTGCGGAGAAGACTTTGGAACCACTCGGAGCGCGCAGAATGATACAGCGAATTTCGGGTCGATTGAGATCGCTTAATGCCTGCATAAGGTCATCAATAAAGACTTTACTTAAAGCATTAAGTTTGCGGCCATAGTTAAACTCAATGACCGCCACTTTGTTGATCGTGACAACGTTCACAAACTGATAAGACATAAAAATTCCTTTAATCAAAATATTGCGTTTGGATAAATTCACTGAGCTGCCGCAGGCCAGTGCGCGGTGAGAGCGTATTGTTTTTGACCGCTAAAAGCGTCTGGTGGTAATAGCGATCGAAATCTTCATTCGCGAACAGGTGATGCAGTACTTCCTCTTCAGTTTGCGTACGCAGCCATTCAACAGATTGTTGATGCCGTACCTGTTGTAAATGACCACTGGCAGTCATCGCGGTTTTGAAGTCGATGATGGCGTGCCAGATCTCATCGATTCCACGTTTTTCCAGTGCGCTACAAGTCAGAACCCGTGGCTGCCATTCTTCATACTTACGCCGCAGAATATGTAGGGCACTCTCGTACATATGACGGGCAATGGCGACATTGGTATGATTATCACCATCGTCTTTGTTGATAACGATCAGATCAGCCACTTCCATCAGCCCCTTCTTAATGCCTTGCAGATCATCGCCGCCACCGGCAATTTGCAACGAGATAAAACAGTCCACCATGCGGGCCACTTCCGTTTCCGACTGCCCGACGCCAACCGTTTCGACAATCACCACGTCATAACCCGTCGCTTCGCATAACAGCATTAACTCCCGTGCTCTCTGACTGGCACCGCCCAGATGACCGGAGGAGGGGACCGGGCGAATAAACGCCGCATCGGCACGCGCCAGATCATTCATGCGGGTTTTATCCCCGAGAATGCTACCGCCAGTGACCGGGCTGCTGGGATCGACCGCGATAACCGCAACCTTTAATCCCTGGCGAATCAGTAACATGCCAAAGGCTTCAAGAAAGGTACTCTTCCCCGCACCGGGTGTGCCGGTAACGCCCAGCCGCAGGGCGTTACCACAGTACGGCATAATGGCGTCAAGCAGTTGTGTGCTTAGCATTTGATGACGCGGGTGACGGCTTTCTACCAGCGTCATTGCCAGGGCGAGCGTGGCACGCTCACCCTGACGTAAGCGCCGAATACTTTCTGTAAGCGTGGCTTCGTTAATCATGATGTTGGCTAATCAGATTCAGTACGTCGCGTACGCTATCAAGCATAGGCGTACCTGGCCCATAAATCGCCGCCACGCCGCGCTCTTGCAGAAAGGCATAATCCTGCGGTGGAATAACGCCACCAGCGACGACGCAGATGTCTTCGCGCTCCCATTTCTTCAGCGCTTCGACCAGTTCCGGGATCAGCGTTTTATGACCGGCAGCCAGTGAGGATGCGCCCACCACATGAACGTCGTTTTCTACAGCCAGGCGGGCGATCTCTTCTGGAGTGGAGAACATCGGGCTTAAATCAACGTCGAAACCGAGATCGGAATAGGCGCTGGCGATCACTTTCGCGCCGCGATCGTGCCCATCCTGGCCCATTTTGGCGATCAGAATGCGCGGGCGACGACCATTGTCGGCAAGGAACTGCTCCGTTTGCGCAACAATGGCATCGAACTCGAAGGCAGATTTCTCTGACTGATGATAGCTTTGCGCAATCACGCCGGTAACACACTGGCTCGGCACCAGATAACGGTCGAAAGCAGCTTCCAGCGCATCGGAGATTTCACCCAGGGTGGCGCGAACGCGAGCTGCATTAACGGCGGCAGCCAGCAGGTTTTCGTTATGCTGTGCGGCGTGAGTCAGAGCGTTCAATGCGGCGGTTACGGCGGCATCATCACGGGTGGCACGAATGCGTTCCAGCGAAGCAATTTGCTCGTTACGCACCATCACGTTGTCGATCTCAAGTACATCGGTTTCATCTTCGTGTTCCAGTTTGTACTTGTTAACACCAACGATGACACGTTTGCCCTGGTCGATCAGCGACTGTTCACGCGCAGATGCTTCTTCGATCATCCGTTTCGGCAAGCCCGCTTCGATCGCTTTCGCCATGCCGCCAGCTTCATCGATCTGTTGGATAATGGCTCTGGCTTGTTTGACGATCTGATCGGTCAGCGACTCAACGTAATAAGATCCGGCCAGCGGATCGACGGTGCGGCAGAGTTCTGATTCTTCCTGAATGATGATCTGAGTGTTCCGGGCGATGCGTGCTGAGAATTCGGTAGGTAAGCCAAGTGCTTCATCAAAGGCGTTGGTATGTAGTGACTGAGTACCGCCCAGTGTCGCAGCCAGTGCTTCAATGGTGGTACGGATAACGTTGTTATATGGATCCTGTTCAGTCAGGCTCCAGCCTGAGGTCTGGCAGTGGGTACGCAGCGCCAGTGATTTCGGATCTTGTGCGCCAAATCCACTGACCGCTTCGCTCCACAAATAACGTGCAGCACGCAACATGGCGACGTTCATAAACAGATCCATGCCGATACCAAAGAAGAACGACAGGCGAGGAGCGAAGTCATCAATTTTCAGCCCGGCGGAGATTGTCGCTTTGATGTACTCAATCCCATCGGCGAGAGTAAACGCCACCTGTTGCACGCAGTTCGCACCCGCTTCACCCATGTGGTAGCCGCTGATGCTAATGGTATTGAAGCGCGGCATATTGCCAGAACACCAGGCGATGATGTCAGCGATAATGCGCATTGACGGTTTCGGTGGGTAAATATAGGTGTTGCGGCAGAGATACTCTTTGAGGATATCGTTTTGAATTGTGCCGGTCAGTTTATCAGGCGTAACACCTTGCTCTTCTGCGGCGACGATATAAAACGCCAGTACTGGTAGCACTGCGCCATTCATGGTCATCGAAACCGACATTTTATCGAGCGGGATCTGGTCGAATAGCACCTTCATATCTTCCACGGTATCAATAGCGACGCCAGCTTTGCCGACGTCGCCCGCCACGCGTGGGTTGTCGGAGTCGTAGCCGCGGTGGGTAGCAAGGTCAAACGCAACGGAAAGACCTTTTTGCCCGGCTGCCAGGTTACGGCGATAAAAAGCGTTGGACTCTTTTGCCGTCGAGAAACCGGCATACTGACGGATGGTCCACGGTTGGGCGGTATACATAGTGGCACGCGGGCCGCGAACGTAGGGCGGCAAGCCAGGAAGGGTATCGGTCACTTCCAGATTGTCGAGATCGGCTTCGGTGTACAGCGGTTTGATGGTGATCCCTTCCGCGGTTTGCTGAACTAGCGAGTCGACAGTTTTCCCCCGACGACTTAATTCCTTGTTGGCAAGCTGTTGCCACTCCTTCACGTTAGACATTATTTGCTCCATAAAACGCAATCAAAATGAGGGTATTTGCGCTTACGGTGAGCTTTTTACGTGGTTTTGTCTCCAGCAAAAAAAATGCATGCAGACGTCGTTTTTTGCCGCCTGAGATTTGTCTATTTTGTGATGTGATTCAAGGAATGCGAAATGGAGTGAGGGTGATGCCTGATATGTGCTACCAGGCATTTTTTGATGGATTAGTCCTGACGAAGGACTTTGTGACCATAATCGAGCAATGCATCAGTGACTTTACGCATCATGCGGCTTTCAGGCGCAAAGCGGTGCCAGTAGAGCATTCGGCGTTGAAATAGCCCTGGTGTCAGGTCGATCAGCTCACCGCTGGCAAGTTCTTTCTCGATTTGCAGATGTGGGATCATACAGCAAGTGTTGCCCTGACGAGCAAGTTGCACGAACGCCTCCGAAGAGTTAACGATATGACAGGGTACGCTGCCTGGAGGCAGATCGAAGTTTTGCTGTAAAAAGGCCTGGTGCATGTCGTCAAGATGGTCAAACGCCACAACAGGCGCTTTCAGCAGTGCTGAACGTGTTACGCCGTTAGGGAAATATTTTTCGGCAAACGGTTTGGAGCTGACGAACAGATAGTCGAGTGCACCGAGCTTATCGACAAGACAACTCGGTAGCGCCTGATGTTGAATACTCACTGCGCCGACCACTTCGCCACGACGCAGACGTTCCTGAGTGCGGGTTTCATCTTCTACCTGCAAATTCAGTCGAATAGGCGAATCAGCCAATACCGGAGCCAGTGCCGGAAGCAGCCAGGTTGCCAGACTGTCGGCGTTGACCGCCAATGAAAGCAGCAGCGGAGTCGAACCGGTTTGTTCGTCGCCCAGCCACTCTTCTTCCAGTAATTCGACTTGCCGTAACAGAGCCAGTAGTTTTTGCCCTTGTTCCGTAGGGCGTGGCGGCACAGTACGCACCAGCAATGGTTGCCCGAACATATTTTCCAGTTGCTTTATACGCTGTGAGACGGCTGATTGCGTAATGCACAGTTTTTGTGCCGCGCGCTCAAATCCTCGTTCACGTATCACCGCGTCCAGTGCCTGTAATGTTCTGTAGTCCGGGCGTTTCATTGCTGTTGTCTGCTCCTGATAAATGTTTTTTCTGCACTATGACACAATTTTGTGTCAGGTTGCATACACCGAAGCGGTTGGCGGGTAACATTTGTATTAGTGGTTAACCGCGCAGCTTAAAAGATCGGGGATATGCGCGAAGGCATTTCGCTCGGCGAGTTCGCGTCCCGGTTGTATTTTATCGACGTCTTCCGCACGCAAAATATGTGTTTTGGTCATTCCCATTATATTCAGCGTAGCTTGCAGATAGCTCTCCTGATGATCCAAAGCCTGATGTGCTTCATCGCAGTAGATACCGTCGTGCGTCGAGACAATAAATGTGGGTTTATTCGTCAATAACCCAACAGCACCTGCAAAGGTAAAACGAAACGTTAAACCCACCTGACAGACCTGATCTATTCAGATTTTGAGGCCGGATTAAACGCTGTAATTAATTATCGGTGCGCCAATAATCAGCACATTGCATGATGCCAGTTCAGCTATTGCACTGTGAATATCATCCACTTCCTGCTGAATCTGTGCGTTTTTGCACTCCTCCTAACCACGAAGCACCTGAAAGGTTTCTTCTCGCAAATGGGGCGGCGGCGTCAGGGGAAAAGTTTGCCGCAGAGTGTCGGGCGCAGGGGGGATGCCTGCGATTGCGCGATATTTTATAGGTGAGTTAACCGCGCGACTTGCCAACGGGGTCTGAAGCGCTTTTTTTGTATATAATGCGTGTGAAATTTCATACCACAGGCGAAACGATCATGACGCAGGATGAATTGAAAAAAGCAGTAGGATGGGCGGCACTTCAGTATGTTCAGCCCGGTACCATTGTTGGTGTAGGTACAGGTTCCACCGCCGCACACTTTATTGATGCGCTCGGCACGATGAAAGGCCAGATTGAGGGGGCCGTTTCCAGTTCAGATGCTTCCACTGAAAAACTGAAAAGCCTCGGCATTCACGTTTTTGATCTCAACGAAGTCGACAGCCTCGGCATCTATGTTGATGGCGCAGATGAAATCAACGGCCATATGCAGATGATCAAAGGCGGCGGCGCAGCCCTGACCCGTGAAAAAATTATTGCCTCGGTCGCAGAAAAATTTATCTGCATTGCGGACGCCTCCAAGCAGGTCGATATTCTGGGCAAATTCCCGCTGCCGGTAGAAGTTATTCCGATGGCGCGTAGCGCAGTGGCGCGACAATTGGTGAAACTGGGCGGTCTTCCTGAATATCGTCAGGGCGTGGTGACCGATAACGGTAACGTGATCCTCGATGTCCACGGCATGGAAATCCTTGACCCGGTAGCGATGGAAAACGCCATTAATGCGATTCCTGGCGTGGTGACTGTTGGCTTATTTGCTAACCGTGGCGCGGACGTTGCGCTGATTGGCACACCTGACGGTGTCAAAACCATTGTGAAATGATCTGACGGGGGAACCTCCCCCGTTAAAAAAATTCTCTTCGTTAATTTTGGTGACATGTGTCACGTTTTCAGCTCGCTATTGACGATTTCTCTAAATAAATTCGCTTATCCAGCATATTCATCCAAGAATTACCCTTGCATGATATTTCCTCAACATTGCGACGCAAACGTTCATATTGCCGCAATATTATTTTTTGATATGTTGAAAGGCGGATGCAAATCCGCACACAACATTTCAAAAGACAGGACTGGGTAAATGGCAAAGGTATCGCTGGAGAAAGACAAGATTAAGTTTCTGCTGGTAGAAGGCGTGCATCAAAAGGCGCTGGAAAGCCTTCGTGCAGCGGGTTACACCAACATCGAATTTCACAAAGGCGCGCTGGATGATGAACAATTAAAAGAATCCATCCGCGATGCCCACTTCATCGGCCTGCGATCCCGTACCCATCTGACTGAAGACGTGATCAACGCTGCAGAAAAACTGGTCGCTATTGGTTGTTTCTGTATCGGAACAAACCAGGTTGATCTGGATGCGGCGTCAAAACGTGGGATTCCGGTATTTAATGCGCCGTTCTCAAATACGCGCTCTGTCGCTGAGTTGGTGATTGGCGAACTTCTGCTTCTATTGCGCGGCGTGCCGGAAGCCAATGCTAAAGCGCACCGTGGTGTGTGGAACAAACTGGCTGCGGGTTCTTTTGAAGCACGTGGCAAAAAGTTGGGTATCATTGGCTATGGTCATATCGGTACGCAACTGGGCATTCTGGCTGAGTCGCTGGGAATGTATGTTTACTTCTATGATATTGAAAACAAACTGCCGTTGGGTAACGCCACTCAGGTGCAGCATCTTTCTGACCTGCTGAATATGAGCGATGTGGTAAGTCTACATGTGCCAGAGAATCCATCTACCAAAAATATGATGGGAGCGAAAGAGATCTCGCTCATGAAGCCCGGTTCGCTGTTGATTAACGCCTCGCGCGGAACGGTGGTGGATATTCCTGCGTTGTGTGATGCGCTGGCGAGCAAACATCTGGCAGGGGCGGCAATCGACGTGTTCCCGACAGAACCGGCGACCAATAGCGATCCGTTTACCTCTCCGCTGTGCGAATTCGATAACGTTCTGCTGACGCCACACATTGGCGGTTCGACTCAGGAAGCGCAGGAGAACATTGGGCTGGAAGTTGCGGGTAAATTGATCAAGTACTCTGACAACGGTTCCACGCTCTCTGCTGTGAATTTCCCGGAAGTATCGCTGCCGCTACATGGTGGACGCCGTCTGATGCACATCCACGAAAATCGTCCGGGCGTGCTGACTGCGCTGAACAAAATCTTTGCCGAGCAGGGCGTCAACATTGCTGCGCAATATTTGCAAACTTCAGCCCTGATGGGTTACGTCGTTATTGATATTGAAGCAGACGAATACGTTGCTGAAAATGCTCTTCAGGCCATGAAAGCTATTCCGGGTACCATTCGCGCCCGCCTGCTGTACTAATTTCCCTTCTTTAAACAATCAACGGGCAAGCCACTGGCTTGCCCGTTTTTTTATCCTTTTCCTGCGCAAGTCACTGCTATTTGTCGTGCGCTGCAATCGCCTTTGCGAGTCTACTCGAAGAAATAAATCAAAGACAGATCAATGCGTTGTGTTTATTAAATGAGGATTTACGATGGCGGGACAGCATGGGGCTGTAACGGTAAAGCCCTCACCGAAGCGAGGGCTTGAAGGAGAAGGGTTATGATGCGACTTGTCATCATACTGATTGTACTGTTACTGATAAGTTTCGGAGCTTATTAACAGTCAGTCACAGGGAGGAGTAATCCTCCCTTACCCTTACTCACTAAATTAGGTCAAAGAATCGACGATGTCAATCAGGGCGATGCGGGATGCGTCGCCCTGAACCGATCTTTTTGAAAGTCACATCACTGCTCGCGTTTACTGCCGTAATAAATCCCTTTTGCCACAATGTTTTCATACCTTGCATGACGTTTTACGAGCGCGCTCGAAGAAAAGATTTAAAGGAAGATCAAAGCGTTGTGCTTATTTAAAGAGAGTTTACGATGGCGAGGCAGCATGGGGCTGTAACGGTAAAGCCCTCACCGAAGCGAGGGCTTGAAGGAGAAGGGTTATGATGCGACTTGTCATCATACTGATTGTACTGTTACTCATAAGTTTCCCAGCTTATTAACAGTCAGTCTCAGGGGAGGAGTAATCCTCCCTTACCCTTACTCATTAAATTAGGTCAAAGAATCAACGATGTCAATCAGGGCGATGCAGGTGTGTCGCCCTTACCACTCCCAGACTTTCGATGGTGTAACCACCGCAGGCAGCGGAATATCCCATTCTTCTACAGGGAGTTTTTCCACTAACTGGCAATCATGGGCATAACCTACTGGCTGAATTTTGTAGTGCTGCCAGTTTTGTAAGGTCCGATCATAAAAACCACCGCCCATTCCCAGGCGTTGACCGTATTCATCAAAGGCGACCAGCGGTGTGACCAGCACGTCTAACCGGGAAAGGGGAAGCACATCGCGCACGTCCAGTTTTGGCTCGTGAATCTTCAATCTGTTCATCACCAGTTCGCTTTGCGGATGGTAATTCAGGAACAGCAAATTACCAGCACTAAAGGGATGTAAAACTGGAAGATACACGCGCTTACCCGCGCGCCAGAGTTGCTCTATGAGCGGCTGGGTGTCGAGTTCGCCATCAAAAGAAAGGAATACAGCGACCGTATGCGCCATCACCACCGGGGGATAAGTCATCATCCGGGTAGCGGCTTGTTGCCCCATTTCTCGCTGTTGTTCCGGCGTTAACGCACGACGACGTTGCCGAATCATTTTGCGGATTTCTTGTCGGGATAATGTCAGTGGAAGTTCTGGTAGTTGCGTCATGGCTGGTGCCAGATAAGAAGGGAATCTCCGAGATGCCGCCGCAGGCTGTAACCCTTGAACCCTTGGTTCAAGGTGAATGTGTCGTCGCAGTTTTAAGGCTTCTCGGACGGACCGAGCATGCTCACCAACCACGGAGCGCCACATTCTTGTGGTATGAAATATCGGCTCAGGGGACTGGCCCGCTTGCGAACATCTCAGAGAAATTTTGTCTTCACGGTTACTCTACCACAGTAAACCGAAAAGTGTCATTCAAAGTTTTGGTTCGTTTTTTCGGTGATGCGACCTTGTTCAAGTAACGCTTGTTCTATGGTCTGTTGCAGCATCCGAATACGCTGTTCCATACTTGCCGCGTAGTCACGAGTCTTCGCTTTTTCTTGCGCTAACTCGTAGCTGATATTCAATGCGGCAATGAAGACCAACTGTTCAGTATTTGTGACTCTAGTGCGTTCTTTCAGATCTTGCAACCGTTGGTTCAGATCGTCCGCAGCCTGATTCAACGCATCCCTTTGGTCAGGCGGGCAATTCACACGCAGTGAACGGCCAAAAATTTGGATATCGACGGGTTGTGCAGACATGCCACCTTCCTGCTGATTGACTGCGCTGCCTTCGCCTTCAGACCTTTGGTCTGCGAAGGGGCGAAACTATAGCTACCCTGGTGCAATGAGACAAGCCCTTTTCTGGTCCACCAGGGTCCAAAGTGATAGCATATCATGAATCTTCCTCCCTTTGATGCCGAATGCTTATGTCAATACAGAACGAAATGCCTGGTTACAATGAAATGAACCAGTATCTGAACCAACAAGGGACAGGTCTGACCCCTGCTGAAATGCATGGTTTAATCAGCGGAATGTTATGTGGCGGTAATGATGACAGCTCCTGGTTGCCGCTGCTTCACGACCTGACGAACGAAGGTATGGCTTTCGGGCACGAACTGGCCCAGGCATTGCGCAAAATGCACTCTGCCACCAGTGATGCCCTGCAAGATGATGGCTTCCTTTTTCAGCTTTATCTGCCTGATGGCGATGACGTTAGCGTATTCGATCGCGCTGATGCGTTGGCAGGCTGGGTAAATCACTTTCTGCTCGGTCTTGGCGTTACGCAACCGAAGCTGGACAAAGTGAACGGCGAAACCGGTGAAGCCATCGACGATCTGCGTAACATCGCGCAGCTGGGCTACGACGAAGACGAAGATCAAGAAGAGCTGGAAATGTCGCTTGAAGAGATCATCGAGTACGTCCGTGTTGCCGCGCTGTTATGCCACGACACCTTTACTCATCCGCAACCGACCGCGCCAGAAGTACAAAAACCAACTCTACACTAAAAACAAAAAACGTAAGGAGAGTGTTATGAGTGATATATCTCAGCAGGAATTTCAGCGTCGCCGTCAGGCCCTGGTGGAGCAAATGCAACCCGGCAGCGCCGCGCTGATTTTTGCTGCACCGGAAGTGACCCGTAGCGCCGACAGCGAATACCCTTATCGCCAGAACAGCGACTTCTGGTACTTCACCGGCTTTAATGAACCGGAAGCGGTACTGGTGCTGATTAAAAGCGATGACACTCATAACCACAGCGTTTTGTTTAACCGCGTGCGCGACCTGACGGCGGAGATCTGGTTTGGTCGTCGTTTAGGTCAGGATGCCGCGCCAGAGAAACTGGGCGTTGACCGCGCTCTGGCGTTCAGCGAAATCAATCAGCAACTTTATCAACTGCTTAATGGTCTGGATGTGGTTTATCACGCTCAGGGCGAATATACCTATGCTGACGAAATCGTTAACAGCGCGCTGGAAAAACTACGTAAAGGCTCGCGGCAAAATCTTACCGCACCGGCAACGATGATCGACTGGCGTCCCATTGTTCATGAAATGCGCCTGTTCAAATCGCCGGAAGAGATTGCCGTACTTCGCCGTGCGGGTGAAATCACCGCTCTGGCGCACACCCGGGCGATGGAAAAATGCCGTCCGGGGATGTTCGAGTACCATCTGGAAGGTGAAATTCACCACGAATTTAACCGCCACGGCGCACGTTACCCCTCCTATAACACCATTGTTGGCAGCGGTGAAAATGGCTGCATTCTGCATTACACCGAAAACGAGTGTGAAATGCGCGATGGCGACCTGGTGTTAATTGACGCGGGTTGTGAATATAAAGGTTACGCTGGCGATATCACTCGCACCTTCCCGGTCAACGGTAAATTCACCCAGGCCCAGCGTGAAATCTACGACATTGTGCTGGAATCTCTCGAAACCAGCTTGTGCCTGTATCGTCCGGGAACCTCCATTCAGGAAGTCACCGGTGAAGTGGTGCGTATCATGATTAGCGGCCTGGTAAAACTGGGGATCCTGAAAGGTGATGTTGATGAACTGATTACCGAGAATGCACATCGTCCTTTCTTTATGCACGGCCTTAGCCACTGGTTAGGTCTGGATGTCCATGACGTTGGCGTTTATGGCCAGGATCGCTCGCGCATTCTTGAACCGGGCATGGTACTGACCGTAGAGCCGGGTCTGTATATTGCGCCGGATGCGGATGTGCCAGAACAATATCGCGGTATCGGTATACGTATTGAAGATGACATCGTGATTACCGAAACCGGCAACGAGAATCTCACCGCCAGTGTGGTGAAAAAGCCGGAAGAAATCGAAGCGTTGATGGCAGCAGCGAGAAAGAAATGAGCGTAATCATCGTCGGTGGCGGCATGGCGGGCGCGACGCTGGCGCTGGCTATTTCCCGGTTAAGTCACGGGGCGTTGCCGGTACATTTGATTGAAGCGACCGCGCCAGAGTCACAAGCTCATCCGGGCTTTGATGGACGAGCTATTGCGCTGGCAGCAGGCACTTGTCAGCAACTGGCGCGCATCGGCGTCTGGCAATCTTTGGCTGATTGCGCAACCGCCATCACCACCGTGCATGTCAGCGATCGTGGTCATGCTGGATTCGTCACCCTCGCCGCAGAAGATTACCAACTGGCGGCGCTGGGGCAGGTTGTCGAATTGCACAATGTCGGGCAACGGCTGTTTGCGCTGTTGCGTAAAGCACCTGGCGTCACGCTGCACTGTCCGGATCGCGTGGCTAACGTTGCCCGTACTCAGAGTCACGTTGAAGTGACACTGGAGAGTGGCGAGACGCTGACGGGCCGCGTGCTGGTAGCTGCTGACGGCACCCATTCAGCGTTAGCCACTGCGTGCGGCGTTGACTGGCAGCAGGAGCCTTACGAACAGCTAGCTGTGATTGCCAACGTTGCGACTTCCGTTGCGCATGAAGGGCGCGCTTTTGAGCGCTTTACGCAACATGGCCCGCTGGCGATGTTGCCGATGTCTGACGGACGCTGTTCGCTGGTCTGGTGTCATCCACTTGAACGGCGTGAAGAGGTGCTGGCGTGGAGCGACGAGATGTTTTGCCGTGAACTCCAGTCTGCCTTTGGCTGGCGACTGGGGCAAATTACCCACGCCGGAAAACGCAGTGCTTATCCGCTGACGTTAACTCGCGCCGCCAAACCGATTACCCATCGCACCGTGCTGGTGGGCAATGCGGCGCAAACCCTGCACCCGATTGCCGGGCAAGGATTTAACCTCGGTATGCGTGATGTTATGAGCCTTGCGGAAACTCTGACTCAGGCGCAGGAATGCGGAGAAGATATTGGTGATTACGGCGTACTGTGCCGTTATCAGCAGCGTCGGCAGAGCGATCGCGAAGCGACCATCGACGTCACGGACAGTCTGGTTCATCTTTTTGCCAACCGTTGGGCGCCGCTGGTTGTCGGACGTAATATCGGACTGATGGCGATGGAATTATTCACTCCGGCACGCGATGTGCTGGCGCAGCGCACCCTCGGTTGGGTGGCGCGTTGAAGGCGGTTTTAAGGAATAAACAATGCAAAGTGTTGATGTAGCCATTGTTGGCGGCGGCATGGTGGGGCTGGCGGTTGCCTGCGGCTTACAGGGGAGCGGCTTACGCGTCGCTGTACTGGAGCAGCGCGTACCGGAGCCTCTGGCGGCGGATGCACCACCACAACTGCGCGTTTCGGCTATCAATGCCGCCAGCGAAAAATTACTCACCCGTCTTGGTGTCTGGCAGGACATTCTCTCCCATAGAGCCAGTTGCTATCACGGTATGGAAGTGTGGGACAAAGACAGTTTTGGTCACATCTCTTTCGACGATCAAAGCATGGGCTATAGCCATCTTGGGCATATCATTGAAAATTCAGTCATTCACTACGCGTTGTGGAACAAAGCGCAACAGTCGTCAGATATCACCTTGCTGGCTCCCGCAGAATTACAGCAGGTTGCCTGGGGAGAAAATGAAACCTTCCTGACGCTGAAAGACGGCGGCATGTTAACGGCGCGTCTGGTGATTGGTGCAGACGGTGCTAATTCCTGGTTGCGCAACAAAGCCGATATACCGCTGACTTTCTGGGATTATCAGCATCACGCGCTGGTGGCGACTGTTCGTACAGAAGAAGCGCATATAGCTGTGGCGCGTCAGGTTTTCCATGGCGAAGGCATTCTGGCCTTTTTGCCACTTAGCGATCCGCATCTTTGTTCGATTGTCTGGTCACTATCGCCAGAGGAAGCGCAGCGGATGCAGCAGGCAGGTGAAGACGAATTTAATCGCGCGTTAAATATCGCTTTTGATAATCGCCTGGGCTTATGCAAGCTCGAGAGTGAACGTCAGGTGTTCCCGCTGACGGGGCGTTATGCGCGCCAGTTTGCCGCACACCGTCTGGCGCTGGTGGGCGACGCCGCGCATACCATTCATCCGCTGGCGGGGCAGGGGGTAAATCTCGGCTTTATGGATGCAGCAGAGCTGATTGCTGAACTGAAACGGTTGCATCGTCAGGGTAAAGACATCGGGCAGTACATTTACCTGCGTCGCTATGAGCGTAGCCGTAAGCATAGTGCGGCGCTGATGCTGGCAGGAATGCAGGGATTCCGCGATCTCTTTTCTGGAGCAAATCCGGCGAAAAAACTGCTGCGCGATATTGGTCTAAAACTGGCCGATACACTTCCTGGCGTTAAACCGCAACTTATCCGTCAGGCAATGGGATTAAACGATTTGCCTGAATGGCTGCGTTAAAAATTTCTCTTCTGCTGTTTATTTGACACCCATCACACTTTCGTCTCCCGGCTTTTTGGCCGGGGGATTTTCCTCATTTGAAATAAACTAATTTCACCTGCATTTTCGCATTACATTTTCTAATGTCATGATTTTTTGATTTAGTGATTTTTGACATTTTTTTAGTTGTTAATATTGCATTGTAAAAATTCACGCTCTTAATGCATTATCTTTGTGTTAGTTATAGTTTTATTTTTAGTTTTTTATTCTGTTGTGATTTTGTCGATTTTTAACCATAAGCTAATGTGATGATCAATTTTACCTTATGGTTAACTGTCTGTTTCGGTGGTAAGTTCAGGGAAAAGAGAACGATTGCGTTGGGGACCGGGAGTGGCTCCGATGCTGGGTTTCGTGGTGATAATTTCACCATGAAAAGTTGTCAGCCCCGCTTATTCAATGAGGACAAGATGGCACAACAGACTCCTTTGTACGAACAACACACGCTTTGCGGCGCCCGCATGGTGGATTTCCACGGCTGGATGATGCCGCTGCATTACGGTTCGCAAATTGACGAACATCATGCGGTACGTACCGATGCCGGAATGTTTGATGTGTCACACATGACCATCGTCGATCTTCGCGGCAGCCGCACCCGGGAGTTTCTACGTTATCTGCTGGCGAACGATGTGGCGAAGCTTACCAAAAGCGGCAAAGCCCTTTACTCGGGGATGTTGAATGCCTCTGGCGGGGTGATAGATGACCTCATCGTTTACTACTTCACTGAAGATTTCTTCCGCCTCGTTGTAAACTCCGCCACCCGCGAAAAAGACCTCTCCTGGATTACCCAACACGCTGAACCCTTCGGCATCGACATTACCGTTCGTGACGACCTTTCCATGATTGCTGTGCAAGGGCCGAATGCGCAGGTAAAAGCTGCCACCCTGTTTAATGATGCTCAGCGTCAGGCGGTGGAAGGAATGAAACCGTTCTTTGGCGTACAGGCGGGCGATCTGTTTATTGCTACTACCGGTTATACCGGTGAAGCGGGCTATGAAATTGCGCTGCCAAATGAAAAAGCGGCGGATTTCTGGCGCGCGTTGGTGGAAGCAGGCGTTAAGCCATGCGGCCTGGGCGCGCGTGACACGCTGCGTCTGGAAGCGGGCATGAATCTTTATGGTCAGGAGATGGACGAAACCATCTCTCCGTTAGCCGCCAACATGGGCTGGACCATCGCCTGGGAACCAGCAGATCGTGACTTTATCGGTCGTGAAGCCCTGGAAGTGCAGCGTGAACATGGCACAGAGAAACTGGTTGGTCTGGTGATGACCGAAAAAGGCGTGCTGCGTAATGAACTGCCGGTACGTTTTACCGATGCGCAGGGCAACCTGCAAGAAGGCATTATCACCAGCGGTACTTTCTCCCCGACGCTGGGTTACAGCATTGCGCTGGCGCGTGTGCCGGAAGGCATTGGCGAAACGGCGATCGTACAGATTCGCAACCGTGAAATGCCGGTAAAAGTGACTAAACCTGTTTTTGTGCGTAACGGCAAAGCCGTCGCGTGATTTACTTTTTTGGAGATTGATTGATGAGCAACGTACCAGCAGAACTGAAATACAGCAAAGAACACGAATGGCTGCGTAAAGAAGCCGACGGTACTTACACCGTTGGTATTACCGAACATGCCCAGGAGCTGTTAGGCGATATGGTGTTTGTTGACCTGCCGGAAGTGGGCGCAACGGTAAGCGCGGGCGATGACTGCGCGGTTGCCGAATCAGTAAAAGCGGCATCAGATATTTATGCGCCAGTAAGCGGTGAAATCGTGGCGGTGAATGACGCACTGAGCGACTCCCCTGAACTGGTAAACAGCGAACCATACGCAGGCGGTTGGATCTTTAAAATCAAAGCCAGCGATGAAAGCGAACTGGATTCGCTGCTGGATGCGAACGCATACGAAGCATTGTTAGAAGACGAGTAACGGCTTTATCCCTCTTCTTCGGGAGAGTTAGGGTGAGGCAGATTTCTCCTCACCCTAACTCTCTCTACAGAGAGATGTTCACAATTTACTGCACGTTTCAGGAACCATCGCTCATGACACAGACGTTAAGCCAGCTTGAAAACAGCGGCGCTTTTATTGAACGCCATATCGGACCGGACGCTGCGCAACAGCAAGAAATGCTGAATGCCGTTGGCGCACAATCGTTAAACGCGCTGACCGGCCAGATTGTGCCGAAAGATATTCAGCTTGCGACCCCGCCACAGGTTGGCGCACCGGCGACCGAATACGCCGCACTGGCGGAACTCAAGGCTATTGCCAGTCGCAATAAACGCTTCACGTCTTACATTGGCATGGGTTACACCGCCGTGCAGCTGCCACCGGTTATCCTGCGCAACATGCTGGAAAATCCAGGCTGGTATACCGCGTATACCCCATATCAACCTGAAGTCTCCCAGGGCCGCCTCGAAGCACTGCTCAACTTCCAGCAGGTAACGCTGGATTTAACTGGCCTGGATATGGCTTCGGCTTCTCTGCTGGACGAAGCCACTGCTGCCGCCGAAGCGATGGCGATGGCAAAACGCGTCAGTAAACTGAAAAATGCCAACCGCTTCTTTGTTGCTTCTGACGTCCATCCGCAAACGCTGGATGTGGTACGTACTCGTGCTGAAACCTTTGGTTTTGAAGTGATTGTCGATGACGCGCAAAAAGTGCTCGACCACCAGGACGTCTTCGGCGTGCTGTTACAGCAGGTCGGCACTACTGGTGAAATTCACGACTACACCACGCTTATTAGCGAACTGAAATCACGCAAAATTGTGGTCAGCGTAGCCGCCGATATTATGGCGCTGGTGCTGTTAACCGCCCCGGGCAAACAAGGCGCAGATATTGTTTTTGGTTCGGCGCAACGCTTTGGTGTACCAATGGGCTACGGTGGCCCACACGCGGCATTCTTTGCGGCGAAAGATGAATACAAACGCTCGATGCCGGGCCGTATTATTGGCGTATCGAAAGATGCCGCCGGCAATACTGCGCTGCGTATGGCGATGCAGACTCGCGAGCAACATATCCGTCGCGAGAAAGCGAACTCCAACATTTGTACTTCCCAGGTACTGCTGGCAAACATCGCCAGCCTCTATGCCGTTTATCACGGTCCGGTTGGCCTGAAACGTATTGCTAACCGCATTCACCGTCTGACCGATATCCTGGCGGCGGGCCTGCAACAAAAAGGTCTGAAGCTGCGCCATGCGCACTATTTCGACACTTTATGTGTAGAAGTGGCAGACAAAGCCGGCGTACTGGCGCGTGCCGAAGCGGCTGAAATCAACCTGCGTAGCGATATTCTGAACGCCGTGGGGATCACCCTTGATGAAACCACCACGCGCGAAAACGTGATGCAGCTTTTCAGCGTGCTGCTGGGCGATAACCACGGGCTGGAGATCGACACGCTGGACAAAGACGTGGCTCACGACAGCCGCTCTGTTCAGCCTGCAATGCTGCGCGACGATGAAATCCTGACGCATCCGGTGTTTAACCGCTACCACAGCGAAACTGCAATGATGCGCTATATGCACTCGCTGGAGCGTAAAGATTTGGCGCTGAATCAGGCGATGATCCCGCTGGGTTCCTGCACCATGAAACTGAACGCCGCCGCCGAGATGATCCCGATCACCTGGCCGGAATTTGCCGAACTGCACCCGTTCTGCCCGCCTGAGCAGGCCGAAGGTTATCAGCAGATGATTGCACAGCTGGCTGACTGGCTGGTTAAACTAACCGGTTACGACGCCGTGTGTATGCAGCCGAACTCTGGCGCACAGGGCGAATACGCGGGCCTGCTGGCGATTCGTCATTATCACGAAAGCCGCAACGAAGGGCATCGCGATATCTGCCTGATCCCGGCCTCTGCGCACGGGACTAACCCGGCTTCCGCCCATATGGCAGGGATGCAGGTGGTGGTGGTGGCGTGTGATAAAAACGGCAACATCGACCTGACTGACCTGCGCGCGAAAGCCGAACAGGCGGGCGATAATCTCTCCTGCATCATGGTGACCTATCCTTCCACCCACGGCGTGTACGAAGAAACGATCCGTGAAGTGTGTGAAATCGTGCATCAGTTCGGCGGTCAGGTTTACCTTGATGGCGCGAACATGAACGCCCAGGTTGGCATCACCTCGCCGGGCTTTATTGGCGCGGATGTTTCGCACCTCAACCTGCATAAAACCTTCTGTATTCCGCACGGCGGTGGCGGCCCGGGTATGGGACCAATCGGCGTGAAAGCGCATCTGGCACCGTTTGTACCGGGTCATAGCGTGGTGCAAATTGAAGGCATGTTAACCCGTCAGGGCGCGGTTTCTGCGGCACCGTTCGGTAGCGCCTCTATCCTGCCCATCAGCTGGATGTACATACGCATGATGGGCGCAGAAGGGCTGAAAAAAGCAAGCCAGGTGGCAATTCTTAACGCCAACTATATTGCCAGCCGCCTGCAGGATGCCTTCCCGGTGCTGTATACCGGTCGTGATGGTCGCGTGGCGCACGAATGTATTCTTGATATTCGTCCGCTGAAAGAAGAAACCGGCATCAGCGAGTTGGATATTGCCAAGCGCCTGATCGACTACGGTTTCCATGCGCCGACCATGTCGTTCCCGGTAGCGGGTACGCTGATGGTGGAACCGACTGAATCTGAAAGCAAAGTGGAACTGGATCGCTTTATCGACGCGATGCTGGCTATCCGCGCGGAAATCGACCAGGTGAAAGCCGGTATCTGGCCGCTGGAAGATAACCCACTGGTGAACGCACCGCACATCCAGAACGAACTGGTCGCTGAGTGGGCGCATCCGTACAGCCGCGAAGTTGCAGTATTCCCGGCAGGCGTGGCAGACAAATACTGGCCGACGGTGAAACGTCTGGATGATGTTTACGGCGACCGTAACCTGTTCTGCTCCTGCGTACCGATTAGCGAATACCAGTAATTTACTGATTCGACTATCTTCTAAAGGCGCTTCGGCGCCTTTTTAGCGTGTTAATAAAGTGTGCTTTGTTTATGCCGAATGCGGCGTAAGTGCCTTTTTAAGTTACAAAGTCATATTAATTCAATGCATTGCAGTAAATTGTAGACTCGCATCAGGCAACCTGGCGTTTGTTCTCAGGGGATTAGCCAGAATAAAATGCGCCGGTTTTTAGAGTCTAATGATTTATTGTGCATAATTTTTACCGTGTTGTTATTTAATAAAAACAACACAGTATATTCACATGTAATTACAAATAGTTTCTCTCCGGAATCGTTATTTACCTCTCAATATAATTACAAAACTTGCCGTATATTAAATTCATAAAATTATTTATTTAAACTATAAATTAAAAACAAATATAAATGACGTGAATATTTATTAAATTAGCGCTTTGTTTTTCATACCTGGAGGGAATGATGAAACGATTTATATTTTTGCCATTAATGACATGCTTCTTATCAATGAATGCAATGGCAGCTGACGGAGGAAATAAACCCAGCAATCTATTAGGAGCACCTGTTAATACTGCTATTTCTGGTGGTTCGGTATTGCCAGAAGGAATGTTGTTAACCGCCGTTAATAGTTCATTTCGCGATAAAGATCATCAAATCGAGGGGCACGGAAGCCCGGATATTTACTCCCAGATATGGTTATTGAAGATTCGTTACGGTCTGACCGACAGACTGGAGTTATCAACTGTGGGGGCTTATATCAATAACAAACGAGACAATCTGTCTCCTGAACATATAGAGGGAATGGGCGACCAATCGCTGGGGGCCACTTATGCCTTAATGAGCCAGCGAAGAGGTGATCCGTTTTGGGTTACGGTTGGTGGGGCGTTATTACTGCCCACCGGGCAAGATGGAGATAATCATTTGCCTGGCAACAGCGCCTGGGGAGGAAGAGTCTCACTCTCTTTAACAAAATCATTCACGCCTAACTTTAAAGGGGATATGGATTTTGTATATCAGGGACCCTTTGAGCGCGGAAACCAGGACGTGAAACGAGGTAACGAATTCCAGTGGAATACTCAGGTGCGGTATATGTTTAGCGATTTACCGCTGGATATTGGTCTGGAAAGTGCCTACAGCAATAACGCCTCCGGAACTAAAAAACTGCCTAATGGCAGCGTAATCAATAACCATTCTGGAACTACCGAATGGGTTGTTGGTCCGTCATTTAATATCGCCGTCGATTCACTGAAATTATGGTTTGGTGCCGGAGCCTTCTTCCCGGTAATGCAGGAAGCGAAGTCGCCAACCAAAATGGAAGATGTACGCTGGGAATTTAAAATAGGTAAGACCTGGTAAAGCCCGTTCATAGTGTTACCCGCCGACTGGCGGGTAACATGCAGGAGTTAAAGCTTCTCGCCGTTGCTGGCAATTACCTCTTTGTACCAGTTAAAGCTCTTCTTACGTGAACGCGACATATCGCCAGTACCGTCGTCATGCTTATTCACATAGATAAAGCCGTAGCGTTTGCTGTACTGCCCGGTAGTGAATGACACGCAGTCGATGCAGCCCCACGGCGTGTAACCCATCAGGTCGACGCCATCGTAAGTCACCGCTTTTTTCATCTCTTCAATATGCGCACGCAGGTAATCAATGCGGTAATCGTCGTTGATGCTGCCATCGTTTTCTACTTTGTCGTAAGCGCCAAAACCGTTTTCGACAATAAACAGCGGCTTCTGATAACGCTCATACAGTTCGCAAAGTGCGTAGCGCAGACCGACCGGATCAATCTGCCAGCCCCAGTCCGAAGCCTTAACATAGGGGTTCGGTACGCTACCTTCAAAACCAGAGATCGCGTCGCCGGTGCCGCCTTCGGCCTTCACTGCGTTGGTCATGTAATAGCTGAAACCAAGATAATCGCAGGTGCCTTCGCGCAGAACATCCAGATCGCCGTCTTCCATTTTGATGTTAAATCCGCGGCGTTCCCACTCGTTCAACACATAGGACGGGTAATAGCCGCGCAGCTGCACATCGGTAAAGACGTAGCGTTCGCGCATCGACTCCTGGGCAAACATCACATCGTCCGGGTTACAGGAGTAAGGATAGAGCGGCACCATCGCCAGCATACAGCCGACTTTCATCTCCGGGTTAATGCGACGCGCGGCTTTCACCGCCAGGGCGCTAGCGACAAACTGGTGATGCAGAACCTGGTACATCATCTCTTCCGGGTTTTCATGCTCGGTATAAACTACGCCGGAACAGCAATAACCAAACAGCGGCGCGCGCCAGTTACGCTGGTTGTTAATTTCGTTGAAGGTCATCCAGTATTTAACTTTGTGCTTATAGCGTTCAAAGACGACTTCCGCGAAATGGACAAAGAAATCAACTACTTTACGATTAGTCCAACTGCCGTATTGCTGCACCAGATGCAGCGGCATTTCAAAGTGGGAGAGGGTGATCACCGGTTCGATATTGTATTTCAGCAGTTCATCGAACATATCGTCGTAAAACTTCAACCCTTCCTCGTTTGGCTGAGCTTCATCACCTTTCGGGAATATGCGCGTCCAGGCGATGGAAGTACGAAAACATTTGAAGCCCATTTCGGCGAATAGCTTGATGTCTTCTTTGTAGTGACCGTAAAAATCAACGGCTTCATGGTTCGGATAATATTTACCCGGCAAGACTTCTTTGGTGATTTCACGAGGCACGCCGTGTGCGCCGCCGGTCAGTACGTCACAAATGCTCGGCCCTTTGCCGCCTTTGTTCCAGCCGCCTTCGACCTGATGAGCGGCAACTGCGCCACCCCATAAGAAATCTTTCGGTAAGGTGAGTTTTTTCACTATCATAGGCTCCAGATGAGTCAATTCTTACAGGAAATAGTACCATGCAGCCAAACGACATCACTTTTTTTCAACGGTTCCAGGATGACATTCTGGCTGGGCGTAAAACCATCACCATTCGCGACGAGTCTGAATCGCACTTTAAAACGGGCGATGTGCTTCGTGTCGGTCGCTTTGAAGATGACGGTTATTTTTGCACGATCAAAGTCACTGCAACCTCAACCGTAACGCTGGATACGTTGACGGAAAAACATGCAGAGCAGGAAAATATGGCCCTGCCTGAACTGAAAAAGGTCATTGCCGACATTTATCCCGGTCAGAACCAGTTTTATGTGATTGAATTTAAATGTCTTTAAATTGAACTCACGCCTGTTAGTTGAAATTTCGCATTTAATTTCATGATTTTTAGGAGATTAGTCTCAAATCGGATTTTATTTTAGCTAACAGGTGTTCACTGGAACTATTCTCAGTTACGCTGGAGAGGTATTCATGTGCGAGTACGTTTCTCCGGAGTAAGTTATGGCTCAGAAGCCCCTCATTAAACAGGGATATTCTCTGGCAGAGGAAATTGCCAACAGCGTCAGTCACGGCATTGGACTGGTGTTTGGTATCGTCGGGTTAGTATTGCTACTGGTTCAGGCGGTGGATCTCAATGCCAGCGCTACGGCGATAACCAGTTACAGCCTCTATGGCGGCAGTATGATCCTGCTGTTCCTCGCCTCGACGCTTTATCACGCCATCCCCCATCAGCGGGCAAAAATGTGGCTGAAGAAATTTGACCACTGCGCCATTTACCTGTTGATTGCTGGAACCTACACGCCGTTTTTGCTGGTGGGGCTGGATTCTCCGTTAGCGCGCGGGCTGATGATTGTTATCTGGAGCCTGGCGCTGTTGGGGATTCTGTTTAAGCTGACCATTGCGCACCGATTTAAAATTCTATCTCTGGTGACCTATTTGGCGATGGGCTGGCTGTCGCTGGTGGTGATTTATGAAATGGCTGTTAAGCTCGCGGTGGGTAGCGTTACCTTACTGGCGGTAGGCGGCGTGGTTTACTCGCTTGGGGTGATTTTCTACGTTTGCAAACGCATTCCCTACAACCATGCCATCTGGCACGGCTTTGTGCTCGGCGGCAGCGTATGCCATTTCCTGGCGATCTATTTGTATATTGGGCAGCCGTAATTGGTGTGCCTTTGTATGCCTGAAAAGACACACCAGCGTCGCATCAGGCATCGGAGTGCAACTGCCGGATGCGGCGTGAACGCCTTATCCGGCCTACGCGCGTCCCTGTTGTGATAAGGCACCAAGTCCCAGGCCTGATAAGACACACCAGCATCGCATCAGGCACTGGAGCGCAACTGCCGGATGCGGTGTGAACGCCTTATCCGGCCTACGGGCCGCGTCCCTGTTGTGATAAGGCACCAAATCCCAGGCCTGATAAGACGCGTCAGCGTCGCATCAGGCGATAGATGCCCGAAGCGATACAGAAATTTACTCTTCGAGCGAATAAGGCAGCGGTTCGATACGCAGTGTATTTGCATCGTCGCGTACGCGGAAGACGCTGTCCGGTTCCATATCGTTATTCATGACGACCTGCACCACGACCTGACCATCTTCCAGTTTGACGGCAGCCAGCACCGTACCGGTACGACGCCAGTTCTCGCCCATTTTCAACTCTAAGTCTTCACCGGCTTCCGGCAACCGGCTGGCGCTACCTGCCAGCAACCAGAGCGCGCGTTTGTTGGCACCGCGGAATTTGGCTCGTGCCACCATCTCTTGCCCGGTGTAACAGCCTTTTTTAAAGCTGATGCCGCCCAGCGCCTGAAGATTGGTCGCTTGCGGGATAAACTGCCCGCTGTTAGCTGCGTCAATCACCGGGAAGCCCGCTTCAATGTTTAATGCCAGCCACTGTTGGCTGTTGTTCAACTCCGCTTCACCGCGCAGTTTATCGGTCAGTGTATTGGCGGTAGCTTCATCGGTCACGATCAAAAAACGTTCTGCCGGATGTTCAAACCATAGCAGAGTGGTCGCACCTTCTCTGACTACCTGTTTTTCCTTCGAAGGCAGTTCGTTAAAGAGATTTGCCAGTGCGGCGCGCGCCTGAAAACCGGCAACTCCGAGCAACACACGTTCATCGTCCGGCGCGATGGTCACTTTAGAGAACACCGCATATTTTTTCAGTTCAGTCAGTTGCGAATCACGCACGCTGCGGCGTTCAATCCACGCAAAGCCATCGCCGTCGCGGAACAGACGTAAATTGCTCCACATTTTACCTTTGGCGTCGCAATGGGCGGCGAGCAAATGCTGGTCTTCTGACATCTGGCTGACATCTGCTGTCACCTGACCCTGCATATATTTTTCGCTGTCCGCGCCAGTAATGGTGGCTAGCGCCCAGTCATCAAGCGTCATCAACGTCAGTGGTAAACGGGCAGAAGCCGTAGGCTGACGGGGAGGAAAAGGTGTAAAAGCCATAATGGGGTCCTGAGTTGCTTAACGGCGTATTAATGACTAATGGTAAAAGAGCTATGAGGCAATGCAAGTGCTTTCACTACGCGATCTGTGCCTTCTGCCAGCCTTTGCGAGGCGACTTCCAAAAAAATGAAGCCATTGAATTGTTGTGGATTAATTTCGCGATCGCGATTGTGTTTACCGATATTCCCGCAAAAGAAGTCGAAAAACACGTTACAATAGCCGGGTACTGGATTTTCGTGAGACAGGAAGAAGATGGACATTAACAACAAAGCCCGCATTCATTGGGCATGCCGCCGTGGTATGCGCGAACTCGATATTTCAATCATGCCGTTTTTCGAACATGAGTACGACAGCTTAAGCGATGACGAAAAACGCATCTTTATTCGTCTGCTGGAATGTGACGATCCGGACCTGTTTAACTGGCTGATGAATCACGGTAAACCGGCCGATGCAGAACTGGAAATGATGGTCCGACTCATCCAGACACGGAATCGGGAACGTGGTCCTGTGGCAATCTGATCTGCGCGTCTCCTGGCGCGCACAGTGGCTTTCCTTGCTGATTCATGGGCTGGTTGCCGCTGTTATTTTACTCATGCCCTGGCCATTAAGTTACACCCCGTTATGGATGGTGTTGCTTTCGCTGGTGGTATTTGATTGCGTTCGTAGCCAACGGCGCATTAATGCTCGTCAGGGAGAGATTCGCCTGCTGATGGATGGGCGTTTGCGTTGGCAAGGGCAGGAGTGGAACATCGTCAAAGCGCCGTGGATGATTAAAAGCGGCATGATGTTGCGTTTACGTTCTGATAGCGGCAAACGTCAGCATTTGTGGCTGGCAGCAGACAGCATGGATGGAGCCGAATGGCGGGATTTACGGCGGATTTTGTTGCAACAAGAGACGCAAAGGTGAACATGACGGCAAAGCATATGCGCTAAGCCGTCAGTGACATCAGGCGTAATGCTCTGCCATTTCGTTAAGGATTTGCTCACACCAGCTCTGAATACGCTCGTCGCTAAGGTCATACTGGTTAGTTTCGTCCAGCGCCAGACCAACGAACAGTTGCCCGTCAGCAATCACTGGTTTCGGGCTGGTAAACTCATATCCTTCCGTTGGCCAGTAGCCGACGAACTTCACGCCTTTGGTTGAGAGTTTGTCATGCAGCATGCCGAGCGCATCAAGAAACCACTCGCCGTATCCCAGCTGATCGCCAAGCCCATACAGAGCAACAATCTTACCGTCGAGCTTCAGGTCGTCGAGCTGCTCCCAGATGGCTTCCCAGTCCTCCTGGATTTCGCCAAAATCCCAGGTCGGGATACCCAGAATGAGCACATCGTACTGCTCCATTAATTTGGGGGAGTCGTCCTTGAGGTTATGTAAGGTCACCAGTTCTGGGCCGATAATATCGCGGATTTTTTCTGCCGCCATTTCGGTGTAACAGGTGCTGGAACCGTAAAAAAGACCCATATTCATAATGTAAGCTTCTCGATTCTGCTGTGGCTTTTGCGGCTAGTGTATCAGAATCGCTTTAGTCACGGCACAATAAGGCATAATGGATCAAATGAGTGACCATAAGGGGCGCAAGTGAAACAGGATCTGGCACGCATCGAACAGTTTCTTGATGCTCTGTGGCTGGAAAAAAATCTGGCTGAAAATACGTTGAACGCATACCGTCACGATCTGTCAATGATGGTGGAGTGGTTGCATCATCGCGGGATGACGCTGGCAACGGCGCATAGTGATGATTTGCAGGCATTACTGGCAGAACGGCTGGAGGGCGGGTATAAAGCCACCAGTTCAGCGCGTTTGCTGAGTGCGGTGCGCCGATTGTTCCAGTATCTTTATCGCGAAAAGTTTCGTGAAGACGATCCCAGCGCGCATCTGGCTTCGCCGAAATTGCCCCAGCGTTTACCGAAAGATTTAAGCGAAGCGCAGGTTGAAAGGTTATTACAGGCACCTTTGGTTGATCAGCCTCTGGAGCTTCGCGATAAAGCGATGCTCGAAGTGCTGTATGCTACCGGGCTGCGCGTCTCTGAACTGGTCGGGCTGACCATGAGTGATATCAGCCTGCGTCAGGGCGTGGTGCGGGTCATTGGTAAAGGTAACAAAGAGCGCCTGGTGCCTTTAGGTGAAGAGGCGGTCTACTGGCTGGAAACCTATCTGGAACATGGGCGTCCGTGGCTGTTGAATGGTGTGTCAATTGACGTGCTGTTTCCCAGCCAGCGTGCGCAGCAGATGACGCGACAGACCTTTTGGCACCGCATTAAACATTATGCCGTGCTGGCGGGTATCGACAGCGAAAAGCTGTCACCGCATGTGTTGCGTCACGCCTTTGCCACTCATTTATTAAATCATGGTGCTGATTTACGCGTGGTACAGATGCTACTGGGCCACAGCGATCTCTCCACCACGCAAATTTATACGCACGTCGCTACCGAGCGTCTGCGGCAACTTCATCAACAGCATCACCCGCGGGCGTGATGTCTGCAAAGAACAGGAAGATTTATGAAGAAAGGTTTTATGTTATTTACTTTGTTGGCGGCGTTTTCAGGCTTTGCTCAGGCTGATGACACGGCAATTCAACAAACCTTAGCCAAAATGGGCATCAAAAGCAGCGATATTCAGCCCGCGCCCGTTGCTGGCATGAAGACAGTTCTGACTACCAGCGGTGTGCTGTATATCACCGATGATGGTAAACATATCATTCAGGGGCCAATGTATGACGTTAGCGGCACAGCTCCGGTCAACGTCACCAATAAGATGCTGTTAAAGCAACTGAACGCGCTTGAAAATGAGATGATCGTTTATAAAGCGCCGCAGGAAAAACACGTCATCACCGTGTTTACTGATATTACCTGTGGTTACTGCCACAAGCTGCATGAGCAAATGGCAGACTACAACGCGCTGGGGATCACCGTGCGTTATCTCGCTTTCCCACGTCAGGGGCTGGAGAGCCAGGCAGAGCAACAAATGAAAGCTATCTGGTGTGCAAAAGATAAAAAGAAAGCATTTGATGATGTGATGGCAGGAAAAGCGGTCACTCCGGCAAGTTGCGATGTTGATATTGCCGACCATTACGCACTTGGCGTCCAGCTTGGCGTCAGCGGAACTCCGGCGATTGTGCTGAGTAATGGCACACTTGTTCCGGGTTACCAGACGCCAAAAGACATGAAAGAATTCCTCGACGAACATCAAAAAATGACCAGCGGTAAATAATTCGCGTGAAACAACAGATACAACTTCGTCGCCGTGAAGTCGATGAAACGGCAGACTTGCCCGCTGACTTGCCGCCCTTGCTGCGCCGTTTATACGCCAGCCGGGGCGTGCGTAGCGCGCAAGAACTGGAACGCGGTGTTAAAGGCATGTTGTCCTGGCAGCAACTGAGCGGCGTCGAAAAGGCCGTTGAGATCCTTTACAACGCTTTTCGCGAAGGAACGCGGATAATTGTTGTCGGAGATTTCGACGCCGACGGCGCGACCAGCACCGCCCTTAGCGTGCTGGCGATGCGCTCGCTTGGGTGCAGCAATATTGACTACCTGGTACCAAACCGTTTCGAAGACGGTTACGGCTTAAGTCCGGAAGTGGTCGATCAGGCGCATGCCCGTGGCGCGCAGTTAATTGTGACGGTGGATAACGGAATTTCCTCCCATGCGGGGGTTGAACACGCTCGCTCGTTGGGCATTCCGGTTATTGTTACCGATCACCATTTGCCGGGCGAAACTTTACCTGCGGCAGAAGCCATTATTAACCCTAACTTGCGCGACTGCGATTTTCCGTCGAAATCACTGGCAGGTGTGGGCGTGGCGTTTTATCTGATGCTGGCGCTACGCACCTTTTTGCGCGATCAGGGCTGGTTTGATGACCGTGGCATCGCAATTCCTAACCTGGCGGAATTGCTGGATCTGGTGGCGCTCGGGACGGTGGCAGACGTGGTGCCACTGGATGCTAATAACCGCATCCTGACCTGGCAGGGCATGAGCCGCATCCGCGCCGGGAAGTGCCGCCCAGGGATTAAAGCGCTGTTGGAAGTGGCAAACCGTGATCCGCTAAAACTCGCCGCCAGCGATTTAGGTTTTGCGCTGGGGCCGCGTCTCAATGCCGCCGGGCGACTGGATGATATGTCCGTCGGCGTAGCGCTGTTGCTGTGCGATAACATCGGCGAAGCGCGTATGCTGGCAAATGAACTCGATGCCCTGAACCAGACGCGAAAAGAGATTGAACAAGGAATGCAAGTCGAGGCGCTGACTCTGTGCGAGAAACTGGAGCGCAGTCGTGACACGTTGCCCGGCGGGCTGGCAATGTATCATCCAGAATGGCATCAAGGGGTTGTCGGCATTCTGGCCTCGCGTATTAAAGAACGTTTTCACCGTCCAGTTATCGCGTTTGCGCCAGCGGGAGACGGTACGTTAAAAGGTTCTGGACGCTCCATTCAGGGGCTGCATATGCGTGATGCGCTGGAGCGGTTAGATACGCTTTATCCAGGCATGATGCTCAAGTTTGGCGGTCATGCGATGGCGGCAGGTCTGTCGCTGGAAGAGGATAAATTCGAACTCTTTCAGCAACGCTTTGGTGAACTGGTTACTGAGTGGCTGGACCCCGCATTATTACAGGGTGAAGTCGTCTCCGACGGTCCGTTAAGCGCTGAAGAGATGACCATGGAAGTGGCGCAGTTGCTGCGCGATGCTGGCCCGTGGGGGCAGATGTTCCCGGAACCGCTGTTTGATGGTCATTTCCGTCTGCTGCAACAGCGGCTGGTGGGCGAGCGTCATTTGAAAGTCATGGTCGAACCTGTCGGTGGTGGCCCGCTGCTGGATGGTATTGCGTTTAACGTTGATACGGCCCTCTGGCCAGATAACGGCGTGCGCGAAGTGCAACTGGCTTACAAGCTGGATATTAACGAGTTTCGCGGCAACCGCAGCCTGCAAATTATCATCGACAATATCTGGCCAATTTAGCGTCATCTTCTCTATAAAAAAGAGCGTGGATTGGGTACAATCCCGCTCTTATCACCGCATTTTGACTAGCTCAATAAAAGAAATCAGACCATGTTTGAAATTAATCCGGTAAATAATCGCATTCAGGACCTCACGGAACGCTCCGACGTTCTTAGGGGGTATCTTTGACTACGACGCCAAGAAAGAGCGTCTGGAAGAAGTAAACGCCGAGCTGGAACAGCCGGATGTCTGGAACGAACCCGAACGCGCACAGGCGTTGGGTAAAGAGCGTTCCTCCCTCGAAGCCGTTGTCGACACCCTCGACCAAATGAAACAGGGGCTGGAAGATGTTTCTGGTCTGCTGGAACTGGCTGTAGAAGCTGACGACGAAGAAACCTTTAACGAAGCCGTTGCTGAACTCGACGCCCTGGAAGAAAAACTGGCGCAGCTTGAGTTCCGCCGTATGTTCTCTGGCGAATATGACAGCGCCGACTGCTACCTCGATATTCAGGCGGGTTCTGGCGGTACGGAAGCACAGGACTGGGCGAGCATGCTTGAGCGTATGTATCTGCGCTGGGCAGAATCGCGTGGTTTCAAAACTGAAATTATCGAAGAGTCGGAAGGTGAAGTGGCGGGTATCAAATCCGTGACTATCAAGATCTCCGGCGATTACGCTTACGGCTGGCTGCGTACAGAAACCGGCGTTCACCGCCTGGTGCGTAAGAGCCCGTTCGATTCCGGCGGTCGTCGTCACACGTCGTTCAGCTCCGCGTTTGTTTACCCGGAAGTCGATGATGATATTGATATCGAAATCAATCCGGCGGATCTGCGTATCGACGTTTATCGCGCATCCGGCGCGGGCGGTCAGCACGTTAACCGTACTGAATCTGCGGTGCGTATTACTCACATCCCAACCGGGATCGTGACCCAGTGCCAGAACGACCGTTCCCAGCACAAGAACAAAGACCAGGCCATGAAGCAGATGAAAGCGAAGCTTTATGAACTGGAGATGCAGAAGAAGAATGCCGAGAAACAGGCGATGGAAGATAACAAATCTGACATCGGCTGGGGCAGCCAGATTCGTTCTTATGTCCTTGATGACTCCCGCATTAAAGATCTGCGCACCGGGGTTGAAACCCGCAACACGCAGGCAGTGCTGGACGGCAGCCTGGATCAATTTATCGAAGCAAGTTTGAAAGCAGGGTTATGAGGAACCAACATGTCTGAACAACACGCACAGGGTGCTGACGCGGTAGTCGATCTTAACAATGAACTCAAAACGCGTCGTGAGAAGCTGGCGAACCTGCGTGAGCAGGGGATTGCCTTCCCGAACGATTTCCGTCGCGATCATACCTCTGACCAATTGCACGCAGAATTCGACTGCAAAGAGAACGAAGAACTGGAAGCGCTGAACATCGAAGTCGCCGTTGCTGGCCGCATGATGACCCGTCGTATTATGGGTAAAGCCTCCTTCGTGACCCTGCAGGACGTTGGCGGCCGCATTCAGCTGTATGTGGCTCGTGACGATCTGCCGGAAGGCGTTTATAACGATCAATTCAAAAAATGGGATCTCGGCGATATTCTCGGCGCGAAAGGTAAACTGTTCAAAACCAAAACTGGCGAACTGTCTATCCACTGCACCGAGCTGCGTCTGCTGACCAAAGCACTGCGTCCGCTGCCGGATAAATTCCACGGCTTGCAGGATCAGGAAGCGCGCTATCGTCAGCGTTATCTGGATCTCATCTCTAATGATGAATCCCGCAACACCTTTAAAGTGCGCTCACAGATCCTCTCTGGTATTCGCCAGTTCATGGTGAATCGCGGCTTCATGGAAGTTGAAACCCCGATGATGCAGGTGATCCCTGGCGGTGCGGCTGCGCGTCCGTTTATTACCCATCACAATGCGCTGGATCTCGACATGTACCTGCGTATCGCGCCGGAACTGTACCTCAAGCGTCTGGTAGTGGGTGGCTTCGAGCGTGTATTCGAAATCAACCGTAACTTCCGTAATGAAGGCATCTCCGTTCGTCATAACCCAGAGTTCACCATGATGGAACTCTACATGGCCTACGCGGATTACAAAGATCTGATCGAGCTGACTGAATCACTGTTCCGTACTCTGGCACAGGATATTCTCGGTAAGACGGAAGTGACCTATGGCGACGTGACGCTGGACTTCGGTAAGCCGTTCGAAAAACTGACCATGCGCGAAGCGATCAAGAAATATCGCCCGGAAACCGACATGGCGGATCTGGACAACTTCGACTCTGCGAAAGCAATCGCTGAATCTATCGGCATCCACGTTGAGAAGAGCTGGGGTCTGGGCCGTATCGTTACCGAGATCTTCGAAGAAGTGGCAGAAGCACATCTGATTCAGCCGACCTTCATTACTGAATATCCGGCAGAAGTTTCTCCGCTGGCGCGCCGTAATGATGTTAACCCGGAAATCACTGATCGCTTTGAGTTCTTCATTGGTGGTCGTGAAATCGGTAACGGCTTTAGCGAGCTGAATGACGCGGAAGACCAGGCGCAGCGCTTCCTGGATCAGGTTGCCGCGAAAGATGCAGGTGACGACGAAGCGATGTTCTACGACGAAGATTACGTCACCGCACTGGAACATGGTTTGCCGCCGACAGCAGGTCTGGGAATTGGTATCGACCGTATGGTAATGCTGTTCACTAACAGCCATACCATCCGCGATGTTATTCTGTTCCCGGCAATGCGCCCGGTGAAATAAGCATTACGTTATGCTCACAACCCCGGCAAATGTCGGGGTTTTTTAATTGTGCTGCGCGAAAGCAGACAACATTTTTCGCGCATCGCTATTTGTCGCCTGCATCACCATCCACGGACTGAACGCCCACGGCGTGGCATCAATACCGCGTAAAACCGCTGCTAAATCACACCATTGATAATCCATCACTTCATCATCGTTGATCTGTAACGCACTGGTGGTGCGTGCGGCAAATACCGGACACACTTCATTTTCCACAATGCCATTCGGATCGGTGGCGCGATAGCGAAAGTCAGGATAGATAGATTCAGGAGGCGTAATTTCCACGCCAAGCTCATAACGGCAACGGCGGATCACCGCGTCTTCGTTTCTTTCTCCCAGTTGTGGGTGCCCACAAACCGAGTTAGTCCACATGCCAGGCCATGCTTTTTTGCTCAGTGCGCGGCGGGTAACCAGTAGTTGTCCCTTAGCGTTAAACAGCCAGCAGGAGAACGCGAGATGTAAGAGGGTATCTGCCGTGTGCGCGGCATACTTTTCCAGTGTACCCGAGGGGACTCCCTGTGCATTCAGTAAAATGACGTGTTCCGTTTGCATAATTTCTCACATGTAATTCTAATCACTCGTCATTATAGATAACAGAAGAGTAAAATGATTAACCAAGTGAGTGGTTTATCGGCATCTGCCCGTTTAGAGCGGATGCCGACAGAGAAAGGTCATTTAAAAAAGCAGCATCATATATTTGAAACGACTTTCAATGGCCATTGCAACACAGTCAGAAATGACAGGAATGGAGAGAGTAAAAAGCAACAACAGACTGAATATAGCGCGCATTAAAAGACTCATATTATTCTCCATGCTCATTTTTCTTCAGCTTGCGCATCAGAAGCCACATACGTACTGTCCTGACTTTTAAATCTTTATCAGAGACGGATTCCTTCACCAGATCGGCATGATGCTGATAGCCATTAAAAAAGACGTTCAGCACTACGGCGCTAAGGGTTGCGAGCATAATGCCGCTATGCAGCAATGGTTGCAGTACGGCCGGTAACTTAGAAAAGAAATCGTGAGAAAGCGTCGGAGTCATGCCAACGCCGAGACTGATCGCCACAATATACAGATTGTAACGGTTGGTGGTGTAGTTACAGCGCGACAGTATTCGAATCCCTGTTGCCAGTACCATGCCGAACATCACCAGTCCCGCGCCGCCCAGCACAAATTGCGGAATGGAAGCCACCAGCACCGCCATTTTGGGCACCATACCGAACAGGATTAATATAATCCCCGAAGAAATACACACCCAGCGACTATGAACGCGTGTCACGCTGACCAGGCCAACGTTTTGAGAAAATGACGTATGTGGGAAGCTGTTAAACGTGCCGCCGATCATTGTCCCTATGCCATCTACGCGTAGCCCGCGAATAATGTCTTGTGAAGAAAGTTTTCTACCGACAATCTCCCCCAACGCCAGGAACATCCCCATCGACTCAATAAATACGATGATTAACACTGCGGTCATGGTCAGAATGGAAACTGGATCGAAAACTGGCGTACCAAACGACATTGGTGTAACAATCGCAAACCACGAAGCATCATGTAGCCCGGATAAATTGACTTCATTCATCATCCACGAAAGTAAAAAACCAAATACAATCCCGAGCAATACTGCGACGTTGGACATAAATCCTTTCGCATAGCGAGTAATGAGCAAGATAAAAATTAAGACGGCAAAGGAAATCCCTAAATAAACGGGATTACCATATTGCGGATTGCCTTTACCTCCTGCGGCCCAGTCAATACCCACCTGAATGATACTAAGCCCAATTGACGTAATAACAACACCAGTAACCAGTGGCGGGAATAAAGGCATTAAGCGACCGATCAGTGGTGCTAATAATGTGGTGATAAAACCTGCTGCGATAGTTGCACCAAATATCCCCAGCAGACCGATATCCGGGTTCATCCCAATGGCAATCATTGGCGTTACAGCCGCAAAGGTCACCGACATAATCACTGGCAGGCGAATCCCCATGAAGCGACCAATACCGATACATTGCAATAATGTGACGATACCGCAGCAAAAGAGATCCGAGCTAATCAGCATTGCGATAGCTTCTTTTGAGAGGCCCAGTCGGTCACCAATCATAAGTGGGACAGCGACCGCACCCGCGTACATGACAAGGACGTGCTGCAGACCGAGTATGATCAGCTTTCCTGGTGATAATATGCGGTCAACCTCATCAGTTGGGCGGTCTTGCCCTGAAGATGAGGCAATTTGAGAATCAATGGCGCTCATTAGTGTTTCTCCTTTCGCTCGCCAGAGTAAAAAGCAACCGTTTACGTTCATGAAACTGTTTAAACATATGCTCGTGGAATGCCAGTTTTATCGAGGAGGGAAAGTTAGGGATTGGAAATGCGGAGGCAATCACATAATCATGGTTAACTCGAGAAAATGAGAAGGGAAATAGATAATGGAATTATCGGTAAATTTCTCATATTGATATTTCATTAATCATTCTGGAATGTCGCTCTCTCGTATTTAATACTTTTTATTGGGATGATTCTCTTTTGAACGATGAGATTGAAATAATGAAAGCTGCACATATTGAGGGCTAATAATTTGAACTCAGTAGCAAAATTATAATTAAAAACGGCACACCAACTCATATATGCCCGTTTATTGCATCGCGACATTTGAGAAGACATAACTCATCAAATGAAAGGGATGCAAATGAATAAGTTTATCGCTGCTGATGCTGCGGAATGTATAGGCTGTCATGCCTGTGAAATTGCCTGTGCGGTGGCACACAATCAAGACAACTGGCCGCAGAGCCACAGTGACTTTCGACCCCGTATCCACGTTGTTGGGAAAGGCCAGGCTGCGAATCCGGTGACATGCCATCATTGCAACAATGCTCCCTGCGTTACGGCTTGCCCGGTTAATGCTCTGACTTTCCAGCCTGATAGCGTTCAACTGGACGAGCAAAAATGTATTGGTTGTAAAAGATGCGCAATCGCTTGCCCTTTCGGGGTCATTGAGATGGTCGATGCTATTGCACAGAAATGTGACCTTTGTAACCAGCGCAGCTCTGGCTCGCAAGCCTGTATCGAGGTCTGCCCAACGCAGGCGTTACGGCTGATGGATGATAAAGGGTTACAGCAGATAAAAATGACTCGTCAACGCAAAACGGCGGAAGGAAAAGCATCACCAGACGCTCAGCCATCTCGCAGTGCAGCTTTACTCCCCATTAATCCGCGTAAAGGCGCAGATAAAATTTCAGCGAGTGAACGGAAAACCCACTTTGGCGAAATCTATTGTGGTCTGGATCAGCAACAAGCGACTTATGAAAGTGACCGCTGTGTTTATTGTGCCGAAAAAGCCAACTGTAACTGGTATTGCCCGCTGCATAACGCTATTCCGGATTACATCCGTCTGGTGCAGGAAGGGAAGATTATTGAAGCGGCAGAACTTTGCCACCAGACCAGCTCCTTACCAGAAATCTGCGGCAGGGTATGTCCACAGGACCGGCTTTGTGAAGGTGCATGTACTTTGAAAGATCACTCTGGCGCAGTCTCTATCGGTAATCTGGAACGCTACATTACAGACACCGCGCTGGCGATGGGCTGGCGTCCTGATATTAGCCAGGTTGTGCCTCGCATGGAAAAAGTGGCAGTAATTGGCGCAGGACCTGCAGGGCTGGGGTGTGCCGACATCCTGGCGCGCGCGGGTGTTCATGTTGATGTCTTTGATCGCCATCCAGAAATTGGCGGCATGCTGACTTTTGGTATTCCTCCGTTCAAGCTCGACAAAACAGTATTAAGTCAGCGGCGCGAGATATTCACGGCAATGGGAATCGACTTTCATCTCAACAGCGAAATTGGCAGCGATATCTCTTTCAACGAATTAACGACGGAATACGATGCGGTTTTCCTCGGTGTGGGGACTTATGGAATGATGCGTGCGGATTTGCCGCATGAGGATGCGCCCGGTGTCATTCAGGCGCTACCGTTCCTGACAGCTCATACCCGCCAACTTATGGGATTGCCGGAGTCTGAAGAGTATCCGCTGACGGATGTGGAAGGTAAACGAGTCGTGGTTTTGGGCGGCGGCGATACGACAATGGATTGTTTGCGCACTTCCATCCGCCTGAATGCCGCTAGCGTGACCTGCGCATATCGTCGTGATGAAGTCAGTATGCCCGGTTCGCGCAAAGAGGTGATCAACGCGCGCGAGGAAGGTGTTGAGTTCCAGTTCAATGTTCAGCCGCAATATATCGCTTGTGACAATGATGGGCGTTTAACCGCA
>NZ_JAATUR010000025.1 GCF_011881725.1 Escherichia coli | reverse complement strand
TGTGCCGCTTCGCTTTTTCTCAGCGGCGCGGGGTGTGCATAATACGCTTTCCCGCTACAGAGTCAAGCATTTTTTTGCTTTTCTCTGTCGAGATTCTCAGGAGAACCTCACTGACCCGGCGGCGTGTTTGCCGTTGTTCCGTGTCAGTGGTGGCGCATTATAGGGAGTTATTCTGAGCTGACAAGAGGAAATTTAAAATAATTTTCCGACCGCGCATTTTTTCAGCAAAAGACCCATTAATGTACCATAAAACAAGCAATTTGCCGTTTTTGCAACCGTAATCACACTTCCTGGTGGCATACTAAGGAGGAATAAAAAGAAAAAGGAAGATGAGTAATGCCTTTAAGCGCACAACAGTTAGCTGCACAGAAAAACCTTTCATATGTTCTGGCTGAGAAGCTGGCGCAACGGATCTTAAAAGGTGAATATACACCCGGCACTATTCTGCCGGGTGAAATTGAACTGGGCGAGCAATTTGGAGTGAGTCGTACAGCTGTACGCGAAGCGGTCAAGACGTTAACGGCAAAAGGAATGGTTTTACCGCGTCCGCGAATTGGCACTCGGGTCATGCCACAATCGAACTGGAATTTTCTTGATCAGGAACTGCTCACCTGGTGGATGACAGAAGAGAACTTTCATCAGGTCATTAATCACTTTCTGGTTATGCGTATCTGTCTGGAGCCGCAAGCCTGTTTACTGGCTGCAAAGGTGGGAACAGCAGAACAAAAGGCGCATCTCAATACGCTAATGGCTGAAATGGTCGCATTAAAAGATAACTTTCGCCGTGAACGTTGGGTTGAGGTCGATATGGCCTGGCATGAGCATATATATGAAATGAGTGCCAATCCGTTTTTGACCTCATTCGCCTCACTATTCCATTCGGTTTATCACACTTACTTCACGTCAATAACTAGCGACACAGTGATAAAGCTGGATCTGCACCAGGCGATTGTCGATGCAATTATCCAAAGCGATGGCGATGCTGCCTTTAAAGCGTGTCAGGCGCTGCTACGCTCACCTGATAAGTGATAACCAGACAAAGGGACATTGAATGAGCGAAAAAAAGAAGCTCAGTATGGCGGGTTTGCCGTGGATTGCGGCGATGGCTTTCTTCATGCAGGCACTTGATGCCACTATCCTGAATACCGCCCTACCCGATATCGCTCATAGTCTTAATCGCTCCCCCCTCGCTATGCAATCGGCCATCATCAGTTACACACTGACGGTGGCGATGCTTATTCCGGTGAGCGGATGGCTGGCCGATCGCTTCGGCACGCGCCGCGTTTTTACTATCGCCGTTAGCTTGTTCACGTTGGGTTCCCTGGCCTGCGCACTCTCAAACTCACTGCCACAGCTGGTTGTCTTTCGTGTTATTCAGGGGATAGGCGGCGCAATGATGATGCCGGTCGCTCGCCTGGCGTTACTGCGCGCTTATCCTCGCAATGAACTTCTGCCCGTATTGAATTTTGTCGCTATGCCGGGTCTGGTTGGGCCGATTTTAGGGCCAGTTCTTGGCGGTGTGTTAGTCACCTGGGCAACATGGCACTGGATATTTTTAATCAATATTCCCATTGGTATTGCGGGCCTTCTCTACGCTCACAAACATATGCCCAACTTCACCACAGTCCGTCGAAAATTTGATATCACTGGTTTCTTACTGTTTGGTCTTAGCCTTGTGCTCTTCTCAAGTGGAATCGAGCTATTTGGTGAGAAAATTGTTGAAACCTGGATTGCCTTGACAGTCATTGCCACCAGCATAGGGTTACTGCTTCTCTATATCCTCCATGCCAGACGCACACAAAACCCATTAATCTCATTAGATTTATTTAAAACTCGCACTTTCTCGATCGGTATCGTAGGCAATATCGCAACCCGTCTGGGAACCGGCTGTGTACCGTTTCTTATGCCATTGATGTTACAAGTAGGATTTGGTTACCAGGCGTTTATTGCTGGCTGCATGATGGCTCCAACAGCGTTAGGCTCCATTATTGCGAAATCGATGGTTACGCAGGTTTTACGGCGTCTGGGCTATCGCCATACGTTAGTGGGAATTACGGTGCTTATAGGAGTGATGATCGCGCAGTTCTCTTTGCAATCTCCGGCAATGGCGATATGGATGCTGATCTTGCCATTGTTTATCTTAGGGATGGCGATGTCGACACAATTTACCGCTATGAATACCATCACTCTTGCCGATCTGACAGATGACAACGCCAGTAGTGGTAACAGCGTCCTGGCGGTCACGCAACAGTTGTCAATCAGTTTAGGCGTTGCAGTTAGTGCGGCCGTCCTTCGCGTTTATGAAGGTATGGAAGGCACTACGATTGTCGAACAATTCCACTATACGTTTATTACGATGGGGATTATTACGGTTGCTTCAGCAGCGATGTTCATGCTCCTGAAGGCAACTGATGGTAATAATTTGATTAAACGCCAGAAAAAATCTAAGCCGAGCCGCGCGCCATCAGAATCGGAGTGAGTTGTAATCGTTGTTGCTGTAAGGTGGGTTGTGCCATTCGGTGGATGAGTACATCAATCGCCAGCTCCCCCAGTTCATCTTTCGGTTGATGGATAGTGGTGAGCGGTGGCGTCATAAAGCTTGCCAATTCAATGTCATCATACCCAATCACCGCAATATCCTGCGGGACATGCAATCCAGCCAGGTATAACGCCTGATAAACACCCACAGCCATAGCGTCATTTCCGGTAAAGACTGCCTGAGGGCGAAGCGGATGCGATAACAACTGCTGCATCGCGTCAAACCCGCCGTTAAATTCAAAATCGCCAGTCACTTCATAGCCAGCGGGAATGTCGAGGCCAGCACGTTTCATCGCCGCCCGATAACCTTCCAGCCGCAATCGTGCAGGCGTTTTATCCAGAGGCCCGGTAATACAGGCGATACGGGTATGACCTTTGTCGATCAGATATTGTGTCGCTAAATCACCGCCTAACAACGAGTTATCTTGAATGAGATCGCTGTCGCCATCGAATGGAGCCCAGTCCATCATTACAGTAGGCACTGTCGGATAACGTTGCATGATTTCACGCGAAGGCTGATGCGTTTCTGTGCAGAGTAACAGCAAGCCATCAACGCGCTTTTGCATCAGCGTTTCCAGATTGCGATTCATTCGCTGCTCATCTCCTTCGGTATTACAAAGAACAAGGCTATAGCCGCGTTCGAAGCAACTGCGTTCAACACCACGCACCAGTTCAGAATAGAAAGGATTGGTACTGGCGGTGATCAACATGCCAATGGTATGTGTTTGATTAAGCTTGAGGCTACGCGCCAGAGCTGATGGCGCGTAATTGAGTTCTTTAATCGCCGCTTTAACTTTGGCGGTAATCGCTTCACTGACGAAGCGATCTTTATTGATGACGTGGGAAACTGTTGAGGTAGAAACACCCGCCAGGCGGGCAACATCTTTCATTGTAGCCAAGCGTCACCTCTGTCTGTCTAAAAATGCGTCGATCTCTTCACGCCACGGTACTGAGGGTTGTGCGCCTTTACGCGTTACAGCAATAGCCGCGGCAGCATGTGCAAAACGAATCGCCTCTGGCAACGGTTTTTCTTCCAGCAACGCCGTGATTAACGCGCCGTTAAAAGTATCTCCGGCAGCAATGGTATCAACAGCCTGAACACGAAAACCGGGAACGCGCTGCCCCTCGCCATTCACGCTAGACCACACGCCACGACGCCCTAAGGTAATCAGGACGGTACGAATACCTTTCTCATGCAGTACCTGCGCAGACTTCGCCGCATCTTCATCATTTTCAACACGAATACCAGTAAGTTTTTCCGCTTCCGTTTCGTTTGGCGTAATGATGTCCACCAGCTCCAGCAACTCATCGGGCAGTTCACGAGCCGGAGCCGGGTTAAGCGCAACGATAGTCTTATTTTGATGGGCAATTTTCGCGGCTGCCATCACACTTTCGAGTGGTGATTCCAGCTGCATTAATAATGCTGAGGCATTCGCAATACGCTCGCGTTGAGCTTCTACCAGCGCCGGGGAAAGGGCAGCGTTAGCTCCGGAATGAATACCGATGACGTTCTCGCCTTCACCATTAACAAAAATCAGCGCTACACCTGTTGATTCACCTTTGATCACGCTGACCGGAGAAATATCAATATTATCAGTAGCGAGCTGCTGGCGTACGCTCTCGCCAATACTGTCATCGCCAGTACAGGCAATAAACGCGATATTCGCGCCGCTGCGCCCTGCAGCCACAGCCTGATTCGCACCTTTGCCGCCAAATGCAACCTGATAGTGGTTACCGGTGACGGTTTCGCCTGGAGTAGGGAAAGATTGAAGATTAAGGATATGGTCAGCGTTAATGCTGCCAAGAACAACGAGGCTGCCTGCGTTTTGCATATTCGGGATGTCCATAAAATGCGCCACCGTGTTAGGGTGGCGCGTGCCCTGCTTTTCTTTATATTACACGTTCATCTTTCGATGACGTATTTATGTCACCATCAGGCCATACAACCTGATTAAAACTACTGCTTAACAACCAGTTTCAGATCAACCGGATACTTAGCCTGAACTTTTTCGCCTTTCAGAACTTTATCAGCGGTTTCGACACCTTTCGCGCCAATCTGATCGGGTAGCTGAGCGATAGTCGCTGCTAGTTTGCCATCATTCACCGCTTTTTCGCCATCCGGTGTACCGTCAAATCCGACAACCATCACATCCGATTTACCCGCAGTTTGCAGTGCGCGCAGCGCGCCCAGCGCCATTTCATCGTTCTGTGCGAATACGGCCTGCACATCCGGATGAGCGGTCAGCAGGTTCTGCATTACGTTCAAACCTTTGGTGCGGTCGAAATCTGCCGGCTGGCTGGCAAGGACGTTAAATTTGTGAGCAGCAACAGCTTGCTGGAAGCCTTCGCCACGTTCACGAGCTGCGGATGTACCGGCAATGCCTTGCAGTTCGATAACTTTCGCACCTTCACCTGCTTTCTTCGCGATGTAATCACCGGCGATTTTACCGCCCAGTACGTTGTCAGAAGCGATATGGCTAACCACTTCACCTTTCGTTGCCTGACGGTCAAGGGTGATAACCGGGATGTTCGCCTGGTTTGCCATCTTCACGGCGTTACCCACCGCATCGGAGTCCGTCGGGTTTATCAGCAGAATTTTGGTGCCGCGAACAGTTAAGTCCTGCACGTTCGCCAGCTCTTTTGCCGGGTTGTTCTGGGAATCCAGCACCACCAGGTTATAGCCGAGTTTATCCGCCTCTTTCTGCGCACCATCTTTCAGCGATACAAAGAACGGGTTATTCAGCGTGGAAACCACCAGCGCGATGGTGTCTTTTGCCATCGCATTCGCACTGACGGTGGCGCTTAGCGCAACAGCAGAAACCAGGGTAGCCAGTTTTTTCATGTTCATATTCAAGATGTCCTGTAGTCGTTATTACTGCTTTTTGTTGTCTACCAGCACCGCCAGCAAAATCACCACCGCTTTGACGATCATCTGGTAATAGGAGGAAACACCTAACAAATTCAATCCATTATTAAGGAAGCCAAGAATTAATGCGCCGATCAACGTCCCAACAATGCGACCTTTTCCGCCCGCCAGGCTCGTACCGCCCAGAACCACCGCAGCAATAGCATCCAGCTCATAGCCCGTCCCTGCCGTCGGTTGCGCGGAGGAGAGACGAGCTACTTCAATGATCCCGGCCAGCGAGGCCAGCAGACCACAAAGAGAATAGACGATGATTTTGATTTTATTGACGTTGATACCAGAAAGACGCGTTGCCGCTTCGTTGCCGCCCAATGCGTAGATGTAACGCCCCAGACGCGTATGGTGCAGCATGTACCAGGCCGCGAGGAAGACAATCCCCATGATCCAGACTGGCGTCGGTATGCCCAACGGACGACCAATACCAAACCAGCCGAACAGGTCGGCGTTCTCAGTAAAGCCGGTATTCACCGGGCTACCGTTGGTGTACACCATGGTCACACCACGCAGTAATAACATCATCACGAGGGTAGCGATAAACGCCTGAACGCGACCTTTCGCTACAATCACCCCGGTTACCGCGCCAATTGCGGCCCCTAACGCGAGAGCGGCAGCAACAGCCACCAGCGCGTTGACTTCAATACCGACGATAGAAGCAGCAACTGCGCCGGTCAGCGCCAACAGAGAACCTACAGACAGGTCGATGCCCGACGTCAGGATCACCAGTGTCATCCCGACCGCCATAATGGCGTTCACCGAGGTTTGCTGGAGAATATTGAATAAGTTATTGATGGTGAAAAAGTTCGGGCTTAACGTTGAGACAATCGCGATCAGCACCAGTAGAGCGATAAGCGATTTCTGTTCCATCAGCCACGCTTTCGTGAAATAACGGCGACCAGAGACAGTCTGGGTTGTCATTGTTTTACTCCTGATTCACGCGATTAAGCTTGCCCACAGCGGCAGCCATTAACACTTCCTGGGTGGCCTGCTCACGAGTAAATTCCCCGCTGAGATGCCCTTCATGCATGACGATGATGCGATCGCTCATGCCTAATACTTCTGGCATCTCCGATGACACCAGAATGATGCTCAGGCCATCGGCCTTGAACTGGTTAATCAGTTGATAGATCTCTTTTTTCGCGCCGACATCTACGCCACGGGTAGGTTCATCAAGAATAAGCACTTTCGGGCGCGTCATCAGGCCACGGGCAATCGCCACTTTTTGCTGATTGCCACCAGAGAGCAGACCAATTGCCTGTTCCATCGATGGCGTTTTCACATTAAACAGACGAATAAAATCACTCACTGCCTGCTGTTCATCGGCATGCTTCAAACTGCCGCCAGCACGACTGAAGTAACGCAGTGCAGTCAGCGACATGTTCTCTTTTACTGACATGCCCAGCACTAAACCATCACGTTTACGGTCTTCGGAGATATACACAATGCCGTTTGCCAGGCCATCCTGCGGTGAACGGGTAACGACTTCATGCCCATCCAGGGTGACGTAACCGCTGGTGCGCGGCAGTGCGCCATAGAGCACTTTCATCAGTTCGGTACGCCCCGCGCCCATCAGACCAGAGACACCAAGGATTTCGCCACTGCGTAAGGTAAAAGAGACGTTGTTAACACCAGGTCCGCAGAGATTATCAACTTTCAGGCGGATATCTCCCGGCGCTTTGTCCAGGTGTGGATACTGATCTTCCAGCTTGCGACCCACCATCATCTCAATCAGCGAATCTTCAGTCAGTGATGCCACTTCACGCTCGGCAATAAATTGCCCGTCACGAAAAACGGTAACGTCATCGCAAATTTCGAAGATTTCTTTCATGCGGTGGGAGATATAGACAATACCGCGCCCTTGCGATTTCAGCTCGCGAATGACGCGGAACAGGGATTCGGTTTCGGTATCAGTCAGCGCATCCGTCGGTTCATCCATAATGATGACTTTCGACTCAAAGCTTAATACCTTCGCGATTTCAACCATCTGCTGGTCACCGATGGAAAGATCGCCCACCAGTTTGTCGCTTTTAAAGCGCAGGTTAAGTTTGGCCAGCAATTTATCCGCTTCGGCATACATGGTTTTCCAGTCAATTTTGCCAAAGCGATTTACAAACTCACGACCGAGGAAAATGTTTTCCGCTATGGTCAGCTGCGGGATCAGGTTCAGTTCCTGGTGGATAATCCCAATCCCGGCTTCCTGGGAGGATTTCGGCCCGGTAAACGTCGTTTCTTTCCCCAGCCATAAAAGCGTACCGGCATCGCGAGTATAGATACCAGTAAGCACTTTCATCATGGTGGATTTACCCGCGCCATTTTCGCCCACCAGCGCCATCACACGACCCGGATAGACATTTAACGCGGCGCCCGAGAGGGCTTTAACGCCCGGGAAGGCTTTATCGATGCCTTTAAGCTGAAGTAATGCTTCCATGACGACCTCAGAACGTCACGCCAGCACAAAGAATAATATTCGCATACGGAGAACATTCTCCGCTGCGAATTACCGCCTGACTTTCTGCGGTTTGTTGTTTGAATTGTTCGTGCGTGGTGTAACGAATTTCAATGGTATTTCCCTGGTGTTTTTGCAGCTGCTCAAGGTGAGTGAGCAACGTTTCGTGGAGTTGCGGATTATGTTGTTTAATCTCTTCCGCGATAATGGCAGCCTCGACCTGCATTTCATTTGTGACGACGCCCAGCACCTGCATAAAAGAAGGTACCCCCTGGGTTAATGCCATATCGATACGCGTTGTACTTTTGGGGATAGGTAAACCAGCATCACACACCACCAGCGTATCGGTATGTCCCAGACGGGAGATCACCGATGAAATATCAGAATTAAGAACGACGCCTTTTTTCATTTTTTTCTCCATCAGCGAAACGTTTCGCTGATTCGCAGTTTAATCCTGACTGAGTTGGGAAAACCATCATGACGTTACGGAAATGTGATCAACATCGAAACGTTTTACATCGAGATCAATACTGAAAATAAAAACGCCCCCTTATGGAGAAAGGAGGCGTCTGGCGTTAGATTTCGACCTGAGTACCCAGTTCGATAACCCTGTTTGGCGGGATTTCAAATTGATCCGGTGCACGCAGCGCATTACGTTGCAACAGCAAGTATAGCTTGCCGCGCAGACGCAAATACCACGGGCGTTTGCCGAGGATCAGCGACTCATGGGACATAAAGAAGGAGGTTTCCATCATCCGGCAACTTAGCCCTTCCAGGCCACAGCGGTGGAAGACTTCTTCCACGTTTGGTGTTTCCCGCCAGCCGTAACTTGCCACCACGCGCCAGAAAGTGGGCGACAGTTGTTCAATCTGTACCCGACGGACGTTATGGACATACGGCGCGTCTTCGGTACGCAGCGTTAACAGAATCACCCGCTCATGCAATACCTTGTTATGTTTCAAGTTATGCATCAGAGCAAAGGGAATGACATTGATTGCACGCGACATATACACCGCTGTTCCGGGAACGCGAACAGGCGGTGACTTCTCCAGAGAAGCAATCATCGCTTCCAGAGAATTACCATGTTCGTGCATTCGCCGCAGCAGGCGAAAACGCTCGCTCTTCCATGTGGTCATCACGATAAACATCACCGTACCGAGGCTTAGTGGCAACCAGCCACCAGAGAGTAGTTTATCGAGGTTAGCGGTGAATAGCGGAATATCGACACACAGGAAGGCAATCAGGATCAGCGCAACAAAATACTTATTCCAGTGCCAGTTCTGACGCGCCACGGTAGTCGAGAGAATAGACGTCAGTACCATGGTTCCGGTCACCGCAATCCCGTACGCCGCCGCCAGATTGCTGGAGTGCTCAAAGCTGACAATCACAATCACTACTGCGACATAGAGCGTCCAGTTCACAAACGGAATATAGATTTGCCCTGACTCCATTTCTGAGGTGTGAATAATGCGCATCGGTGACAGATATCCCAGACGTACCGCCTGACGCGTCAACGAGAAGACGCCAGAAATAACCGCCTGCGAGGCTATTACCGTTGCCAGAGCCGCGATGATCAACAGCGGGATCAGCGCCCAGTCTGGTGCCAACAGGAAGAATGGGTTTTTAATCGCTTCCGGATTCTTTAACAGCAACGCTCCCTGGCCGAAGTAGTTAAGTGTCAAAGATGGCAATACGACGGCGAACCACGCCAGGCGAATCGGGAACTTACCAAAGTGCCCCATATCAGCATACAGTGCCTCAACACCAGTAATCGACAGCACCACCGCCCCTAATGCGATAAAGGAAACGGTTTTATATTCAAGGAAGAAATGCACCGCCCACATCGGATTCAGCGCCTGTAACACTTCCGGGTTGGCAATAATGCTACGTAACCCCAGCCCTGCCAGAATCAAAAACCAGGTCAGCATGATTGGCGCAAACAGCTTACCGACCATAGCAGTGCCATGTTTTTGAATCATAAACAGTAACGTGAGAACGATGATTGAGAGGGGAACTATCCAGGTATCCAGTTGCGGGGCGACGATTTCCAGACCTTCTATGGCAGACATCACCGAGATGGCGGGTGTTATAACGACCTCGCCATAGAAAAAGCTGCCACCTATTAGCCCCATAATCACCAATATTGAGGTCGTTCGAGCCGACGTATTACGCCCTGCAAGTGACATCAACGTCAGAATCCCCCCTTCCCCGGCGTTATCCGCACGCATCACGAAGGTGAGATATTTGATGGAAACCACAAAGATTAACAGCCAGAAAATCAGCGATAAAAAGCCAAACACGGCATCGCGTTCAACGCCAAAACCAAACTGGCCAGACAAACATTCACGAAGTGTATATAGCGGGCTGGTACCAATATCGCCGTAAACAACTCCAATCGCCGCGAGGGTTATCGCGGGCAACGATTGCTTATTATCAGTGCTCATAGACTAGTCTTTCGTTGAAATATGAAATGTGTGCGTAGTCCCTTGGCCCACAAAAAAGCGCTCAGTATGCACGATTAACGGCAAAATCGTACTCCTAAATGCGGCCACATTAACCTGGCTCAAAGAAAAATATCCCTTCTTTGAGACTATTTTTGCCACCAGCAAGAAACGTCTATACTCGCAATTTACGCAGAACATTTGACGAAAGGACGCCACTTCATTATGGCTCACCCTCATTTATTAGCGGAAAGAATTTCCCGCCTGAGCAGTTCGCTGGAAAAGGGGCTTTATGAACGTAGCCACGCTATCCGCCTTTGTTTGTTAGCGGCATTAAGTGGTGAAAGCGTATTCCTGCTTGGCCCGCCAGGTATTGCTAAAAGTTTGATCGCCCGGCGCTTAAAATTCGCCTTCCAGAATGCACGCGATTTTGAATATCTAATGACCCGCTTCTCTACCCCGGAAGAAGTTTTTGGCCCCCTTTCGATTCAGGCGTTAAAAGATGAGGGACGCTATGAACGCTTAACCAGCGGTTACCTGCCGGAAGCGGAAATCGTCTTTCTGGATGAAATCTGGAAAGCTGGCCCTGCGATTCTTAATACCTTGCTCACCGCCATTAACGAACGCCAGTTCCGCAACGGCGCTCATGTAGAAAAAATCCCGATGCGCTTGCTGGTGGCAGCCTCCAACGAATTGCCAGAAGCAGACAGCAGCCTGGAAGCGTTATATGACCGAATGCTAATTCGTCTGTGGTTAGATAAAGTGCAGGATAAAACGAATTTCCGCTCCATGCTGACCAGTCAGCAGGATGAAAATGATAATCCGGTTCCTGCATCCTTGCAGGTCACAGATGAAGAATATGAACGCTGGCAGAAAGAGATTAGTGACATTACGCTGCCCGATCATGTATTTGAACTGATTTTTATGCTGCGCCAGCAACTGGATAAATTACCCGATGCGCCTTACGTCTCCGATCGTCGCTGGAAAAAAGCGATCCGTTTATTGCAGGCCAGCGCCTTTTTTAGTGGTCGCAGTGCTGTTGCCCCAGTTGATCTCATTTTGCTAAAAGATTGTCTGTGGTATGACGCGCAAAGCCTGAATTTGATTCAACAACAAATTGATGTATTGATGACCGGTCATGCATGGCAACAACAGGGGATGTTGACACGCCTGGGCGCGATTGTGCAGCGTCGTCTGCAACTTCAGCAACAACAAAGCGATAAAACAGCCTTTACGGTGATTCGTCAGGGCGGCATGTTCAGCCGTCGTCCGCAATATCAACTTCCAGCCGATGTTACCGCCTCCACGCTGACGTTGCTGCTACAAAAACCATTGAAATTGCATGATATAGAAGTGGTTCATATCTCCTTTGAGCGCAGCGCACTGGAACAGTGGTTGAACAAAGGCGGTGAAATTCGCGGCAAACTGAACGGTATTGGTTTTGCCCAGAAGCTGAATTTAGAAGTTGATAGCGCCCAACATCTTGTTGTACGCGATGTGAGTTTACAAGGCAGTACGCTGGCGCTACCCGGTTCATCGGCTGAAGGTCTGCCTGATGAAATCAAACAACAACTGGCAGAGCTTGAAAGCGACTGGCGGAAGCAACACGTTTTATTCAGCGAACAACAAAAATGTCTGTTTATCCCTGGCGACTGGTTAGGCCGCATTGAAGCCAGCCTACAGGATGTCGGTGCACAGATTCGCCAGGCGCAACAATGCTAACGCTGGATACGCTTAATGTAATGCTGGCTGTCAGCGAAGAGGGGTTGATCGAAGAGATGCTCATCGCGCTGTTGGCCTCACCGCAGCTGGCGGTCTTCTTTGAAAAATTCCCACGACTTAAGGCAGCAATCACTGATGACGTTCCTCGCTGGCGTGAGGCACTGCGTAGCCGGTTGAAAGATGCCCGAGTTCCGCCGGAACTCACCGAAGAGGTCATGTGCTATCAGCAAAGCCAGCTCCTCTCCACGCCGCAGTTTATTGTGCAGCTGCCGCAGATCCTGGACTTACTGCATCATCTGAATTCCCCGTGGGCTGAACAAGCCCGGCAGTTGGTTGATGCCAACAGCACGATCACACCGGCATTACACACACTTTTTCTTCAGCGTTGGCGCTTAAGCCTTATCGTGCAAGCAACGACGTTAAATCAGCAGCTCTTAGAAGACGAACGCGAACAACTGTTGAGTGAAGTTCAGGAACGCATGACGCTAAGCGGGCAGCTTGAACCGGTTCTGGCAGATAACAATACCGCAGCCGGTCGTCTGTGGGATATGAGCGCAGGTCAACTTAAACGCGGCGACTATCAGTTGATTGTGAAATACGGTGAATTTCTTAACGAACAGCCAGAACTGAAACGCCTGGCGGAACAGTTGGGGCGTTCCCGAGAAGCCAAATCGATACCGCGCAACGATGCGCAGATGGAAACCTTCCGCACCATGGTGCGCGAACCGTCAACCGTTCCTGAGCAGGTTGATGGCCTGCAACAAAGCGATGATATTTTACGTCTCCTTCCACCGGAACTGGCGACACTGGGCATCACTGAACTGGAATATGAATTTTATCGTCGGCTGGTGGAAAAACAGTTGCTCACCTATCGCCTTCACGGTGAATCGTGGCGTGAAAAAGTGCTCGAACGCCCGGTGGTGCATAAAGATTACGATGAACAGCCGCGCGGACCGTTTATTGTCTGCGTGGATACTTCCGGTTCAATGGGCGGCTTTAATGAACAGTGTGCGAAAGCGTTCTGCCTGGCATTGATGCGCATTGCCCTCGCTGAAAATCGTCGCTGCTTTATTATGTTATTTTCCACCGAGATTGTCCGTTATGAGCTTTCAGGCCCACAAGGTATCGAACAGGCGATCCGTTTTTTAAGCCAGCAGTTTCGTGGCGGCACCGATCTTGCCAGTTGTTTTCGCGCCATTATGGAACGCTTGCAAAGCCGGGAATGGTTTGACGCCGATGCGGTGGTGATTTCTGATTTTATCGCCCAGAGGTTGCCTGACGACGTGACGAGTAAAGTGAAAGAGTTGCAGAGGGTACATCAGCATCGCTTTCATGCTGTGGCGATGTCGGCACACGGAAAACCCGGTATCATGCGCATTTTCGATCATATCTGGCGCTTTGATACCGGGATGCGAAGCCGCCTGCTCAGACGCTGGCGGCGATAAATTATTACAAAAGAGAAGGGACGCTCTCACGAACAACTGCAGGCCATACACCACACTGAACCTGACCGATATGTGGCAGTTGCAGCAGCAGCATAGTCAAACGAGACTGACCGATACCGCCGCCGATAGTTTGCGGCATTTCACCACGCAGCAGCGCCTGGTGCCACTCCAGTTGCAGACGATCTTCATCACCGGTCAGCGCCAGCTGATGCTTCAGCGTGTCGGCATCCACGCGGATCCCCATGGAAGAAAGCTCAAACGCATCTTCCAGTACCGGGTTCCACACCAGAATATCGCCGTTCAGCCCCGCATGGCCCAGTTCTGACGGGGTGCTCCAGTCATCATAATCCGGTGCGCGCACGTCGTGACGATGACCATCGCTCAGCTTGCCGCCAATCCCGACAAGGAAAACCGCGCCAAGTTCTTTCGCAATCGCCCGCTCACGCCCTTTGGCGTCGAGATCGGGATAACGAGACAGTAATTCCTGGCTGTGTACGAAGTGGATCTGATCCGGCAGGAACGGTGCCAGGCCAAACTCTTCGCTAACCGCAGCTTCGGTTGCTTTAATTCCCGCCCAGATCGCCTCTACTGTGCTTTTCAGAGTGGAGAATTGACGCTCACCGTCGCCCATTACGCGTTCCCAGTCCCACTGGTCAACATAGACCGAGTGCAGCGGGGAAAGACGGTCTTCATCGGGGCGAAGGGCTTTCATGTGCGTGTACAGCCCTTCGCCCGCGCTGAAGTCGTGTTGCCCTAAGGTCTGACGTTTCCACTTCGCCAGTGAATGAACCACTTCGAACTGGGCGTCAGGCAGAGCTTTCACTTTTACCTGTACCGCTTTTTCACAGCCCGACAAGTTATCCTGCGTGCCATCCCCCACACGGCTAAGAATAGGCGCCTGGACTTCGATCAGCCCTAAGCGTTCTTCCAGTTGACGAGAAAAGTGAGATTTCACGAAGCTAATTTGACGTTGTTTGGCAATGTAAGCGGTTTTCATTTTTTATACTCCTGCGTCCTGTTGATTATGATTAAGCAACAAAAACCGGCACGCATGCAATATTCATTCAATAAAAAGCCTAACTCAGTTTTGATTCATTAAAAAATAAAGCTAAAATAGAGTGAATCATCAATACACATAAGAAAATCCTATGGAAAATTATCTGATCGACAATCTGGACCGTGGCATCCTGGAAGCGTTGATGGGCAATGCACGCACAGCTTACGCCGAACTGGCGAAACAATTTGGCGTCAGTCCGGGGACAATTCACGTTCGTGTAGAGAAAATGAAGCAGGCGGGGATCATCACTGGGGCACGCATCGACGTCAGCCCGAAACAACTCGGTTATGACGTAGGCTGCTTTATCGGCATTATTCTGAAGAGCGCCAAAGACTATCCTTCCGCGCTGGCAAAGCTGGAAAGTCTCGACGAAGTCACCGAAGCCTATTACACAACCGGCCACTACAGTATCTTTATTAAAGTAATGTGCCGTTCGATCGACGCCCTCCAGCATGTACTTATCAACAAGATCCAAACAATTGATGAAATTCAGTCCACTGAGACATTGATCGTCCTGCAGAACCCGATTATGCGTGCCATCAAGCCATAATCGTTTTTTTTAATCCCATACTTTTCCACAGGTAGATCCCAGCGCGTTCACAGCGTACAATACGCCACTCTTAATAAAGGTGGCGGTTTATGGCAGATATCACTCTTATCAGTGGCAGCACCCTCGGCGGTGCCGAATATGTAGCAGAACACCTGGCTGAAAAGCTGGAAGAGGCGGGTTTTACCACCGAAACGCTGCATGGTCCGCTGTTAGAAGATTTATCTGCCTCTGGGATCTGGCTGGTTATCAGCTCCACCCACGGTGCCGGAGACATTCCGGACAACCTATCTCCTTTCTATGAAGCATTGCAGGAACAAAAGCCCGATTTTTCTGCGATACGCTTTGGCGCAATCGGTATTGGCAGTCGTGAATACGACACCTTTTGTGGGGCCATCGATAAACTCGAGGCTGAACTCAAAAATTCCGGTGCAAAACAGATTGGCGAAACACTGAAGATCAACATCCTTGATCATGACATTCCGGAAGATCCGGCAGAAGAATGGCTGGGATCGTGGATTAATTTACTCAAATAAGTATACAGATCGTGCGATCTACTGTGGATAACTCTGGTAGGAAGCTTGGATCAACCGGTAGTTATCCAAAGAACAACTGTTGTTCAGTTTTTGAGTTGTGTATAACCCCTCATTCTGATCCCAGCTTATACGGTCCAGGATCACCGATCATTCACAGCTAATGATCCTTTCCAGGTTGTTGATCTTAAAAGCTGGATCCTTGTTATCCACAGGGTAGCGCGATCCTAATAAGAGATCACAATAGAACAGATCTCTAAATAAATAGATCTTCTTTTTAATACCCAGGATCCCGGGTCTTTCTCAAGCCAACAAAGTTGAGTAGAATCCACGGCCCGGGCTTCAATCCATTTTCATACCGCGTTATGCGAGGCAATCACCATGTTTTATCCAGATCCTTTTGACGTCATCATTATTGGCGGGGGTCATGCAGGCACTGAGGCCGCGATGGCCGCGGCGCGTATGGGTCAACAGACTCTGCTTTTGACACACAATATCGACACGTTGGGGCAGATGAGCTGCAACCCGGCGATCGGCGGTATTGGGAAGGGACATCTGGTAAAAGAAGTGGATGCACTCGGCGGTCTGATGGCGAAAGCGATCGATCAGGCTGGTATCCAGTTTAGGATACTAAACGCCAGCAAAGGCCCAGCCGTCCGCGCTACCCGAGCCCAGGCGGATCGCGTACTCTATCGTCAGGCAGTACGTACAGCGCTGGAGAATCAACCGAACCTGATGATCTTCCAGCAGGCGGTTGAAGATCTTATTGTCGAAAACGATCGCGTCGTTGGCGCAGTAACCCAGATGGGGCTGAAGTTCCGTGCTAAAGCCGTCGTGCTCACCGTCGGGACTTTCCTTGACGGTAAAATTCATATCGGTCTGGATAACTACAGCGGTGGTCGTGCTGGTGATCCGCCGTCCATTCCGCTCTCACGCCGTTTGCGTGAATTGCCACTACGCGTTGGTCGTTTGAAAACCGGTACTCCGCCACGCATTGATGCGCGTACCATCGACTTCAGTGTTCTGGCGCAGCAGCATGGCGATAACCCAATGCCAGTGTTCTCGTTCATGGGCAACGCAGCTCAGCATCCCCAGCAGGTGCCTTGTTATATCACCCATACCAACGAGAAAACCCATGACGTGATCCGCAGTAACCTTGATCGCAGTCCAATGTACGCAGGGGTGATCGAAGGTGTTGGCCCACGTTACTGCCCGTCGATCGAAGACAAAGTCATGCGCTTCGCCGACAGAAATCAGCATCAGATCTTCCTTGAACCAGAAGGGCTGACGTCGAACGAAATTTATCCGAACGGCATCTCCACCAGCCTGCCGTTCGATGTGCAGATGCAAATCGTCCGCTCAATGCAGGGAATGGAAAACGCGAAGATTGTGCGTCCGGGTTATGCCATTGAGTATGATTTCTTCGATCCGCGCGACCTGAAACCAACGCTGGAGAGCAAGTTTATCCAGGGGCTGTTCTTTGCCGGGCAGATTAACGGCACTACCGGTTACGAAGAAGCTGCTGCGCAAGGTTTGCTGGCTGGCCTTAACGCTGCTCGCCTGTCTGCTGACAAAGAAGGCTGGGCACCGGCGCGTTCCCAGGCATATCTCGGCGTACTGGTGGACGATCTTTGCACGCTGGGTACCAAAGAACCGTACCGTATGTTTACCTCGCGCGCAGAGTATCGTCTGATGCTGCGCGAAGATAACGCAGATCTCCGTCTAACCGAAATCGGTCGTGAACTGGGTCTGGTGGATGACGAACGTTGGGCGCGCTTTAACGATAAGCTTGAGAACATCGAGCGTGAACGTCAGCGTCTTAAATCAACGTGGGTAACACCGTTAGCGGAAGCTGCAGCCGAAGTGAATGCTCACCTGACTACGCCGCTTTCACGTGAAGCCAGTGGTGAAGATTTGCTGCGTCGCCCGGAAATGACCTATGAAAAATTAACCTCGCTGACGCCGTTTGCCCCAGCGTTGACCGACGAACAGGCGGCGGAACAGGTTGAGATTCAGGTTAAATACGAAGGTTATATCGCGCGCCAGCAAGATGAGATCGAAAAGCAGCAGCGTAACGAGAACACCCTGCTACCAGCGACGTTGGATTATCGCCAGGTATCCGGTCTTTCTAACGAAGTGATCGCCAAACTTAACGATCACAAACCGGCCTCTATCGGTCAGGCTTCGCGTATTTCTGGCGTCACGCCTGCGGCCATCTCCATTCTGCTGGTGTGGCTGAAAAAACAGGGTATGCTGCGTCGTAGCGCATAACGCATTAAAATGCCTGGTAAGCACCCGCTTACCGGGCAACGCATCAAGAACAGGTAATCACCGTGCTCAATAAACTCTCCTCACTGCTGAAAGACGCAGGAATTTCGCTTACCGATCACCAGAAAAATCAGCTTATTGCCTACGTGAATATGCTGCATAAATGGAACAAAGCGTACAACCTGACCTCGGTCCGCGATCCTAACGAAATGCTGGTACGCCATATTCTCGACAGCATTGTCGTGGCGCCGTATCTGCGGGGTGAACGGTTTATCGATGTCGGTACTGGACCAGGATTGCCCGGCATTCCTCTCTCTATCGTGCGTCCTGAATCCCATTTCACACTACTGGATAGCCTCGGTAAACGCGTACGTTTCCTGCGTCAGGTGCAACATGAGTTGAAACTGGAAAACGTTGAGCCAGTACAAAGCAGGGTAGAAGAGTTTCCGTCAGAGCCGCCATTTGATGGCGTAATTAGCCGTGCTTTTGCCTCTCTGAACGATATGGTGAGCTGGTGCCACCATCTTCCTGGTGAGCAAGGCCGTTTCTATGCGCTGAAAGGCCAGATGCCGGAAGATGAAATTGCCTTGTTGTCTGAAGAATATCAGGTCGAATCAGTGGTTAAACTTCTGGTTCCAGCTCTGGATGGCGAACGTCATCTGGTGGTTATTAAAGCAAATAAAATTTAATTTTTATCAAAAAAATCATAAAAAATTGACCAGTTAGACTGTTAACAACAACCAGGTTTTCTACTGATAAAACTGGTTACATTTAACGCCACGTTCACTCTTTTGCATCAACGAAGTAACGTGGCTTTTTTTGGTAAGCAGAAAATAAGTCATTAGTGAAAATATCAGGCTGCTAAAAATCGGCGCTAAGAATCATAATTGGCTGTTAAAATATTATTAAAAATGTCAATGGGTGGTTTTTGTTATGTAAATGTCATTTATTAAAACAGTGTCTGTTTTTCGTCTGAAATATCAGAAGTTTGCAAAGGCATCATTTGCCAAGTAAATAAATATGCTACGAGTGAACATACTCGATATGTGATCTGAAGCACGCTTTACCACTAGTGTTTACGCGTTATTTACAGTTTTTCATGATCGATCATGGTTAGCAGAAAAGTCGCAATTGTATTCACTGGAAAAATATTTAAACATTTATTCACCTTTTGGCTACTTATTGTTTGAAATCACGGGGGCGCACCGTATAATTTGACCGCTTTTTGATGCTTGACTCTAAGCCTTAAAGAAAGTTTTATACGACACGCGGCATACCTCGAAGGGAGCAGGAGTGAAAAACGTGATGTCTGTGTCGCTCTTGAGTCGAAACGTTGCTCGGAAGCTTCTGCTCGTTCAGTTACTGGTGGTGATAGCAAGTGGATTGCTGTTCAGCCTCAAAGACCCCTTCTGGGGCGTCTCTGCGTTAAGTGGAGGCCTGGCAGTCTTTCTGCCTAACGTTTTGTTTATGATATTTGCCTGGCGTCACCAGGCGCATACACCAGCGAAAGGCCGGGTAGCCTGGACGTTCGCTTTCGGCGAAGCTTTCAAAGTTCTGGCGATGCTGGTGTTACTGGTGGTGGCGTTGGCGGTTTTAAAGGCGGTATTTTTGCCGCTGATCGTTACGTGGGTTTTGGTGCTGGTGGTTCAGATACTGGCGCCGGCTGTAATTAACAACAAAGGGTAAAAGGCATCATGGCTTCAGAAAATATGACGCCGCAGGATTACATAGGACACCACCTGAATAACCTTCAGCTGGACCTGCGTACATTCTCGCTGGTGGATCCGCATAACCCCCCAGCCACCTTCTGGACAATCAATATTGACTCCATGTTCTTCTCGGTGGTGCTGGGTCTGTTGTTCCTGGTTTTATTCCGTAGTGTAGCCAAAAAGGCAACCAGCGGCGTACCAGGTAAGTTTCAGACCGCGATTGAGCTGGTGATCGGCTTTGTTAATGGTAGCGTGAAAGACATGTACCATGGCAAAAGCAAGCTGATTGCTCCGCTGGCCCTGACGATTTTCGTCTGGGTGTTCCTGATGAACCTGATGGATTTACTCCCTATCGATCTGCTGCCGTACATTGCTGAACATGTACTGGGTCTGCCTGCACTGCGTGTGGTTCCGTCTGCGGACGTGAACGTAACGCTGTCTATGGCACTGGGCGTATTTATCCTGATTCTGTTCTACAGCATCAAAATGAAAGGCATCGGCGGCTTCACGAAAGAGTTGACGCTGCAGCCGTTCAATCACTGGGCGTTCATCCCTGTCAACTTAATCCTTGAAGGGGTAAGCCTGCTGTCCAAACCAGTTTCACTCGGTTTGCGACTGTTCGGTAATATGTACGCCGGTGAGCTGATTTTCATTCTGATTGCTGGTCTGTTGCCGTGGTGGTCACAGTGGATCCTGAATGTGCCGTGGGCCATTTTCCACATCCTGATCATTACGCTGCAAGCCTTCATCTTCATGGTTCTGACGATCGTCTATCTGTCGATGGCGTCTGAAGAACATTAATTTACCAACACTACTACGTTTTAACTGAAACAAACTGGAGACTGTCATGGAAAACCTGAATATGGATCTGCTGTACATGGCTGCCGCTGTGATGATGGGTCTGGCGGCAATCGGTGCTGCGATCGGTATCGGCATCCTCGGGGGTAAATTCCTGGAAGGCGCAGCGCGTCAACCTGATCTGATTCCTCTGCTGCGTACTCAGTTCTTTATCGTTATGGGTCTGGTGGATGCTATCCCGATGATCGCTGTAGGTCTGGGTCTGTACGTGATGTTCGCTGTCGCGTAGTAAGCGTTGCTTTTATTTAAAGAGCAATATCAGAACGTTAACTAAATAGAGGCATTGTGCTGTGAATCTTAACGCAACAATCCTCGGCCAGGCCATCGCGTTTGTCCTGTTCGTTCTGTTCTGCATGAAGTACGTATGGCCGCCATTAATGGCAGCCATCGAAAAACGTCAAAAAGAAATTGCTGACGGCCTTGCTTCCGCAGAACGAGCACATAAGGACCTTGACCTTGCAAAGGCCAGCGCGACCGACCAGCTGAAAAAAGCGAAAGCGGAAGCCCAGGTAATCATCGAGCAGGCGAACAAACGCCGCTCGCAGATTCTGGACGAAGCGAAAGCTGAAGCAGAGCAGGAACGTACTAAAATCGTGGCCCAGGCGCAGGCGGAAATTGAAGCCGAGCGTAAACGTGCCCGTGAAGAGCTGCGTAAGCAAGTTGCTATCCTGGCTGTTGCTGGCGCCGAGAAGATCATCGAACGTTCCGTGGATGAAGCTGCTAACAGCGACATCGTGGATAAACTTGTCGCTGAACTGTAAGGAGGGAGGGGCTGATGTCTGAATTTATTACGGTAGCTCGCCCCTACGCCAAAGCAGCTTTTGACTTTGCCGTCGAACACCAAAGTGTAGAACGCTGGCAGGACATGCTGGCGTTTGCCGCCGAGGTAACCAAAAACGAACAAATGGCAGAGCTTCTCTCTGGCGCGCTGGCGCCAGAAACGCTCGCCGAGTCGTTTATCGCAGTTTGTGGTGAGCAACTGGACGAAAACGGTCAGAACCTGATTCGGGTTATGGCTGAAAATGGTCGTCTTAACGCGCTCCCGGATGTTCTGGAGCAGTTTATTCGCCTGCGTGCTGTGAGTGAGGCTACCGCTGAGGTAGACGTCATTTCCGCTGCCGCGCTGAGTGAACAACAGCTCGCGAAAATTTCTGCTGCGATGGAAAAACGTCTGTCACGCAAAGTTAAGCTGAATTGCAAAATCGATAAGTCTGTAATGGCAGGCGTTATCATCCGAGCGGGTGATATGGTCATTGATGGCAGCGTACGCGGTCGTCTTGAGCGCCTTGCAGACGTCTTGCAGTCTTAAGGGGACTGGAGCATGCAACTGAATTCCACCGAAATCAGCGAACTGATCAAGCAGCGCATTGCTCAGTTCAATGTTGTGAGTGAAGCTCACAACGAAGGTACTATTGTTTCTGTAAGTGATGGTGTTATCCGCATCCACGGCCTGGCCGATTGTATGCAGGGTGAAATGATCTCCCTGCCGGGTAACCGTTACGCTATCGCACTGAACCTCGAGCGCGACTCTGTAGGTGCGGTTGTTATGGGTCCGTACGCTGACCTTGCCGAAGGCATGAAAGTTAAGTGTACTGGCCGTATCCTGGAAGTTCCGGTTGGCCGTGGCCTGCTGGGCCGTGTGGTTAACACTCTGGGTGCACCAATCGATGGTAAAGGTCCGCTGGATCACGACGGTTTCTCTGCTGTAGAAGCTATCGCCCCGGGCGTTATCGAACGTCAGTCCGTAGATCAGCCGGTACAGACCGGTTATAAAGCCGTTGACTCCATGATCCCAATCGGTCGTGGTCAGCGTGAATTGATCATCGGTGACCGTCAGACCGGTAAAACCGCACTGGCTATTGATGCCATCATCAACCAGCGCGATTCCGGTATCAAATGTATCTATGTCGCTATCGGCCAGAAAGCGTCCACCATTTCTAACGTGGTACGTAAACTGGAAGAGCACGGCGCACTGGCTAACACCATCGTTGTGGTAGCAACCGCGTCTGAATCCGCTGCACTGCAATACCTGGCGCCGTATGCCGGTTGCGCAATGGGCGAATACTTCCGTGACCGCGGTGAAGATGCGCTGATCATCTACGATGACCTGTCTAAACAGGCTGTTGCTTACCGTCAGATCTCCCTGCTGCTCCGCCGTCCGCCAGGACGTGAAGCATTCCCGGGCGACGTATTCTACCTCCACTCTCGTCTGCTGGAGCGTGCTGCGCGTGTTAACGCCGAATACGTTGAAGCTTTCACCAAAGGTGAAGTGAAAGGGAAAACCGGTTCTCTGACCGCGCTGCCGATTATCGAAACTCAGGCTGGTGACGTTTCTGCGTTCGTTCCGACCAACGTAATCTCCATTACCGATGGTCAGATCTTCCTGGAAACCAACCTGTTCAACGCCGGTATTCGTCCTGCGGTTAACCCGGGTATCTCCGTATCCCGTGTTGGTGGTGCAGCACAGACCAAGATCATGAAAAAACTGTCCGGTGGTATCCGTACCGCTCTGGCACAGTATCGTGAACTGGCAGCGTTCTCTCAGTTTGCATCCGACCTTGACGATGCAACGCGTAAGCAGCTTGACCACGGTCAGAAAGTGACCGAACTGCTGAAACAGAAGCAGTATGCGCCGATGTCCGTTGCGCAGCAGTCTCTGGTTCTGTTCGCAGCAGAACGTGGTTATCTGGCGGATGTTGAACTGTCGAAAATTGGCAGCTTCGAAGCCGCTCTGCTGGCTTACGTCGACCGTGATCACGCTCCGTTGATGCAAGAAATCAACCAGACCGGTGGCTACAACGACGAAATCGAAGGCAAGCTGAAAGGCATCCTCGATTCCTTCAAAGCAACCCAATCCTGGTAACGTCTGGCGGCTTGTCCTAGGGCAGGCCGCAAGGCATTGAGGAGAAGCTCATGGCCGGCGCAAAAGAGATACGTAGTAAGATCGCAAGCGTCCAGAACACGCAAAAGATCACTAAAGCGATGGAGATGGTCGCCGCTTCCAAAATGCGTAAATCGCAGGATCGCATGGCGGCCAGCCGTCCTTATGCAGAAACCATGCGCAAAGTGATTGGTCACCTTGCACACGGTAATCTGGAATATAAGCACCCATACCTGGAAGACCGTGACGTTAAACGCGTGGGCTACCTGGTGGTGTCGACCGACCGTGGTTTGTGCGGTGGTTTGAACATTAACCTGTTCAAAAAACTGCTGGCGGAAATGAAGACCTGGACCGACAAAGGCGTTCAATGCGACCTCGCAATGATCGGCTCAAAAGGCGTGTCGTTCTTCAACTCCGTGGGCGGCAATGTTGTTGCCCAGGTCACCGGCATGGGGGATAACCCTTCCCTGTCCGAACTGATCGGTCCGGTAAAAGTGATGTTGCAGGCCTACGACGAAGGCCGTCTGGACAAGCTTTACATTGTCAGCAACAAATTTATTAACACCATGTCTCAGGCTCCGACCATCAGCCAGCTGCTGCCGTTACCGGCGTCAGATGATGATGATCTGAAACATAAATCCTGGGATTACCTGTACGAACCCGATCCGAAGGCGTTGCTGGATACCCTGCTGCGTCGTTATGTCGAATCTCAGGTTTATCAGGGCGTGGTTGAAAACCTGGCCAGCGAGCAGGCCGCCCGTATGGTGGCGATGAAAGCCGCGACCGACAATGGCGGCAGCCTGATTAAAGAGCTGCAGTTGGTATACAACAAAGCTCGTCAGGCCAGCATTACTCAGGAACTCACCGAGATCGTCTCGGGGGCCGCCGCGGTTTAAACAGGTTATTTCGTAGAGGATTTAAGATGGCTACTGGAAAGATTGTCCAGGTAATCGGCGCCGTAGTTGACGTCGAATTCCCTCAGGATGCCGTACCGCGCGTGTACGATGCTCTTGAGGTGCAAAATGGTAATGAGCGTCTGGTGCTGGAAGTTCAGCAGCAGCTCGGCGGCGGTATCGTACGTACCATCGCAATGGGTTCCTCCGACGGTCTGCGTCGCGGTCTGGATGTAAAAGACCTCGAACACCCGATCGAAGTCCCGGTAGGTAAAGCGACTCTGGGCCGTATCATGAACGTACTGGGTGAACCAGTCGACATGAAAGGCGAGATCGGTGAAGAAGAGCGTTGGGCTATTCACCGCGCAGCACCTTCCTACGAAGAGCTGTCAAACTCTCAGGAACTGCTGGAAACCGGTATCAAAGTTATCGACCTGATGTGTCCGTTCGCTAAGGGCGGTAAAGTCGGTCTGTTCGGTGGTGCGGGTGTAGGTAAAACCGTAAACATGATGGAGCTTATTCGTAACATCGCGATCGAGCACTCCGGTTACTCTGTGTTTGCGGGCGTAGGTGAACGTACTCGTGAGGGTAACGACTTCTACCACGAAATGACCGACTCCAACGTTATCGACAAAGTATCCCTGGTGTATGGCCAGATGAACGAGCCGCCGGGAAACCGTCTGCGCGTTGCTTTGACCGGTCTGACCATGGCGGAGAAATTCCGTGATGAAGGTCGTGACGTACTGCTGTTCGTTGACAACATCTATCGTTACACCCTGGCCGGTACGGAAGTATCCGCACTGCTGGGCCGTATGCCTTCTGCGGTAGGTTATCAGCCGACCCTGGCGGAAGAGATGGGCGTTCTGCAGGAACGTATCACCTCCACCAAAACCGGTTCTATCACCTCCGTACAGGCAGTATACGTACCTGCGGATGACTTGACTGACCCGTCTCCGGCAACCACCTTTGCGCACCTTGACGCAACTGTGGTACTGAGCCGTCAGATCGCGTCTCTGGGTATCTACCCGGCCGTTGACCCGCTGGACTCCACCAGCCGTCAGCTGGATCCGCTGGTGGTTGGTCAGGAACACTACGACACCGCGCGTGGCGTTCAGTCCATCCTGCAACGTTATCAGGAACTGAAAGACATCATCGCCATCCTGGGTATGGATGAACTGTCTGAAGAAGACAAACTGGTGGTAGCGCGTGCTCGTAAGATCCAGCGCTTCCTGTCCCAGCCGTTCTTCGTGGCAGAAGTATTCACCGGTTCTCCGGGTAAATACGTCTCCCTGAAAGACACCATCCGTGGCTTTAAAGGCATCATGGAAGGCGAATACGATCACCTGCCGGAGCAGGCGTTCTACATGGTCGGTTCCATCGAAGAAGCTGTGGAAAAAGCCAAAAAACTTTAACGCCTTAATCGGAGGGTGATATGGCAATGACTTACCACCTGGACGTCGTCAGCGCAGAGCAACAAATGTTCTCTGGTCTGGTCGAGAAAATCCAGGTAACGGGTAGCGAAGGTGAACTGGGAATTTACCCGGGCCACGCGCCGCTGCTCACCGCCATTAAGCCTGGTATGATTCGCATCGTGAAACAGCACGGTCACGAAGAGTTTATCTATCTGTCTGGCGGCATTCTTGAAGTGCAGCCTGGCAACGTGACCGTTCTGGCCGACACCGCAATTCGCGGCCAGGATCTCGACGAAGCGCGAGCCATGGAAGCGAAACGTAAGGCTGAAGAGCACATTAGCAGCTCTCACGGCGACGTAGATTACGCTCAGGCGTCTGCGGAACTGGCCAAAGCGATCGCGCAGCTGCGCGTTATCGAGTTGACCAAAAAAGCGATGTAACACCGGCTTGAAAAGCTCAAAAGCCAGTCTGGAAACAGGCTGGCTTTTTTTCGCGCGCCGCAGCGAGATTGGTTCTGCTATATCCTGCGCAGTTTAAATTCCGCAATTAAACTCGTTTTTATAACTCCGAGAAATCTTTCGCTGGTTTTCTGTTTATTCATTGATCGAAATAAGAGTAAAAGTATCTGTCTGACGCTTAGATAAAGGTACGTCTATACTTTTTTGCAGACAAATGGCGTGAGGATGGTCGAAAATGGCGCTTTCCTCAACGAGGATATTCTGTTATTGAGCAATTTATCCTCTGTCCATTTCACGATGAAAAAAATGTGGTTTTTTCAGGGTGAAGCGGTTTAAATTCTAATTCAAATTACAGTCAGGACGCGTATGTTGAATAATGCTATGAGCGTAGTGATCCTTGCCGCGGGCAAAGGCACTCGCATGTATTCCGAACTACCGAAAGTGCTGCATACCCTTGCCGGGAAAGCGATGGTTCAGCATGTCATTGATGCTGCGAATGAATTAGGCGCAGCGCACGTTCACCTGGTTTACGGTCACGGCGGCGATCTGCTTAAACAGACGCTGAAAGATGACAATCTGAACTGGGTGCTTCAGGCAGAGCAACTGGGTACTGGTCATGCGATGCAGCAGGCTGCACCTTTCTTTGCCGATGATGAAGACATTTTAATGCTCTACGGCGATGTGCCGCTGATCTCTGTCGAAACACTGCAGCGCCTGCGTGATGCTAAACCGCAGGGTGGCATTGGTCTGCTGACGGTCAAACTGGATGATCCGACCGGTTATGGTCGTATCACCCGTGAAAACGGCAAAGTTACCGGCATTGTTGAACATAAAGATGCCACTGATGAGCAGCGTCAAATTCAGGAGATTAACACTGGTATTCTGATTGCCAACGGCGCAGATATGAAACGCTGGCTGGCGAAGCTGACCAACAATAACGCGCAGGGCGAATACTATATCACCGACATTATTGCGCTGGCGTATCAGGAAGGGCGTGAAATCGTCGCCGTTCATCCGCAACGTTTAAGCGAAGTAGAAGGCGTGAATAACCGTCTGCAACTCTCGCGTCTGGAGCGCGTTTACCAGTCCGAACAGGCTGAAAAACTGCTGTTAGCAGGCGTTATGCTGCGCGATCCTGCACGTTTTGATCTGCGCGGTACGCTCACCCACGGGCGCGATGTTGAAATTGATACTAACGTTATCATCGAGGGCAACGTGACTCTTGGTAATCGCGTGAAAATTGGCACCGGCTGCGTGATTAAAAACAGCGTGATTGGCGATGATTGCGAAATCAGCCCGTATACCGTCGTGGAAGACGCGAATCTGGCAGCAGCCTGTACTATTGGCCCGTTTGCCCGTCTGCGCCCTGGTGCAGAGTTGCTGGAAGGCGCACACGTCGGTAACTTTGTTGAGATGAAAAAAGCGCGTCTGGGTAAAGGCTCTAAAGCCGGTCATCTGACTTACCTGGGCGATGCGGAAATCGGCGATAACGTCAATATCGGTGCGGGTACGATTACCTGCAACTATGACGGTGCGAATAAATTCAAAACCATTATCGGCGATGATGTGTTTGTCGGTTCCGACACTCAGCTGGTGGCTCCGGTCACGGTAGGTAAAGGCGCGACCATTGCTGCGGGGACTACAGTCACGCGCAATGTTGGTGAAAACGCCCTTGCCATCAGCCGTGTGCCGCAGGCACAAAAAGAAGGCTGGCGTCGTCCGGTAAAGAAAAAGTAATTCTGGCTGGGTAATCCGGCCATCTGGGATGAGGAGATAACATAATCTCCCGCCCACAAAGCAGTAGCTATAAAAATAACCCCACTCTCTACAAGGCTCGGGGCGCCCGAAAAAACGGGCATACAGGTTGACCGACAACGATATCAATCGGAATCAATAACTATGTGTGGAATTGTTGGCGCGATCGCGCAACGTGATGTAGCTGAAATCCTTCTTGAAGGTTTACGTCGTCTGGAATACCGCGGATATGACTCTGCTGGTCTGGCCGTGGTGGATGCAGAAGGTCATATGACTCGCCTGCGTCGTCTCGGTAAAGTCCAGATGCTGGCCCAGGCGGCGGAAGAACATCCTCTGCATGGCGGTACCGGTATTGCTCACACCCGCTGGGCAACCCACGGTGAACCTTCAGAAGCGAACGCGCATCCGCATGTTTCTGAACACATTGTGGTGGTGCATAACGGCATCATCGAAAACCACGAACCGCTGCGCGAAGCGTTAAAAGCGCGTGGCTATACCTTCGTTTCTGAAACCGACACCGAAGTGATTGCTCACTTGGTGAACTGGGAGTTGAAACAGGGCGGTACTCTGCGTGAGGCTGTTCTGCGTGCTATCCCGCAACTGCGTGGTGCGTACGGTACGGTAATTATGGATTCCCGTCACCCGGATACCCTTCTGGCGGCACGTTCTGGTAGCCCGCTGGTGATTGGCCTGGGCATGGGCGAAAACTTTATCGCTTCTGACCAGCTGGCGCTGCTGCCGGTGACCCGTCGCTTTATCTTCCTTGAAGAGGGTGACATCGCGGAAATCACTCGCCGTTCGGTAAACATCTTCGATAAAACTGGTGCGGAAGTAAAACGTCAGGATATCGAATCCAATCTGCAGTATGACGCGGGCGATAAAGGCATTTACCGCCACTACATGCAGAAAGAGATCTACGAACAGCCGAACGCGATCAAAAACACCCTTACCGGGCGTATCAGCCACGGTCAGGTGGATCTAAGCGAGCTGGGACCGAACGCCGACGAACTGCTGTCAAAGGTTGAGCATATTCAGATCCTCGCCTGTGGCACGTCTTACAACTCCGGTATGGTTTCCCGTTACTGGTTTGAATCGCTGGCAGGTATTCCGTGCGACGTTGAAATCGCCTCTGAATTCCGCTATCGCAAATCTGCCGTGCGTCGTAACAGCCTGATGATTACCCTGTCACAGTCCGGTGAAACGGCAGATACCCTGGCGGGTCTGCGTCTGTCGAAAGAGCTGGGTTACCTTGGTTCGCTGGCAATCTGTAACGTTCCGGGTTCTTCGCTGGTACGAGAATCAGATCTGGCGCTGATGACCAACGCCGGTACTGAAATTGGCGTGGCGTCCACTAAAGCATTCACCACACAATTAACCGTGCTGCTGATGCTGGTGGCGAAACTGTCTCGCCTGAAAGGTCTGGATGCCTCCATTGAGCATGACATCGTGCATGGTCTGCAGGCGCTGCCGAGCCGTATTGAGCAGATGCTGTCTCAGGACAAACGTATTGAAGCACTGGCTGAAGATTTCTCTGACAAACATCACGCGCTGTTCCTGGGCCGTGGCGATCAGTACCCAATCGCGCTGGAAGGCGCATTGAAGCTGAAAGAGATCTCTTACATTCACGCTGAAGCCTACGCTGCAGGCGAACTGAAACACGGTCCACTGGCGCTGATTGACGCCGATATGCCGGTTATCGTCGTTGCGCCGAACAACGAACTGCTGGAAAAACTGAAATCCAACATTGAAGAAGTTCGCGCGCGTGGCGGTCAATTGTACGTCTTCGCCGATCAGGATGCCGGTTTTGTGAGCAGCGACAACATGCATATTATCGAGATGCCGCATGTGGAAGAGGTGATTGCACCGATCTTCTACACCGTTCCGCTGCAGCTACTGGCGTACCACGTCGCGCTGATCAAAGGCACTGACGTTGACCAGCCACGTAACCTGGCGAAATCGGTTACAGTTGAATAATTAATGGATGCCCTGCGTAAGCGGGGCATTTTTTCATTCAATCGCCCACCAACGTCTAATCTTCAACTATTTTTTAACTGTCACAGAAAGAAAATTTTTTCCGCCAAGCTGCTGTCATTCCCCCCCGCTAACTTATTGATTTTTAGCCAGACAAAAAGATTTTTCTTCCGTGTCATAAAACTGTCATAAACCTTACATATAACTGTCACCTGTTTGTCCTATTTTGCTTCTCGTAGCCAACAAACAATGCTTTATGAATCCTCCCAGGAGACATTATGAAAGTTATGCGTACCACCGTCGCAACTGTTGTCGCCGCGACCTTATCGATGAGCGCTTTCTCTGTGTTTGCAGAAGCAAGCCTGACAGGCGCAGGTGCAACCTTCCCTGCGCCGGTGTATGCCAAATGGGCTGACACTTACCAGAAAGAAACCGGTAATAAAGTTAACTACCAGGGGATCGGTTCTTCCGGTGGCGTAAAACAGATTATCGCCAATACCGTTGATTTCGGTGCTTCTGACGCGCCGCTGTCTGATGAAAAACTGGCGCAGGAAGGCCTGTTCCAGTTCCCGACCGTGATTGGCGGCGTGGTGCTGGCAGTTAACCTTCCGGGACTGAAGTCTGGTGAACTGGTGCTGGACGGTAAAACCCTCGGCGACATCTACCTGGGCAAAATTAAAAAGTGGGATGATGAAGCCATCGTCAAACTGAATCCGGGTCTGAAACTGCCTTCACAGAACATCGCCGTAGTACGCCGCGCAGATGGCTCCGGGACTTCCTTCGTCTTCACCAGCTACCTGGCGAAAGTGAACGAAGATTGGAAAAACAACGTCGGTACTGGCTCTACCGTAAAATGGCCGGTTGGTCTGGGCGGTAAAGGTAACGACGGTATCGCCGCGTTCGTTCAGCGTCTGCCGGGGGCAATTGGTTACGTTGAATATGCTTATGCTAAGCAGAACAACCTGGCGTATACCAAACTGATCTCCGCTGATGGTAAACCGGTTAGTCCGACCGAAGAAAACTTCGCCAATGCGGCAAAAGGCGCAGACTGGAGCAAAACATTCGCTCAGGATCTGACCAACCAGAAAGGCGAAGATGCATGGCCTATCACTTCTGCCACGTTCATTCTGGTTCACAAAGATCAGAAGAAACCTGAGCAGGGTGTAGAAGTGCTGAAGTTCTTCGACTGGGCATACAAAACCGGGGCTAAACAGGCTAATGACCTGGATTATGCCAGCCTGCCGGATAGCGTCGTTGAACAGGTTCGCGCTGCGTGGAAGACCAATATTAAAGACAGTAGCGGTAAGCCACTGTACTAATAAAACTCCATGCCGGATAAGGCGTTTTACACCGCATCCGGCATTACAAAATGACTTTGTAAACGCGTTTAACTGAAGAGTAACTTATGGCTGCAACCAAGCCTGCTTTTAACCCACCGGGTAAAAAGGGCGACATAATTTTCAGCGTGCTGGTAAAACTGGCGGCGCTGATTGTGCTATTGATGTTGGGTGGCATTATTGTCTCTCTGATCATCTCCTCCTGGCCGAGCATTCAGAAATTTGGTCTGGCTTTCCTGTGGACCAAAGAGTGGGATGCGCCGAACGATATCTACGGGGCGCTGGTGCCGATCTACGGTACGCTGGTGACTTCGTTTATCGCGCTGCTGATCGCCGTTCCGGTGAGTTTCGGTATCGCCCTGTTCCTGACCGAGCTTGCGCCTGGTTGGCTGAAACGCCCGTTGGGTATCGCCATTGAGCTGCTGGCAGCTATTCCAAGTATCGTTTACGGCATGTGGGGCCTGTTTATCTTCGCGCCACTGTTTGCCGTCTACTTCCAGGAGCCGGTCGGCAATATCATGTCGAATATCCCGATTGTCGGCGTGCTGTTCTCCGGCCCGGCATTTGGTATCGGTATTCTCGCGGCGGGCGTGATCCTCGCCATCATGATCATTCCGTACATTGCGGCGGTAATGCGCGATGTGTTCGAACAAACTCCAGTGATGATGAAAGAGTCGGCCTACGGTATCGGCTGCACCACATGGGAAGTTATCTGGCGTATCGTTCTTCCGTTCACCAAAAATGGCGTTATCGGCGGCATTATGCTGGGACTGGGACGTGCGCTCGGTGAAACCATGGCGGTGACCTTTATCATCGGTAACACCTATCAGCTCGACAGCGCCTCACTGTACATGCCGGGCAACAGTATCACCTCCGCACTGGCGAACGAATTTGCGGAAGCAGAATCTGGCCTGCACGTTGCTGCACTGATGGAACTGGGTCTCATTCTGTTTGTGATTACCTTCATCGTCCTCGCCGCATCGAAGTTTATGATTATGCGCCTGGCTAAGAATGAGGGGGCACGCTAATGGCTATGGTTGAAATGCAAACCCCTGCGGCGCTGGCGGAATCTCGCCGCAAAATGCAGGCGCGTCGTCGCCTCAAAAACCGCATTGCGCTGACGCTCTCGATGGCGACGATGGCTTTCGGTCTGTTCTGGCTGATCTGGATTTTAATGTCCACCATCACCCGCGGTATTGATGGTATGTCGCTGGCGCTGTTCACCGAAATGACGCCGCCGCCAAATACGGAAGGCGGTGGTCTGGCGAATGCCCTGGCGGGTAGTGGTCTGTTAATTTTGTGGGCCACGGTATTCGGTACGCCGCTGGGCATTATGGCGGGGATTTATCTGGCGGAATATGGTCGTAAATCCTGGCTGGCAGAGGTGATTCGCTTTATTAACGATATCCTGCTTTCCGCGCCATCAATTGTGGTTGGTCTGTTTGTTTACACCATCGTGGTCGCGCAGATGGAGCATTTCTCCGGTTGGGCTGGCGTGATTGCCCTGGCGCTGTTGCAGGTGCCGATTGTTATCCGCACCACTGAGAATATGTTGAAACTGGTGCCGGACAACCTGCGTGAAGCCGCTTACGCGCTGGGTACGCCAAAGTGGAAGATGATCTCCGCGATTACGCTGAAAGCGTCGGTGTCCGGGATTATGACCGGTATCTTGCTGGCGATTGCCCGTATTGCTGGTGAAACCGCGCCGCTGCTGTTTACCGCGCTCTCTAACCAGTTCTGGAGCACGGACATGATGCAGCCGATCGCCAACCTGCCGGTGACGATCTTTAAGTTTGCGATGAGCCCGTTTGCCGAGTGGCAACAACTGGCCTGGGCCGGGGTGTTGATCATTACCCTGTGCGTCCTGCTGCTGAACATTCTGGCGCGCGTTGTTTTTGCGAAGAATAAACACGGTTAACACTTTGCCGGATGCGGCGTGAACGCCTTATCCGGCCTACGGTAAGCCTGATGAGCGAAGTGCATCAGGCACGATGAGGAAAAGATTGCAATGAGTATGGTTGAAACTGCCCCGAGTAAAATTCAGGTTCGTAATTTGAACTTCTACTACGGCAAATTCCATGCCCTGAAAAACATCAACCTGGATATCGCCAAAAACCAGGTTACGGCGTTTATCGGGCCGTCTGGCTGCGGTAAATCGACGCTGCTGCGTACTTTCAACAAAATGTTTGAACTGTATCCAGAGCAGCGCGCGGAAGGTGAAATTCTGCTCGATGGCGACAACATCCTGACCAACACTCAGGATATCGCACTGCTACGTGCGAAAGTGGGCATGGTATTCCAGAAACCGACGCCGTTCCCGATGTCCATTTACGACAACATCGCCTTTGGTGTCCGTCTGTTTGAGAAACTCTCCCGTGCCGATATGGACGAGCGCGTGCAGTGGGCATTGACCAAAGCCGCATTGTGGAACGAAACCAAAGATAAATTGCACCAGAGCGGTTACTCTCTCTCTGGTGGTCAGCAACAGCGTCTGTGCATTGCGCGTGGTATCGCCATTCGCCCGGAAGTGCTGCTGCTCGACGAACCATGTTCGGCGCTCGACCCCATCTCCACCGGGCGTATTGAAGAGCTGATCACCGAACTGAAGCAGGATTACACCGTGGTGATCGTCACCCACAACATGCAGCAGGCTGCGCGTTGTTCCGACCACACGGCGTTTATGTACCTGGGCGAATTGATTGAGTTCAGCAACACGGACGATCTGTTCACCAAGCCCGCGAAGAAACAAACAGAAGACTACATCACCGGTCGTTACGGTTGATTCAGGAGTGCGTTATGGACAGTCTCAATCTTAATAAACATATTTCCGGCCAGTTCAACGCCGAACTGGAAAGCATCCGCACGCAGGTGATGACCATGGGTGGCATGGTGGAGCAACAGCTTACTGATGCGATCACCGCAATGCACAACCAGGACAGCGATCTGGCGAAGCGGGTGATCGAGGGCGACAAGAACGTCAACATGATGGAAGTGGCGATCGATGAAGCCTGCGTGCGCATTATTGCCAAACGTCAACCGACGGCGAGTGACCTGCGTCTGGTGATGGTAATCAGCAAAACTATTGCCGAGCTGGAGCGTATTGGCGATGTGGCGGATAAAATCTGCCGCACCGCGCTGGAGAAATTTTCCCAGCAGCATCAGCCGTTGCTGGTGAGTCTGGAGTCGCTGGGGCGTCACACCATCCAGATGCTGCATGACGTGCTGGACGCATTTGCGCGCATGGACATAGACGAAGCGGTACGTATTTATCGTGAAGATAAAAAAGTCGATCAGGAATACGAAGGTATTGTTCGTCAACTGATGACCTACATGATGGAAGATTCGCGCACCATTCCGAGTGTGCTCACCGCGCTGTTCTGTGCGCGTTCTATCGAACGTATCGGCGACCGCTGCCAGAATATTTGTGAGTTTATCTTCTACTATGTGAAAGGTCAGGATTTCCGTCACGTCGGTGGTGATGAACTCGATAAACTGCTGGCAGAGAAAGATCCGAAAGAGTCACGCTAACCGTATGCCGGATAAGGCGTTTACGCCGCATCCGGCAATCTACGAGTACGTAATCTGCCCGGTGAGATATATCATCGGGTCTCTTTATTTACCGAGTGATATCCCAACCGCGAGCCTTCCAGAGTTCCGGTAACTGTGAAAGATGGGTAAAAGTAGTGACTTTCGGGTGAGCGATCGGCTTATTGTGCGGGTCGGCGCAGAAGTAAAACACTTCCATACCCGCATCTATCCCTGACTGCGCACCGGCGCTGGAATCATCGACCAGAATGCAGTTTTCAACGTTCACATTCATCGCTTTTGCCGCATGGAACATTAACGCCGGATCGGGCTTCCAACGCTGAATGTCGTAGCCGCTGAACAGTTTGTCCGGGAAATAGTGCAGCATGTCGAGCTTACCAAGCGAATGCTGCATTTTGTTGATCGGGCCATTAGAAACAACGCACATCGGCACGTTAACGCTCTCCAGCAATTCGTTCGCTCCCGCGATGACCTCAAGTTCGCTATCAAACAAGCGTGCTACTTCTGCACGGTAAACGTGTTCGGCATCGGCACGGACCATTTCTACGCCCTGTTCTTTGCTAATGATGTCGATGATTTCGTAGAGTTTTACGCCTTTAAAGCGAGTGAAAATTTCTTCAAGGTCAACGTTAATGCCAAATTCCCTGAACATGGTGACATATGCGCGGGAGCAAATGACCTCGCTGTCGACTAGCGTACCATCGCAGTCGAAAAATACCGCTTCTATCTGGGACATGTCTTTCCTTTCTTGTTAGTTTAACGTTTTCGTCGTGCAGATTTACATGACGCAATCGTTGCCGTATAAGCAAATCCAATGAAAAAAAGTTACCTTCAGTCGTCCATATTGTCTCATTTTGGTATACGATAGCGACGGATTTTCCCTCCTTGTTCGGAAATAGATAATGAGTCAACAACACACAACCCAGGCTTCTGGCCAGGGGATGCTGGAACGCGTGTTTAAACTGCGCGAACATGGCACGACGGCACGGACCGAAGTGATCGCCGGTTTTACCACCTTCCTGACGATGGTTTACATCGTTTTTGTTAACCCGCAAATTCTGGGCGTTGCTGGCATGGACACCAGCGCCGTCTTCGTTACCACCTGCCTGATTGCTGCATTCGGCAGTATTCTGATGGGGTTGTTTGCTAACCTGCCCGTCGCGCTGGCACCCGCCATGGGTCTGAACGCTTTCTTCGCCTTTGTCGTTGTGCAGGCGATGGGCTTGCCGTGGCAGGTCGGGATGGGCGCAATCTTCTGGGGCGCAATTGGCCTGCTGTTACTGACAATCTTCCGCGTTCGCTACTGGATGATTGCCAATATTCCGGTGAGTCTGCGTGTGGGGATCACCAGTGGTATCGGCCTGTTTATCGGCATGATGGGGCTGAAAAACGCGGGTGTGATTGTCGCTAACCCGGAAACGCTGGTGAGCATCGGTAATCTGACTTCTCATAGCGTGTTGTTGGGGATCCTCGGCTTCTTCATCATCGCCATTCTGGCCTCGCGCAACATTCACGCAGCGGTGCTGGTTTCAATCGTGGTGACGACGCTGCTGGGCTGGATGCTGGGTGATGTGCACTACAACGGCATCGTCTCTGCGCCGCCGAGCGTGATGACCGTGGTGGGGCATGTAGATTTGGCCGGATCGTTTAACCTCGGGCTGGCAGGCGTGATTTTCTCTTTCATGCTGGTTAACCTGTTTGACTCCTCCGGTACATTGATTGGCGTGACCGATAAAGCCGGACTGGCAGATGATAAGGGTAAATTCCCACGCATGAAGCAGGCGCTGTATGTCGACAGTATCTCTTCTGTGACTGGTTCATTTATCGGTACTTCTTCTGTTACTGCGTACATTGAATCTTCTTCTGGCGTTTCTGTTGGCGGGCGTACTGGTCTGACGGCAGTGGTTGTTGGCCTGTTGTTTTTGCTGGTTATCTTTCTTTCACCGCTGGCGGGGATGGTGCCTGGCTACGCCGCGGCGGGTGCGCTGATTTACGTTGGCGTGCTGATGACCTCAAGTCTTGCTCGCGTGAATTGGCAGGATCTTACCGAATCCGTTCCGGCGTTTATTACCGCCGTGATGATGCCGTTCAGCTTCTCGATTACCGAAGGTATCGCGCTGGGCTTTATCTCTTACTGCGTGATGAAAATCGGTACAGGCCGTCTGCGTGATCTAAGCCCATGTGTGGTTGTGGTGGCGCTACTGTTTATCCTGAAGATTGTGTTTATCGACGCCCATTAAAATCGATATCACGTTAAAAAACCCGCCATGTATTAGCACTGGCGGGTTTTTTATTTAGATTTTCACCCGCTGAATAAACTCGCCAAATGCAGTCAACTGCCCGGTCAGATGATCCAGGGTGCCCTGATCAATCACTTCTCCGGTCTGCGGATCCACTTTGTTCTGTATCACGCCGCCCATAAATTCTGGCTTGTTCATCACCATCGCATCGAGAAAGACCAGGATCTGGCGCAAATGATACTGACAGCGCGCCCCGCCAATCACGCCCATTGAGCTGGTTTGAATCAACACCGGTTTACCGGCTAATGGCTGATCGGGCAGGCGGGAAAGCCAGTCGATGGCATTTTTTAGTCCACCCGGCACCGAGTAGTTATATTCCGGGGTCACGATCACCACACCATCTGCCTGACGAATTTGTTCCGCCAGAGCTTCAACTGTTGCTGGAAAACCTTCTTCCTGCTGTACGTCAGCGTCATATAAGGGAATGTCAGCAATGGATGGCAATGCGTTAATTTCCATACCCGACGGGGCAATTTTCGGCAGCGTACGTGCAACCATGCCATTAAATGAACCTTTGCGCAGGCTTCCCAATAACGTAACCACCTTCAATTTTTCAGACATGATGACTCCTGTGGTTGTCTATCAATTTGGTAAAAATGACTTCACGGTAGAGAGCTGGGCAAAACGCATCATCCGACTGGTAGGATCATTGGCGCGGCTGTGAATATCCGGCAGGCTTTTCCAGCCTTGTTTGCTACCAAACTCCCAGACATTGAGTTTTTCAATCGCTGGGCTTACCGCCACGGACCATACCAGCACCTCCTCTGCGTCGCATATCGCTTCTACATGATTTACATGGGCACATTTCAGGCGTCCCGCAATGGGCATTAACTGCAGATTGCGTGGGTCGTCACTCAAAACGTCACCGGTAAGTTTTAGCACGCTTCGGCGAAGCGTGATGAGCTGCGCTCGCGCTTCGTTAGGATCGTTTTGTTTACTGATCCATATTGATTCATTGCTGGAAAAAGCATGGTTATCGGGAGCGTGAGGGCTATGAAACCCGCGAGTCGCGCGCTGTAGTTCCATATCGAGGCCACATTCACCTTCAGTTGTTAACGCTACTCCGACCATATTCCCAGCATAGGATATTGAAAATGATGGTAAATTTTTATCGTGGAAAACCGGCTTTCCTTTAGCCTGGGTGACGATTTCCGGCAATTCGCGAATGCCGTACAGTAAGAACATCAGTTCTGCGAGTAAACCTCTGGACGCCAGAAAACGATTTTGACGATGAGGGGGAATGTTTTGGGCTTCTTGATGATACTGGGAGGGGAGACGAACAGAAATCAGATGTCCTTCCGTTAAAATCCCTCGGGCAAAATGTGTTGCCATTTTTCGCTCCATGCTTAATGGTCCATTATAAATACAAGAGTAATCATTTACTGGAATTATGGACAGACTTAAACGGGTAAAAGTTCGACTCAGACAAGTTTATTACAAGTTTTTTACATTTTATTGCGAAACAGGGGCGCGTTTCATACGATTCCGTTATGCCATCGAAGCATAAAGATTTTTAATGGTTTCACGTAACCAGACGATCTTCGGATTATGGCTGTTCCGTTTATGCCACAGCAGGGTAAAAGGAACTTCTAGTTTCTTTTGTTGGCTTTCGTCAAACGGGAGAGGGAGAGCAATTAGCGGAAGCTGGTGGAGCTGATTGTAATACTGACAGTAGCGCGGCGCAGTCGCCAGTAACAGATTGTCGGGTTGCGCCGCCATAAACAGCGATTGCTCGAATTCCGGTAGGCTCATGGCGATCGTGCGTTCACGGCCCAACTCCTGCAACACATTATCCAGTGCCCAGGTATCGCTCTGTTCCCAGCAAATGCTGATATGCGGATAACGTAAAAAGGTGTCCAGATCCCACACTTCGCTCAATGCCGGATGATCTTTGCGCAGCCAGACGCAGGGTAAATCACTAAACAGCACCTCGTAATCAATGGATAACGGCAGAGAGCTTAGCAACTCCCGCGAACGGGGATGACTTTCGCGACCAGAAAAACCGATATCCACTTCGCCACGGGTAATCGCATCCAGCGAATCGTAATCCCAGTTGCGTAGTTTGATGGTCGCCTGTGGGTAACGCTGATAGATCTGCTTCGATAGCGCGTTAAGCATGATCATCATCAGCGGTGATTCCGCCGCCAGCTCAAACTTCAGGCCACGTGGCGTTTGGTGGTGCGGTTTATCCAGCAGCAGGTTGCTTATTTGCATCCACTCCGCCAGATTTTGCTCCATGCTGACCATCAGCGGCGTTGGCGTCAAACCCCGCGGTGAGTTCACAAAGAGCGGGTCATCAAACCATGCCCGCAGCTTTGCCAGAGACTTACTCACCGCTGAAGGCGTGACATTCATCCGCTTCGCCGCTTTGGTCACGCTACGCTCCTGCATCAGCAGTTGCAGGCAGAGCAGTAGATTCAGATCAAGTGTGGTGATGGATTTCTTCATGAGCGGCAACGGTACGTCCAGGCGCGACGAGCATAATCAGCAACAGACTCACTATGCTACAGGCAATCAGAATCCCGATCAGCATATTCCATGCGCCTACGCCGACTACCGCAGCCAGCCAAATCCACAGTGATGAACCGCAAACCTGTGCGATGCCTAAGGTCGAACTGGCTACGCCCGCGCGTAATGAAAACGGCCCTAATGCCTGACTCATTGCCACGCCAAAACCTACGGAGAAACCGGCGCAAATCAGCGTGATACCAAACAAAGAAATTGCGTGGGAAGGCGAAACCGCAAGGGTGATACCCGCTGCCAGGAATAACACCTGAGAGGTGATCATCAACGTACGCGGCTTAAAGATCCCCAGCGCAAATGGCGTGGAGAATGAAACCGCCATGCTGACGCCAGCGGTCAACGCCATAATGGTGGCATATTCACCACGCTCAAAGCCCATGATTTCCATCAGTAATACCGGCGATGTATTGACGAAAGTGAGGATCACCGAAACGCTGAGGGTGGTGATAATCACACGGCTGAGGAAAAACCGGTTAAGCAGCGACTCGCTATTTTCTCGTGGTTTGTCTGAAGCTGCGGGAGCCGCAGGGCGCGTTTCTTTTAAAATAAACAAAGACAACATAAGTACCGCGACGCCCATTGTTGCCATCGTCCAGAACAGACTCTGCCATGGGAATTTAAGCATAATCAGGTGTCCGAGCACCGGCGCTAACACCGGAATGATGCAGGTAATGCCGTTGAGTAACGACAATACTTTTGCCCGACGTCGATCGTCGAGCGTGTCGCGTAAAATGGCGAACGCCACCACGTAACAACAGCCCGCGCCCAGCCCCTGTAGAAATCGCCCTGCAAGAAATAACTCGCTGGTTTCAGCCAGTGAACAGAACACAGAGGCGATAATAAATAGCGCCGCGCCAGGTATGGCGACAGGTTTTCTCCCTGAACGGTCGGCCACTTTTCCGGCGAATAACATCGCTGTCGCCATTCCTGCCAGATAAACGGAGAACGCTATATGCAGCTGCGCCTCACTGGCATTGAGATCGGCGGCGATGCGCGGTAAACCAACGAGGTACATGTCAATCCCGGCGGGATAAAGTAAAACCAGGGCAAAACTACAAATCAAAAAGCGGGACATGGGATAAAGCGTCCTGATAGTAAGGTGACGCAAAGCATACGTGGTGAAGGAGAATCAGGCGAGTTGCCATTTGGACAAAAGAGATTTCCTGTCAGGCAAAAAGCCAGCGAATGACCGCTGGCTTTTTGACGTGTTTAACCAAATTTAGGTAACACATTGAAGACATTACCGAACCAGCACAAAATTACGGTTATGCCAAAGAGAATAACAATCGCCGGAATAATATTGCCGCCCCAGACTGTGAATATCTGATTGGGAAACTTCTTGCGCGCTTTGATTGCCAGCACTGCGGGGATAATGACCGCCCAGATGGTGGCGCACAGCCCGGCGCCGCCAATCCCGTAAATAAAGCCATTCGGGAAGACGAGATACAACAACGCAGGTGGCAGGAAGGTTAACAGCACGGTTTTGAAACGCCCGATGTGGGAGTTATCAATCTTAAACAGATCCGCCAGATAATCGAACAATCCCAGCGTGACACCAAAGAACGAACTGGCGACAGCTAAGTTGGAGAACACCAGCAGGCAAAACTCGATAATGCCATGCTGTTTGGTGCCGAGGAACGATTTCACCAGCGAATCAACGTTACCGCCCGAAGAGATAATCGCCTTAAAGCTTTCTCGCGGAATATTCCCCATCGTGCAATAGAGCCAGAAGAGATAAATCACCAGCGCCAGTAGCGAACCGAAAACCACGCTTTTGATGAGTTTATCTTTGCGTTTACCATAGCAAATAATCAGGCTGGGAATATTGCCGTGAAAACCAAATGACGCCAGGCACACCGGCAAAGCCATAAAGATATACGGGAAGTAAGACGTTCCCGCAGTGGTGCTGGTGGAGTCGCGCAGAATGGCGTAATCGACCTGGAAGAAAAAAGAACCAAACACGATCACAAAGGAGATAATCTTCAGCCCGAGGAACAACGAGGTAATACGACTGGCGGCTAACGAACTTATCCACAATACGCTGGCAACGAAAATGGCTGTGCAGATCCCGACAATGCGTGGATTAGCGTGATAGCCCAAATTCATCGATATCGTTTCGCTAATGATTGCGCCGTTAGCAGAGATATAGGCATAAGTGAGAATATAGAGAACGAAGGCAACGGTAATACCGCTAATAATGTTCCAGGTGTTGCCAATTAAATCTTTGGTGATTGTGTTAAAACTGGATCCGACAGGATAATTTAAGTTTGCTTCTAATAATAACAGCCCTGAATGTAACATTGAAAACCAGGCGATAATAAGAATAAAAGCGCCCCAAAAAAACCAGGCACCGGCAAGGTCAACAGGTAAAGCAAACATCCCACCGCCAATTACTGTACCTGCTATAACCATAACACCCCAAAATGCAGAGTGCTTTTTTTCAGCTTGATCAGTCATGATGCCACCTTTAGAGGAAGGCTATTTTTGTTATTGAAGATGTAGGGAGTTAGAGTGGCTAACATCCTTATAGCCACTCTGAATGTATTAATTAAACTTCTTTCAGTTTTGCGGTGAAGTGACGCAATACTTTTGGCTCGTAGGTAAAGGTTAACCCTTTAATATTCGCCGCGTTCTCTTTCACATGTTTAAAGGCTTCAATAATGAAGTCCATATGTGTTTGAGTATATGTTGCGCGCGGAATGGTTAAACGCAGCAGCTCAGCCGGGCACGGCAGTTGTTTACCGGTTTTCGGATCGCGGCCTAACAGGAAAGAGCCAATTTCTACCGCACGGATACCGGCGACTTTATACAGCTCGCACGCCAGCGCCTGTGCCGGGAATTGATCTGCAGGGATATGCGGCAACAGTTTACCGGCATCAACGAATGCCGCGTGACCCCCCGCCTGCTGGCAGACAACGCCAATCTCTTCCAGACCATCGACCAGATACTGCACCTGCGCAATACGATAGGCCAGCCAGTCATGATTCATGCCGTCATACAGACCTACCGCCAGACGCTCCATCGCGCCGCCTTCCAGACCACCATACGTCGGGAAGCCTTCCTGCACCACGCACAGCGTTCTGCACTCGGTGTACACATCAAAGAAGCTGTCGTCTTTCACGCACAGCAAACCGCCCATCGGCACCATCGCATCTTTCTTGGCGGACATCGCCAGCATATCGGCATATTTATAGGTTTCGCGGGTGATCTGCTCGATAGTCCAGTCTTTATATTCCGCTTCACGCTGTTTGATGAAATAGGCGTTTTCGGCAAAGCGTGCGGAGTCCATGACTACTGGAATATCGTATTTCTTCGCAATGCTGTACATCGCTTTCATGTTCGCCAGTGAAACCGGCTGGCCGCCTGCGGAGTTGCTGGTAATGGTTGCAACGATATACGGCACGTTATTCGGACCAACTTCTTCAATACCGCGTTCTAATCCTTCGAGGTCAAAGTTGCCTTTAAAGTCGTAACGTACGCCAGTATCAAACGCTTCTTTGATATAGACGTTACGCACGGTACAGCCGTTAATCTGGCTATGGCCCTGAGTGGTATCAAAGAAATAGTTAGAGAACGCCACCATTTTGCTGCGATCCAGGCCTTTTTCCTGCTCGCGTTTTTTAATCAGTACCGGAATATAGATTTGCTCTGCGCCACGGCCCTGGTGAGTCGGAATGGTGTATTGATAACCAAAGATATTTTTCACTGACTCAGCTAACGCGTAGTAGCTACGGCTGCCACTGTAGGCTTCGTCGCCGCGCATCATCGCCGCCTGCATACTTTGAGTCACCGCCCCGGTGCCGCTGTCGGTCAGTAAATCGATAAACACATCTTCGCTATCCAGCAGGAACGGGTTCATTCCCGATTTAATAATCGCTTCTTCACGGTAAGCGCGAGTTGTACGTTTTACTGGCTCAATAACACGAATGCGGAACGGTTCAGGGAGATGTTTAAAGTTTTCCATTACATAATCCTTCATTTATTTTAATAATTACAGTGATCCCTGTGAATGTTACATTTGCAATATCTATTAATTCACCAGATATATATGCAAGGACCATCATTTACGGAAACAAGTAAATAAATGAGAGATAGCCTTTGCAAAAGGTAAAATTACGATATAGCAAACTAATCGATCACATTGAATCTAATCGGTTTGGCTCTGGTGATGGCTACAGAAGGGTAAATTAAGGGCGGTGATCAACAATCTTATTGTCGATATTGAACCATTTTGAGGTCACACATATATGTAAGATATTCATAATGCACTTATCCTCGAAAGACACGCCGCTACATTATTACACTCAGGATTTTTGTCTATTCTGAAATTGTTTAAATGTGAATCGAATCACAATCGTTCGGGACGCAATATTAAATGCTTTATTTAAAGATTATAAATTACGTAAGAATTTTAATATTTTAAAAAAGGGTTGAGGAATAACAGGAATGCTAACAATGAAGCGAAGCCGCATCTGACAGTCAGAATGCGGCTTCGTAAGTGCGGTTACTTACCGATACAGAAGCTGGAGAAAATCCGTCCCAGCAGGTCGTCAGAAGTAAATTCCCCGGTAATTTCGCTTAAGTTCTGCTGTGCCAGGCGCAGCTCTTCCGCCAGCAGCTCGCCCGCCCAGGCACCTAACAGTTGTGCTTTACCCTGTTGCAGATGCTCCGCCGCCTGTTCCAGTGCCTGTAAGTGACGACGGCGCGCCAGGAAGCCACCTTCCATATTGGTGTCAAAGCCCATGCTCTGTTTGAGATGGTTACGCAGCACGTCCACGCCTTCGCCAGTCCTTGCAGAAAGACGAATTAACGCGTGACCGTTCACTTCACTCATTCCCAGCGTTTCGCCGGTGATATCGGCTTTATTGCGTACCACGGTAATCGGCAGTTTGGCGGGCAGACGGGCGATAAATTCCGGCCAGATCTCTGCCGGATCAACCGCGTCTGTCGTGGTGCCATCAACCATAAACAGCACACGGTCGGCCTGCTCAATTTCCTGCCACGCACGCTCGATACCAATACGTTCCACTTCGTCGCTGGCTTCACGTAGTCCGGCGGTATCGATGATATGCAATGGCATTCCGTCAATGTGGATATGCTCACGCAGCACGTCGCGCGTGGTTCCGGCGATATCTGTCACGATTGCCGCTTCACGCCCCGCCAGCGCGTTTAACAGGCTCGATTTACCGGCGTTAGGACGCCCGGCAATCACCACTTTCATCCCTTCGCGCAACAGGCTGCCCTGACGCGCTTCGGCGCGTACCGCGTCGAGATCGGCAATCACGTCATTGAGCTGGGCTTCAATTTTGCCGTCGGAGAGGAAATCGATCTCTTCATCGGGGAAATCAATCGCCGCTTCGACATAAATGCGCAAGTGGGTGAGGGCTTCTACCAGATGATTCACCCGTGCCGAGAACGCGCCTTGCAGCGAGTTTAGCGCCGAGCGGGCCGCCTGTTCCGAGCTGGCGTCGATAAGATCCGCAATCGCTTCGGCCTGGGCTAAATCGAGTTTATCGTTAAGAAACGCACGTTCGGAAAACTCACCAGGGCGGGCAATCCGCAGACCAGGAATGGTCAGAATACGTTTTAACAGCAGGTCGAGGATCACCGGGCCGCCATGACCTTGCAGTTCCAGCACATCTTCGCCAGTGAACGAGTTCGGGCCAGGGAACCATAGCGCGATACCCTGATCCAGCACGCTGCCGTCGGCGTCTTTAAACGGAAGATAATCGGCGTAGCGCGGCTTAGGCAATTTACCCAACACGGTTTCGGCAACTTCACGGGCTTTGAGGCCGGAGATGCGCAGGATGCCAACACCGCCACGTCCGGGAGGCGTGGCCTGGGCTACGATAGTGTCATTATCGCTCATGATGTTCCTGTTGCTTTGTTTGGCGGATGCGCTGTGCTTATCCGCCCTACGAAAAGAAAAAAGGCGGTCAACTGACCGCCCTTATTTTAGCGAAAACTCACCGAATCAGGATTTTTTCTTCTCGCGGCTATGCAGGCCACGTTTTTCCAGACCACGGTAAATCAGCTGCTGCTGAATAATGGTTACCAGGTTGCTGACGATGTAGTACAGCACCAGACCTGACGGGAACCACAGGAAGAACACGGTGAAGATGACCGGCATAAAGGTCATGATCTTCTGCTGCATCGGGTCGGTCACAGTGGTCGGCGACATCTTCTGAATGAAGAACATCGTTACGCCCATCAGGATCGGCAGGATGTAGTACGGGTCCTGTGCGGACAGGTCGTGGATCCACAGTGCAAACGGAGCCTGACGCAGTTCAACGGAACCCATCAGCATGTAGTACAACGCCAGGAAGATTGGCATCTGGATCAGCAGCGGGAAGCAGCCGCCCAGCGGGTTAACCTTCTCGGCTTTGTACAGCGCCATCATTTCCTGGCTGATACGCTGTTTGTCATCGCCCAGACGCTCGCGCATAGCCTGAATCTTCGGCTGCAGCATACGCATCTTCGCCATGGAGGTGTACTGCGCTTTGGTCAGCGGGTACATGATGCCACGAACGATAAAGGTGATGATGATAATGGAGAAGCCCCAGTTACCCACAAAACTATGGATCCATTTCAGCAGTTTGAACAGTGGCTGAGAGATGAACCACAACCAACCGTAATCAACGGTCAGATCCAGGTGTGGAGCAACTGCCGCCATTTTGTCCTGGATTTCCGGACCAACCCACAGGGTGCTGTTCATCGCGCCAGTCTGACCAGGCTGAACCAGTACCGGCTGAGATTTATAGCCGATAGCGGCGATGCCGTTATCCAGATTAGCGGTGTAGAAGTTGTTGGTACCGTCGTTATGCGGGATCCATGCTGTCGCGAAATACTGTTGCAGCATCGCCACCCAACCACCTTTTGAGGAGATGTTCAGGTTTTCGTTATCGGCAATGGTATCGAACTTGTATTTCTCGTACTTCTCGTCAGGCGTGGAGTACGCCGCGCCACGGAAGGTGTGCAGCGCGAAGTTGCTGCTTCCGGTGTCGAGATGCGGTGGCAGAGTGATGGATTGCTTCAACTGACCAAAGGTGGAGATCTCCAGCGGTTTCTCGCCAGCGTTCTGCACGTTGTAGTTGACATTGACAGCGTAATCACCACGTTTCAGGACAAACGTTTTGGTAAACGTGTTGCCTGCCGCGTCGGTATACGTCATCGGCACCTGCAGTTCGTTTTGACCTTCAGCCAGCACATAAGCGTCTTTTTCAACGTTATACAGCGGACGTGGGCCGTTAGCCGGGTTATCCGGGCCATCACGACCGGTCAGACCGCTCTGTGCCTGATAAATAAACTGCGGTGAAGTTTCCAGCAGCTGGAACGGCTGGGTAGAGTTCAGCTCTTTCGGGTAAGCCGGCAGCAGCGCCTGTTCAACATCACCACCACGGGTGTTGATGGTCAGATCAAGCACGTCGGTCTTAACAGAAATCAGTTTCCCCTGGCCACTGGCCGGTACGCCCTGGTCGGCGGCGCTACCCGCTGCGGTGGTCGTTGTCTGCGTGGTCTGTTGAGCTTGAGGTTGCGGATTTTTATCCTGCTCCCAGGCTTGCCAGATCATGAAAGACACGAACAGCAAAGCGATGACTAAAAGATTGCGTTGCGAATCCATCGTTAGTGTTCTCTGGTATCAAATGGTCCGGGCGGGACGGGATCGTCACCACCAGGGTGTAAAGGGTGGCATTTTAATACGCGTTTCACCGTCAACCAACTGCCTTTTATCACTCCAAACCTGCGCAATGCCTCAATTCCGTAGCTTGAACAGGTTGGAGTGAAACGACAATGCGGCCCGAGTAGCGGACTAATCAGGCGTTGATAGACCCGAATGAGGGCTATCAGGACCCGCGAGCCAGGCGACAGTGGCGGCGCCATAATTTTTCCAACGCTTCCGAGAGAGCACGGTTATCGAGGTCGGCAACCCCTTTTTTCGCCACCACCACGAAATCCATAGCCGGGAGTTCATGTTGGCGCAGACGGAAGCTTTCACGCGTCAGACGTTTAATCCGATTGCGTTCATGGGCGCGTCGAACGTTTTTCTTGGCGACTGTAAGACCGATACGGGGATGCCCCAGCGAATTCAGGCGGCCGAGAATGGTAATTTGCGGCGTGCCAGCCCGTTGTGGCTGCTGGAAGACGAATGTGAATTGACTGGGAGTTAACAAACGTAACTCCCTGGGAAATGCGAGCTTAACCACGCAGGGGTTAGCTATATTACTTAGAAACGGTCAGACGAGCGCGGCCTTTAGCACGACGACGTGCCAGAACCTGACGACCATTTTTAGTAGCCATACGAGCACGGAAGCCGTGAGAACGGTTGCGCTTCAGTACAGACGGTTGAAAAGTGCGTTTCATGGCGATTTCTACCTAAACTTGAATAAATTCAATGGCTTTATTGGATATCCGCCGAAAAATGAAACGATGGACACCGAAGCCATGGGTGATTAAAGAGGCCGGATTGTAATAATTGTACACTCCGGAGTCAATTCTCTTTCCTTATTTACCGCGCTTTTCCGCACCTTTTCGCAGAGAAAATGTACGGCCTCACACCAGTGAAAACCAGCATGGCGCGCCGGGTGGAGGATTATACGGGCTGGCAGGTAAAGCGCAAGGATCGTCCAGGATCTTTATTAGATCGATTAAGCCTAATTTTGTCTAAGGTCATTAAATTTTCCAATATGCGGCGTAAATCGTGCCCGCAGAGCGGTAGGATCGTTTACACTTAGCGGGTTCTGGAAAGCCCTGTGGATAAATCGGGAAAATCTGTGAGAAACAGAAGATCTCTTGCGCAGTTTAGGCTATGATCCGCGGTCCCGATCGTTTAGCAGGATCTTGATCGGGCATATAACCGCAGACAGCGGTTCGTGCGTCACCCTCATGCAGGGTCTTTTCGACGTGCGTCAACAATCATGAATGTTTCAGCCTTAGTCATAATCGACTTTTGTTCGAGTGGAGTCCGCCGTGTCACTTTCGCTTTGGCAGCAGTGTCTTGCCCGATTGCAGGATGAGTTACCAGCCACAGAATTCAGTATGTGGATACGCCCATTGCAGGCGGAACTGAGCGATAACACGCTGGCCTTGTACGCGCCAAACCGTTTTGTCCTCGATTGGGTAAGGGACAAGTACCTTAATAATATCAATGGACTGCTAACCAGTTTCTGCGGAGCGGATGCCCCACAGTTGCGTTTTGAAGTGGGCACAAAGCCCGTGACACAAACGCTGAAAGTTCCTGCCGGCAATACAGTTGCACCCGCTCAGGCAGCGCAAGTGCAACCGCAACGTGCTGCGCCTGCGGCGCGTCCTGGCTGGGATAACGTTCCGGCTCCGGCAGAACCGACCTATCGTTCTAACGTAAACGTCAAACACACGTTTGATAACTTCGTTGAAGGTAAATCTAACCAACTGGCGCGCGCGGCGGCTCGTCAGGTGGCAGATAACCCTGGCGGTGCCTATAACCCGCTGTTCCTTTATGGCGGCACGGGTCTGGGCAAAACTCACCTTCTGCATGCGGTGGGTAACGGCATTATGGCGCGCAAGCCGAATGCCAAAGTGGTTTATATGCACTCCGAACGTTTTGTTCAGGACATGGTAAAAGCCCTGCAAAACAATGCGATCGAAGAGTTTAAACGCTACTACCGTTCCGTTGACGCGCTGCTGATCGACGATATTCAGTTTTTCGCCAATAAAGAGCGATCCCAGGAAGAGTTTTTCCATACCTTTAATGCCCTGCTGGAAGGTAATCAGCAGATCATTCTCACGTCGGATCGTTATCCGAAAGAGATCAACGGTGTTGAGGATCGTTTGAAATCTCGCTTCGGTTGGGGCCTGACTGTGGCGATCGAACCGCCAGAGTTAGAAACCCGCGTGGCGATCCTGATGAAAAAGGCAGACGAAAACGACATTCGTTTGCCGGGCGAAGTGGCGTTCTTTATCGCCAAGCGTCTACGATCTAACGTACGTGAGCTGGAAGGAGCGCTGAACCGTGTAATTGCTAACGCCAACTTTACCGGACGGGCGATTACCATCGACTTCGTGCGTGAGGCGCTGCGCGACTTACTGGCTTTGCAGGAAAAACTGGTCACCATCGACAATATTCAGAAGACAGTGGCAGAGTACTACAAGATCAAGGTTGCGGATCTCCTTTCTAAGCGTCGTTCTCGCTCGGTAGCGCGTCCGCGCCAGATGGCGATGGCGCTGGCGAAAGAGTTGACGAACCACAGTCTGCCGGAGATTGGCGATGCGTTTGGTGGTCGCGACCACACGACGGTGCTTCATGCCTGCCGTAAGATCGAGCAGTTGCGTGAAGAGAGTCATGATATCAAAGAAGATTTCTCTAATTTAATCAGAACATTGTCATCGTAAACCTATGAAATTTACCGTAGAACGTGAGCATTTATTAAAACCGCTACAACAGGTGAGCGGTCCGTTAGGTGGTCGTCCTACGCTACCGATTCTCGGTAATCTGCTGTTACAGGTTGCTGACGGTACGTTGTCGCTGACCGGTACTGATCTCGAGATGGAAATGGTGGCACGTGTTGCGCTGGTTCAGCCGCACGAACCAGGGGCGACGACCGTTCCGGCGCGCAAATTCTTTGATATCTGCCGTGGTCTGCCTGAAGGCGCGGAAATTGCCGTACAGCTGGAAGGTGAGCGGATGCTGGTGCGCTCCGGGCGCAGCCGTTTTTCGCTGTCTACCCTGCCAGCGGCGGATTTCCCGAATCTCGATGACTGGCAGAGCGAAGTCGAATTTACTCTGCCACAGGCGACGATGAAGCGTCTGATTGAAGCGACCCAGTTTTCGATGGCGCATCAGGACGTTCGCTATTACTTAAACGGTATGCTGTTCGAAACCGAAGGCGAAGAGCTGCGTACCGTAGCGACCGACGGTCACCGTCTGGCGGTCTGTTCCATGCCAATTGGCCAGTCTTTACCGAGCCATTCGGTGATCGTGCCGCGTAAAGGTGTGATTGAACTGATGCGTATGCTCGACGGCGGCGACAATCCGCTGCGCGTACAAATTGGCAGCAACAACATTCGCGCGCACGTTGGCGACTTTATCTTCACCTCCAAACTGGTGGATGGTCGTTTCCCGGATTACCGCCGCGTTCTGCCAAAGAACCCGGACAAACATCTGGAAGCTGGCTGCGATCTGCTCAAGCAGGCGTTTGCTCGCGCGGCAATTCTCTCTAATGAGAAATTCCGCGGCGTGCGTCTGTATGTCAGCGAAAACCAGCTGAAAATCACCGCCAACAACCCGGAGCAGGAAGAAGCGGAAGAGATCCTCGACGTTACCTATAGTGGTGCGGAGATGGAAATCGGCTTCAACGTCAGCTATGTGCTGGATGTTCTCAACGCGCTGAAATGTGAAAACGTACGCATGATGCTGACCGATTCGGTTTCCAGCGTGCAGATTGAAGATGCCGCATCACAGTCGGCTGCCTATGTTGTCATGCCAATGAGGTTGTAGAGAATATCGGGCTATCTTACTTGTTATTCTGGCTCCGGGCAGTGCTCGCAATCCTCACGTACTTTAGTACGCTCCGGTTGCTGTGCGCTGGCCGTAACCAGACTAACTGCGACGATAACGCCCTGGTTATGAGCTGACTATGTCGTTATCCCGACTCCTGATTAAAGATTTCCGCAACATTGAAACCGCGGATCTCGCTTTATCTCCCGGCTTTAACTTTCTGGTAGGTGCCAACGGCAGTGGCAAAACCAGCGTGCTGGAAGCCATTTATACGCTCGGCCACGGTCGGGCGTTTCGCAGTTTGCAAATTGGCCGTGTAATTCGCCACGAACAGGAGGCGTTTGTTCTCCACGGGCGGTTACAGGGCGAAGAACGCGAGACGGCGATCGGCTTAACCAAAGACAAACAGGGCGACAGCAAAGTCCGCATCGACGGTACTGACGGGCATAAAGTCGCGGAGCTGGCGCACCTGATGCCGATGCAGTTGATAACGCCAGAAGGATTTACCTTACTCAACGGCGGCCCCAAATACAGAAGAGCGTTCCTCGACTGGGGATGCTTTCACAATGAACCTGGCTTTTTCACCGCCTGGAGTAATCTCAAGCGATTGCTCAAGCAGCGCAATGCGGCGCTGCGCCAGGTGACTCGTTACGAACAACTCCGCCCGTGGGATAAAGAACTAATCCCGCTGGCGGAGCAAATCAGCACCTGGCGTGCGGAGTATAGTGCCGGTATCGCGGCTGATATGGCCGATACCTGTAAGCAATTTCTCCCTGAGTTTTCTCTGACTTTCTCTTTTCAGCGCGGCTGGGAGAAAGAGACAGAGTACGCTGAGGTGCTGGAACGTAATTTTGAACGCGATCGCCAGCTAACCTACACCGCGCACGGCCCGCACAAAGCGGACTTACGTATTCGCGCCGACGGTGCGCCGGTGGAAGATACCTTATCGCGTGGGCAGCTTAAGCTGTTGATGTGCGCCTTACGTCTGGCGCAAGGAGAGTTCCTCACCCGTGAAAGCGGGCGGCGGTGTCTCTACCTGATAGATGATTTTGCCTCTGAGCTTGATGATGAGCGTCGCGGGCTGCTTGCCAGCCGCTTAAAAGCGACGCAATCACAGGTCTTTGTCAGCGCGATCAGTGCTGAACACGTAATAGACATGTCGGACGAAAATTCGAAGATGTTTACCGTGGAAAAGGGTAAAATAACGGATTAACCCAAGAATAAATGAGCGAGAAACGTTGATGTCGAATTCTTATGACTCCTCCAGTATCAAAGTCCTGAAAGGGCTGGATGCGGTGCGTAAGCGCCCGGGTATGTATATCGGCGACACGGATGACGGCACCGGTCTGCACCACATGGTATTCGAGGTGGTAGATAACGCTATCGACGAAGCGCTCGCGGGTCACTGTAAAGAAATTATCGTCACCATTCACGCCGATAACTCTGTCTCTGTACAGGATGACGGGCGCGGCATTCCGACCGGTATTCACCCGGAAGAGGGCGTATCGGCGGCGGAAGTGATCATGACCGTCCTGCACGCAGGCGGTAAATTTGACGATAACTCCTATAAAGTGTCCGGCGGTCTGCACGGCGTTGGTGTTTCGGTAGTAAACGCCCTGTCGCAAAAACTGGAGCTGGTTATCCAGCGCGAGGGTAAAATTCACCGTCAGATCTACGAACACGGTGTACCGCAGGCCCCGCTGGAGGTTACCGGCGAGACTGAAAAAACCGGCACCATGGTACGTTTCTGGCCAAGCCTCGAAACCTTCACCAATGTGACCGAATTCGAATATGACATTCTGGCGAAACGCCTGCGTGAGTTGTCGTTCCTCAACTCCGGGGTTTCCATTCGCCTGAAAGACAAGCGTGATGGCAAAGAAGATCACTTCCACTATGAAGGCGGTATCAAGGCATTCGTTGAATATCTGAACAAGAACAAAACGCCGATCCACCCGAATATCTTCTACTTCTCCACCGAAAAAGACGGTATCGGCGTTGAAGTTGCGTTGCAGTGGAACGATGGCTTCCAGGAAAACATCTACTGCTTTACCAACAATATTCCGCAGCGTGATGGCGGTACTCACCTGGCAGGCTTCCGTGCGGCGATGACCCGTACCCTGAACGCCTACATGGATAAAGAAGGCTACAGCAAAAAAGCCAAAGTCAGCGCCACCGGCGACGATGCGCGTGAAGGTTTGATTGCGGTCGTTTCCGTGAAAGTGCCGGACCCTAAATTCTCCTCCCAGACCAAAGACAAACTGGTTTCTTCTGAGGTGAAATCAGCGGTTGAACAGCAGATGAACGAACTGCTGGCGGAATACCTGCTGGAAAACCCGACTGATGCGAAAATCGTGGTTGGCAAAATTATCGATGCTGCCCGTGCGCGTGAAGCGGCGCGTCGCGCTCGTGAAATGACCCGTCGTAAAGGTGCGCTGGACTTAGCTGGCCTGCCCGGCAAACTGGCAGACTGTCAGGAACGCGACCCGGCACTTTCCGAACTGTACCTTGTGGAAGGGGACTCCGCGGGCGGCTCTGCGAAGCAGGGGCGTAACCGCAAGAACCAGGCGATTTTGCCGCTGAAGGGTAAAATCCTCAACGTCGAGAAAGCGCGCTTCGATAAGATGCTCTCTTCACAGGAAGTGGCGACGCTGATCACCGCGCTTGGTTGTGGTATCGGTCGTGACGAGTACAACCCGGACAAACTGCGTTATCACAGCATCATCATCATGACCGATGCGGACGTCGACGGCTCGCACATTCGTACGCTGCTGTTGACCTTCTTCTATCGTCAGATGCCGGAAATCGTTGAACGCGGGCACGTCTACATTGCTCAACCGCCGCTGTACAAAGTGAAGAAAGGCAAGCAGGAACAGTACATTAAAGACGACGAGGCGATGGATCAGTACCAAATCTCCATCGCGCTGGATGGCGCAACGCTGCACACCAACGCCAGTGCACCGGCGCTGGCTGGCGAAGCGTTAGAGAAACTGGTGTCTGAGTACAACGCGACGCAGAAAATGATCAACCGCATGGAGCGTCGTTATCCGAAAGCCATGCTGAAAGAGCTTATCTATCAGCCGACACTGACGGAAGCCGACCTCTCCAACGAGCAGACCGTTACCCGTTGGGTGAACGCGCTGGTCAGCGAACTGAACGACAAAGAACAGCACGGCAGCCAGTGGAAATTTGATGTTCACACCAATGCCGAGCAAAACCTGTTCGAGCCGATTGTTCGCGTACGTACCCACGGTGTGGATACTGACTATCCGCTGGATCACGAGTTTATCACCGGTGGTGAATATCGCCGTATCTGCACGCTGGGCGAAAAGCTGCGTGGTCTTCTGGAAGAAGATGCGTTTATCGAACGTGGCGAGCGTCGTCAGCCGGTAGCCAGCTTCGAACAGGCGCTGGACTGGCTGGTGAAAGAGTCCCGTCGCGGCCTCTCCATCCAGCGTTATAAAGGTCTGGGCGAAATGAACCCGGAACAGCTGTGGGAAACCACCATGGACCCGGAAAGCCGTCGTATGCTGCGCGTTACCGTTAAGGATGCGATTGCTGCTGACCAGCTGTTCACCACGCTGATGGGGGATGCCGTAGAACCGCGTCGTGCGTTTATCGAAGAGAACGCCCTGAAAGCGGCGAATATCGATATTTAATGGCGTTAACAATGCGAGCGTGCCTGATGCGCTACGCTTATCAGGCCTACGAGACTCCTGCAATATATTGAATTTGCATGATTTTGTGGGCCGGATAAGGCGTTAACGCCGCATCCGGCAAGAAGCTATAAGAAAAGGGCGGAGATCATCTCCGCCCTTTTTATTTCTGCAATCCGCAATTATCATCCCGCAGAACTATACTTTTTGAGTCAACACGTAACGCTTTACAGGTGATTATCATGGGGCTTTTTGATGAAGTTGTCGGCGCCTTTCTGAAAGGCGATGCGGGGAAGTATCAGGCTATTTTGAGCTGGGTTGAGGAGCAGGGTGGCATTCAGGTGCTGCTGGAAAAACTGCAAAGTGGCGGCTTAGGTGCCATTCTCTCAACCTGGTTGAGTAATCAACAGGGCAATCAGCCGGTGAGTGGCGAGCAGCTGGAATCGGCGCTCGGCACGAATGCAGTGTCCGATCTTGGGCAAAAACTTGGCGTGGATACCAGTACAGCTTCCAGTTTACTGGCAGAACAATTGCCGAAGATTATTGATGCTCTCTCATCGCAGGGTGAAGTGTCACCGCAAGCCAATAACGATCTGCTTTCCGCAGGCATGGAGTTGCTGAAAGGAAAACTTTTCCGCTAAGCAAAAGGGGAGCACGCCATGCGCGTTGCATCCCCCTTTTCCCTCGGGTGTTGTACTGATTTTTGAGCGGAATCGCGTTAGCATGGGCAGGAACCAATCTACCTGGGGAACTCATGGCTATCAAACTTATTGCTATCGATATGGATGGCACACTTCTGCTGCCCGATCACACCATTTCACCCGCCGTTAAAAATGCGATTGCCGCAGCTCGCGCCCGTGGCGTGAATGTCGTGCTAACGACGGGGCGCCCTTATGCAGGCGTTCACAACTACCTGAAAGAACTGCATATGGAACAGCCTGGCGACTACTGCATTACTTACAACGGTGCGCTGGTGCAGAAGGCTGCCGATGGTAGCACCGTGGCACAAACCGCTCTGAGCTATGACGACTATCGTTTCCTCGAAAAACTCTCTCGCGAAGTGGGGTCCCATTTCCACGCGCTGGACCGCACTACGCTGTACACCGCCAACCGTGATATCAGCTACTACACGGTGCATGAATCTTTCGTTGCCACTATTCCGCTGGTGTTCTGCGAAGCGGAGAAAATGGACCCTGACACCCAGTTCCTGAAAGTGATGATGATTGATGAACCTGCCATCCTCGACCAGGCCATCGCGCGCATTCCGCAGGAAGTGAAAGAGAAATATACCGTGCTGAAAAGTGCGCCGTACTTCCTCGAAATCCTCGATAAACGCGTTAACAAAGGTACGGGGGTGAAATCACTGGCTGATGTGTTGGGCATTAAGCCAGAAGAGGTGATGGCGATTGGCGATCAGGAAAACGACATCGCAATGATTGAGTACGCAGGTGTTGGTGTGGCAATGGATAACGCTATTCCTTCGGTGAAAGAAGTGGCGAACTTTGTCACCAAATCCAACCTTGAAGATGGCGTGGCGTTTGCTATTGAGAAGTTTGTGTTGAATTAATCTGTGGGCGGGCAAATGTTTGCCCGCTGCGATTAACAATTACTGGTCGTGCATAAAATCAGGAACTGAAGTGGTGACGTTACTATATCCAGCGTAATGGTGACTGGCAGCAGCGCATTAGCAAGGCCGCGCGGGACGCCATCTGTTGCTTTGTACTCATAAAATCCCACCTTAAAGGGTTGATGGAAAACCATCATGTTTGAGTAATCCGCTTTTTTATTTTTCTGGTGAATAGAGCCTTTCAGGCCGTCCAGCATCCATGTACAACGCCGGGTATCACAAACAAAGCCATATTGTGTTGCCAGTGCCTTATCTTCCTCGTTGTTCCAGTCGTAATAGAGCGTAATAGCACCAGAGAAATTCTTATTACTGCTGCTTAAAATAAATTTCGTGTTATCGGAAACGGTGATTCTTTCACCATGAATTGCCGGATCGTTAAGCATTTTAACCACCTCACCGCCGCCGGTGGTCAACAGATAGTCCAACGATTCACCAACAAAAACATAGCCTTTCGTACCGTTACTATCCTCTGCCAGCGATAAACCCTTAATAGAGTCTGACCGCCATTGCTCGGCATGTGGAGGACTTGCGGTATTGAAAAGCAGTCCTGCGGTTAGACACCCGGTCAACGCGAATGCCAAAAAACACAAACCGGCAGCTTTAAAAAATCCATTAAAATTCAATTGCATGTTTAATCCTTTAGAGAGGTGCAAAGTCGTTGAAAGCATACTCTCAGTACCAGATTTGTTCGTCTCTTATCTTCCTTTTCAGATTTGTGCCCGGCATATGTAGTGCGATAAATCACATGTGGTTTTGCGCATTTTCCTGTGAAATATGCGCAACGCCACTGCGCATAATCCACTTTCTTAAGGCCGGTGCGGTCAGGCATCGGCTTTTTACTATCTTGCCATAGAGTTTTAAACGCAGTTTGCGGGTGGTGCGCCAGTAAGCGGTATTGATCTTCTCTGGCTGCTTCAGTAACACCGAATACAGAACCTCCGCGCTATCCAGCGCATAGCTAATCCCCTCCAGCGAGCTGGCGCTGATAAATCCCGCCGCTTCGCCAATAAGAAAGGCATTGTCTTTACCGCAGACAAAATCCTGCCAGCGTGAGGGAAACAGCACCGTGCATTTTTCGCTTTTCACCGCCTTACCAAACTGGAACTGAAAGGCGTTCATTTTCTCTTTCAGCGCCGCGAAACGCGCCTGGCCGTCTTTCATTGGATAGGCACCGCCAAAGATAAAATAACCGTCTTTGCTGATACTCCATGAGTAACAGTCAGTTATCGCATTATCAAAGATGCAGGAGTAGAACGGCACCGGATGTTTCTCTGCAAACCACTGCTGGATAGCGACATATTTACGAATCTGATGATCCGGGTAGAGATGTCGCCGCACCATCGAGTTGGCGCCATCGGCCACCACCAGATAGCGGGCGGTAATGTGTTGTTCCCAGCCGTCTGCGCGAAAAATGACATGCCATTTATCATCCTCTCGCCAGATTTTTCGACACAGACTGTCGTGATAAACCTCAACGCTGGCGGGGATCAGCGACTTCATCCACAAGTCGAAAGCATGGCGATTAATATTGATATAGCTTCGCTGGTAGTTACGCGTGAGCGATGCGGCGACGTCGACGGTTTTGACGCTAAAAATCTGCGGACTGGCGATCACATCGACAGGAAGCGTCAGTCCATCGCGAATAAAAGAACGCTGCGCATCCGGTGCCAGCAGACCACCACAAGGCTTGCTGAAGCCTTCTGTACCACACTGTTGCTTTTTATCAAGCGCGATCACCTGCATTTTGCCTGCTAACTTTCGCGCCAACGCCGAACCAGCCGGGCCGAGGCCAATAATCGCTACGTCAAAATGTTCCATCTTTTCACTCACACTTATCACGATGGCAAAAGACTATTGTCTGAAAGTGAAGTCCTTGTGAAGTATGATGGCGGGAACCGTTTTGTATCAGGACCGCGCCATGAAACAGATAACCTTTGCTCCCCGCAATCACCTGCTCACCAATACCAATACCTGGACGCCCGACAGCCAGTGGCTGGTATTTGACGTGCGTCCCTCCGGGGCGTCGTTTACCGGCGAGACCATTGAGCGTGTGAATATCCATACCGGCGAGGTCGAGGTTATCTATCGCGCGTCACAGGGCGCACACGTCGGCGTGGTGACCGTTCATCCGAAGTCAGAGAAATATGTCTTTATCCACGGACCTGAAAATCCTGATGAAACATGGTATTACGATTTCCATCACCGTCGTGGCGTGATTGCTGAAAGCGGCAAGGTGAGCAACCTCGATGCAATGGATATTACCGTTCCGTACACTCCAGGGGCGCTACGCGGCGGCAGTCATGTACATGTCTTTAGCCCGAACGGTGAAATGGTGAGTTTTACCTATAACGACCACGTAATGCATGAACGAGATCCGGCGCTGGATTTGCGAAATGTCGGTGTTGCCGCACCGTTTGGCCCAGTGAATGTACAAAAGCAGCATCCGCGTGAATACAGCGGCAGCCACTGGTGCGTGCTGGTAAGTAAAACAACGCCCACGCCGCAGCCAGGCAGTGATGAAATCAATCGTGCTTATGAAGAAGGATGGGTAGGAAATCACGCGCTGGCGTTTATTGGCGACACACTTTCGCCAAAGGGCGAGAAAGTGCCGGAGCTGTTTATCGTTGAGTTACCGCAAGATGAAGCTGGCTGGAAAGCAGCAGGTGATGCGCCGTTAAGTGGAACAGAAACAATCCTGCCCGTGCCACCGCGTGGCGTCGTGCAGCGACGTTTAACCTTTACCCACCATCGGGCTTATCCGGGGTTAGTCAACGTCCCGCGCCACTGGGTGCGCTGTAATCCGCAGGGTACGCAAATCGCGTTTTTAATGCGTGATGATAACGGCATTGTGCAACTGTGGCTTATCTCGCCACAGGGCGGCGAGATAAGCCAGTTAACTCATAACAAAACGGATATTCAGTCTGCGTTTAACTGGCATCCTTCAGGAGAATGGCTGGGCTTTGTGCTGGATAATCGGATTGCTTGTGCACACGCGCAAAGCGGCGAAGTTGAGTATTTAACCGAAAACCACGCCAACTCACCCTCGGCGGATGCAGTGGTCTTCTCGCCGGATGGTCAATGGTTGGCGTGGATGGAAGGCGGCCAGCTGTGGATCACCAAAACTGGCCGCTAAATCAGTTTACAGGCATTCTGGCGGGGGGAATAACGGCATTCGTGGCTTGCGTGTCGGCTTCGCTTTTTTCAACGCGTGAGCGCACCGAGCTATCTTTACGGAACATATCCCACGGCAGGAGTAGTGTATCCATGACCGCGGTAAATGGCATGTCGAGAACTACCAGAGATTTAGTGCCCCAGTTGGTATCATTGTCGCCAATCATGGTGACACTTGCGCGGGTGCCGGGATACGTTCCTTCCTTACCCCCGGTATGGGACATTACGCTGGAGCACCCTCCGAGTAATGTTATTCCGCTGCATATCATGAGCGCTAACAACGCATTTCTTATCATAATAAATTCATCTGTTGATCGTGGGTGTTGGCATGATGTGTTATAGCGATCCCTTGCTGAAAATAACATCATCATCATGTCGCACTGTGGCAGCTATCGCACTTTAACGTTTCGTGCTGTCCCTCCAGTCTATGCAATAGACCACAAACTGCAAAAAAAAGTCCGTTGGAAAGACTTGAAAAGTGTACATCCAGACCCATTTTTATAGCGTAGCCAATGAGAACGCGCCTGATGGGTGTTCTGGCTATCCGACCTGTCCATTGTGGAAGGTCTTACATTCTCGCTGATTTCAGGAGCTATTGATTATGCGTAACTTTGATTTATCCCCGCTTTACCGTTCTGCTATTGGGTTTGACCGTTTGTTTAACCACTTAGAAAACAACCAGAGCCAGAGTAATGGCGGCTATCCTCCGTATAACGTTGAACTGGTAGACGAAAACCATTACCGCATTGCCATCGCGGTGGCTGGCTTTGCCGAAAGTGAACTGGAAATTACCGCCCAGGACAATCTGCTGGTGGTGAAAGGTGCTCACGCCGACGAACAAAAAGAGCGCACCTATCTGTACCAGGGCATTGCTGAACGCAACTTTGAACGCAAATTCCAGTTAGCCGAGAACATTCATGTTCGTGGCGCTAACCTGGTGAATGGTCTGCTGTATATCGATCTCGAACGCGTGATTCCGGAAGCGAAAAAACCGCGCCGTATCGAAATCAACTAATTCCCTAAGGCCGCCTGGCGCGGCCTGACATTTGATGCTCGCCGTCAGGGAGCATATGCGAATCCTCGGATTTGCAGGTACTTACTCGCTTCTTAGAAGGAGAAATGACTATGCGTAACTTCGATTTATCCCCACTGATGCGTCAATGGATCGGTTTTGACAAACTGGCCAACGCATTGCAAAACGCCGGTGAAAGCCAGAGCTTCCCGCCGTACAACATTGAGAAAAGCGACGATAACCACTACCGCATTACCCTTGCGCTGGCAGGTTTCCGTCAGGAAGATTTAGATATTCAACTGGAAGGTACGCGCCTGAGCGTAAAAGGCACGCCGGAGCAGCCAAAAGAAGAGAAGAAATGGTTGCATCAAGGGCTTATGAATCAGCCGTTTAGTCTGAGTTTTACGCTGGCTGAAAATATGGAAGTCTCTGGAGCAACCTTCGTTAATGGTTTACTGCATATTGATTTAATTCGTAATGAGCCTGAACCCATCGCAGCGCAGCGTATCGCTATCAGCGAACGTCCCGCGTTAAATAGCTAATATAGCTATTCTCTTTGCCCCGCCAGTTAGGCGGGGCTTTTTTTGTCTGCAATCTTCAACAATGTTTTAATTTTCGCCAGCTTAATATATTCCGGCACTTTCTTTACCGTGATAATGTGCGCTGTAAGGCAAATCTGCTTCACCGATTCAGCCATAATCCGTAGCAATTAAAATGTTATTTCAAGAGAAATGGACGATGAGTGATATAGCATTAACAGTCAGTATCCTGGCTTTGGTGGCGGTCGTCGGTTTGTTTATCGGCAACGTCAAGTTTCGCGGCGTTGGATTGGGCATTGGCGGCGTACTGTTCGGCGGGATCATCGTCGGCCATTTTGTGTCACAGGCGGGAATGACATTAAGTAGCGACATGCTGCATGTTATTCAGGAATTTGGCCTGATCCTGTTCGTCTATACCATCGGGATTCAGGTAGGGCCGGGCTTCTTTGCTTCGTTGCGTGTCTCTGGGTTACGCCTCAATTTATTTGCTGTTTTGGTTGTCATCCTCGGCGGTCTGGTCACGGCCATCTTGCATAAACTGTTCGATATCCCACTTCCAGTGGTACTGGGAATTTTCTCTGGCGCGGTCACCAATACGCCAGCACTGGGGGCAGGGCAGCAGATCTTACGTGATCTGGGCACGCCGATGGATATGGTTGACCAGATGGGGATGAGCTATGCGATGGCTTATCCATTTGGGATTTGCGGCATTTTGTTCACTATGTGGATGCTGCGGGTTATTTTCCGCGTCAATGTCGAAACGGAAGCTCAGCTGCATGAGTCTTCGCGGACCAATGGTGGTGCGCTGATAAAGACTATCAATATTCGCGTTGAGAATCCTAATCTGCATAATTTAGCTATTAAAGATGTACCAATTCTTAACGGCGACAAAATTATCTGCTCGCGTCTGAAACGAGAAGAAACCCTCAAAGTACCTTCTCCGGAAACCATTATTCAGTTGGGCGATTTGCTGCATTTGGTGGGGCAGCCAGTGGATTTACATAATGCGCAACTGGTGATTGGTCAGGAGGTGGATACCTCGCTGTCGACGAAAGGCACCGATCTGCGCGTCGAACGCGTGGTGGTCACCAATGAGAATGTGCTTGGTAAACGTATTCGCGACCTGCACTTTAAGGAACGCTATGATGTCGTTATCTCGCGCCTGAACCGTGCTGGAGTTGAATTAGTTGCAAGTAGCGATCTTAGCCTGCAGTTTGGCGATATCCTCAACTTGGTTGGACGCCCGTCCGCGATTGATGCCGTTGCTAATGTATTAGGTAATGCGAAGCAAAAATTACAACAGGTGCAGATGTTACCGGTGTTTATTGGTATTGGGCTTGGCGTATTGTTGGGCTCCATTCCGGTGTTTGTGCCTGGATTCCCGGCTGCGTTGAAGTTGGGGTTGGCGGGAGGGCCGCTAATTATGGCGCTGATCCTCGGGCGTATCGGCAGCATTGGTAAGCTTTACTGGTTTATGCCGCCAAGTGCCAACCTGGCGCTGCGCGAACTGGGCATTGTACTGTTTCTCTCGGTAGTTGGCCTGAAATCTGGCGGCGATTTTATCCATACACTGGTGGATGGCGAAGGGTTAAGCTGGATAGGCTATGGCGCATTGATTACCGCAATTCCACTGATCACGGCCGGCATTCTGGCGCGGATGTTAGTCAAAATGAATTATCTCACGATGTGTGGGATGCTTGCGGGTTCAATGACCGATCCTCCGGCGCTGGCGTTTGCTAATAATCTCCATCCTACCAGTGGCGCGGCGGCGCTCTCTTACGCCACGGTGTATCCGTTAGTCATGTTCCTGCGCATTATCACACCTCAGTTACTGGCGGTGCTTTTCTGGAGCATTGGCTAACTCCTTTTTGGGTGGAGTTACCGTCAATGGTACTCCACCTGGTATTACCAGAGCGCCGCGAATGCCCCAGCGATTTTCCTTACGCATACCGCCAACAAATGCGCAAAGTAGTGCGGCAATGGCCAGTGCGATACCGCCCTGGTCGAGGATTTTATCGATATCAACCGTCTCTTTTTTCTTCACCGTGGTAATTTCTTCACCTTATATTCCGGCGAGAAGACCTCTTTTGATTTCAGCAGTTTTGTCCGCCACGATGCTTCCCAGTGTTGGTGCCGGCGCGGCAAAAGGACCGAATGAAAAGTGGATAATACCCATCAATAAAGCGATGGCACCGAACAGCATGGCCAGTGAACTGCTTTTAATTTGCGCTATGATACCCATCAGACCTCCTTGTAGCGGGTGGCAAAAGCATATCAGGAAACGGGCGGAGCAAATTCTTAAAAATAACCGCTAAAGGCAGAGCGTTAGTGAAATTGCAAAGGAGCAACAATGAAAATTTCCCGCCTCGGAGAAGCGCCTGATTACCGCTTCTCGCTGGCAAATGAGCGTACATTTCTGGCATGGATCCGTACCGCGTTGGGATTTTTGGCAGCGGGCGTCGGACTGGATCAACTTGCGCCGGACTTCGCCACGCCCATCATTCGTGAACTGCTGGCGTTATTGTTGTGCCTGTTTTCTGGCGGGTTAGCGATGTATGGCTACCTGCGCTGGTTACGCAATGAAAAAGCGATGCGTCTAAAAGAGGACTTACCCTACACTAACATCTTATTAATCATCAGCTTAATATTGATGACCGTGGCGGTAATAGTTATAGGGCTAGTGCTGTATGCCGGATAGCCGCAAAGCCAGACGCATTGCTGATCCCGGACTTCAGCCAGAACGTACATCGCTGGCGTGGTTTCGCACTATGCTGGGCTATAGCGCGCTGATGGCGCTGGCAATTAAACACAACTGGCATCAGGCTGGCGCGTTGTTCTGGATTTCTATTGGCATCCTCGCCATTGTGGCGCTAATACTTTGGCGCTATACCCGTAATCGTAATTTAATGGATGTTACTAATAGTGATTTTTCCCAATTTAACGTAATCCGTGACAAATTTATGATCTCCCTCGCGGTGTTATCTCTTGCAATACTGTTTGCTGTAACGCATATACATCAACTAATCGTATTAATTGAGAGAGTCGTATGACAGGAAGTCAGGTTGTAAATGCAGAAGAGGACAGGCATAAACTGGTTGTAGAGTATAAAGATGCTCTACAACCTGCCGATTTTTATCAGAATATCAAACAGCGGGGGCTTCGCTCCGTGCAACTTATTCCCCATCTAGAATTAGATTACCGGGGCGAGCTGACAGCTTCTTCGGTGACAGCGGAACTGTGGGGGCAATTTTTAATCGCTCTGTTCGAGCGTTGGGTGTGTGCAGATATTGGTCGTATATCAGTCGAAATTTTTGATACCACGCTGCAAAAATGGTGCGGGAGTGAAAACGTACAGCTTCGGCGGGTGTGTCAGGTGTGCGACTGGCATCGCTTGTGCCTGCATTCCCTGGAGGATTGTCCTGACAACGTGCTTTGTGTTGGCTATCAAGCTTTTTATTCCCACTCTGCGCCGCACATGCGGGTGATGCGTGACTTGATAAAGCAGCATCGCTCTCCCATGGAGCTGATGACGATGCTGCGGTGACGTGAGCTTAAACGGGCTGCCCCTGATGCGACATCCGCGTCGCCAGTGGTAGCCAGCACAGCACGATCAACAATCCCATCAAGGTCATCAACAACCCCAGACTGCCCTGACCGGTTTGCGGCAGCATCGCGGAGAGCGACGCCAGCACGCCGGAACCAATATTTTGCAGGCCGCCGACCAGCGCGCCAGCCGTGCCAGCCAGGAAGGGAAACGGCTCCATTGCGCCACTGGTGGCCAGTGGAAACAGCATCCCGGCACCGAAAAAAAACAGTGCGGCGGGAATGAGCAGCGTCCAGACATTCATCACGCTAAACCAGTCGGGGATCCACATCATCACTCCTGCCAACAGGCAGCAGATAACCGACTGCCACATTAACGTAGAGAAGCGTTTATTCGGTCGGCCAGCAAACCATGCGCCGAAGAATGCCGCTGGAATTGGCAGAATAAACAAAATACTGACTGTCATACTGCTTAACCCTAACACTGCCCCCATCAACACACCGGAACAGGCTTCGAAAGCGGCAATACCTGCCAGACCACCAATTAACATCAGCAAATAGCAGTTAAAGCCGCCATTACCAAAGAGTGTTTTATAACTGGTGAGCAGGCGCGTACGCGGTGCATCGACAGGGCGTGTTTCCGGCATCCAGCGCGCCATGCTGAATGTCACACCGGCACAAAGCACCAGCAAAAACAGATAACAGGCTCGCCAACTCCACAGGGTATTCAGCAGGCCGCCAATGAGTGGTGCGAGCAACGGACTAACGAGAATCCCCATATTTAACATGCTATTAGCGTGACGAAGTTGTGTCCGTTCATATAAATCACGCGGCAATGTGCGCGCCATTACGCCGCCGACCCCGGTCCCCATCCCCTGTATCGCGCTGGCGGCGATTAACACCGTCAGGCTGGAAGTGGTGACTGCCACCAGTGTCGCCAACATAAAAATGGACATTCCAACGAGGATCACCGGGCGGCGTCCTACTCTGTCGGAAATTGGGCCATAAAATAGTTGTGAGATACCGTAGGTCAGCAGATAAGCGCCCATTACGCTCTGCACCGCACCTTCACGGACGTTGAGATCTTGTGCCATATCGGCAATAGCAGGAATATAAATAGTTTGTGCCATCTGACCGACGGCCACGAGTAATACCAACATCAATAATAAATTGACGTTTCTATGCCTTTTCATTATCACAGACGCTTTTACAAATATATTTAGAATAAGTTACTACGCATTCGAATAAATGCAGGAGAGGAATCTATCACATTGATAAATGTTAGCCAGATATGTGCCAGTAATGGAGAAAAGCAAAACGGCAGAATATGTAAACAAAAGCGGCAATAAATGTTGCCGGAAGGGATTGTAGGTTGGATAAGATGCGTCAGCATCGCATCCGACACCAACTCGCATGCTAATTATGAAAGGGGAGCGGTTTCCCGCTCCCCTTTGGTGCGACTTGAATCTGAATTACTTCAGGTATTTCAGAACAGCATCAAGCAGTTGCAGTGCAGCAACAATGAGTTTGAGGATAAGAATAGCAATATCCACCAGGCTCATACGCGTCTCCTGTGGTTCAGGAGCACTGCCAGCTGACGTACCTTTCCGCTGCCTGTTGCCAGCTGTTGTGCACGCGGCTTCTTCAGAAGAAACGTTGTGCTTGTTGACATAACACAGTGTGCTCACGCGGGGTTAAGGCGCTGACGGCACCACCCGTTTCAGCCAGGACTTAGTGCGCCGGGTAACGATGCGACCCCGCATAACACATTGCGTACAGTGATATTATAGAAGTTTACTGTATAAATAAACAGTATTTTTTGGACAAAATGCAAACTGTGATCAATACTAAAATATGCGCTGAATACGTCAAAATTCGTGCCGAAATTGCGCGTTCTGCGCGGAACACGTATACTTTCAGTGTTGACATAATACAGTGTGCTTTGCGGTTACCAGCCGTAGGCAGCTGAAGAAACCTCGCTCCGGCGGGGTTTTTTGTTACCTGCGTTTCAGTACAAAACGTGATCAACCCCCCAATTATTCCTTGATGAAAAATTTTCCATTGTCTCCCCTGTAAAGCTGTGCTTGTATAAATATTGTTAAACACAAAACCAACAAGGTCCCCAATGACTACTTCCATGCTCAACGCAAAACTACTACCAACTGCGCCATCCGCCGCAGTGGTCGTCGTGCGTGTGGTGGTGGTCGTCGGCAATGCGCCGTAGGGACTGGAACAACACACGATTCCAAAACCCCGCCGGCGCAAACCGGGCGGGGTTTTTCGTTTAAGCACCTCCCGGAAAGTCGGCCCAGAAGAAAAGGACTGGAGCATGGCAAGTTCGGGCATAACATCGACACGTAAGCGTTTTACTGGCGCAGAATTTATCGTTCATTTCCTGGAACAGCAGGGTATTAAGATTGTGACGGGGATTCCGGGCGGTTCGATTCTCCCTGTTTATGACGCCTTAAGCCAAAGCACACAAATCCGCCATATTTTGGCTCGCCATGAGCAAGGGGCAGGATTTATCGCCCAGGGGATGGCGCGTACCGACGGCAAACCGGCAGTTTGTATGGCCTGTAGCGGGCCTGGCGCGACCAACCTGGTGACCGCCATTGCTGATGCGCGGCTGGACTCCATTCCGCTGATTTGCATCACCGGCCAGGTTCCCGCCTCGATGATTGGCACCGACGCCTTCCAGGAAGTGGACACCTACGGCATCTCTATCCCCATCACCAAACACAACTATCTGGTCAGACATATCGAAGAACTCCCGCAGGTCATGAGCGATGCCTTCCGCATTGCGCAATCAGGCCGCCCTGGCCCGGTGTGGATAGACATACCTAAGGATGTACAAACGGCGGTTTTTGAGATTGAAGAACAGCCCGTAGCGGCAGAAAAAGCAGCTGCGCCCGCCTTTAGTGAAGAGAGTATTCGTGACGCTGCAGCAATGATTAACGCCGCCAAACGCCCGGTACTTTATCTGGGCGGTGGTGTGATCAACGCACCTGCGCGGGTGCGTGAACTGGCAGAGAAAGCGCAACTGCCCACCACCATGACCTTAATGGCGCTGGGCATGTTGCCAAAAGCGCATCCGCTGTCGTTGGGCATGCTGGGAATGCACGGTGTGCGCAGCACCAACTATATCTTGCAGGAGGCGGATCTGTTGATAGTGCTTGGCGCACGTTTTGATGATCGGGCGATTGGTAAAACTGAAGAGTTCTGCCCGAACGCCAAAATCATTCATGTCGATATCGACCGCGCGGAGCTGGGTAAAGTTAAGCAACCACACGTGGCGATTCAGGCGGATGTCGATGATGTGCTGGCGCAGCTGATCCCGCAGGTGGAAGCCCAGCCGCGTACAGAGTGGCACCAACTGGTGGCTGATTTACAACATGAATTCCCGTGTCCTATCCCGAAAGCGTGCGATCCATTAACACATTATGGGCTGATTAACGCCGTTGCCGCCTGTGTCGATGACAACGCGATTATCACCACCGACGTTGGTCAGCATCAGATGTGGACGGCGCAAGCCTATCCGCTCAATCGACCACGTCAGTGGCTGACTTCTGGTGGGCTGGGAACGATGGGCTTCGGTTTACCCGCAGCGATAGGTGCGGCGCTGGCTAACCCGGATCGTAAAGTGTTGTGTTTCTCCGGCGACGGCAGCCTGATGATGAATATTCAGGAGATGGCCACCGCCAGCGAAAACCAGCTGGATGTCAAAATCATTCTGATGAACAACGAAGCGCTTGGGCTGGTGCATCAGCAACAGAGTCTGTTTTACAAGCAGGGCGTATTTGCCGCCACCTATCCGGGCAAAATCAATTTTATGCAGATTGCCGCTGGATTCGGCCTCGAAACCTGTGATTTAAACAACGAAGCCGATCCGCAAGCCGCATTACAGGAAATAATCAATCGTCCTGGTCCGGCGCTGATCCACGTACGCATTGATGCCGAAGAAAAAGTTTATCCGATGGTGCCGCCAGGTGCGGCAAATACTGAAATGGTGGGGGAATAAGCCATGCAAAACACAACTCATGACAACGTGATTCTGGAACTCACCGTTCGCAACCATCCTGGCGTAATGACCCATGTTTGTGGTCTTTTTGCCCGCCGCGCTTTTAACGTCGAAGGCATTCTTTGTCTGCCGATTCAGGACAGTGATAAAAGCCACATCTGGCTACTGGTCAATGACGACCAGCGACTGGAACAGATGATAAGCCAAATTGATAAGCTGGAAGACGTGGTGAAAGTACAGCGTAATCAGTCTGATCCGACAATGTTTAACAAGATTGCCGTATTTTTTCAGTAACCGCTCAAGGCTTGAACAGCGGCGCGCTTATCGTTAAGGTAAGCGCGTTTCTTTACCCGCCAGGACAAGACCATGATAACCATTGCCCTTATAGACGATCACCTTATCGTCCGCTCCGGCTTTGCACAGCTGCTGGGGCTGGAACCTGATTTGCAGGTAGTTGCCGAATTTGGTTCGGGGCGAGAGGCGCTGGCGGGGCTGCCGGGGCGTGGTGTACAGGTGTGTATTTGCGATATCTCCATGCCCGATATCTCCGGTCTGGAGCTGTTAAGCCAGCTACCGAAAGGTATGGCGACAATTATGCTCTCCGTTCATGACAGTCCAGCGCTGGTTGAGCAGGCGCTTAACGCGGGTGCGCGCGGTTTTCTCTCAAAACGCTGTAGCCCGGATGAGCTGATCGCTGCCGTGCATACGGTCGCAACTGGCGGCTGTTATCTGACGCCGGATATCGCAATTAAACTGGCATCCGGTCGCCAGGACCCACTGACTAAACGCGAACGCCAGGTGGCGGAAAAACTGGCGCAAGGAATGGCGGTGAAAGAGATTGCCGCCGAACTGGGCTTGTCGCCGAAAACGGTACATGTCCATCGTGCCAATCTGATGGAAAAACTGGGCGTCAGTAACGACGTTGAACTGGCGCGCCGCATGTTTGATGGCTGGTGATGAAAACGTTGTTTTCCCGCTTAATTACCGTTATTGCCTGCTTTTTTATCTTCTCTGCCGCATGGTTTTGCCTGTGGAGTATCAGCCTGCATCTGGTTGAGCGCCCTGATATGGCGGTGCTGTTATTCCCATTTGGTTTGCGACAGGGACTCATGTTGCAATGCCCGCGCGGATACTGGCCGGTGCTGCTGGGTGCGGAATGGCTGCTGATTTACTGGCTGACGCAGGCAGTCGGTTTAACCCATTTCTCTTTATTGATGATCGGTAGTTTACTGACGTTACTGCCCGTGGCGCTGATCTCGCGCTATCGCCATCAACGTGACTGGCGCACTTTGCTGTTACAGGGGGCGGCGCTGACGGTCGCGGCGTTGTTGCAGTCGCTGCCCTGGCTTTGGCATGGCAAAGAGTCATGGAATGCGCTGCTGCTGACCTTAACTGGCGGTCTGACGCTGGCCCCCATTTGCCTGGTGTTCTGGCACTATCTGGCGAATAACACCTGGCTGCCACTCGGTCCGTCACTGGTTTCCCAGCCGATCAACTGGCGCGGGCGGCATCTGGTCTGGTACTTGCTGTTATTTGTTATCAGTCTCTGGCTCCAGCTAGGATTGCCGGACGAACTGTCACGTTTTACCCCGTTTTGCCTGGCGCTGCCGATTATCGCCCTGGCCTGGCACTATGGCTGGCAAGGAGCGCTGATTGCGATGCTGATGAATGCCATCGCGCTGATCGCCAGCCAGACCTGGCGCGACCATCCTGTGGATTTATTGCTCTCGCTGCTGGTACAAAGCCTCACAGGCCTGTTACTGGGCGCAGGTATCCAGCGGCTGCGTGAACTTAACCAGTCGCTGCAAAAGGAGCTGGCGCGCAACCAGCATCTTGCTGAACGTTTGCTGGAAACCGAAGAGAGTGTGCGTCGTGATGTGGCGCGTGAATTACACGATGATATCGGCCAGACTATCACTGCTATTCGTACGCAAGCGGGCATTGTCCAGCGGCTCGCGGCGGATAACGCCAGCGTGAAACAGAGCGGGCAGCTCATCGAACAACTATCGCTGGGCGTTTACGACGCGGTGCGCCGCTTGTTAGGGCGGTTACGTCCGCGCCAGCTGGATGATCTCACTCTGGAGCAGGCCATCCGCTCACTGATGCGGGAAATGGAGCTGGAAGGTCGCGGCATTGTCAGTCATCTCGAATGGCGAATCGATGAGTCAGCGTTAAGCGAAAACCAGCGCGTGACGCTGTTTCGTGTCTGCCAGGAAGGGCTGAACAATATTGTGAAACATGCTGATGCCAGCGCGGTCACCCTGCAAGGCTGGCAACAGGATGAACGGTTGATGCTGGTGATTGAAGACGATGGCAGCGGTTTGCCGCCGGGTTCCGGGCAACAAGGTTTTGGCTTAACCGGAATGCGCGAGCGCGTAACGGCGCTGGGTGGCACATTAAACATTTCCTGTCTGCACGGCACGCGTGTCAGTGTCTCTCTACCCCAACGATATGTCTAAGGTTTGACGATGTTGCCGTTTCTGAAAGCACCTGCCGATGCGCCATTAATTAGCGACAAACATGAAATTGATGCCCGCTATCGCTACTGGCGTCGCCATATTCTGCTGACTATCTGGCTGGGCTACGCGTTGTTTTACTTCACGCGTAAGAGTTTTAACGCTGCTGTGCCAGAAATCCTCGCCAACGGCGTGTTAAGTCGTAGCGATATCGGCCTGTTGGCGACCCTGTTTTACATTACCTACGGCGTGTCGAAGTTTGTCTCCGGCATTGTCAGCGACCGCTCAAATGCTCGTTATTTTATGGGGATTGGACTTATCGCTACGGGCATCATCAACATTCTGTTTGGTTTCTCAACCTCGTTGTGGGCGTTTGCCATGCTCTGGGTGCTGAACGCCTTTTTCCAGGGCTGGGGGTCGCCGGTCTGTGCGCGCTTGTTAACGGCCTGGTATTCACGTACCGAGCGTGGCGGTTGGTGGGCACTATGGAATACGGCGCATAACGTCGGCGGCGCATTGATCCCCATCGTGATGGCCGCTACTGCGGTGCATTATGGCTGGCGTGCCGGGATGATGATTGCCGGTTGTATGGCGATAGTCGTGGGGATTTTTCTCTGCTGGCGGCTGCGCGACCGCCCACAGGCGTTGGGTTTACCGGCGGTCGGAGTATGGCGGCACGATGCGCTGGAAATCGCTCAGCAACGGGAAGGGGCAGGGCTGACGCGTAAAGAGATCCTCACCAAATATGTATTGTTGAATCCGTATATCTGGCTGCTTTCGTTCTGTTATGTGCTGGTCTATGTGGTTCGGGCTGCTATCAACGACTGGGGCAATTTGTATATGTCCGAGACGCTGGGGGTCGATTTGGTCACAGCGAATACGGCAGTGACGATGTTTGAGCTGGGTGGATTTATCGGTGCGCTGGTAGCGGGTTGGGGCTCGGACAAACTTTTTAACGGCAACCGTGGGCCGATGAATTTAATTTTTGCTGCGGGGATTTTGCTTTCCGTCGGCTCGCTGTGGTTGATGCCATTTGCCAGCTACGTAATGCAGGCGACTTGCTTTTTCACTATTGGT
>NZ_JAATUR010000024.1 GCF_011881725.1 Escherichia coli | reverse complement strand
AGTTTTGCGTTTGCCTGCAATCTGAGGGGACATTTAGCCGCCCCATTTATTTCTCACTTTGAGCCCCATCATCGCGCGTTAATTTCTTTTCATAATCGCGCTTAACAATATCCAGAGCGCGCAGTACGGTACGTGCCGGGATCTGATTTTCTTCCAGCAGCACAATCAAATCGACGGCCAGTTTGACATCGTCAGGGGCATTTTCCAGTGACATACTTTCTCCATTGTTAGCGGGTTAAACGCGCTAACCTGTTTTCGATTTTTTCCAGCGCATGGCGGCAGCGTGCCAGGCGCGCTTTATAGGCTTCCACTTCACGATGCAGCGTCTGCTGTTCCACGAGATCGGTCGCTCGCGCCAGACGGGATTTACGTTCGGCAACCATCTCACGTAGCCGCCGCTCAAACTCCTGATGCTGAATACGTTTACGCTGCCAGCGGGCAATTTTGGGTGGTGCGCTATCCCACTCGCGTAGCGACCAGGCTGCGGCCTCACGTGCTATAGCCTCCAGTTGCGCCGCCAGATGTTCTGCCAGCCAGGCGACTTGCGGCAGTTGCTGTTGTTGAACCGCATGGCGAAGCGCGGACAAATTATCCCCCGCTTCATCCAGGCACGCCTGTAACGTTGTCGCACGGGTCTGAAAAAGGTGCCTGTCAAAACGGGCGCTTAACGTACCAAACTGCGCTACCGGGGCACAACGCTGGCGCAGCGTGGCGAGCTGTCCTTCCAGTTTTTCCAGCAACAGGGCGGTTTTCACGATAAGACCTCAATGAAAATGATAATTGTTATGCTAAAGTAGCCACTCTGTAAGCTGACAACACTCAATATGCAACGAATCATTTTAATCATCATTGGCTGGCTGGCGGTAGTGCTGGGTACGCTGGGCGTGGTATTACCGGTATTACCCACTACGCCATTTATCCTGCTGGCGGCCTGGTGCTTTGCCCGTTCATCGCCGCGCTTCCATGCCTGGTTGTTGTACCGCTCATGGTTTGGCAGCTATCTACGTTTCTGGCAGAAACATCATGCGATGCCACGCGGCGTCAAACCGCGGGCGATTTTGCTTATTTTGCTCACGTTTGCGATTTCTCTGTGGTTCGTGCAGATGGCATGGGTACGCATCATGTTGCTTGTTATTCTCGCCTGTTTACTTTTCTATATGTGGCAAATTCCTGTGATTGATGAAAAGCAAGAAAAGCACTGAAGCACAACAATCGCAGTTGCAATTATTGCGTACAGCCAGTACATTCTGGCGTTTTCGAGCACAGGCGCAGGCGGTCAAAGGTTAAACAACTGTTACTTTTGATACGTTCAAAACGCGCCGTGAGTACCACCGTAACAAGCAGGCATACACTTATGACCGCGACTGCACAGCAGCTTGAGTATCTCAAAAATAGCATCAAAAGCATTCAGGACTACCCAAAACCCGGCATTCTTTTCCGCGATGTCACCAGCTTACTGGAAGACCCGAAAGCTTACGCTCTCAGCATCGACTTGCTGGTTGGGCGTTACAAAAATGCGGGCATTACCAAAGTTGTCGGCACCGAAGCGCGTGGCTTCTTGTTTGGCGCTCCGGTAGCTCTGGGTCTGGGCGTTGGCTTTATACCTGTCCGTAAACCGGGCAAACTGCCGCGTGAAACCATCAGTGAAACTTACGATCTGGAATACGGCACCGATCAGCTGGAAATCCACGTTGATGCCATCAAACCGGGAGACAAAGTTCTGGTGGTGGACGATCTGCTGGCAACCGGCGGCACTATCGAAGCGACCGTTAAACTGATCCGTCGTCTGGGTGGTGAAGTGGCTGATGCTGCGTTCATTATCAACCTGTTCGATCTCGGCGGAGAACAGCGTCTCGAAAAACAGGGCATTACCAGCTATAGCCTTGTCCCGTTTCCGGGCCATTAATTATCGCCAGTCTTGTGCTGCCCACGCTACGGACAGCACAAGATGTGCATTCAGCCTCGCCGTTCTGACGGGGCTGTGTTAGCATTACCCCTTCGTGAATCCACCTTCCAGCGTTTCAGAGCCTGCCAATGAGTTATCAGGTCTTAGCCCGAAAATGGCGCCCACAAACCTTTGCTGACGTCGTCGGCCAGGAACATGTGCTGACCGCACTGGCGAACGGCTTGTCGTTAGGGCGTATTCATCATGCTTATCTTTTTTCCGGCACCCGTGGCGTCGGGAAAACCTCTATCGCCCGACTGCTGGCGAAGGGGCTAAACTGCGAAACCGGTATTACCGCGACGCCGTGCGGCGTGTGCGATAACTGCCGTGAAATCGAGCAGGGGCGTTTTGTCGATCTGATTGAAATCGACGCCGCCTCGCGCACCAAAGTGGAAGACACTCGCGACCTGCTGGATAACGTTCAGTACGCTCCGGCGCGTGGTCGTTTTAAAGTTTATCTGATCGACGAAGTGCATATGTTGTCGCGTCACAGCTTCAACGCACTGTTAAAAACCCTTGAAGAGCCGCCAGAGCACGTCAAATTCCTGCTGGCGACGACCGATCCGCAGAAATTGCCGGTGACGATTTTGTCACGCTGTCTGCAATTTCATCTCAAGGCGCTGGATGTCGAGCAAATTCGCCATCAGCTTGAGCACATCCTCAACGAAGAACATATCGCCCACGAGCCGCGGGCGCTGCAGTTGCTGGCGCGTGCCGCTGAAGGCAGCTTGCGAGATGCCTTAAGTCTGACTGACCAGGCAATTGCCAGCGGCGATGGCCAGGTTTCGACCCAGGCGGTCAGTGCGATGCTGGGCACGCTTGACGACGATCAGGCGCTGTCGCTGGTTGAAGCGATGGTTGAGGCCAACGGTGAGCGCGTGATGGCGCTGATCAACGAAGCCGCTGCCCGTGGTATTGAGTGGGAAGCGTTGCTGGTAGAAATGCTCGGCCTGCTGCACCGCATTGCGATGGTACAACTTTCGCCTGCCGCGCTGGGCAACGACATGGCCGCCATCGAGTTGCGGATGCGTGAACTGGCGCGGACCATACCGCCGACGGATATTCAGCTTTACTATCAGACGCTGTTGATTGGTCGCAAAGAATTACCGTATGCGCCGGACCGACGCATGGGCGTTGAGATGACGCTGCTGCGCGCGCTGGCATTCCATCCGCGCATGCCGCTGCCTGAACCGGAAGCGCCACGTCAGTCCTTTGCACCCGTCGCGCCAACGGCAGTAATGACACCCACGCAGGTGCCGCCGCAACCACAACCTGCGCCGCAGCCGGCACCGACTGTACCGCTCTCAGAAACCACCAGCCAGGTGCTGGCGGCGCGCCAGCAACTGCAGCGCGCTCAGGGAGCAACCAAAGCAAAAAAGAGTGAACCGGCAGCCGCTACCCGCGCGCGGCCGGTGAATAACGCTGCGCTGGAAAGACTGGCTTCGGTCACCGATCGCGTTCAGGCGCGTCCCGTGCCATCGGCGCTGGAAAAAGCGCCAGCCAAAAAAGAGGCGTATCGCTGGAAAGCCACCACCCCAGTGATGCAGCAAAAAGAAGTGGTCGCCACGCCGAAGGCGCTGAAAAAAGCGCTGGAGCACGAAAAAACGCCGGAACTGGCGGCGAAGCTGGCGGCAGAAGCCATTGAGCGCGACCCGTGGGCTGCACAGGTGAGCCAACTTTCGCTACCTAAACTGGTCGAACAGGTGGCGTTAAATGCCTGGAAAGAGGAGAGCGGCAATGCAGTATGTTTACATTTGCGCTCCTCTCAACGGCATCTGAATAACCGCAGCGCACAGCAAAAACTGGCTGAAACGTTGAGTACCTTAAAGGGTTCAACGGTTGAACTGACTATCGTTGAAGATGATAATCCCGCGGTGCGCACGCCGCTGGAATGGCGTCAGGCGATATACGAAGAAAAACTTGCGCAGGCGCGCGAGTCCATTATTGCGGATAATAATATTCAGACACTGCGTCGATTCTTCGATGCGGAGCTGGATGAAGAAAGTATCCGCCCCATTTGATCGTAAGCACAGCTTACGTTCGTCATCCTTAACGTGATTGAGAGAGAAACCTATGTTTGGTAAAGGCGGTCTGGGCAACTTGATGAAGCAAGCCCAGCAGATGCAAGAAAAAATGCAGCAGATGCAGGAAGAAATCGCGAAGCTGGAAGTGACCGGCGAATCCGGCGCGGGTCTGGTAAAAGTGACCATCAATGGTGCTCACAACTGCCGTCGCGTAGAGATCGATCCGAGCCTGCTGGAAGACGACAAAGAAATGCTGGAAGATCTGGTTGCTGCTGCGTTCAACGATGCAGCACGCCGTATCGAAGAAACTCAGAAAGAAAAAATGGCCTCTGTTTCCTCCGGAATGCAGCTGCCGCCTGGCTTTAAGATGCCGTTCTGATGCAAACCAGCCCGCTGTTAACACAGCTTATGGAAGCACTGCGCTGTCTGCCGGGCGTTGGCCCGAAGTCGGCGCAGCGTATGGCGTTCACGCTGCTTCAACGCGATCGTAGCGGCGGGATGCGCCTTGCGCAGGCGCTCACCCGGGCGATGTCGGAAATCGGCCACTGCGCCGATTGTCGCACCTTCACTGAACAGGAAGTTTGTAACATCTGTTCGAATCCGCGTCGTCAGGAAAACGGTCAAATCTGCGTGGTGGAGAGTCCGGCGGACATTTACGCCATTGAGCAGACGGGGCAGTTTTCAGGTCGTTATTTTGTGTTGATGGGGCACCTGTCACCGCTGGACGGCATCGGTCCGGATGATATCGGGCTTGATCGTCTGGAGCAGCGTCTGGCGGCAGAAAAAATCACCGAAGTGATCCTCGCCACCAACCCGACGGTCGAAGGTGAGGCCACCGCCAACTATATTGCCGAGCTTTGCGCGCAATATGGCGTAGAAGCCAGCCGTATCGCTCACGGCGTACCGGTTGGCGGCGAACTGGAAATGGTCGATGGCACCACGCTGTCGCACTCCCTTGCCGGGCGTCATAAGATTCGTTTTTAAGCAAACGAGAGCAGGATCACCTGCTCTCGCTTGAAATTATTTCCCCTTGTCCCCATCTCTCCCTCATCCTGTTTTTAACCTTAAAATGGCATTATTGAGGTAGACCTACATGAAAGGACAAGAAACTCGTGGTTTTCAGTCAGAAGTGAAACAACTTCTGCACCTGATGATCCATTCTCTGTATTCCAATAAAGAAATCTTCCTGCGTGAGCTTATCTCTAACGCCTCTGATGCGGCAGACAAGCTGCGTTTCCGCGCGCTCTCTAACCCGGATCTGTACGAAGGTGACGGTGAACTGCGCGTTCGTGTCTCTTTCGATAAAGACAAGCGCACGCTGACTATTTCCGACAATGGCGTGGGGATGACCCGCGACGAAGTGATCGACCATTTAGGGACTATCGCTAAATCTGGCACCAAATCATTCCTCGAATCGCTGGGTTCTGACCAGGCGAAAGACAGCCAGCTGATCGGTCAGTTTGGTGTTGGTTTCTATTCCGCGTTTATCGTAGCCGATAAAGTGACCGTACGTACTCGTGCGGCAGGTGAAAAACCAGAAAACGGCGTGTTCTGGGAATCGGCTGGCGAAGGTGAATACACCGTTGCCGATATCACCAAAGAAGATCGCGGCACTGAAATTACCCTGCATCTGCGTGAAGGCGAAGATGAATTCCTCGATGACTGGCGCGTGCGCTCTATCATCAGCAAATACTCCGACCATATCGCGCTGCCGGTAGAGATCGAAAAACGCGAAGAGAAAGACGGCGAAACCGTTATTTCCTGGGAGAAAATCAACAAAGCGCAGGCGCTGTGGACCCGTAACAAGTCAGAAATCACTGACGAAGAGTACAAAGAGTTCTACAAACATATCGCTCACGACTTTAACGATCCGCTGACCTGGAGCCACAACCGCGTTGAAGGTAAGCAGGAGTACACCAGCCTGTTGTACATTCCGTCGCAGGCACCGTGGGATATGTGGAATCGCGATCACAAACACGGTCTGAAACTGTACGTTCAGCGAGTGTTCATCATGGACGACGCAGAACAGTTCATGCCGAACTATCTGCGCTTCGTGCGTGGCCTGATTGACTCCAGCGATCTGCCGCTGAACGTTTCCCGTGAAATCCTCCAGGACAGCACCGTAACCCGCAACCTGCGCAATGCGCTGACCAAACGCGTGCTGCAAATGCTGGAAAAACTGGCGAAAGACGACGCGGAAAAATACCAGACCTTCTGGCAGCAGTTTGGACTGGTACTGAAAGAAGGTCCGGCGGAAGATTTCGCTAACCAGGAAGCAATCGCGAAACTGCTGCGTTTCGCTTCTACTCATACCGACTCTTCTGCGCAGACCGTGTCTCTGGAAGACTACGTTTCCCGCATGAAAGAAGGTCAGGAGAAAATCTACTACATCACCGCAGACAGCTACGCGGCAGCGAAAAGCAGCCCGCACCTGGAACTGCTGCGTAAGAAAGGCATCGAAGTTCTGCTGCTTTCTGACCGCATCGATGAGTGGATGATGAACTATCTGACTGAGTTCGACGGTAAACCGTTCCAGTCGGTGTCTAAAGTTGACGAGTCGCTGGAAAAACTGGCTGATGAAGTCGACGAAAGCGCGAAAGAAGCGGAAAAAGCACTGACTCCGTTCATTGACCGCGTGAAAGCGCTGCTCGGCGAGCGCGTGAAAGATGTGCGTCTGACCCACCGTCTGACTGATACGCCAGCGATCGTTTCTACCGATGCGGACGAAATGAGCACCCAAATGGCGAAACTGTTCGCCGCAGCGGGCCAGAAAGTACCGGAAGTGAAATACATCTTCGAACTGAACCCGGATCACGTGCTGGTGAAACGTGCGGCAGATACCGAAGATGAAGCGAAGTTCAGCGAGTGGGTAGAACTGCTGCTGGATCAGGCGCTGCTGGCAGAACGCGGCACGCTGGAAGATCCGAACCTGTTCATTCGTCGTATGAACCAGCTGCTGGTTTCCTGATGTAATGCCGGATGCATCTTATCCGGCATGTAGGTAAGTGTGGTGCCGGATGACCTTCGTGTCATCCGGCATTTTTCTTTTCATCATCAGCACGTTCCACAATTATCTCTCCTTTAACCGTTTCAGCCCTGGGGACCTTTCTTGAGGCAAACGCCTGATGGTGGTATCGTTTATCGCTTTTTCAAAAAATTCGACACATTTAAAGGGGATTTTCGCAATGCGTATCATTCTGCTTGGCGCTCCGGGCGCGGGGAAAGGGACTCAGGCTCAGTTCATCATGGAGAAATATGGTATTCCGCAAATCTCCACTGGTGATATGCTGCGTGCCGCGGTCAAATCTGGCTCCGAGCTGGGTAAACAAGCAAAAGACATTATGGACGCTGGCAAACTGGTTACCGACGAACTGGTGATCGCGCTGGTTAAAGAGCGCATTGCTCAGGAAGACTGCCGTAATGGTTTCCTGCTCGACGGTTTCCCGCGTACCATTCCGCAAGCAGATGCGATGAAAGAAGCGGGTATCAATGTTGATTACGTTCTGGAATTCGACGTACCGGACGAACTGATCGTTGATCGTATCGTAGGCCGCCGCGTTCATGCGCCGTCAGGTCGTGTTTATCACGTTAAATTCAATCCGCCTAAAGTGGAAGGTAAAGACGACGTTACCGGTGAAGAGTTGACCACTCGTAAAGACGATCAGGAAGAAACCGTGCGTAAACGTCTGGTTGAATACCATCAGATGACTGCACCGCTGATCGGCTACTACACCAAAGAAGCGGAAGCGGGCAACACTAAGTACGCGAAAGTTGACGGTACCAAACAGGTTGCAGAAGTTCGCGCGGATCTGGAAAAAATCCTCGGCTAATTAAGCCGCAGCAGATCTGCTTTCGGGCAGGTCTGCTCATTCTCCCCAGTCTGTACCTCTCACAGCAATTAGTTCTTCTTCCTCACTTTTCCGCTACAATTATCAACAAGTTGAATAGATAAGAGGCGGTAATGCGTCAGACAAAAACCGGTATCCTGCTGGCAAACCTGGGTACGCCCGATGCCCCCACTCCTGAAGCGGTAAAACGTTACCTGAAACAATTCTTAAGCGACAGACGCGTGGTTGATACCTCACGACTGTTGTGGTGGCCATTACTGCGTGGTGTGATTTTGCCACTGCGCTCGCCACGCGTGGCGAAACTGTACGCCTCGGTCTGGATGGAAGGCGGTTCACCGCTGATGGTCTACAGCCGCCAGCAACAACAAGCGCTGGCACAACGTTTACCGGATACGCCAGTGGCGCTGGGAATGAGCTATGGCTCGCCATCACTGGAAAGCGCGGTAGATGAACTACTGGCAGAACATGTTGATCATATCGTGGTGCTGCCGCTTTATCCGCAATATTCCTGTTCAACGGTCGGTGCGGTATGGGATGAACTGGCTCGCATTCTGGCGCGCAAGCGTAGCATTCCGGGGATTTCATTTATTCGCGATTACGCCGACAACCACGATTACATTAATGCACTGGCAAACAGCGTACGTGCCTCTTTCGCTAAACATGGCGAACCAGATCTGTTGTTGCTCTCTTATCATGGTATCCCTCAGCGTTACGCGGATGAAGGCGATGATTACCCGCAACGTTGTCGCACAACGACTCGCGAACTGGCTTCCGCACTGGGAATGGCTCCGGAAAAAGTGATGATGACCTTTCAGTCGCGCTTTGGTCGGGAACCCTGGTTGATGCCTTATACCGATGAAACACTGAAAATGCTCGGAGAAAAAGGTGTCGGTCATATTCAGGTGATGTGTCCGGGCTTTGCTGCGGATTGTCTGGAAACCCTGGAAGAGATTGCCGAGCAAAACCGTGACGTATTCCTCGGTGCGGGTGGTAAAAAATACGAATATATTCCGGCGCTTAATGCCACACCGGAACATATCGACATGATGGCTAATCTTGTTGCAGCGTATCGCTAAAGCTGTGCAGTAAAGAACTGAGCGCCATCGCGAAGAGCATCGTCGGCGGTTTTCATCATTCGCGAATAATGCAAAAAAGCATGCAGCGTGCCGGGATAGAGTTTGAACTTACAAGGCTGTTGATGTGTTGCTAATGTCTGGTAAAGCAGACGGCTGTCATCCAGCAGCGGATCGAACTCCGCTCCGGCGATAAAGCAGGGCGGCACCTCGTGGGTGAGATCATTATTAAACAGGCAGTAATACGGCGACTCGCGGTCGTCGTTGCTGCCTAAATAATTATCTTCATACATTTGCAAATCTTGTTGCGTTAAGCCATCCCAGTCACCGCCCAGCAGGCGACGCGTTACGGAATCCCGTAATCCATAAAGTCCATACCACAGCAAAATACCCACAACGTTACCGCAATCGATCTGCTTATCACGCAGCCACAAGGCGCTGGCGAGTGCCAGCATTGCACCTGCAGAATCACCGGCAAAGCCAATGCGTGACATATTGATTTGATAATCCTCCGCCTGCTCGTGGAAGTGACAACCGGCGGCAACGATTTCCTCTATCGCTTGTGGAAAACGCGCTTCTGGCGAAAGGGTATAATCAATGCCAATTACCGTACACCGGGTGTAGTGTGCCAGCAGTCGCATAATGCGATCGTGGGTATCGAGATTGCCGAGAATAAAACCGCCACCATGCAAATAAAACAGTGTCGCCGGGCTATCTGGATTCGGACAAAAGAGACGAGCTTCCACTTGCCCATATTTTGTTGGAACCGCGTAAGCTCTGGTTTCCATTTCTGGAGCGCCAGCATTCCAGAATCGACGCTCAAGCGTGTAATACTGGCGTTGCTCAGCAATCGTTCCCGTTGCGGGCCAGGGCGGTAAATCCGGCTGAAGAGTATTCACAACTGTCTTCATTTCAGCAGAAATAAGCTCCAGAACAGGTAATTTGTTTTCCGTTTTCATGCAAAAACTCCTTTCAAATTACGTCATTGTAAGGAACCTCTGCCATGAAAATGCGATCCCGCCTGCTGATATTGAAACTGGCTGCGTCTCGCGCGGTCCCGTGAGATTGTGTTAACATTCGCCGCTCAGTTAACCACCCGTAAAAACAACCATGAAATTTCCCGGTAAACGTAAATCCAAACATTACTTCCCCGTAAACGCACGCGATCCGCTGCTTCAGCAATTCCAGCCAGAAAACGAAACCAGCGCTGCCTGGGTGGTGGGGATCGACCAGACCCTGGTGGATATTGAAGCGAAAGTGGACGATGAGTTCATTGAACGTTATGGATTAAGCGCCGGGCATTCACTGGTGATTGAAGATGATGTTGCCGAAGCACTCTATCAGGAACTGAAACAGAAAAACCTGATTACCCATCAGTTTGCGGGTGGCACCATTGGTAACACCATGCACAACTACTCCGTGCTGGCGGACGACCGTTCGGTGCTGCTGGGCGTCATGTGCAGCAATATTGAAATTGGTAGCTACGCCTACCGTTATTTGTGTAATACCTCAAGTCGCACCGATCTTAACTATCTGCAAGGAGTGGACGGCCCAATTGGTCGCTGCTTTACCCTGATTGGCGAGTCAGGCGAACGTACCTTTGCCATCAGTCCCGGACATATGAATCAGCTACGGGCAGAAAGCATTCCGGAAGATGTGATTGCAGGAGCGTCGGCGCTGGTACTCACCTCTTATCTGGTGCGTTGCAAACCGGGTGAACCGATGCCGGAAGCAACCATGAAAGCCATTGAGTACGCGAAGAAATATAACGTGCCGGTGGTGCTGACGCTGGGTACCAAGTTTGTCATCGCTGAGAATCCGCAGTGGTGGCAGCAATTCCTCAAAGACCACGTCTCTATCCTTGCGATGAACGAAGATGAAGCCGAAGCGTTGACTGGAGAGAGCGATCCGCTGTTGGCATCAGACAAGGCGCTGGACTGGGTCGATTTGGTGCTGTGTACCGCCGGGCCAATCGGTTTGTATATGGCGGGCTTTACCGAAGACGAAGCGAAACGTAAAACCCAGCATCCGCTGCTGCCGGGCGCTATTGCGGAATTTAATCAGTATGAATTTAGTCGCGCCATGCGCCACAAGGATTGCCAAAATCCGCTACGCGTCTATTCGCACATTGCGCCGTATATGGGCGGACCAGAAAAAATCATGAACACCAACGGTGCCGGAGACGGGGCGCTGGCGGCGCTGTTACATGATATTACCGCCAACAGCTACCACCGCAGCAATGTACCGAACTCCAGCAAGCATAAATTCACCTGGTTGACTTATTCGTCTTTAGCGCAGGTGTGTAAATATGCCAACCGCGTCAGTTACCAGGTGCTGAACCAGCATTCACCCCGCTTAACGCGAGGCTTGCCGGAGCGTGAAGACAGCCTGGAAGAGTCTTACTGGGATCGTTAAACCCTCTAACCGATGACAGTCGGATGCGGCGTAAACGCCTTATCCGACCAGCGGAAGATGGCGCCTGTATGCCGGATAAGATGCGTCAGCATCGCATCCGGCAATGACAGTCGGATGCGGCGTAAACGCCTTATCCGACCTACGAAAGATGGCACCTCCAGGCCGGATAAGATGCGTAGCATCGCATCCGACAATGGCGCCAAGATATTAACCCGTCACTACTTCACCAGCCGGTGGCGTTTCCAGCAGTTCCAGCATAGTACGGGCGATTTCACGCTCACCCATCACCACCTGATTAGCACCGCGTTCAGTGATATACGCCACCTCATCGTCATAATGGGCGCGGGCAATAATCTCAATATCCGGGTTTTTCGCGCGAGCAGAAGCCACGATCTCGCCAGCTTCGTAACCGTTGGGAATAGTCAGGATCAGCCATTTAGCGCACTCCAGATGCGCCAGCTGCATAATTTCTTCGTTAGCCGCGTTGCCTAATACTGCCCGGACACCGCGTTCGCGCAGTTCATCGACGCGACTACGTGAAGTTTCAATCACCACTAACGGAATATCAGATGCGAGCAACTTTTCTCCCAACAGACTGCCCACACGCCCATAGCCCACCAGCAACGCATGGTTGCAGATATCCACCGGAATTTGCTTCTCTTCTTCGATAGCTTCTTCCAGCGTCTGCTCTTCCAGCGTTTCAGTTTTCGCCAGATATTTCTCCAGCAACGCGAACAGCACCGGATTGAGCATAATCGACAGAATCGCGCCTGCCAGCACCAGGTTTTGCCCGGCCTGCGGCAACAGATCCAGCGCCATGCCCAGCCCCGCCAGGATAAAGGCGAACTCACCAATCTGTGCCAGGCTGGCGGCGATGGTTAACGCTGTGCGCTGGGAGTGACCAAACAGCCGCACCAGGAAAAACGCGGCTAACGACTTACCAAACAGAATAATCACCAGTGTTGCCAGCACCGCCAGAGGCTGCTGAATCAGAATTAATGGATCAAACAACATCCCGACGGAGACGAAGAACAGCACCGCAAACGCATCGCGCAGCGGTAGCGTATCGTGGGCGGCACGGTGACTAAGCTCGGACTCATTAAGCACCATCCCGGCAAAGAACGCGCCGAGTGCAAAGGAGACGTCAAACAGTTCTACCGCACCAAAGGCAATCCCTAACGCCAGTGCCAGCACCGACAGGGTAAACAGCTCACGAGAACCGGTTGCTGCGCTACGTGCCATAATCCACGGTACCAGACGACGGCCTACCAGCATCATAATGGCGATAAATGCAATCACCTTGCCGATGGTGATACTCATATCAACCGCCAGCGTCGCAAAGCCCACGTCGCCCTGTTCCAGCATTCCTGCCACTGCGGGCAGCAACACCAGCGTCAGGACCATGACCAAATCTTCCACAATCAACCAGCCGATGGCGATTTGCCCGCGCTGGCTGTCTATTAATTGCCGTTCTTCAAGCGCGCGCAGTAACACCACGGTACTGGCGGTGGAAAGACATAAACCAAACACGATACCGGTGATTAACGACCAGCCCAGCACGGCGGAGAGCGCCATACCCAGCAATGTCGCCACGGCTATCTGGGCGATTGCGCCGGGAATGGCGATGGACTTTACCGCCATCAAATCCTTGAGCGAAAAATGCAGGCCGACACCGAACATCAGCAAAATGACACCCAGTTCTGCCAGTTCCGGCGCAAGCTTAGTATCGGCAACAAAGCCCGGAGTAAACGGTCCTGCCAGCACCCCCGCTAACAGATATCCCACCAGAGGAGAAATACGCAGTTTATTGGCCAGCATGCCGAGGATAAAGGCGAGCACAAGGCCGCCAACAATGGTGGTGATAAGCGGGGTGGCGTGATGCATTCCGTCTCCTTTTCCTGGTGGTTGTTATCCATTTTTGGCCGGGAAAACCAAAATTACTGGTAATAGTTTATGACAATTTCATTGATGATGTTTATGAATAATTGTTGAATTTTGCAGAAAAATGGAATTAGCTGCAAAAAAAAGCACGGATTGGAAAACAGAAGGTGGTTTAACAGAGGAAAGGCTTATGGCGACTGCAATACGATGCAGCCAAAGTTCGCCTTTGGCTGCAATGAAATCAGTCTTTATGCCGATTATCAGGCAGGAATATGGTCAACATCCCCAATAGTGGCAGGAAAGCACAGATTTTATAGACTAACTCGATGCTGGTGTGGTCGGCGAGAAGCCCCAGAACTGCCGCTCCCAGACCTCCCATGCCGAAAGCAAAACCGAAAAAGAGTCCAGAAACCATACCGATACGTCCCGGAAGCAGCTCCTGAGCGTAGACCAGAATGGCAGAGAATGCTGAAGCGAGGATAAATCCAATAATCACCGTTAAAACCCCCGTCCAGTGCAGGCTGGCGTAGGGTAAAATCAGCGTAAACGGCGCAACGCCGAGGATAGAGCCCCAAATTACATATTTTCGACCAATCTTATCGCCCACAGGCCCGCCAATCACCGTACCGGCCGCAACGGCAAACAGGAAGGCAAACAGATGAAGCTGCGCATTCTGGATAGATAATCCAAATTTTTGCATTAAATAAAAGGTGTAATAGCTGCTGATGCTCGCCATATAGAAATATTTCGAGAAAATCAGGATTAACAGAATGCTGACCGCCAGTACCACTTTGTTGCGCGGCAGTGGATTGATAATCGTCGCTTTTGGTTTTCCTTTATTCATTCGGTGCTGTGCAGAGTACCAACGGCTGATTTGCGCCAGAACCACGATAGCCAGCAGTGCCGCAAGCACAAACCACGCTACGTTGCCTTTGCCATAAGGCGCGATAATCACTGCCGCCAGCAATGGCCCCAGGGAGCTGCCAAAGTTGCCGCCGACCTGAAAGATCGATTGCGCCAGTCCGTGACGTCCACCAGAGGCCATACGGGCCACGCGGGAAGATTCCGGGTGAAAGACCGATGAACCGGTACCAACCAGCGCAGCTGCCAGCAGAACCGTACCAAAACTGCCCGCCAGCGCCAGCAACACCAAACCACTTAAGGTAAAGCACATGCCAATCGGCAACGACCACGGCATTGGGTATTTATCTGTCCAGTATCCGACCACCGGTTGCAGCAGCGAAGAGGCGAGCTGGAAGGTGAGGGTTATCAGCCCAATCTGCATAAACGACAGGGAAAACTCTGACTGTAATAACGGATAAATCGCCAGAATCAGCGATTGGATCATGTCATTCAGCAGATGTGAAAGGCTAATAGCACCTAAAATGCCAAACGAAGTTCGGGCCTTGGTAGTTGACGCAGCCGCGCCCGCCACAGGCTGGGGTTGTTCACTCATTGCCATAGGAAAGTCACTTTTTAGAGTTGCGATGTAAAAATTTATCTTAATTGTGATTATTACCTGACTAACATACCTGTATGCGCTGCCTGAAGGAAGTCTCAAAGCTGGATACAGATTTATCTTCACCGGAAGCAGACTTGTCTATGATGTCGCGTCATACTAATTTTCAACACGTTATTATCTGGTCAGGGAGAGAAGTATGAAATTATTGCAGCGGGGCGTGGCGTTAGCACTGTTAACCACATTGTCATTGGCGAGTGAAACTGCTCTGGCGTATGAGCAGGATAAAACCTACAAAATTACAGTCCTACATACCAACGACCATCACGGTCATTTCTGGCGCAATGAATATGGCGAATATGGTCTGGCAGCACAAAAAACGCTGGTAGATGGTATTCGTAAAGAAGTCGCCGCTGAAGGCGGTAGTATCCTGCTGCTTTCTGGTGGTGACATTAATACTGGCGTACCGGAGTCTGACTTACAGGATGCCGAACCTGATTTTCGCGGCATGAATCTGGTGGGCTATGACGCGATGGCGATTGGCAATCATGAGTTTGATAACCCGCTCACCGTATTACGCCAGCAAGAAAAGTGGGCAAAGTTCCCGTTGCTTTCCGCCAATATTTATCAAAAAAGTACCGGCGAGCGCCTGTTTAAACCCTGGGCGCTGTTTAAACGTCAGGATCTGAAAATTGCCGTTATCGGTTTAACGACTGATGAAACAGCGAAATTAGGTAACCCAGAAAACTTCACTGACATTGAATTCCGTAAACCCGCTGATGAAGCGAAGCTGGTGATTCAGGAACTGCAACAGACCGAAAAGCCAGACATTATTATCGCGGCAACGCATATGGGGCATTACGACAACGGCGAGCACGGCTCTAACGCACCGGGCGATGTGGAGATGGCACGGGCACTGCCAACCGGATCGCTGGCGATGATTGTCGGCGGACACTCACAAGATCCCGTTTGCATGGCTGCGGAAAATAAAAAACAGATCGATTACGTTCCAGGTACGCCATGCAAACCGGATCAACAAAACGGCATCTGGATTGTGCAGGCGCATGAGTGGGGCAAGTACGTTGGTCGGGCCGACTTTGAGTTTCGCAACGGCGAAATGAAAATGGTCAACTACCAGCTAATTCCGGTAAACCTGAAGAAAAAAGTGACCTGGGAGGACGGCAAAAGCGAGCGTGTGCTTTACACACCTGAAATCGCCGAAAACCAGCAAATGATCTCGCTGTTATCGCCGTTCCAGAACAAAGGCAAAGCGCAACTGGAAGTGAAAATTGGCGAGGTCAATGAGCGTCTGGAAGGCGACCGTGACAAAGTACGTTTTGTTCAAACCAATATGGGACGATTGATTCTGGCAGCCCAAATGGATCGCACCGGGGCAGATTTCGCGGTGATGAGCGGTGGTGGGATCCGTGATTCCATCGAGGCAGGCAATATCAGCTATAAAAACGTGCTGAAAGTGCAGCCTTTCGGCAATGTGGTGGTGTATGCCGACATGACCGGTAAAGAGGTGATTGAGTATCTGACCGCCGTCGCGCAGATGAAGCCGGATTCCGGTGCCTATCCGCAATTTGCCAACGTCAGCTTTGTGGCGAAAGACGGCAAACTCAACGACCTGAAAATCAAAGGCGAGCCGGTCGATCCGGCAAAAACTTACCGCATGGCAACATTAAACTTTAATGCTACTGGCGGTGATGGTTACCCGCGCCTTGATAACAAACCGGGCTATGTAAATACCGGCTTTATTGATGCCGAAGTGCTAAAAGCGTATATCCAGAAAAACTCGCCGCTGGATGTGAGTGTTTATGAACCGAAAGGTGAGGTGAGCTGGCAGTAATACGAAAGTGCCGGATGTTCGCATCCGGCACAACACTCAATCGCGACGAGCGATATCAGCAAATTTGGCATCGAGGATCTTCGCCAGGTCGCTTGCCGCCAGTTCGATATCCAGCCCGCGTTTGCCGCCGGAAACATAAATAGTGGCAAATTCTTGCGCGGGCGCGTCGATAATCGTCGGCAGGCGTTTTTTCTGCCCCAGTGGGCTAATTCCCCCTACCAGATACCCCGTCGAACGCTGCGCGACCATCGGATCGGCCATCTCCACTTTCTTGGCACCCAGCGCCTTTGCTACTTTCTTGAGATCCAGTTGACCTGCGACTGGCGTAACGGCCACTGCCAGATGTTTCATATCGCCGTTCACTGCGACCAGCAGCGTTTTGTAGACCTGATCCGGATTCAAACCTAATTTTTTGACGACTTCATCGCCAAAATTAGTTTCAGCCGGATCGTGCTCGTAGGTATGGATTTGAAACGAAATCTTGTTTTTTTCGAGTAATTTAACTGCGGGTGTCATGGTAATTTTCCTGCCTTAAACAAAAAAACGAAGCAAGCATACGCCTGATGGCGGTCCAAAAAAAAGAGTCATCTTGCCTAAGAGTATTGGCATGATGGTGAGATTGAGCGACAATCGAGTTACACCGTCGCTTAAAGTGACGGCATAATAATAAAAATATGAAATTCCTCTTTGACGGGCCAATAGCGATATTGGCCATTTTTTTAGCTCAACATTTGCGGCAAATTCCCTTCGCCATACAGGTGCAGTGCGCCGACTGCGACCACATAGCGCCCTGGCTGCATAGCATGCAGTTTATCCCGCCAGGCGAGATTTCGCTGATGCATCAGCACATCGTACAGCGACTGACTGAACGTATTGGGCAGCTTTATTTCATTATTTTGCGGCGGTGCATTCAGCCACCAGCTCATCATTTGTTGCAGCAACCGTGCGTTGGTGTGCCAGTGAGTCAGAGTGTCGTCCAGCAGCGCCTGTCCTTTGTCGGGAAGCTGGAGCAACATGGCAATCTGGTTTTCTGCCCCTTCCAGTTCAATCACGGGTTTATGTTGTTGCTTCGCCGCCTGCAATAACTGGTAATCGATACCATATTCTGCCCGCAGCCCCAGTTTTTGCGCCTGCGTCGCCTGGAGAACCATCGCGATTTGCCACAGCGGTTGGGTAGAAAAGAGTGAGGGAGAAATACCCATCTCCTGGCTAATCTGTTGCAGATTTTGTAATTGCTCTTCGCTAATACGCTCTTCCAGCGCCTCGCAGGCGGGCAAATTGGCGAATGGGGTATCGCTGGTGGAAACATCCGCCTCGACGATCAGCGCATCGGCGTTTTTGAGCTTTTTGAGCAAACGGGTAGGCAGGGGAGCCATATCGTGGCTACCCATATGAATGCTGCCAATCAGATGAAAATGGCGATTGCCGGGGAGGGTGATATCGATGGCAGGCCAGGAGTAATGATTACCGCGCAGCGCGGCCCAAAGCGTTTTTACCCGGTACAACAGATCCATACGACCTCCCTTTGTGAAATATCATGCTAGCGCGCGGGGAGGGATGGCGCAAATGGAGTTGGGGACTTGTTTGATGTGTTTGTATGCTTCAGTATGTTCTTGTATCACTATTCACAGGGAAGCAATAGTTAAAAACCATGAAACAGGCAACAAGAAAACCGACGACACCAGGCGATATTCTTCTCTATGAATATCTGGAACCGCTCGATCTGAAAATCAATGAGTTAGCAGAGTTGCTGCATGTTCATCGTAATAGCGTCAGTGCACTGATCAATAACAATCGTAAACTCACTACCGATATGGCATTTCGTCTGGCTAAAGTTTTTGATACCACAGTCGATTTCTGGCTAAACCTTCAGGTGGCGGTTGATCTGTGGGAAGTTGAAAACAACATGCGCACCCAGGAAGAATTGGGACGGATTGAAACAGCGGCTGAATATTTGGCACGCCGTGAAGAGCGTGCAAAGAAGGTCGCGTAGAATAATTTCCCTATAACGGATGCGCCACCCCAAAGCAGCGCATCCGGCAATTACCTACTTATTCCTTCGGTTTGAACCGCAGCAAGCGGTTGGCGTTACTCACCACGGTAATCGACGAGAGCGCCATTGCCGCCCCGGCAACCACCGGGTTAAGCAGCGTTCCGGTGAACGGCCACAAAATACCGGCGGCGACGGGAATACCAATGCTGTTATAGATAAACGCACCGAGCAAGTTCTGCTTCATATTGCGCAGCGTCGCGCGGGAAATGGCGAGCGCATCCGCAACACCCATCAGGCTATGGCGCATCAGAGTAATCGCCGCGGTTTCAATGGCAACATCACTGCCGCCGCCCATCGCAATACCTACATCCGCCTGGGCCAGTGCTGGCGCGTCGTTAATGCCGTCGCCCACCATTGCCACCTGACGTCCTTCACTTTGCAGACGTTTAATCGCTTCGGCTTTACCGTCCGGCAGCACCCCGGCGATGACTTCATCAATATTCGCCTCTTTGGCAATAGCATTGGCGGTGGTTGGGTTATCCCCAGTCAACATCACCAGACGATATCCTGCTTTATGCAGACGTTGCAGTGCTGCCACGCTGTCGCTACGCAACGGATCACGTACTGCCAGTAAGGCTACCGCTTTACCGTCAACCGCCAGCAACACAGGTGTTGCGCCTTGCGAGGCCTGGGCGGTGATCTCCGCTTCGATAGCGTTGGTATCAACCTGTTGATCATTTAACAGCGCCTGATTACCCAACAATAACGCATGACCTTCTGCTTCACCGCTCACGCCCAGCCCACGCAACGTGCGGAAGGCGTTGACCTGCGGCAGCGTCATATCGCCTGCTTTATCGAGGATCGCTCGTGCCAGCGGATGGCTGGAACCTTGCTCCAGCGCCGCCGCCAGGCGCAATGCCTGCGCTTCATCAACATCAGCAAACGTTTTCACTGCGACAACCTGCGGCTTTCCTTCGGTCAGCGTCCCGGTTTTATCGAACACCACGGTATCGAGCGTACTGGCGCGTTGCAGCGCATCGGCATCACGCACCAGCACACCAAACTCTGCCGCCCGCCCGACGCCGGAAATAATCGACATAGGCGTCGCCAGCCCCAGCGCACATGGACAGGCGATAATCAGCACCGTGGTGGCAATCACCAGGGTATAAACAATTTGCGGAGCCGGACCAAAGAAATACCAGATTGCCGCACTGATCAGCGCAATGACCACCACCACCGGCACAAACACAGCGGAGATTTTATCTGCCAGCTGACCAATTTCCGGTTTACTGCTCTGGGCCTGGCGCACCATACGAATAATTCGCGACAGCGTGGTATGGCTGCCAACCGCACTGGCGCGGAACAGCACGCTGCCGTCCTGCACTACTGTCCCGGCATGGACGCTATCGCCTTCGCCTTTTTGCTGCGGGATGGGTTCGCCCGTCAGCATCGCTTCATCCAGCCACGCTTCGCCCTGGGTAATCTCACCATCTACCGGCACACGGTCACCGGTTGTCAGGCGCAGTAACATACCTGGCTGAACTTCCGCCAGTGGCACACTTTTTTCACCTTCGTCAGTGACCAGTCGTGCCGTCGGCGGGGTTAAATCGAGTAATTTCTCCAGCGCCTTGGAAGAACGTTGACGTGCGCGTGCTTCCAGCATATGGCCGAGGTTGATCAGACCGATAATCATCGCACTGGCTTCGTAGTAAAGATGCCGCGCTTCCATCGGGAACCACTGCGGCCACAGGTTGACACTCATTGAATAGAGCCACGCCACACCCGTACCCAGTGCCACCAGCGTATCCATCGTCGCTGCCCCGTTCAGCAGGCTTTTCCAGGCACTACGGTAAAAATGTCCGCCTGCGAAAACCATTACCGCCAGCGTTATCAGGCCGATAACCAGCCACAGGCTGCGGTTGTCGGCGGTGACCATCATGTTATCGCCGATCATCCCCCAGACCATTACCGGGATACCCACCGCCAGGGCGACAATCGCCTGCCAGCGAAAACGCTTCATGGTAGCGACGGCGGTTTCCTGCTGGCGCTCACGGCGTTTAGCGTCATCTTCAATCGCTTCCGCGCCGTAGCCCGCTTTCTCCACCGCCTGCACTAAATCTTGTGGGGAGGCACTGCCCATCACCAGCGCAGTACGCTCCGCCAGGTTTACCCGTGCCTGGGTGACGCCCGGTACGCTTTGCAACGCATTTTGTACGCGGGTGACACAGCTGGCGCAGCTCATGCCGCTCAGCAGTAACTGCTGGCTGTCGTCGTCATCGGCGCTCGCTGCCGGAAGCGTCTCAGAAACCGCTGTCAGTGCTTCCGACGGGATTGATGACTCCGCCAGCGGTTTAGCCTTTGGGTGGCTTACAGATGCGTCATAACCCGCTTGTTTGATGGTTTCGATCAACTGTTCTGCACTGGCAGTACCGGTTACGTGCGCTTCAGTGACAGACACATCTGCCTGCTCAACGTCAGGGCGCTGTTCGAGACTTTCTTTCACGCGTTTAACGCAGTGACCACAGGACAGGCCGTCCAGGGTCAGGTCGATAGTTTGTGACATAAAACACTCCTTTAAGACAGTTTTGACTGGCTGTGATAAAGGTTAAACCTTCCAGCAAGGGGAAGGTCAAGAAATTAATAAACCAGGCGGGTAAAAGTCCGTAAAGATTAAATAATTGGCTCAATTTGCATCAGGATTAGACATTTATCTCTTTGTTTTCCTGCGGTTAAGTTGCGGATGCTAAGTTAAATCAGGAGGCCTGAAAATCGGCGCCGGGGTGAGGAATAACCTCCCGCATCTATAAAAAGGAGTTAACAAAATATGTTAGATGCAAATAAATTACAGCAGGCAGTGGAACAGGCTTACACCCAATTTCACTCAATTAACGGCGGACAAAATGCCGATTACATTCCCTTTCTGGCGAATGTGCCCAGCCAATTGGCGGCAGTGAGTATCGTGACCAGTGAAGGTAAGGTCTATAGCGCGGGTGACAGTGATTATCGTTTTGCGCTGGAATCGATCTCGAAAGTCTGTACGTTAGCCCTCGCGTTAGAAGATGTCGGCCCGCAGGCCGTGCAGGATAAAATTGGCGCGGACCCCACTGGATTACCCTTTAACTCAGTTATCGCCTTAGAGTTGCATGGCGGCAAACCGCTGTCGCCCCTGGTAAATGCTGGCGCAATTGCCACCACCAGTCTGATTAACGCTGATAATGCAGAACAACGCTGGCAGCGAATTTTACATATCCAACAACAACTGGCGGGTGAGCAGGTAGCGCTCTCTGACGAGGTGAATCAGTCGGAACAAACAACCAACTTCCACAACCGCGCTATTGCCTGGCTGCTGTACTCCGCCGGATATCTCTATTGCGATGCAATGGAAGCCTGTGACGTGTACACCCGTCAGTGCTCCACCCTTATCAATACTGTTGAACTGGCAACGTTGGGCGCGACGCTGGCGGCGGGCGGTGTGAACCCGCTAAGTCAAAAACGCGTACTTCAGGCCGACAACGTGCCGTACATTCTGGCCGAAATGATGATGGAAGGGCTGTATGGTCGCTCTGGTGACTGGGCGTATCGCGTTGGCTTACCGGGTAAAAGCGGCGTCGGTGGCGGTATTCTGGCGGTGGTCCCTGGCGTGATGGGGATTGCCGCGTTTTCGCCACCGCTGGATGAAGAAGGCAACAGTGTCCGCGGTCAAAAAATGGTGGCATCTGTCGCTAACCAACTCGGTTATAACGTGTTTAAGGGCTGATAATGATGAACACGGAAGGTAATAACGGTAACAAACCCCTCGGACTATGGAATGTCGTTTCTATTGGTATCGGGGCAATGGTGGGGGCGGGGATCTTCGCGCTGTTGGGACAGGCGGCGTTGCTCATGGAAGCCTCGACATGGGTTGCGTTTGCCTTCGGCGGTATTGTGGCGATGTTTTCCGGCTATGCCTATGCGCGCCTTGGTGCAAGTTATCCCAGCAATGGCGGGATTATTGACTTCTTTCGCCGGGGGTTAGGCAACGGCGTCTTTTCGCTGGCGCTCTCGTTGCTGTACCTGATGACACTGGCTGTCAGTATCGCGATGGTTGCTCGTGCGTTTGGCGCTTATGCTGTGCAGTTTTTGCATGAAGGCAGTCAGGATGAGCATCTTATTTTACTCTACGCGCTGGCGATCATTGCGCTGATGACGCTATTTAACTCCTTAAGCAACCATGCGGTAGGGCGGCTGGAAGTGATCCTCGTCGGCATCAAAATGATGATCCTGCTGTTGCTGGTTATTGCGGGTGTCTGGTCGCTGCAACCGGCGCATATTTCCGTCTCTGCCCCTCACAGCGCAGGTGCGTTCTTCTCCTGTATCGGGATAACCTTCCTTGCCTATGCGGGCTTCGGCATGATGGCGAACGCGGCGGATAAAGTGAAGGATCCGGCAGTTATTATGCCACGGGCGTTTCTGGTGGCGATTGGCGTTACCACGCTGCTTTACATCGCGCTGGCGCTGGTACTGCTTAGCGATGTTTCCGCTCTGGAACTGGAAAAATATGCTGATACTGCCGTGGCGCAAGCAGCTTCACCTTTGCTCGGACATGTTGGCTACGTGATTGTGGTTATCGGCGCTTTGTTGGCAACGGCATCCGCCATTAACGCCAACCTGTTTGCCGTGTTCAATATCATGGATAACATGGGCAGCGAGCGTGAACTACCGAAGGTCTTTAATAGATCGCTGTGGCGGCAAAGTACCTGGGGCAACATCATCGTGGTAGTGTTGATCATGCTGATGACGGCAGCGCTTAACCTGGGTTCACTCGCCAGCGTCGCCAGTGCCACCTTTTTGATCTGCTACCTCGCCGTTTTCGTGGTAGCGATTCGCCTGCGTCATGATATTCATGCCTCGTTGCCAATTCTTCTTGTTGGTATGCTGGTCATGTTGCTGGTGATCATTGGCTTTATCTACAGTCTGTGGTCTCAGGGGAGCAGTGCGCTGCTATGGATTATTGGTGCGCTCTTACTTAGCCTTATTGTGGCAATGATCATGAAGCGCAATAAAGCCCTATAAAACCTCTCTGCGCGCAGTGCTCTCCGTACTGCGCTTTTGTTTTTATTTCAAACTCCCTTTCTTATTCCTTTAATAAATAAGTCACAAAGAAATAATATATGCGCGATAAATCTGTGATGCCAATCACTTATTGCTAAGGATTATTCTTAATGCGTATGATGGTAATCTAAAAGCCGTAGTGTGTTCTAAATAAATAACGTAATGGAAGTTAGTCGTTATCAGGCTTTGTGTGACGCAGCGCAATATTCACTCGCTGGAAAATGTCTACAACATGGCGGCACTACGCGCTAATGCAGGGCTTAACTCCTCTTCCGATGAATTACAGGCGCAGACGCGTATAGCCGGAGGCGATAGCCGCACCACCTGCTGCGTTAGCCGAGCAGCAGGTATCGCTGAAAAATATCGATTATCAGTCCATCCCGCTGGTACTGGCGGCAGAAAACTTACGCCAGTCTGCCCAGTACGGCGTGGAGAAAACCAAATCGCAATACTGGCCCACACTCAGTATTCAGGGCGGTAAAACGCGCTACCAGACCAGTGACCGTTCGTACTGGGACGACCAGTTACAACTGAACGTTAACGTGCCGTTGTATCAGGGCGGCGCGGTTTCGGCCCAGGTACAACAGGCCGAAGGGCAACAAAAAATCTCTGCCTCACAGGTCGAACAGGCAAAACTGGACGTGCTACAACGGGCGTCGGTGGCGTATGCCAACTGGACTGGCGCACGGGGGCGAGAAGAGGCTGGGTTAGCGCAATCTGAAAGTGTGCACAGAACGCGAGATGTTTATCAAAATGAATATAAATTGGGTAAACGTAGCCTGAATGATCTATTAACCGTCGAGCAAGATGTCTTTCAGGCGCAATCAGCTGAAATAAATGCCAATTATGATGGCTGGGTCGCCGCAGTAAATTATGCCGCTGCGGTTAATAATCTTATTCCATTAGCAGGAATTAAACAGGGTTTATACAATGACTTACCCGGTTTGAAATAATCCTGCCATTATTAATAGTGGGTCTGCACCGTTGTTGAGTGATTACCTTTGCCTTATTTAGATAAATGGACTCGCTAAGGATGGGCGCCATTTATCAGGAATGCCATTATGAGCCTGATTATTGATGTTGTTTCGCGTAAAACATCCGTCAAACAAACGCTGATTAATCCTGGCGACGTCACGGTTGTTATTTATGAGCCCTCCGTGGTGCAGGTTCATGCACAGGCATCTGCCGTTGCGCGTTATGTTCGCGACGGAAATGACCTGCTTATCTATATGCAGGACGGCACGGTTATCCGCTGCAATGGCTATTTCCTGCAAGCGGCAAATACCGCTAAACAATCTGAACTGGTCTTTGCCGATGGGCAACAACTCACCCATGTTACCTTTGCCGATACCGAAGCGGGGGGATTAGCCCCCGTAGAACTGACTGCCCAGACCACTGCTATTGAAAGCATTGCGCCATTTCTTGATACCGTTGCTCAGACCAGCGCCTTCCCGTGGGGATGGTTAGCGGGGGCGGACAGGCAGGGGCGACGATTCAGATTAAAGACAGCAACGGCAATACTATCGTCAGTACCCAGGTCGGTAGCGACGGAACCTGGCAAGTGACGCTGCCTGCCACGGAGGTCCAGACACTGGCGGAGGGGAATTACGCTGTCAATGCCAGTGTCAGCGATCGGGCAGGAAACGCCACCAGCAACAGCGTAAATTTCACGGTAGACACCGGTGCGCCAGTGGTCAGCGTTAACACCGTTGCGGGTGACGATATTCTTAATAATGCTGAGCAGGCCGTCGCGCAGATCATCTCCGGACAAGTCAGCGGTGCTTCTCCAGGCGATACAGTAACTGTGAAATTGGGCACTCATGTCCTGACGGGCGTCGTGCTGGCAGATGGCAACGCCACAGTCACCGCCAGTGTGAACGATGTCGCCGGTAACCCGAGCAGCGTCTCACGTGTGGTGCTGGTGGTTTTGCTGGCGCTGCCGTTGCTGGTGATCCCTGGTCTGCTGGTGCAACGCCCGCTGGCGCGGCTGGCGAACGAAGGGATGCGTGAATCGGCGGTGCGTAACGCTACGCTGGTGGAGGCGGTGCTGTCTATTGAAGACATTAAACTGCTACGTGCCGAACAGCGTTTCCAGAATCAGTGGAATCACACCAACGACGTGGCTTCGTCCATCAGCATGAAGCAACGTTTTCTTACCGGGCTGCTGCTCACCTGGACCCAGGAAGTGCAATCCATCGTTTACGTAGTGGTGCGCTGGTGGGAACGACGATTCTGGCTTCGCGCACCATTGCGCCGCTGTCGCAGATTTCCGGCGTGTTCTCGCGCTGGCAGCAGGCGAAAGTGGCGCGTAACGGCCTTGATGAACTGATGAAGCGCCCGGTGGATCAGCCGGAACACGGCAAACGCTGCTGCTGGCGCGGTTACTCATCTCTCAACCGAAAATCGTCCTGCTCGACGAACCCAGCGCTTCATTGGATGAAATGGCGGAAGCGCAATTAATCGAACAACTGAAACAGTGGATTGGACATCGCACGCTGGTCATCGCCACTCACCGCACTGCGATGCTGCAACTGGTGGACCGCATCATCGTGATGGATCAGGGGCGGACTGTGATGGATGGCGCGAAAGAGACTATTTTGTGTGAACAGGGTGAACCCACGGCGCTGGCGGTACGCGTGACTGCCGTAATGCTGCTCTGTTTTCTCGGCTGGACGTGGTATTTCCAGCTTGATGAAGTCACCACCGGCAGCGGTACGGTAGAATCTTCCGGACGCGAACAGGTGGTGCAGTCGCTGGAAGGCGGGATTCTCTATCATCTTGATGTGAAAGTAGGGGATATTGTTGAGCAAGGCCAGCCTCTGGCGCAGCTTAACCGCACTAAAACGGAATCCGACGTCCAGGAAGCGATGTCGCGGCTGTACGCGGCGCTGGCAACCTCGGCGCGGCTGCGGGCAGAAGTGAGTAATAAACCGCTAGTGTTCCCTGACGAACTGAATAAATTCCCCGAACTTATCGCGTCGGAAACAGCGTTATACGACACTCGCCGCGACGGGCTGAACAAAGCCACCAGTGGGCTGACGCAGGGAATTAATCTGGTCAATCGTGAACTGGCGATGACCCAGCCGCTGGTAAAACAGGGGGCGGCGAGCAACGTAGAAGTGTTGCGTTTGCAGCGGCAGGCTAATGAACTGGAAAACAAACTTAACGACGTGCGTACGCAATATTACGTACAGGCACGGGAAGAGTTAGCGAAAGCCAATGCGGAAGTGGAAACCCAGCGTTCAGTAATTCGTGGGCGGGAAGACTCCCTTACAAGACTCAACTTTACCGCGCCGGTGCGCGGCATTGTTCAGGACATTGACGTCACCACGGTTGGCGGCGTCATCGCCCCCGGTGGTAAACTCATGACCATCGTGCCGCTGGATGAGCAACTGCTGATTGAGGCAAAAATCTCCCCGCGCGATGTGGCGTTTATCCATCCGGGGCAAAAATCGCTGGTGAAAATAACCGCTTACGATTACTCCATCTATGGCGGCCTGCCTGGGGAAGTGGCGGTGATTTCACCGGATACCGTGCAGGATGAAGTGCGGCGCGATGTTTATTACTATCGGGTGTACATTCGCACTTTCAGCAACCATCTGGAAAATAAAAGCAAACAGCAGTTTCCAATATTCCCCGGAATGGTGGCGACGGTTGATATCCGCACCGGTAAAAAAAGCGTGCTGTGGATTATCTGCTGAAACCCTTTAACAAAGCACAGGAGGCGTTGCGCGAACGATGAACATTAGCGATGTGGCAAAAATTACCGGCCTGACCAGCAAAGCTATTCGCTTCTATGAAGAGAAAGGGTTGGTGACACCGCCGATGCGCGGCGAAAACGGTTATCGCACCTACACACAGAAGCATCTCAACGAACTGACCTTGCTGCGCCAGGCGCGCCAGGTGGGCTTTAACCTGGAGGAGAGCGGTGAACTGGTGAATCTGTTTAATGACCCGCAGCGCCATAGCGCGGATGTCAAACGGCGCACGCTGGAGAAGGTGGCGGAGATCGAGCGACATATCGAAGAACTGCAATCCATGCGAGAGCAGCTACTGGCGCTGGCGAATGCCTGCCCCGGCGATGACAGCGCCGACTGCCCGATTATCGAAAATCTCTCTGGCTGCTGTCATCATAAGGCGGAATGCTTAAAAACCTATCCGGATGAAGCCCAAAAAACATGAATAAAGGCCGTCACGAGTAAATTATCAATGCCCGTTAACATTCCGGATGCGGCGTAAACGCCTTATCCGGCCTACGATTCGGGTAGGCATGATCAGACGCGTCAGCGTCGCATCAGGCGATGACCGCACGGATAATCAACGTTATCCCTTCTATCGCAATCACCTCAACATGCGTACCTGCACCGAGATCCTCGCTGGCGCTGACAGGCCATGAACTGTCGCCGACGCGCATATGACCTCGCCCATTGACCAGCGGAGATTCCAGCACAAAACGTCGGCCAATCAGCTGCTGCCCGCGCTGGTTTAAATGACTGTCGCTGTGCTTTTGTTCGCGAACTCGCCGCGATAACCATTTCCACCACAGCCAGGCGGCGAGCAGTGTCAGAATGGCAAACATCACCCCTTGCCATTCCCAACCCAGCGGCACCAGCCAGACCATCAGACCGGTAATCACCGCCGCCACGCCGCTCCACAACAGATAACCGTTTCCGCCCAGCATCTCGGCAGCCAGCAGCAACCCGCCGAGACTAAGCCAGAAAATATGCGGATGAACGACCATTAACTCCATCATGGTTTAGTCCGTTTATTAGCGCTGTCTTTCACCAGTTCGGCAATCCCGGCAATTGATCCCATCAGGCTGCTGGCCTCTAATGGCATCATCACCACTTTGCTGTTACTGGAAGAACCGATCTGCTGTAACGCTTCGGTGTATTTCTGCGCGACGAAGTAGTTCACCGCCTGAATATCACCGGAGGCGATGGCTTCAGACACCATTTTTGTGGCGCGGGCTTCTGCTTCGGCAGAACGTTCGCGCGCTTCAGCCTGTAAAAACGCGGACTGACGTTCGCCTTCCGCTTTCAGGATTTGCGACTGTTTTTCACCTTCTGCTTTGAGGATTTCCGCCTGACGGATCCCTTCAGCTTCAAGGATGTAAGCGCGTTTGGTACGTTCCGCTTTCATCTGCGCGTTCATTGAAGAGATAAGCTCTGCGGGCGGGCGAACGTCGCGAATTTCAATACGGGTAACTTTTATCCCCCACGGATTAGTGGCTTCATCGACAATACGCAGCAGGCGTGAGTTGATGCTGTCGCGCTGGGAGAGCATTTCATCGAGTTCCATTGAACCCAGCACGGTACGGATATTCGTCATGGTCAGGTTGATGATCGCCAGTTCCAGATTGCTGACTTCATAAGCGGCGCGCGGGGCATCAATCACCTGAATAAAGCAAACGGCGTCGATAGTTACGTTGGCGTTATCTTTCGAGATAACTTCCTGGGATGGGATGTCGAGCACTTGCTCCATCATATTGATCTTACGACCAATGCGGTCCATAAACGGCACCACCAGACTTAGCCCTGGCTGTAATGTTTTGGTATAGCGACCAAAACGCTCTACCGTCCACTGATAACCCTGCGGCACGATTTTGACGCCCGCGCCAACAATCACCAGCGCGACAAAAATGAGAATCGGGATAAAAATAAGCATCGGAAAAACCTCCTGTTGTACCGTCCATAAAGCGCAAAATTGCTGCTTGATTAAACAAATTATACCTGATTACTGAAAGAGAGTTCCCCCTTATTACTGTGAAGGATAAACTGTTTTTAGTAAAAATCAGAAAAGGGAACAGCGATGCAGGAAAATAATCCTTTGCTTCAGCTACAAAACGTAGGATATCTGGCGGGTGATACGAAGATCCTTAATAACATCAATTTTTCACTGTGTGCTGGCGAATTTAAGTTAATTACCGGTCCTTCCGGCTGCGGCAAAAGTACGCTGCTAAAAATAGTTGCTTCATTGATCAGTCCAACCAGCGGAACGTTACTGTTTGAAGGTGAGGATGTCAGCACATTAAAGCCAGAAATCTATCGCCAGCAAGTATCCTACTGCGCTCAGACACCCGCACTGTTTGGCGACACGGTCTACGATAACCTGATCTTTCCCTGGCAGATCCGTAACCAGCAGCCTGACCCGGCCATTTTTCTCGATTTTCTCGAACGTTTCTCCTTGCCGGACACCATTCTGACAAAAAATATCGCCGAGCTTTCGGGCGGCGAAAAACAACGTATTTCGTTGATTCGCAACCTGCAATTTATGCCGAAGGTTTTATTGTTGGATGAAATCACCAGTGCGCTGGACGAAAGCAATAAACATAACGTTAATGAGATGATCCATCGCTACGTGCGCGAGAAAAATATTGCCGTACTGTGGGTAACACACGACAAAGATGAAATCAATCATGCGGATAAAGTGATTACGCTGCAACCGCATGCCGGAGAAATGCAGGAAGCACGCTATGAACTCGCATAATATTACCAACGAATCATTAGCACTGGCATTAATGCTGGTGGTGGTGGCGATTTTAATTAGCCATAAAGAAAAGCTGGCGCTGGAGAAAGATATTCTCTGGAGCGTCGGGCGGGCGATAATTCAGCTGATTATTGTCGGCTATGTATTGAAATACATATTCAGCGTGGATGATGCCAGCCTGACATTATTGATGGTGTTATTTATCTGCTTTAATGCGGCGTGGAATGCGCAAAAACGCAGTAAATATATCGCTAAAGCGTTTATCTCGTCGTTTATTGCCATCACGGTAGGCGCGGGTATTACGCTGGCGGTGCTGATACTCTCAGGGTCGATTGAGTTTATCCCGATGCAGGTGATCCCTATTGCCGGGATGATTGCCGGTAACGCCATGGTAGCGGTGGGGTTGTGTTACAACAATTTAGGGCAACGAGTCATCAGCGAGCAGCAACAGATTCAGGAGAAACTGAGTCTTGGCGCGACGCCGAAACAGGCTTCGGCGATATTGATTCGCGACAGTATTCGCGCGGCTTTAATTCCAACGGTGGATTCGGCAAAAACGGTTGGTTTGGTGAGTTTACCGGGAATGATGTCCGGGCTGATATTTGCCGGGATTGATCCGGTGAAGGCGATTAAATATCAGATTATGGTGACCTTTATGCTGCTCTCTACCGCCAGCTTGTCGACCATTATTGCCTGCTATTTAACTTATCGTAAGTTTTATAATTCGCGCCACCAGTTGGTGGTGACGCAATTGAAGAAGAAATAATGCGGTGCCTGCAATGTATTGAATTGGCATGATTTGCCAGGCCGGATAGGCGTTTACGCCGCATCCGGCGGTTATGTGCTGATGCGACGCTGGCGCGTCTTATCATGCCTACGACTCTGCGCAGCATCGCATCTCAACGAAATATCAATACAACAACGCATAGAGCTGGCGGCGATATTTCGACGCCAGTGCATCACCCGTACCCAGCGCAGCAAGGATCTCCTGGAACGTTTTACGCGTCTGACCGTCTGCGGCGGTGAGATCTTTACGCAGATGCCCAAACAGTAACTCCAGCGCCTCTTCATTGCGCCCAACCTGATGCAGTTGCAGCGCCAGTTGCGTCGCCAGTGCGGCATCTTCCGGATTTTCCGCCACCTGCTGCTGTAGCTGTTGAATTTCCGGCGTATCAGCCGCCTGCTTCAGCAGTTCAATTTGTGCAACCAGCCCCTGGTAGCGGGTGTCCTGATCCTGCAGTGGAATAGTTTTCAGCACAGCTTCGGCATCTTCAGAACGGTTCAGCGCAATCAGCGTTTCTGCCAGCAGCAGGCCGATCTCCCCGTTCTGATTCGACAACTGCCAGGCGTCTTTCAACAACGGCAGGGCATCGGTGTAATTGCCTTCCTGCATCAGTTGCATCGCCTGCTGCGCTTTAAGTTCTTCTTCGCGCGGCAGCACTTTATCCAGCAGAGCGCGGATCGCTTCTTCCGGTTGCGGCCCCTGGAAGCCGTCTACCGGCTGACCATTCTGGAACAGATAAACCGTCGGAATCGCGCGCAAACCAAACTGGGCGGCAATCATCTGCTCCGCGTCGCAGTCCAGCTTCGCCAGAATAAATTGCCCGTTGTACTGCGCCGCAAGGCTTTCCAGGATTGGCGTTAACTGCAAACAGTGCTGGCTACGTTCAGACCAAAAATAGAACAGCACCGGTGTGGTCATCGACTGTTCAAGAACCTGTTGCAGGTTAGATTCGTTAATGTTGACAATATTTTCTACGGACATGGAGTGCTCTCTGTTGTCGATATTTTCTTTGACATGGGGGCTTAAGCGCGCGCTTCAACTCACCCCTGCAATATTTTGTCCATCACGCGTCCCGGCAGCAGACGCTTGAGCACCATTACCGCCCAGGTCACCAGCGTCACCGGATAGCGCATCTTCGGCTTCTCGCTCATAAAAGCATGGCGCACTTTGTCGACCACCGCTTCCGGTCCCAACGTAAAGCGGGCGGCGATGCCGGGATTTTCGACCGGTTTATCGCTTTGCGTCTGGTTGACGTTGTCGGTAAAGCGAGTACGAATCGGGCCGGGTTCAATCAGGCTGACTTTAATTCCGCTGTGGCGCAGCTCCATGCGCAGCGCGTCTGACCACGCCTCCAGCGCATATTTACTGGCTGCATAAGCACCGCGACCCGGTGTGGAAATTAATCCCATCACCGATGAGGTCATGACAATACGTCCTTCGCCGTGCGGCAGCATGGCGGGTAACAGACGCATGGTGAGCTGATGTGCGCCGAAAAAGTTGGCGGAAAACTGCTGTTCCATCTGCGCGCGGCTGATGGTGGAAAGGGGGCCATACACGCCGAATCCGGCATTGTTAAAGATCCCATACAGACAATTATCGGTCAGGGCGATCACTTCATCGGCTGCGCGATCAACACTTTCTGGCGAATCCAGATCGATCATCACACCGGTGAATCCCATATTGTTCATGCGCTCAACATCATCCGGTTTCCGGCAACCTGCCAGCACATGAAAACCCTGGCGTTTTAATTCGAGCGCGCTTTCCAGGCCAATTCCACTGGAACATCCGGTAATTAAGACCGATTTTTGCATAACTTTACCTGTCAGGGTCTCCGTTGCTTTATGAGTCATGATTTACTAAAGGCTGCAACTGCTTCGCCATCCAGTCGGCAATAAACGGCTGGGCGTCGCGGTTGGGATGAATACCGTCATCCTGCATCCATTGTGGCTTGAGGTAGACCTCTTCCATAAAAAAGGGCAGCAGCGGAACATCAAACTCTTTGGCGAGTTTGGGATAAATGGCGCTAAAGGCTTCATTATAACGGCGACCATAGTTTGCAGGCAGACGTATTTGCATTAACAATGGTTCAGCGTTGGCGGCTTTGACATCCCGCAAAATCTGGCGCAGCGTCTGCTCCGTTTGCTGCGGCTGAAAACCACGCAGACCGTCATTGCCGCCCAGTTCAACCAGCACCCAGCGTGGCTGATGCTGTTTCAGCAGAGCCGGAAGGCGCGCCAGCCCTTGTTGCGAAGTGTCGCCGCTGATGCTGGCATTGACTACCGACGTTTTACTCTGCCACTTATCATTCAACAAGGCAGGCCAGGCCGCGCTGGCAGACATTCGATACCCGGCGCTCAGGCTATCACCCAGAATTAATAACGTGTCCGCTGCGGCGGCACGGAAGGTTAACAGGACCAGGAACAGGAAGGGCAAATGCCAGCGGAAAACATTGTTGAAGTTCATCATCTTAAGAAGTCCGTCGGTCAGGGGGAGCATGAACTCTCCATCCTCACCGGAGTTGAGCTGGTTGTCAAACGCGGCGAGACCATCGCGCTGGTGGGCGAGTCAGGATCGGGGAAGTCAACGTTGCTTGCGATCCTCGCCGGGCTGGATGACGGCAGCAGTGGCGAAGTGAATCTGGTGGGACAGCCGCTACACAACATGGACGAAGAAGCGCGGGCAAAGTTACGCGCGAAGCACGTAGGCTTTGTTTTTCAGTCATTTATGTTAATCCCTACGCTTAACGCGCTGGAAAACGTCGAACTTCCGGCGCTGTTGCGCGGTGAAACTAGCGCGGAAAGCCGTAACGGAGCGAAAGCGTTGCTCGAACAGTTAGGGCTGGGTAAACGTCTGGATCATCTTCCGGCACAGCTTTCCGGGGGGGAACAGCAACGTGTGGCGCTGGCGCGAGCCTTTAACGGTAGACCGGACGTGCTGTTTGCCGATGAACCTACTGGTAACCTTGACCGCCAGACGGGCGATAAAATTGCCGACCTGCTGTTTTCCCTCAACCGTGAGCATGGCACCACTTTGATTATGGTGACCCACGACCTGCAACTGGCGGCACGTTGCGACCGTTGTTTGCGCCTGGTGAACGGACAGTTGCAGGAGGAAGCATGATTGCACGTTGGTTCTGGCGCGAATGGCGCTCGCCGTCGCTGTTAATTGTCTGGCTGGCGCTAAGCCTGGCGGTGGCCTGCGTGCTGGCGCTGGGCAATATCAGCGATCGCATGGAGAAAGGTTTAAGTCAGCAAAGCCGTGAGTTTATGGCGGGCGATCGGGCGTTGCGCAGTTCGCGTGAAGTGCCGCAAGCGTGGCTGGAGGAAGCGCAAAAGCGTGGCCTGAAAGTCGGCAAGCAACTTACTTTTGCCACTATGACCTTTGCGGGCGACACTCCGCAGCTGGCGAACGTCAAAGCGGTTGATGATATCTATCCGATGTATGGCGAGCTACAAACCAATCCTCCAGGCCTGAAACCACAGGCGGGCAGCGTATTGCTGGCCCCACGCCTGATGGCGCTACTTAACCTGAAAACTGGCGACACCATTGACGTGGGTGATGCCACCTTGCGGATTGCCGGAGAAGTGATTCAGGAGCCGGACTCCGGCTTTAACCCCTTCCAGATGGCTCCGCGTCTGATGATGAATCTGGCGGATGTCGATAAAACCGGAGCCGTGCAGCCGGGGAGTCGGGTCACCTGGCGTTATAAATTCGGCGGCAGTGAGAATCAGCTCGACGGCTATGAGAAATGGTTGTTACCGCAGCTTAAACCCGAACAACGCTGGTACGGCCTGGAACAGGACGAAGGCGCGCTTGGGCGCTCGATGGAACGCTCGCAACAGTTCCTGCTGCTTTCGGCGCTTCTGACCTTGCTGCTGGCAGTGGCGGCGGTCGCGGTGGCGATGAACCATTACTGTCGCAGTCGCTACGACCTGGTGGCGATCCTCAAAACGCTGGGGGCAGGGCGTGCGCAACTGCGTAAGTTAATTGTCGGTCAGTGGTTGATGGTACTGGCTCTTTCAGCCGTTACCGGCGGGGCGATAGGGCTGTTGTTCGAAAACGTATTAATGGTGCTGCTCAAGCCAGTGCTGCCTGCCGCTTTACCACCTGCCAGCCTCTGGCCGTGGCTGTGGGCGCTCGGCACCATGACAGTCATCTCTCTGCTGGTCGGGCTGCGACCATACCGACTGTTGTTGGCAACGCAGCCTTTACGCGTGTTACGTAATGATGTGGTAGCGAACGTCTGGCCGTTGAAGTTTTATCTGCCGATTGTCACCGTGGTGGTTGTGCTGCTGCTAGCCGGACTGATGGGCGGGAGTATGCTGTTATGGGCGGTGCTGGCGGGCGCGGTCGTGCTGGCATTGCTGTGCGGCGTGCTGGGCTGGATGCTGCTGAATGTATTGCGCAGCATGACGCTTAAATCGCTGCCTCTGCGCCTTGCGGTCAGCCGCCTGTTGCGTCAGCCGTGGGCGACGTTAAGCCAGCTTTCGGCGTTTTCGCTCTCCTTTATGCTGCTGGCGTTGCTGCTGGTGTTGCGTGGCGATCTGCTCGACCGCTGGCAGCAGCAGCTGCCGCCAGAAAGCCCGAACTACTTTTTAATCAACATCGCCACGGAGCAGGTCACGCCGCTAAAAGCGTTCCTCGCGGAACATCAGATAATCCCGGAATCGTTTTATCCGGTAGTGCGGGCACGGCTGACGGCAATTAACGACAAGCCGACAGAAGGCAATGAAGATGAGGCGCTCAACCGTGAACTCAATCTCACCTGGCAAAATACACGGCCCGATCATAACCCGATTGTCGCTGGTAACTGGCCGCCAAAAGCCGATGAAGTGTCGATGGAAGAGGGGCTGGCGAAACGCTTAAACGTTGCTTTGGGCGATACCGTCACCTTTATGGGCGATACTCAGGAGTTTCGCGCTAAAGTGACCAGCCTGCGCAAAGTGGACTGGGAAAGTTTGCGGCCTAATTTCTATTTTATTTTCCCTGAAGGGGCGCTGGACGGGCAGCCACAGAGCTGGCTCACCAGTTTCCGCTGGGAGAACGGCAACGGCATGTTGACGCAACTTAACCGTCAGTTCCCGACCATTAGCCTGTTAGACATTGGCGCGATTTTAAAACAGGTCGGTCAGGTGCTGGAGCAGGTAAGTCGGGCGCTGGAAGTGATGGTGGTGCTGGTCACCGCTTGCGGCATGTTGCTGTTGCTGGCGCAGGTGCAGGTGGGAATGCGTCAGCGCCATCAGGAGCTGGTGGTGTGGCGCACACTCGGTGCGGGCAAAAAACTGCTGCGCACGACATTGTGGTGTGAGTTCGCCATGCTCGGGTTTGTCTCCGGCCTGGTGGCCGCAATTGGTGCGGAAACGGCGCTGGCAGTGCTGCAATCGAAAGTGTTTGATTTCCCGTGGGAGCCAGACTGGCGATTGTGGATTGTTCTGCCTTGTAGCGGTGCGCTGCTGCTGTCACTTTTCGGCGGCTGGCTGGGCGCGCGACTGGTTAAGGGTAAGGCGCTGTTCAGGCAGTTTGCGGGGTAATGACAGGTGTTAGATTGCCTGATGCGCTACGCTTATCCGGCCTACGAAGATCGTGCAATATATTGATTTTTCGATATTTTGTAGGCCGGATAAGGCGTTTACGCCGCATCCGGCATGAACAGCGCGCACTTTGGCAACAATCTGAAACCGACTGTCATGTCGGTTTTTTTATATCTGTATTCTGTTACAAACATTCTGTTCTCACGACAATCGCCGTTTCAGAATACCGCTCATCATTGCGCCTTAATCCATTCCATCACTTCCGCCCATTCACCGCGAAAGACAATTTTTTCTGCTTTTTTCTCAAGCTGATAGCGATACATCGGGTCGTAATACTCTTCAAGCAACGGCACCAGCCAGGCCATATGTCCATCGGTTGTGCCGGTCGCGAGTTGCGTTGCCAGTGCCGCATCCAGCCGTGCGGCCAGTTCGTTATATCGCTGTAGCCCCAGTCGACGCTTGATCGCCGAAAGGCCATGATGCAGATATTCGCAGTATTCTTGCCAGCCCTGTTCGTCGCCATATGCGTGGGTAAAATCATGATGCATACGCAGGAAATACTCTTCGTTCAGACGCTCAAGACGGATCTCAAACGGGTCTTCTACCACCGCAATCGTCGCCTGAGTCATTCGCTCGCGCAGACATTCCGGCAGGTGATTAGAACCAATCATCCGGCTTTCATCTTCCAGCACCCATAGGTGCAAATTCTGACGGGCGTCAGTTTTTAGCATTTCGGCTGCCAACAGGTTTTCAAAACTCGCCTGGCTAAGTTGCGGCTGTAATGTCCGACCAAAAGCAGAACCGCGATGACGTGCCAGTCCTTCCAGATCAACACCGTTCGGCTGTTGCTGTACTAACAGCGTTTTACCGCTGCCGGTACAACCGCCAATCAGCACTATCGGTTTTTGTGCCAGTTCGATGGTCGCCTGAATCGCGGCCTGGCGCAGTGCCTTATAACCGCCTGCCACCAGAGGATAATCAATCCCCGCGTCATGCAACCAGCGTTGCACAATATGCGAACGCTGACCGCCACGGGCGCAGCAGAGAATACCTTGCGGATTTTGCAGGCACGCTGCCCGCCAGGCGTCCATGCGCTGCTGACGAATTTCACCCGCCACCAGTTTATGCCCCAACGCCAGCGCCGCATCTGACCCTTGCTGTTTATAGCAGGTGCCAACGGCGGCTCGTTCATCGTTATTCATTAACGGCAGGTTGATGGCTGCGGGCATTGCGCCTTGTTCAAACTCGATGGGGGCGCGAACATCAATAATGGGCGTATCAGCAATCAGCAGGGCACGATAGTCCTGTTCCGTGTATCTCTCTTGCATAGTTAAAAGTGAACCTCAAATCAGCTTGCGCGCTATTTTACGCGCCAACGCGCAAGGAAACTTGATTTTTAACTGCGTGGCGGCAGGAAAATTCACGAAAGCAGGTCAGTTGGCACGGGTAACCGTTGCGTCCTGACGTTCGGCGTCAAAGGCGTTGCTCTCGCCTGGCGCAATTAATGTTGATACTGCCTGCAAGGTCATCGAAGCATCTGACATTATTTTTATCATGGTGCCGGATACGCCGCAGGTGGAAGAAGTCCTGCTTGCGGAGCACGGCTGCAGCAAAGCGTCGCTTAAGGGAAATCTCATTGTTGAGATGAGTTCTATTTCTCCTATCGAAACCCGATGTTTTGCCTGGCCATAAGATTGCCTGAGGTAAAGGCATTGCGGTTTCAGCGATGCCGTCTGGCAAGAGAATGACCGACCGGACGAGAAGTATGCCACTTTTAATTCGAACAAGGCAGCGGGCATTTTCATCTTAAGGTGTGTTTATGCGTAATTTTGCGGTTAGCCGTGAAAGCCTGTTGTCTGGTTTTCAGTGGTTTTTCTTTATTTTTGGCAGCGCCATCTGTCTGGTCGTGGCGCTGACGCCGCCCCTTACGCGTTTATTCAGCAGTATTCCACTGCCGTTGACGCTTCGCCCGTTATTGAGCAATGGATTACTGGTCGGTATTTTACTGGCAGTGTTGATGGATAATCTGATCCCGTAAGATCGCTTGAAATAAGCGGATGGCGGTAATTCGCCACCCGAAAAGATTTAATTAAACTTATTCTGTGCCCATATCACGCCGCTGGCATATTCAGGCGGCAATAATGGGATCAGCGCTTTCAGCGTCGCGGTCAGACGCGATGTGTCGCTGTCGGTCAAATTCAGATGGCCCACTTTACGGCCCGGACGGACTTCTTTGTCGTACCAGTGCAGATGCACCAGCGGCAGTTTCAGCCAGTCATAATTCACATCGCTGCCAATCAGGTTAATCATCACCGACGGGCTATTAACCACCGGTTGCGGTAACGGCAGATCGGTAATCGCCCGCAGATGTAGCTCAAACTGGCTGATGCTCGCGCCGTTTTGCGTCCAGTGACCGCTGTTATGCACACGCGGAGCCAGTTCGTTGATCAGCAGACCTTGTGGGGTAACAAAACACTCCATCGCCATCACACCCACATAGCCCAGCTCCTGCATAATCGCTGACAGCATCTCTTCGGCTTGTGCCTGTTGCTGCCCGTTGGCTTGCGGGAAAGCGACGCTGGTACGCAGAATACCGTCCTGATGCAGGTTATGCGTCAGCGGATAAAACACCGTACTGCCGTCAAAGCCACGCGCACCAACCAGCGACACTTCGCCAGAGAAGTTAATGCCCTGCTCGACAATACATTCGCCGTAGCATTCAGCCGGTAACTGTTCGGTTTCATCGGCGCGTAAACGCCATTGACCGCGACCGTCATAGCCACCAGTGCGACGCTTAACAATCGCCAGCTCACCTAAACGATCAAACACCGCAGGCCACTCGCTACGATCGGCAAGTAACTGCCACGGTGCTGTCGGCAGATGAAGCTTGTCGAAAAGCTGCTTCTGAGTCAGACGGTCAGCAATAATCGGGAACACATCGCGGTTCACAAAGGCCGGATGGCGCGCCAGCTCGCGAGTTAATGCCGTTTCCGGCCAGCGTTCGATCTCAGCGGTAATCACACTTTGTTGAAAGGGCACCGCCGCCGGTTCCGCGTCCAGCCCGACCGGCCAGACAGCAATACCTAACGGTTCGCCCGCCTGGCGCAGCATACGACCTAACTGTCCGTTACCGAGGACGCAAACCTGTTTCATGCCGCACCTCGCGGGTCCGGGTTTTCCAGCACTTCGTCGGTCTGGGCTTTGCGCCAGTCGCTAAGGCGCTGGTGCAGTTCTTTATCGTGAATGGCGAGAATTTGTGCTGCCAGTAACGCCGCGTTTGCCGCACCGGCTTTACCAATCGCCAGCGTACCTACCGGAATTCCGCGCGGCATTTGCACGATGGAGTAAAGGCTATCGACACCGCTCAGTGCGGCGCTTTGTACTGGTACGCCCAGCACCGGCACCAGCGTTTTGGCAGCAATCATGCCTGGCAGGTGCGCCGCACCGCCTGCGCCCGCAATAATCACCTGATAACCGTTCTCTTCGGCGCTTTCGGCGAAGCTGAACAGTTTATCGGGGGTGCGGTGAGCAGAAACCACTTCAACGTGGTGCGGGACATTCAGGATTTCGAAGATTTCGGCGGCGAACTGCATGGTAGCCCAGTCGCTTTTGGACCCCATCACGATGGCGACACGCGCCGGATTATTGCGGGAAGACATTCGTCTTAAAACTCCTGTGGTGCACAACTCTCGGCTTTAGAGGGCACAGAGAATAGCACGGAAAGAGAGCAAGGAAAACGGTTGCGTGGCTGTGGAATCAGCAAAGTTGCGGGTTTTTAAAACGGAAAATGGATTAGCTCAACGTCATCCGCCGTGACTTTCACCATTGACCCTTCTGTATGCCAGGCGCCCAGCACCACGCGGAAAGCAGGTTGCTGATTGGCGATGAGTTCATGGACCGCCGGGCGATGGGTATGCCCGTGGATCAGCCATTGCACCTGATGTTTTTCCATCGCACTGACTACCGCGTTTTGGTTAACGTCCATGATCGCCAGCGATTTACTGCTGTTGGCTTCTTTACTGTTCGCTCTCATTCGCGCGGCAATACGTTTACGCACAAACAACGGCAGGGCGAGGAATAGCGTTTGCAGCCAGGGTTTGTGAACTTTGGCGCGAAATGCCTGATAACCCACATCGTCAGTACACAGCGTGTCGCCGTGCATAATCAGCACCCGACGACCATAAAGTTCGAGCACTTTTTCTTCCGGCAATAACGTCATGCCGCTTTCACGGGCAAAGCGTTTGCCGAGCAGAAAATCACGGTTACCATGAATGAAATAACAGGGAACGCCGGAATCGGATACCGCTTTGATCGCTGCTGCCATCTGGCGATGAAGTGGGTTGGGATCATCGTCGCCAATCCATGCTTCAAACAGATCGCCAAGAATATACAGTGCGTCGGCCTTGCGGGCTTCTCCTGCTAAAAAACGCAGAAAACCGGCGGTGATCGCCGGTTCTTCCACGCAGAGATGAAGATCTGCAATAAAGAGTGTCGCCACGATTACTCGCTAACGGTCACGCTTTCAATGATGACGTCTTCTTTTGGTACGTCCTGGTGCATACCGCTACGACCGGTTGCGACACCTTTGATTTTGTCGACTACGTCCATGCCTTCAACCACTTCGGCAAATACGCAGTAACCCCAACCTTGCAGGCTTTCGCCAGAGAAGTTCAGGAAGTCGTTATCAACCACGTTGATGAAGAACTGTGCAGTTGCAGAGTGCGGAGCCTGAGTACGCGCCATTGCCAGCGTACCACGGGTGTTTTTCAGACCATTGTTGGCTTCGTTTTTGATCGGTTCTTTGGTGGCTTTTTGCTTCATGCCCGGCTCAAAACCGCCGCCCTGAATCATAAAACCGTTGATTACACGGTGGAAAATGGTGTTGTTGTAAAAACCTTCGCGGCAGTAGTCCAGGAAGTTTTTTACTGTTTCAGGTGCTTTATCGTCAAAAGTTTTGATGACAATATCGCCGTGATTGGTGTGGAAAGTAACCATTTTTGCATCCTGTTCCGTTTGATTGGTGCTTCAACCCGGTTCGGGTCATATATAGGGTGGTGTTATAGCATAACCGCACGATCTGATCATCTCGCAATGTATGCTGATTCGCGCGGGAAATATGGGTATTATACGCAACTCAATTACCCACACATGTCTAAACGGAATCTTCGATGCTAAAAATCTTCAATACTCTGACACGCCAAAAAGAGGAATTTAAGCCTATTCACGCCGGGGAAGTCGGCATGTATGTGTGTGGAATCACCGTTTACGATCTCTGTCATATCGGTCACGGGCGTACCTTTGTTGCCTTTGATGTGGTTGCGCGCTACCTGCGTTTCCTCGGCTATAAGCTGAAGTATGTGCGCAACATTACCGATATCGACGACAAAATCATCAAGCGCGCCAATGAAAATGGCGAAAGTTTTGTGGCGCTGGTCGATCGTATGATCGCCGAAATGCACAAAGATTTTGACGCACTCAACATTCTGCGCCCTGACATGGAGCCGCGTGCGACGCACCACATCGCAGAAATTATTGAACTCACCGAACAGCTGATCGCCAAAGGTCACGCTTATGTGGCGGATAACGGCGACGTGATGTTCGATGTACCGACCGATCCGACGTATGGCGTGCTGTCGCGTCAGGATCTCGACCAGCTGCAGGCAGGCGCGCGCGTTGACGTGGTTGATGACAAACGCAACCCGATGGACTTCGTGCTGTGGAAGATGTCGAAAGAGGGTGAACCGAGCTGGCCGTCTCCGTGGGGCGCGGGACGTCCTGGCTGGCATATTGAGTGTTCGGCAATGAACTGCAAACAGTTGGGTAACCACTTTGATATCCACGGCGGCGGTTCTGACCTGATGTTCCCGCACCACGAGAACGAAATCGCCCAGTCTACCTGTGCTCATGATGGTCAGTATGTGAACTACTGGATGCACTCAGGGATGGTGATGGTTGACCGCGAGAAGATGTCCAAATCGCTGGGTAACTTCTTCACCGTGCGTGATGTACTGAAATACTACGACGCGGAAACCGTGCGTTACTTCCTGATGTCGGGTCACTATCGCAGCCAGCTGAACTACAGCGAAGAGAACCTGAAGCAGGCGCGTGCGGCCCTGGAGCGTCTCTACACTGCTCTGCGTGGTACCGATAAATCTGTTGCTCCTGCCGGTGGCGAAGCGTTTGAAGCGCGCTTTATCGAGGCGATGAACGACGATTTCAACACGCCGGAAGCCTATTCCGTGCTGTTTGATATGGCGCGTGAAGTGAATCGTCTGAAAGCAGAAGATATGGCAGCGGCGAACGCAATGGCGTCTCACCTGCGTAAACTCTCTGCCGTGCTGGGCCTGCTTGAGCAGGAACCAGAAGCGTTCCTGCAAAGCGGCGCGCAGGCAGACGACAGCGAAGTGGCTGAGATTGAAGCGTTAATTCAACAGCGTCTGGATGCCCGTAAAGCCAAAGATTGGGCGGCTGCGGATGCGGCGCGTGACCGTCTTAACGAGATGGGGATCGTGCTGGAAGATGGTCCCCAAGGGACCACCTGGCGTCGTAAGTAATTACTCTATTGCCGGATGCGAGTTCTCGCATCCGGTTATCGCCTGCTCCACCACAACATTCCCATCAGTACCATCCCCGGCAACCAGACCCACATTAATTCAGAAATAATCACCTGATGACCGTACGGCGTGGTGTAACGAGATAACGCAAATGGCGCGACCTTAATCACCTGCCAGGGGGCGAAAAAGCGTTCATCTGACCACGGCCACAGCCAGCCAACCCCTTTACCGCCAGTGGTTACCGAATCCAGCAAGCTGTGCGATAGCAACGAGACGGTTAAAAACAGCCAGCAGCGAATCAGCCCAGCCCTGAACCATCGACGTCCAATCAGCACACATAACAGCGGGACAACAAACGCAAACACCAGCGAATGGGTAAACCCGCGATGACCAAAAACATTGCCGTAAGCAACGCCAAATTTAAACGACAATACGTCGGCATCGGGCAGCATCGCCAGGATGATTCCGGCAAATAACAGGCGCGGAGGGATGACTTTCGAACCCAACCCTAAACCAATGCAAAGGGGAACGGCGGCGTGCGTAATAACGGTTGGCATGATGATCGCTTCGGCAAAATGTCGATGCTATCAGCATGGATGAACGGGGCGTAGAGGGCAAAAGTCTGAAAAGAGAACCGGCCTGTTGATACAGGCCGGGAAAGGGATCAGGCAACAACCTGTACGCTGTGACCTGCAAAACTCACCGTCTGACCGGCGACAATTTTGCAGCGTTTGCGCGTTTCAACCGCGCCGTCGACTTTCACCTGACCTTCAGCAATTGCGATTTTCGCCTGAGCGCCGCTTTCGCTCCAGCCTTCCAGTTTCAGCAAGTCGCACAGCTCAACGTGCGGATGTTTACCTAAAGAAAATGTCGCCATGTTACTCACCCTGTGGATCATGATATTCAACGCACGCCTGTAGCGTGTTTTCGATCAGCGTGGCAACCGTCATCGGGCCAACGCCGCCCGGAACAGGCGTAATGTATGAGGCGCGTTTAGCCGCGTCTTCAAACACGACGTCGCCCACGACCTTGCCATTTTCCAGACGGTTGATACCGACATCAATCACAATTGCGCCTTCTTTGATCCAGTCACCGGGAATAAAGCCTGGCTTGCCGACGGCGACGATCAACAGATCGGCGTTTTCTACGTGATGACGCAGATTTTTAGTGAAGCGGTGAGTCACGGTGGTGGTGCAGCCTGCCAGCAGCAGTTCCATGCTCATCGGGCGACCAACGATATTCGATGCGCCAATCACCACAGCATTGAGACCGAAGGTATCAATGTTGTAACGCTCAAGCAGCGTAACGATACCGCGCGGGGTGCAAGGACGCAGACGCGGCGCGCGCTGGCACAGACGACCGACGTTATAAGGATGGAAACCGTCCACGTCTTTGTCCGGGTGAATCCGTTCCAGCACTTTGACGTTATCTATACCCGCCGGTAACGGCAGTTGTACCAGAATACCGTCGATGGTGTTGTCGGCATTCAGTACATCGATAAGCTCCAGCAGCTCTGCTTCGCTGGTGGTTTCCGGGAGGTCATAAGAGCGGGAGACGAACCCGACTTCTTCACAAGCCTTGCGTTTGCTTGCGACATAAATTTGCGATGCAGGGTTGCTACCCACCAGCACAACGGCCAGTCCTGGCGCCCGCAGTCCGGCTGCAATACGCGCCTGAACTTTTTGAGCAACTTCAGAGCGCACCTGCTGCGCAATCGTTTTACCGTCAATAATCTTTGCTGCCATCAGAGAGAGGATTCCATCTGTTACGTAGGTCGAAGGGGATGCGTCTATTTTGTCAGAAGCGGGGCGCGCTGTCAGTTTTCGTTTTCTGGAAAGCAAAACCATCTGTACCAGGCAGATTAGCGTCGATAATGATAATCGACGTTGGATTGCCGCCGTAACGAGCTAAATCTGATGTGGTCGTACACTTGTTCAGCAACCAGTTCAAAAGCCATTGACTCAGCATCGGGTGACCGTATAATTCACGCGGTTGAACTGCATCACAGTATCAAAGCGCCCTTAGCTCAGTTGGATAGAGCAACGACCTTCTAAGTCGTGGGCCGCAGGTTCGAATCCTGCAGGGCGCGCCATTAAAATTCAATCAGTTACGCCTTCTTTGTTCCCTCCATAATTCCAGAGTGGGACATCATCTCCAAAAATGTCGTCTATTTTTCTCGCGTACTCCGTCAAATGATTAGGCGCAAGGTGAGCATATCTACGCACCATTTCTGCCTGCTCAGCTTCCCTTTTGCTCATAGGTTTCATTGATATATCAACCGCAGCAGATATTTGGTGGTCGGCACCGTTTTGAAACAGAATAATTATTATAATCTGTAGGGTGTTATACGGAATAATGCCCTACAGATTATTGAACTGTTTTCTACAAATGTATTTACTCTGAGTAAATTATTACTTTATTTTTCCCTGTTCTTTTTGCTTGGTATAAAGCTTTGTCAGTATTGATAAAAATTTCAGATGAACTGAGGTTGTTGTGCTTTGCAATAAAGCAACCAATACTAACGGTTATTTTTTCAGGTCCATGTGGTTGTATATTGTCTGCACACTGGCTTTCGATGTTTTTCCTAATTCGCTCAGCAATTGATAGTATGTGTTCTTGAGCGTTATTTTTAATAATAATGCCAAACTCCTCGCCACCTAAACGCCCTAAAATATCCCCATCCCTAATGGATTTTTTTATTGTGTGGGTAACCGTTACTAATACTTGATCTCCGATATGATGGCCCCATTGGTCATTAATGTTTTTAAAATTGTCAATATCCAACATGATTATTGAAAAGCTGTTATTTTGATTTTTTGATATTTCACTCAATGAGTTGATGAAGTATCTTCTGTTATATGCGCTGGTTAATGGATCATGGGTTGCTAAATAGTTAGCATGGTTTAACTCCCTGAAAATATAATACATGAGCGTTGATGCAATGTAAATTATTGATGTTAATTCAATACCCTTTGCCAAATTCCATGATGGGTATGGCTTATCAATGAAATATATTAAAATTAAGTTGCTACTTACGGATGTTATGCTTATAAATATAATGCAAAACCATATTTTAGAATAATTTCGTATAATTGTGCAGGAAACGATTAATAGCAACCAAAGTAATGATATTATTTTTGTGTAGATTACATTCCATGATAAAAGATGAAGTTCTGGAGAGTACTGCATAATAGTAATGCTATATATTGCATTATCACTGGTTAGATTTTTTGTCACAACTGGAGTAAGAAAAAGAATTAATGTTGATAGAATAAAAATAATGATATTTTTTTTGCTTGCAAATATACCATTGGATTTGGAGTTGGTAGAGTAAATGGCAAGAAAAACGATTAATATAAAACTAATCTGGCGGAAAATATAACAAATCACAATATCATTTGGTTTTTGATATACTTCTGGTAATTCGTTTTCAACGGAGGAGAGTGCAATCATAGCAACCTCCAGATAATAATACAGATTACTTAAAAATGCGATTGCCAGAATTAGAAGATAATTTCTTTTTTGATGAGATGTATAGTATAGCAATAAGAATATACAAATCATCAGATTGATGAAAAAAAGTCCAGTGATAAAAACAACATAAATATTTTGAGTTGTTAGTGTTATGTATGTTTCGTTTTTTTTATGCAGACTTAAAAAAAGAAGGGAAAAGAATGTAAATATAATGATAAGTATTTTTATTTTTTTAGGGACTTGGTTAGTAATCATATTGTCACCTGAAGGTAATGTTTCTTTTGCATCTATTCAAATATTGATTGCAATTGAAGACGATAGCGACCAGTTAATATTATACAGTCATCTCGATTTCAAAGTCACCTGAACAAAGGTTTAGTTAGCAGAATAATTAGTTCAATTGAGGATGTTTTTCTCTAATTATTTCCCCACATAAATACAGGCACAAGAAAATAGCCATAACAGATTAGCTCTTAAAAGGTTTTTGGTTGCGCGAGAGGCACCTCTTTCCTGAACCTGTCTTTTGGCTATAAATAGAGATGAGATTCTGATAAACGGCGGAAAACAAGGGAGCAAGCAAAGTTGCCCCCTTAACCATTAATACTCAAGAATACCGTGCGCGACGGGTAAATAGCGCAGAGAGAAATAAAGTTCGTCCTCACCACAAGAGGAACGTTTCGCTAACAGCGAGGCAATCTCCGCGTCCGGTTTCGGTTTCGCTGTAAAGGTTTTGCCTTTCCCGGCCACAAACAGTTCATAAACAATGCCGCTGGCAGGGGCGGAACTTTGGCAATTGGCGCTAGCCTGTAGATAACGTTCACGCTGTTCGGCAGTAAGTTTATCGACGCCGCTACCATCCTGAACCCAGACGTGAATGCCGGTTGATTTCACTTGTTCCAGCAGTTGCCGATAACCATCGGGCGACATGTTTCCGGCGAAAAAGCTACTGATATAAACCGGTTTCGCTGAAACATCGCTGATCAGCCGTTGCGCATTGTTTAACCATGTTAGCAGGGGCTGACGGGCGGCTTCGCTGCGCCAGTTCAGATCATCAATTTCTGCACTGATGTACCAGCCATCCGGCGTTACGCCAGGCGCGGCGCTCCATAATCTGGCTTGCTGGAGATCGGCAGCCAGCAGACGATTAAGATAACTTTCCAGTGCCGCGGATGACTGTTTCTGGTGCATAAAAAATTCTGGATCGGCGTTCAGACCGATAATCAGCTTCAGGCCAGCTTGTTGCGCAGTTGCGGCACGCTTAAATAATAACGCACGCTGTTCTGGCTGGGTGAACGCATCGCCGTAACGGGTCCATTGCAAAACCAGAGTATCGAAGCCTTGCAAACGTAACTGACTCATCAGCCCCTGCCACTGAGTATCGGTAACCTGACTATCACGGTTTTGCGGTTGCCAGATAATACCTTTCATCGCAAAGGAGAAAGGGCTGACCAAAAGCAGTGTCAGCAATACGAAAATGAACTTACGCATTTACCAGTGCACTCCAATGGTGAGAAACGCGTTGTTGCGTTCCCCGATACGTTGATTAATCGCCTTAAAGGTATGCTGATATTCGACGCCGAGACTGACTTTATGCGGCCAGGCATCATAATGCGTCTCGCCGGTCCAGATATTCCAGCGTACGCCGACACCGCCCACTTGCGCGCCCTGAGTACCTTTATCCCGATAGCCGTTGTCCTGTACGTGAGCGTAAGGCTCAATAGTTTGCCCGTTCGCCACTTTCTGATGCCAACTCACGCGATAATCTGCCGTCCACGCCTGAATATCCTGGCGGACATATTGCGCCGCATCGAGATACAGGTTTTGCGCAAACCAGCCTGAACCGTTCGGATGCCATTCATCGCTGTATTTACCGCCGTTAAAGAATGAGGCGCTGGCACGCAGCATGGTATCGGATGCGCCATTTTGCCCGTTCAGCGGTAACTGCTGTTCGACGGCGAGGAAAAAGATCTGATCTCGCAGTGGTTTCCAGCGCAGGCCAGTGCCGGACATTGGATTTTTCACCGGCATCACCACACCGTTTTCTCCGGTATCGGCAAACACCCGGCTATAAAACGAAAGCTGGTCGCCTTCCAGCAGCATATTGCGCCCGATGCGGTACTCGGCTTCCAGTTGCCCGTAACTACGATAACTTTTCCCTGGTGCCGCACCACCAATATTATTGTTAGCGGTACTCATCGCACCGGAACGCAAGCCAATGGATGAGTCAAAACTGAATGTCCAGCGACGACCAACATCCTCATGCAGACGGCGGAAATTGAACCGTTGCTGATTTTGCTCCGGCGTCAGTGGGGTTATCAGCGCCTGGTTATCAATGTCATCGATCACCAGGCGGGCGTAGTGCTGCGTCGCTGGCATATCTTCCAGACGCTGATTCACGTAGGCCAACTGTCGGATGAGGGCCGGATCGTCCGGCAGCCCTTTATGCGCCTGTTCGAGCATTTCCCGTGATTGTGCGATATCACCGCTATCCCACAAGGCGTAACCGAGCGCCGCCTGGGTGTTGCTGTTATTAGGATCCAGTTCAAGCGCGGCGCGCAAATCGCTCACTGCCGCTGAGACATTCTGACGTTGCCGATAAATCGTTGCCCGCGCGACGTAAGCGTTGGCAGAAGGTGCAATGTTAATTGAGCGAGTGAGATCGTTTAGCGCAAGTTCTGGCTGCGCTGGAATATAACGTTGCGCATGCAGCCACCAGTATTGGGCATTGTTTCCCAGTCCGCGTTGCTCTGCCTGCTGAAGCCAGCGATCGCGAGCCGCTCCATTTCCTGCCGCCTGGGCGGTATTGGCAGCGGCGAGCAGATCCTCATTGCTCATCTCGTGAAGGCTGATTTTCTCCCAGGCCGCCAGGGCGGTGCTGTAGTCTTCCACCTGATATGCCTGATAAGCCACAGCGCGATGTTGCCAGTCGTTCGGTTGCCTTTTTTCCGCCTGAAGCCACGCATATAACGCCACGCCGGGGAGAGTTTCCCGATAACACTTTGCCAGACGGTTCCAGGCGGCAGCATTGTAGGAAGGCGACATATCCCCAAGCAAACGAACGATTGCCGGGCAATTATCTGCAATACCCGGTAGCTGGCTTTGCCACTGACGTTGCTCCGCCAGCGGCAGGGGTTTCGATAAAATCGCCACCTTCGCTGGCGTCGCCAGGTAAGGATGACTTTCCAGCAGAGAAGCCAGCCGTGTCATTAAAGTATGGCTGACGGTCGCATCACCCTGGAAGGGATAGCGTTGCAGCAATAAATCGGCAGCTTCGCGTGACCGCGCGTTCTGCATCAGTTGCCAGGTCAGTTGATCCAGGCGTGTAAGATTTTTCGGTTCTTGCTGATACAGCAACCGTGCCAGACGCAGCGCTTCAGCCCTGTTACGAGTCGCTACGCTGACGGCATAACGTTCCTCAAGCATTTCATTGGCGGGGAGGGTGGCGAGCAGTTTTTGCGCCGCGTCGTACTGGCCTGCTTTTAACAGCACTGGTAGCGTTGCGCTAACAACGTACTGGCGGTTATCGGCAAACTGTACTGTATAATTCGCCAATGCCTGCACGGGGTTGGCGCTGTATTTAGATAACAGATAGAGCCAGCTTTTCTCTTGTGCGTCCGTGGTAAACAGCGGCGTATTGTCATTGAGATAACGCTGGAGGCGTGGTTTTTCGCCACGATAAGCCAGCGCGGTCGCGTAAGTAATGTACGACTGCGGATCGGTGAAGATCCCCTGCGATTGCAGTGCAAGGAGTCGATCGTCCAGTTGTCCGGCGAGCAGGACATCAAACCACTGGCGGCGCTCCGCCGCGCTTAATATATTTTGTTGGCGTGATTCACTGAATAACGCTTCTGCCAGCGGCCACTGTTTCAGGTAGATTGCCCGATGCAACAGCTCGCTCCGCAACGTCCTCCCTTCCGGCGACGCGGCAAACTTTGCATCGTTCAGTTGCGCTCTGGCAACAGATAACTGAGCCAGCCGCAGCGCGTTCTGTCCGACTTCACTGCGACAACGTAAAGTCGGCGCAGCATCGCACGCTTTTTGCTGGGTGAGTAGCTGTTCAACCGTGTTCACTGGTTTACTCTCAACCGGAATTGCCGCCAGGTTTTGCTCAAGCCGGGCATCACCAGGGTGACGTTTCAGTTGATCCTCAAGCAACAATCGCGCGCGGTCATCATGACCAAAATGGCGATAAGCTTCCGCCAGATATAATGTCAAAGGAATATTATCCGGCACTTGCTGATGAATATATTCAAATTCACGGATGGCAGTTGCTTCGTCGTTATTTTTCTGTGCCTTCAGCGCCTTGTCGAGACGGGGATAAATTACAAAATGGCGATAGTCGCTAAGCCCCAGCTCTTTTGCACTGGTGCCGATATTGTCTGCGAGTGCGCTGGTACTCAATAAAGACGTCAGCAGCAAACCAGACCATCCGATCATGCGATTAAGGTTATTCTCCTTCATTTTCGGACTCCAGTTGCGCAACCTGTTCGGTGGTTAAACCTGCTTTGAGTAATAGTGATTGCATCGAAACTTGTAATTCGCGCTGAATTGACAGTACGCGATCCAACGTTTCCTGGCTAATAACGCCTTCAGTGACCAAAAATTTGCCGAGTGGCAGAGAACTGCGTTCATGGCGCAATAACAACACGTTAATTGCTGAACGATTAATATGACCGAGCGTGGTCAGTATTTCGGCGAACAGAAACTGATGTGGCACATATTGCCGCCAGATATCGTCGGCCTGCTGTTCTGTGAGCCACTGATGCTGAACCGCATTGTACAACATTGCCCGCGGATCGTGACCGCGTCGGCGTGCATACCAGTGGCGTAATCCGGTGACGATTTGTCCCCGCAGAACAATGACGTAACGCACTTTGCGTCCCACTTTACGCGTCAGGGCCGCCAGCGAAACCGGGTCAATACCATCTTCACTGCCGACAATTAACTCATCATTTTCCAGACGCAGCGGCAGCACCGCATAATGCAGCGCTACGGAGGCCGGCATCGCGGCAATCAGCGTAGAAGGGATCTGCTAGGCATCGATGGATTCCCACGCCACGCCGTTTTGTTCGGCCAGCGCTTGCGCCAGCTGTTCTGCGCTGATCAACCCTTGCATCAGCATTGAACCACCCAGACGGAGACCTTCGACACGATTACGCAGTGCTGTATCTAGCTGTTCTTCGGTAATGACTTGATTTTCCAGCAGAATTTGACCTAACGGGCGCAGCGAGCGAGTATCGCCAGTCACGCTGGGGAAGTCGTGTGTTGTTTTATCCCATGCAACGCGGCGTGGATCGCCGTGTTGCAGTACCTGTTTCAGCGCGCGCCAGTTAGCCATAAAGTTAATCAGGTTACCCCAGAACAGGCGCAGGACGGATAGCAGACCCTGTGTCAAACCGTAGTAGCCGGTGACGAAAATCACCCGCTGCACGATGCGGTTAACCATCAAGCCAAAGTTTAGCCACAGCAGTGTCATCAACCATGCGCTGCCGCTGAAGATAGAAAGAAAATGCCACGCATCGGGCCACATCCTTTCATATGCCAGCAACAGCAAAAGCTGAATCATTACCAGCATCGCGAGGAAGCTGACAAAGTTACTGATTGCCCCTTTACGATCGCGCCACAGAAAGTAGTTTAGCGTCAGGCTGGAGGTCCATTTGTGGGTTTTAAAGCCCTGGAAAACAATGCCGATGATCCAACGAGATTTTTGCCGTACGGCGGTGGAAAAGGTATCGGGGAAATATTCGCGCACGCAGATCATGTTTGATGTCCGCGCGTGCTGTAAAAATTTACGCTGCTCGCGTTCTTTGGCTTCGTCCACCACCGGAAAACGGACAAAAATTTCCGTCATTCCTTTCTCTTTCAGGCGGAAACCAATGTCGTAATCTTCAGTAAGACTCTGCACGTCGAAAGCGATACCGTCGCCGTCAGCTAACAACGCGGTTACGGCGCGGCGGCTGAAACAGGTGCCGACACCTGCGCTGGGCACCTGTCCGGCGAGAGCTTCACGCACCGGAACATCTTTGCCATGCAGTTCTGAAAATTCATCGATATAGGTCATGCTGGTGAAGTGTGTCCACTCGCGTTCAAACGGATACACCGGGATCTGAATCAGATCTTTACGCTCGACCAGATAGTTAAACAGACGCAATTCCATTGGCGAGATTACGTCTTCAGCGTCATGCAGAATAAAACCGGCAAAGGCGAAATTGGCGCTACGTTCGAACTGGGTGATGGCGTCCAGCACATTGTTCAGGCAGTCAGCTTTACTGGTGGGGCCAGGACGCGCGCAGACCACCTTATGCACGTTCGGGAAGCGAGCGCACACTTCGTCAACATCTCGCTGGGTGTCAGGATCGTTAGGGTAAGTGCCAACAAAGATATGATAGTTTTCGTAGTCGAGCGTGGTTGCCGCCAGTTCGGCCATATTGCCGATGACGCCAGTCTCATTCCACGCCGGAACCATAATCGCTAACGGTTTTTCATCTGGTTTATACAGTTCGCGGTAACTCATTCGCGGGTAGCGGCGGTAAACACTCAGCTTGCGTTTAATGCGGCGTACCCAGTAGACGACATCAATAAAAAAATCGTCCAACCCGCTGATGAACATGATGACCGCTAACGTTATCGCGATTACTTTTAAGCCATAAAGCCAGGTAGCAAAAACATCAAGAAGCCAGTCCACACAAAAACCTTACATTAACGCTGGTTATGTTTAGGGTGGCGTATATTAAGGTTTTTTATGCGTTGTGACAGCTTTTTACCATTAATAGGTATGACTATTGCGGCACGTTATTTTTACACTGGTTATAAAAGTTGCCGGTTACAGAATGATTAAACAGGTAATGTGATCACAAACCTTGTCTCCTGCGCATCCGACGTTACCGCTACCGTGCCTTTGTGCGCGACAACAATCGATTTCACTATCGCCAGGCCAATGCCGCTACCTTCACCTTTACGTTGGCGGGAAGGGTCAACGCGGTAGAAGCGGTCAAACAATCGTGGTAAGTGTTCGGGCGGGATCGGCGTACCAGGGTTTTCGACGGTAACTTGCACCTGGTGATCGACCGTTTGGCAGCGCACGACAATCGCCTTTCCGGGCGGCGTATAACGCAGGGCGTTAGAAAGTAGGTTGCTTAACGCCCGACGCAGCATCAGCGGATCGCCAGCAACCTGACACTCGTCGCCAATAAACCGCAGCTCCACGCCGCGATCTTCCGCTAACGCCTCGAAAAAATCGAATACCTTACTGACTTCATCCGCCAGATTGAGCATTTTCTTTTCCGGGATTAACTGGTTGTTATCGGCCTGGGCGAGAAACAGCATATCGCTGACCATTTTTGCCATTCGCGTCAGTTCTTCGAGATTGGAATAGAGCACATCTTCCAGCTCCTTCTGGCTACGCGACTGGCTAAGGGCGATTTCCGTTTGCGTTATGAGATTCGTAATCGGCGTGCGAATTTCGTGGGCGATATCTGCTGAGAAATTGGACTGGCGGGTGAAGACATCCTCAATACGCTCGATCATATGGTTGAACGACAGTACAAGCTGCTCCAGCTCAATGGGCACCGTCTGCGGGTCGAGGCGAACGTCGAGATCTTTCGAGGTAATGTTCTGGATTTGACGGCTGACGCTGCGGATCGGCGCGTGCCCTTTATGTACCGCTAATAGCACGATAAAGACAATCAGGATGCTGATGATCGATGCAGTCATAACCAGTTTATTCATCAAATCATTAATGTAATGAAGATGAAAGTCGATCGATAGCGCGATGTAGAGCGTATAAATCGGTTTGCCATCTACAACCGGGCCAACCGGCAAGCTAATCATCCGCCAGTTGCTGTGTTCCATATGCCCGTGACCGTGCCCCGGCATCATTATTGTCGGGCCGGAGAGAAGATACACTTCGCCACCCTGGGCGTCTGTATCGGGTATTGCGTTACGTGCAAATTCGCGGATATCCGGCACGCCGGGGGAGTGATACACCGTTTTACCGTGGCTGTCTGCCAGGGAAATCAACACGTTGGAATAACCACTAACAATGTCTTCCAGCGTGATTAAGCGTTGGGTTTGCGTCTCGTCAGAGTGATTAAGTACTCGTTTAAGGGTAGCGCTAATCTCTTGTAAATCATTAATATCCTGCTCGGCAAAGTGTACTTTTACCGAGTGGATCATGATCCATGCAAAAGCGAAAAATGCGGCAATGGTGGCAAGGCTGATAAAAAAGGTCAGGCGGGTTGCCAGTGAAAACGGGCGCTGAAACGGCTTACTGGCCATCCGGCACCTCAAGCATATAGCCCACGCCGCGCACGGTCTGAATCAGCTTCGGCTCAAAGTCGTTATCGATTTTGCCGCGCAGCCGTTTCACTGCCACATCAATGGCGTTGGTATCGCTGTCGAAATTCATATCCCACACCTGCGAAGCGATAAGCGAGCGGGGCAGCACTTCGCCCTGATGACGAAGGAAAAACTCCAGCAGGGTAAATTCTTTACTGGTCAGGGTGATGCGTGTGCCGCTGCGGGTGACTTTGCGGCTAACGAGATCGACCATCAGGTCGGCAACCTGAAACTGACTTTCGATAATCACCGCCGCCCCACGCCGCAGTAAGGTGCGCACCCGCGCCAGCAGTTCAGCAAAAGCGAATGGCTTCACCAGATAATCATCCGCCCCCAGCTCCAGTCCTTTAACGCGATGTTCAATGGTTCCCAGCGCAGTAAGTAGCAGAATCGGCATCCCTTTGTTGGCAGAACGCAACATGCGCACGATATCCCAGCCATTCACGTCCGGCAGCATAATGTCGAGGATTACCAGGTCGTAATCACCGGTCATCGCCAGATGATAGCCATTCAGCCCGTTGTCGGCTAAATCGACCACAAAACCAGCCTCGGTTAACCCTTTGGTTAAGTATTCGCCAGTTTTCTTTTCATCTTCGACAATCAACAGTTTCATATTTCCTCCGTATGCTGCCCGGGCAATTCTAGAGTAGCGGGATCAGATGGCAATCGCTTATTGGCAAAATGACAATTTTGTCATTTTTCTGTCACCGGAAAATCAGAGCCTGGCGGGTAAAGTTGGCGGCATAAAATCACCAGAAATTATGCGCCTATGTCTCCTTATAAACTTCTGACATTTTGTGTGGCCCTTGCGCTAACCGGTTGTTCGCTGGCTCCGGATTATCAGCGTCCGGAAATGCCCGTACCGCAACAGTTTTCGCTTAGCCAAAACGGCCTGGTTAACACAGCGGAAAACTACCAGAACGCGGGCTGGCGTACCTTTTTTGTTGATAATCAGGTGAAGACGTTGATTAGCGAGGCGCTGGTGAATAACCGGGATTTGCGCATGGCAACGCTAAAAGTGCAGGAGGCGCGGGCGCAATATCGTCTGACCGATGCCGACCGCTACCCACAACTCAACGGCGAGGGCAGCGGCAGCTGGAGCGGCAATCTTAAAGGCGATTCAGCCACGACCCGGGAGTTCTCGACTGGCCTTAACGCCAGCTTTGACCTCGATTTTTTCGGTCGCTTAAAGAACATGAGCGAAGCCGAGCGACAAAATTATTTAGCCAGTGAGGAAGCCCGCCGCGCGGTGCATATTCTGCTGGTTTCTAATGTCGCGCAAAGTTATTACAACCAGCAACTGGCTTATGCGCAATTGCAAATAGCTGAAGAAACGCTGCGTAATTATCAACAGTCATATGCATTTGTTGAAAAACAATTGCTAACCGGCAGCAGCAATGTTCTGGCGCTGGAACAGGCTCGCGGAGTGATTGAAAGCACCCGCAGTGATATCGCTAAACGTCAGGGGGAACTGGCGCAGGCGAATAATGCATTGCAACTGTTATTGGGAAGCTACGGCAAATTGCCGCAAGCGCAGACAGCAAGCAGCGACAGCCTGCAAACCGTTAAATTACCGGCGGGCTTGTCGTCGCAAATCTTATTGCAGCGTCCGGATATTATGGAAGCTGAACATGCATTAATGGCGGCTAATGCCAATATTGGCGCCGCACGCGCGGCATTTTTCCCGTCTATAAGTCTGACCAGCGGAATCTCGACCGCCAGCAGCGATCTGTCGTCATTATTTAACGCCGGCAGCGGAATGTGGAATTTTATCCCCAAAATTGAGATCCCCATTTTTAATGCCGGACGCAACCAGGCCAATCTGGATATTGCCGAGATACGCCAGCAGCAGTCGGTGGTGAATTATGAACAGAAAATCCAGAACGCCTTTAAAGAAGTGGCAGATGCACTGGCGTTACGCCAAAGCCTGAACGATCAAATCAGCGCCCAGCAGCGTTATCTGGCGTCGCTGCAAATTACCTTGCAACGGGCGCGGGCATTATATCAGCACGGCGCGGTAAGTTATCTGGAAGTGCTGGATGCTGAACGCTCTTTATTTGCTACCCGACAAACCTTACTTGACCTGAATTATACCCGTCAGGTTAACGAAATTTCTTTATATACCGCCTTAGGAGGCGGTTGGCAGCAATAATTTTTAACTCCAGGAGAGAATAAATGAAAAAATCACTGCAAGTCGCAATGTTCAGTCTGTTTACCGTTATTGGCTTTAATGCCCAAGCTAACGAACATCATCATGAAACCATGAGCGAAGCACAACCACAGGTCATTAGCGCCACCGGCGTAGTAAAAGGTGTTGATCTGGAAAGCAAAAAAATCACCATCCATCACGATCCGATTGCTGCCGTGAACTGGCCGGAGATGACCATGCGCTTTACTATCACCCCGCAGACGAAAATGAGTGAAATTAAAACTGGCGATAAAGTGGCGTTTAATTTTGTCCAGCAGGGCAATCTCTCTTTATTACAGGATATTAAAGTCAGCCAGTAACCCAGGTTTAATGAGATGAAAAAAATCGCGCTTATTATCGGCAGCATGATCGCGGGCGGTATTATTTCCGCGGCAGGTTTTACCTGGTTTGCAAAGGAGGAACCGCCCGTAGAAAAAACGCCGACCGCAGAACGTAAAATTTTATTCTGGTACGACCCGATGTATCCCAATACGCGGTTCGATAAACCAGGTAAATCGCCGTTTATGGATATGGATCTGGTGCCGAAATATGCCGATGAAGAAAGTACTGCGTCTGGTGTGCGCATTGACCCGACCCAGACGCAGAATCTGGGAGTGAAAACGGCCACCGTCACGCGTGGGCCGCTGACTTTTGCCCAGAGTTTTCCGGCGAATGTCAGTTACAACGAGTATCAGTTTGCTATTGTGCAGGCCCGCGCCGCCGGGTTTATCGACAAGGTTTATCCGCTCACCGTAGGCGATAAAGTGCAAAAGGGCGCGCCACTTCTCGACCTGACCATTCCTGACTGGGTGGAAGCGCAGAGTGAGTATTTACTGCTGCGTGAAACCGGCGGTACAGCGACCCAGACCGAAGGCATTCTTGAGCGACTTCGGCTGGCAGGAATGCCGGAAGCCGATATTCGCCGTCTGATCGCCACGCAAAAAATCCAGACTCACTTTACGCTCAAAGCGCCCATTGATGGTGTGATCACCGCATTTGATCTGCGCGCGGGAATGAATATCGCCAAAGATAACGTGGTCGCGAAAATTCAGGGTATGGACCCGGTGTGGGTCACTGCCGCGATCCCGGAGTCCATCGCCTGGCTGGTGAAAGATGCCTCGCAGTTTACGCTGACCGTACCGGCACGACCTGATAAGACACTCACTATTCGCAAATGGACTCTGCTACCTGGCGTAGATGCCGCGACCCGCACGTTGCAACTGCGTCTGGAAGTCGATAACGCCGACGAGGCGCTAAAACCGGGCATGAACGCCTGGTTGCAACTGAACACCGCCAGTGAACCGATGCTGCTCATTCCTTCACAGGCGCTGATCGATACCGGCAGCGAACAGCGGGTGATTACCGTTGATGCCGACGGGCGTTTTGTACCGAAACGCGTTTCAGTTTTCCAGGCATCGCAAGGTGTCACTGCACTACGTTCTGGTCTGGCGGAAGGTGAAAAAGTGGTTTCCAGCGGCCTGTTCCTGATTGATTCCGAAGCTAATATTTCTGGCGCACTGGAGCGGATGCGCTCTGAAAGTGCCACGCATGCGCATTGAGGGAATAACCAATGATTGAATGGATTATTCGTCGCTCGGTCGCGAACCGTTTTCTGGTGCTGATGGGCGCGTTGTTTCTGAGCATCTGGGGCACCTGGACCATCATTAACACGCCTGTGGATGCGCTGCCGGATCTCTCTGATGTGCAGGTGATTATTAAAACCAGCTATCCCGGTCAGGCACCGCAAATCGTTGAGAATCAGGTGACTTATCCGCTGACCACCACCATGCTGTCGGTGCCGGGCGCGAAGACTGTGCGTGGTTTCTCGCAGTTTGGCGACTCTTATGTATATGTCATTTTCGAAGATGGCACCGATCCGTACTGGGCGCGCTCGCGGGTGCTGGAGTACCTCAACCAGGTGCAGGGGAAGCTGCCTGCGGGAGTCAGTGCCGAGCTAGGGCCTGACGCTACGGGGGTTGGCTGGATCTATGAATACGCGCTGGTGGATCGCAGCGGTAAGCACGATCTGGCTGATTTACGCTCATTGCAGGACTGGTTTCTCAAATATGAGCTAAAAACCATCCCTAACGTTGCGGAAGTGGCGTCGGTGGGTGGCGTGGTGAAAGAGTATCAGGTGGTTATCGATCCCCAGCGCCTGGCGCAATATGGCATCAGCCTCGCCGAAGTGAAAAGCGCGCTGGATGCTTCAAACCAGGAAGCGGGTGGTTCGTCGATTGAACTGGCGGAAGCGGAATATATGGTGCGCGCCAGCGGCTATCTGCAAACGCTCGACGACTTTAATCACATCGTTTTAAAAGCCAGTGAAAATGGCGTTCCCGTTTATCTGCGTGATGTTGCTAAAGTCCAGATTGGCCCGGAAATGCGCCGGGGTATTGCGGAGCTGGACGGTGAGGGCGAAGTGGCGGGCGGGGTGGTGATCCTGCGCTCCGGCAAAAACGCCCGTGAAGTGATCGCCGCCGTGAAGGACAAACTGGAAACGCTGAAAAGCAGTCTGCCGGAAGGCGTGGAGATAGTTACAACATACGATCGCAGTCAGCTCATTGATCGCGCCATCGACAACCTCAGCGGCAAGCTGCTGGAAGAGTTTATTGTGGTGGCGATTGTCTGCGCGCTGTTTCTCTGGCATGTGCGCTCGGCGCTGGTGGCGATTATTTCGTTGCCGCTGGGGTTGTGTATTGCTTTTATTGTTATGCACTTCCAGGGGCTGAACGCCAATATTATGTCGCTGGGCGGCATTGCGATTGCCGTCGGGGCGATGGTCGATGCCGCCATCGTGATGATCGAGAATGCCCATAAACGGCTGGAAGAGTGGCAGCACCAGCATCCTGACGCCACGCTGGATAATAAAACGCGCTGGCAAGTGATCACCGATGCATCTGTTGAAGTGGGTCCGGCGCTGTTTATCAGTCTGCTGATTATCACTCTGTCGTTTATCCCGATCTTCACCCTGGAAGGGCAGGAAGGGCGTCTGTTTGGCCCGCTGGCGTTTACCAAAACGTATGCGATGGCGGGCGCGGCGCTGCTGGCGATCGTGGTGATCCCGATCCTGATGGGCTACTGGATCCGTGGCAAAATTCCGGCGGAAAGCAGTAACCCGCTCAATCGCTTTTTGATTCGTATTTACCATCCGCTGTTACTGAAAGTATTGCACTGGCCAAAAACCACGCTATTGGTGGCGGCACTTTCGGTGCTGACGGTTATCTGGCCGCTCAGTAAAGTCGGTGGAGAATTTTTACCGCAGATCAATGAAGGCGACTTGTTGTATATGCCTTCAACGTTGCCGGGGATTTCCGCGGCAGAGGCGGCGAGTATGCTGCAAAAAACCGACAAGCTGATCATGAGTGTGCCGGAAGTGGCGCGGGTGTTTGGCAAAACCGGGAAAGCGGAAACTGCCACCGACTCCGCACCGCTGGAGATGGTTGAAACAACCATTCAGCTTAAGCCGCAGGATCAGTGGCGGCCTGGCATGACGATGGACAAAATCATCGAGGAACTGGATAACACCGTGCGGCTGCCGGGGCTGGCGAATCTGTGGGTGCCGCCAATCCGTAACCGTATCGACATGCTCTCGACCGGCATTAAAAGCCCCATTGGCATTAAAGTCTCAGGCAATGTGCTGGCGGATATCGACGCGATGGCAGAGCAAATCGAAGAAGTGGCGCGAACGGTGCCTGGCGTGGCTTCTGCTCTGGCCGAACGTCTGGAAGGGGGGCGCTATATCAACGTGGAGATCAACCGTGAAAAAGCCGCGCGTTACGGTATGACGGTGGCGGATGTGCAGTTGTTTGTGACTTCTGCTGTGGGCGGGGCGATGGTGGGCGAAACGGTGGAAGGGATTGCCCGCTACCCGATTAATCTGCGTTATCCGCAAAGCTGGCGCGATAGCCCGCAGGCGCTGCGACAACTGCCGATCCTGACGCCGATGAAGCAGCAAATTACCCTGGCGGACGTGGCCGACGTTAAAGTTTCAACCGGACCGTCGATGCTGAAAACCGAGAATGCGCGCCCGACGAGCTGGATTTATATCGACGCCCGCGATCGTGACATGGTGTCGGTGGTTCACGATCTGCAAAAAGCGATTGCCGGGAAAGTGCAGTTGAAACCGGGTACCAGTGTGGCGTTCTCCGGGCAGTTCGAGTTGCTGGAGCGCGCTAACCATAAGCTGAAACTTATGGTGCCGATGACGCTGATGATTATCTTTGTGCTGTTGTATCTGGCGTTCCGTCGCGTGGGCGAAGCGTTGCTGATTATCAGTAGCGTACCGTTTGCGCTGGTGGGCGGCATTTGGTTCCTGTGGTGGATGGGCTTTCATCTTTCCGTGGCGACGGGCACCGGTTTTATCGCCCTTGCCGGGGTCGCCGCCGAATTTGGCGTGGTGATGCTGATGTATTTACGTCATGCCATAGAGGCAGAGCCGTCGCTGGATAATCCACAAACCTTTAGCGAGCAGAAGCTGGATGAGGCGTTGTATCACGGCGCGGTACTACGCGTACGCCCTAAAGCGATGACGGTAGCGGTCATTATTGCGGGTCTGCTGCCGATTCTTTGGGGAACGGGGGCGGGTTCCGAAGTGATGAGCCGCATCGCCGCACCGATGATTGGCGGCATGATCACCGCACCACTGCTGTCGCTGTTTATTATTCCGGCGGCGTATAAGTTGATGTGGTTGAATCGACATCAGGTTCGGAAATAAAAGCAGAGCCGGGGAGGGATACCCGGTTTAACCGTGTGGATTGTGTCTTGCGACGATGGGCACTAAATGTTAAAAGGTGCCCCTCAACAAAAAAGACACACAGGGGAAATGCGTGAAAAACGCGTCAACCGTATCGGGAGATACTGCGTCGAATCAAGAGCCGACGCTTCATCGCGGATTACATAACCGTCATATTCAACTGATCGCGCTGGGCGGCGCCATTGGTACTGGTCTGTTTCTGGGCATTGGTCCGGCTATTCAGATGGCGGGTCCGGCTGTATTGCTGGGCTACGGCGTCGCCGGGATCATCGCTTTCCTGATTATGCGCCAGCTCGGCGAGATGGTGGTCGAAGAGCCGGTATCCGGTTCATTTGCCCACTTTGCCTATAAATACTGGGGACCGTTTGCGGGCTTCCTCTCTGGCTGGAACTACTGGGTGATGTTCGTGTTGGTGGGAATGGCAGAGCTGACCGCTGCGGGCATCTATATGCAGTACTGGTTCCCGGATGTTCCAACGTGGATTTGGGCTGCCGCCTTCTTTATTATCATCAACGCCGTTAACCTGGTGAACGTGCGCTTATATGGCGAAACTGAGTTCTGGTTTGCGCTGATTAAAGTGCTGGCGATCATCGGCATGATCGGCTTTGGCCTGTGGCTGCTGTTTTCTGGGCACGGCGGCGAGAAAGCCAGTATCGACAACCTCTGGCGCTATGGTGGTTTCTTTGCCACCGGCTGGAATGGGCTGATTTTGTCGCTGGCGGTAATTATGTTCTCCTTCGGCGGCCTGGAGCTGATCGGGATTACCGCCGCTGAAGCGCGCGATCCGGAAAAAAGCATCCCTAAAGCAGTGAATCAGGTGGTGTATCGCATCCTGCTGTTTTATATCGGTTCGCTGGTGGTTTTACTGGCTCTTTACCCGTGGGTGGAAGTGAAATCCAACAGCAGCCCGTTTGTGATGATTTTCCATAATCTCGACAGTAACGTGGTGGCTTCTGCGCTTAACTTCGTCATTCTGGTAGCATCATTGTCGGTGTATAACAGCGGTGTTTACTCCAATAGCCGTATGCTGTTTGGCCTTTCCGTGCAGGGTAACGCGCCGAAGTTCCTCACCCGTGTTAGCCGTCGCGGTGTGCCGATCAACTCCCTAATGCTTTCCGGGGCGATCACCTCGCTGGTGGTGTTGATTAACTATCTGCTGCCGCAAAAAGCGTTTGGTCTGCTGATGGCGCTGGTGGTGGCAACATTGCTGCTGAACTGGATTATGATTTGTCTGGCGCATCTACGTTTTCGCGCGGCGATGCGGCGTCAGGGGCGTGAAACTCAGTTTAAGGCGCTGCTCTATCCGTTCGGCAACTATCTCTGCATTGCCTTCCTCGGCATGATTTTGCTGCTGATGTGCACGATGGACGATATGCGCTTGTCGGCAATTTTGCTGCCGGTGTGGATTGTGTTCCTGTTTGTGGCGTTTAAAACGCTGCGTAGGAAAGCGAGATAATATTATCGGTTGAATAAGGCGCTCACGCCGCATCCGACAAGAAGATGTCAACAGTCCGAAGCCGCTCTCATCCATTCAATGAGAGCGGTTTTTTAATTACTGCTTAAATGCACCTGCCAGAGAGCGAATATCATTACCGGTTGGCGATTGATGAAGTCGCAAACCAAACTCTTCGACGATAGCAAATATATGGTCGAAAATATCAGCCTGAATACTTTCATATTCCAGCCACACTACGGTGTTGGTAAACGCATAGATCTCAAGCGGTAAACCATTATCGCCCGGTGCCAACTGGCGCACCATTAAGGTCATATCTTTACGAATCCGCGGATGGTTGCGCAGATATTCATTCAGATAGGCGCGAAACGTTCCAATATTGGTCATCCGCCGCAGGTTTAATACCGACTCCGTAGAACCTTGCTTGCGATTCCACTCATTAATCTCCTGATGGCGGCTGGTTAAATAAGGCTTTAACAGATGCGCTTTATTCAGCCGTTGCATTTCGTTTTCATCAAGAAAACGAATACTGGTGACATCAATACTGATGCTGCGCTTAATACGCCGTCCACCGGATGCCGACATTCCACTCCAGTTTTTAAAAGAGTCGGATACCAGAGACCAGGTGGGAATAGTGGTAATAGTATTGTCCCAGTTGCGCACTTTGACGGTGGTTAAACCAATATCAATGACTGCACCATCCGCGCCATATTTTGGCATCTCCAGCCAGTCGCCCAGTTTCAGCATATCGTTCGCAGAAAGCTGAATGCCGGCCACCAGACCGAGGATCGGGTCTTTAAATACCAACATCAACACGGCAGCCATTGCGCCAAGACCGCTGATCAGAATCGCTGGCGATTGACCAATCAGCAACGAGATCATCAAAATGCCGACCAGAATCGCGCCAATCAGTTTAATCCCCTGAAATATCCCTTTCAGCGGTAACTGAGACGCCGCCGGGAATTTCTGCGCCAGATTTAAAATAACGTCCAGCAAAGAGAAGACTGAAAGCAGCGCATACATCATGATCCACAATTGTGCGCAGGTGGTCAGAATATCAGCCGCTTCGGTGCCTTTTTGCAGCCAGAATACCGCCTGAATATTGACGATAATCCCCTGGAGGGTAAAAGCTAAACGGTGGAAGAGTTTATTCTGGGTAATGATTTGCAACCACAGTCGTGAACTGGCGATGGCGCGTTTTTCGAAGGTTCGCAGTACCACCCAGTGCAAAATAATATGCACTACAACGGCGGTCAGAAAAATAATACCGAAAATCATCACCATTGAGGTGGTGTGATCGATCTCAACACCCGCTAAATCTTCAACCTGGGATATTAAATCCTGCATAACGTCTCCTTTATACAACAGCAGCCTATGATGACGGCTGAAACAGGGTTATGCAAATCAGGAGAATCTGAGGAGAAATAGCCGGGCGGATGCCCGGCTGTCAGAAGAATTACACTTCAGTTAAGGTGACACTTTGCGGCAGACGAGATTTCGGCAGGGTAGCGTTAAAATCTTCGACGCTGTGATGACCTACCGGAACGACCACCAGGCTGGTGTAGCCTTTCTCTTTCAGACCAAATTCTTCATCAAGAATAGCGGCGTCAAAACCTTCGATTGGCACCGCGTCCAGACCCAGTGCCGCTACGCCCAGCAGGAAGTTACCGACGTTGAGATAAACCTGTTTTGCCATCCACTCTGCATCATCATGCAGATCTTTACGGTGCATATCGGCGAAGAACTTACGACCTTTATCGTTCGCGGCTTTCGCTTCCGGCGTGGCAAAGCGGCCATCGGCATCTTCCTGGTCAACAACCCGTTTCAGCCAGGCATCGTCCATCGCGGTTTTTGCGCAGAACACCACGACGTGCGAGGCATCAAGCATTTTGCGCTCGTTGAAGACGTAATTATCGGCGGCGGATTTAGCAACGCGCGCTTTGCCTTCCTCAGTGCTGGCAACGATAAAATGCCACGGCTGGGAATTGGTGCTTGATGGGCTGTACTGCAGCAGAGTTTTGATCTGCTCTGCCTGTTCTGGGGTAAGTTTTTTGCTGGCATCAAATGCCTTAGTGGAATGACGCTTTAAGGCGACAGAAATGATATCCATAAAGACTCCATGTAAAAGTAGTTTTGCGTGCCAGCAGATTACAAGGATCAACGAGAAATGGTAAGCGAGAAAAATGCGCTATAGATTTCCGCTTTAGCCTGGACGCACTCTTTTTTGATCGCGTTTAGCCAGACCATCAACGACTAAATTCCACGAATCGTTGATCAAATCGCGAAGTAACGCTTCGGAGATTTCCTCGCCGGGATACACCGAAATCCAGTGCTTTTTATTCATGTGATACCCAGGCTTAATGCTCGGGTATATTTGCTGATTTAACAGGGATTTTTGCGGATCGGACTTCAGATTGATAAAGGGGACGCCGCGCAGTACTGACGACAGCATAAAAATCTTGCCGCCAATTTTAAAGACATCAAACTCCGGGCCAAAAGGCCAGCAAAGCTCGACAAAAGGCAATTCAAGGGCCAGGCGTTTCGCCGTTTCATGCAGTGATTGCTTATCCATAAACTTTCCTAAAGGCGAAGAAGAATAAACAAAGTATGCCGCGAAGTATGGCGATAATCGACGTTTAATCCGCCCGCGAGAACCAGCGCCGCCAGATAAAGCGCAGAACAAAATACTCAATAGTGCCCAGCACTAAAAACCACAGGCAAAACAATAAAGTGTAAAGCTGGCTCAAATCCATCAGATGGAACGTGGTCACCAGTTTCTGTGCCAACGTTAGTCCCAGCGCAGGGGCTGGCAGCAGCAGACAAGAGAGAAAAGCCATCAGCAAAATGCCTGCTGCGGTGGTCAAGGTTTCTAAAGGGTGTTTCATAATATTGTTAAATGTAAGTTAAAACACCATTGTCGGGGATAATCTTCTGTAAGGCAATTCCCGGCTTAGTCTCCGGCCCAAATCTCACAATGCTTTTTCACCAGCCCAATCAGTGAGCCGCCATCGGCGACGAAATCACGCATCAACTGTGCTTCATTCAGACCGCTGGCAACCTGACGATGCAGGGCTTCAATTGCACTTGACGCGCCAATTTTATGAGCGGAAGGGGCGATTTTTTCCAGCAATCGTAAGGTGTCTTCCGTTAGTGACCGGCGATCGCCGGTGTGCGGATCGGTGACGACGCCTTCCAGACCATAGCGGCAAGCCTGAAAACGGTTGAATTTATACAGCAGGTAATCTTTCTCCTGATGTTTGAACGGGCGTTCCGTTAGTAACCAGTGAGCGGTGGCCTGTATCAATCCAGCCACATTTACCGCATGGCTAAGGGTTAATGGGGTATCCATCACCCGAACTTCCACCGTGCCAAAATGGGGGCTGGGGCGAATATCCCAGTGCAGATCTTTAATGCTGTCGATCATCGTGGTGTAACTCAGGCCGCGGAACAGGGCTTCAAATTGTTGCCAGTTGCTGACCCACGGCATCGGACCATTATCGGGAAAGGCGGAAAAAATATTCGGTCTTGAGGAGGCAAAGCGCGTATCCGTTCCCTGCATATACGGCGACGCGGCGGAAAGGGCGATAAAGTGCGGCACAAAGCGTGACAAGCCGTGCAACAGATAAATAGCATCATCACCACTGGCGCAACCAACATGAACATGCTGACCAAAAACGGTCGCCTGCTGAATGAGATAACCGAAATTTTCCAGCGTACGTTGATAACGCTCGTTATCGCACACTTCCTGACGCTGCCATTTCTGAAACGGGTGTGTGCCACCACCGCAAATTTCCAGATGATGGTCTGCGGCTGCCTGTAATACAACTTTCTGCATCGCTGAAAATTGCCCGGCGGCCTGATTGATATCCCGACAAACGCCAGTCGCCAGTTCCAGCATACTTTCGGTGATATCGTGCTTCACTTCCCCGGAAGTTATCTTACTTTTTACCGCGTCGATCAGCGTTGAAGAGTCCTGGCTTAAGTCATAGCCCGGCGGATTAACCACCTGCATTTCCAGTTCAATACCAAGGGTAAAGGGTTCTGAAACATGAAAGTCGGGTAATGGCATAGGTTTCTCTTATGTTGGCATTTTCTAATTAGTATAGAAGCGGGGGCCACTGAGCGAGATGCGGAGGTTCTGAAATATTCCCTTTTTGTGGTGATAACGAACTGATAAAGCGAATTAAAACCTTAACAAAAGGTACAGAAGACAAGCCTGGCCCAGTTGCAGATGGAGTGGTGACTACGAAAAAGTCCGGAACAAGATTTGCTGTATAAATAAACAGCCATTTTGCTAAGGAAGGGTAAGATAACTGCGGGTGCCTGAAGCTTTCCGGTTTCAGGTTTACTCTGAGGTCTGGAAAGATGAAGCCCCAGGAGATATTTCTATCAACCCTGGGGCTGCCACTCCAAACCCGAACAATTTGGATGGTAGTCCCTTCTTCGCATGGAGGCAATATAAACATGCTGACGAAATATGCCCTTGCGGCAGTCATAGTGCTGTGTTTGACGGTGCTGGGATTTACGCTTCTGGTCGGAGACTCGCTGTGTGAGTTTACGGTAAAGGAACGTAATATTGAGTTCAGGGCTGTTCTCGCTTACGAACCGAAGAAGTAGCCGTTGTGCGGGGAGTAATCCCCGCATATCCGGTTGTCAGGTCAGGGTGGTAAGGCACCTGCTTTACACTTTCGCCCGCGGTCAGCAATGGTTGCGGGCGATTTCATTTTCAGGGCATTAATGAGAGTTGTCGGCAGAAGTCCGGAATAGGAATGACTGTATAAATATACAGCAAAATTTAAAGGGAAGGGTAAGATAGCTGCGGGTGCCTGAAGCTTTCCAGTTTCAGGTTTACTCTGAGGTCTGGAAAGATGAAGCCCCAGGAGATATTTCTATCAACCCTGGGGCTGCCACTCCAAACCAGACAATTTGGATGGTAGTCCCTTCTTCGCATGGAGGCAATATAAACATGCTGACGAAATATGCCCTTGCGGCAGTCATAGTACTGTGTTTGACGGTACTGGGATTTACGCTTCTGGTCGGAGACTCGCTGTGTGAGTTTACGGTAAAGGAACGTAATATTGAGTTCAGGGCTGTTCTCGCTTACGAACCGAAGAAGTAGCCGTTGTGCGGGGAGTAATCCCCGCATATCCGGTTGTCAGGTCAGGGTGGTAAGGCACCTGCTTTACACTTTCGCCCGCGGTCATTGATGGCTGCGGGCGAATCGTACCAGATGTTGTCAATTAATCGTGTTGGCACAGCGTTATGACTATCTTTTCTTTTATCTGCCAGTGCACAGCAAACTGCTCATCCTCTAGTTGAATGATGATCTGCTGTTTATTCCAGCTAATTATCTGATAATCCAGAAAACCTGCTTCAGTTTGTCTCACCGATGCCTTAAATGCGCTCTCTTTGGCGGAAAATGCCAGTGTCAGCGCTAGAGAAAAGGCTAAACCGCAGTCTGCGAGTCGCTCGTGTTCCTCTGGTGTAATAATGTTGTCTGTCAATTCTTTTGCGGTTTGTGCAGAGAAAATCTCTTCAATATCAATGCCAATCGGTTGACGGGAAACCACGGCTAATGCTGTAGCTCCGCAGTGGCTGATACTGCCATATAACCCCGTTGGCCACACAGGTTGGCGTAGCTCACCGATTACAGGCACACATTTATAGCCACATTCCCGCAAGGCATAAACAGCAGCGATCCGTCCGGCTAAATGTTCGGCTTTGCGTTTCCGTCCAGCGTGTTGCAGTTGCGCGTAGTGCGGCAGCCAGAGTAAATCCTGCTCGCGAAAACTCGCCGGATCGAACTCAACAAAATGCAGCGTATGTCCGGCAAAGGGGAGGGCGGTATGCGTAGTTTTCATGTCGACCATATTCGAGACTGATGACAAACGCAAACTGCCTGATGCGCTACGCTTATCAGGCCTACATGGTCATGCAATATATTGAATTGGCAAGATTTTTGTAGGCCGGATAAGGCGTTCACGCCGCATCCGGCATGAACGACGCGCACGTTGTCAACAATCTGACGTTAGCATCAGAAGTGAGTGTTTACGCTCATATACCACGTACGTCCCGGCTCGTTATAGGTATACGCCCCGGCACCGGCGATATAGTTGGCTCCTGCCAGATCCCCCGTGGTCTGGGCATTACCTGCACGCCACAAACGTTTGTCGAACAGGTTGTCCACGCCGCCGGTCAGACTGACGTTCTTGGTCACATCCCAGGTCGCGCTCAGACCCACAATGCTGTACGGGCTAATCTCTTTGGTTTCCGGTCCAACCGCTGGCTGGCCTTTATAGTTGTACTTCTTCGGCTGTTGCTTGCCATACCAGGTGAAGGTCGTTTGCATCGACAAATCTTCCCGCGCCTGCCAGCTCAGCGTTGAGTTCAACGTATATTCCGGGATGATCGACAAACGGTCGCCCGTGGTTTTGTTTTCACTTTTCAGCATATAAGTGATGTTATTGGTCCACATCACCGTTTCGCTAACCGGAACGTTTAACGATCCTTCCAGACCTTCAACCACCGCTTTCGGTACGTTATCCCACTGATAGAGATCGGTGCCTGCCGCGTTTTGCCCTACAGCCACATAGCCTGCTTCAATCTTATTGCGATAATCGTTACGGAACCAGGTGACGCCCGCCAGCCAGCCGTCGCGTTTGAACTCCAGACCAATCTCTTTGTTGATACTGGTTTCAGCTTTCAGGTCATCGTTACCCTGCAGATAGCAGCCGCCCGCACTGGCATAGCAGCCCTGGCCTTTACTGTAGAGAATATAGTTCGGGTTAGTCTGGTACAGGCTCGGCGCTTTATAGGCGCGTGCGATGCCCATTTTCAGCGTGAAGTCATCGCCTAACCCTTGTGATATGTTCAGCGCCGGACTCCAGTTATCGCCCACGATGCTGTGATGATCGAAACGTAACCCCGGTGTGACAATGGTGCTGTCAGTCAGCTCCATGTTGTTTTCGGCAAACAGCGAGAAAATTTCCGCTTTTGAATACGGACTACGGTCGGTGGAACTCACACCATCAATAGCCCCACCGGTATTCGTTCCGGTAAGCGCCTGGGTGTTGGAACTCAAGTCCTTCATTCGCTGCTGATTCCACTCGGTACCCAGCGTCAGCGTCTGGTTAACAAGGAAATCAATTGGCAGGTTAACTTCGCTGTGCAACATCACGTCATCAAGATCGATATCGACAAAATCCTGCGACGCTTTTTCGTTAAATTTCCCTTCGGTGCCGCCCGCCAGGCCTTCCGGAATACGTGAGTTGCGGGTATGTTCGTACTGAACCCAGTTGCTGGTGGTCACGCCGTTATCCCAGCCACCGTTCCAGGTCAGCGAGTAATTCTGGCGATACAGACGGTTGGTTTCATCACCATATTTCGAGCGAGTGTAGGAATCTGAGTTGGTATTCTGGGTATCGCCCGCATACAGGTTACCCTGGCGGCTGTAGCCTGCTTCCAGTTCGAGTGACTGCATAGGTGCGAAGTCCCAACGAACTACGCCGTTAATATCTTTGTTGATCACCCCTTCACGCCCGGCAGGTAACGTCGTGGCATACGTTCCGGCACGCGCGGACTGATGGCCTTCGTTAATATCCCACGCATCAGCCTGAGTTTTGTCGAGGTTGCCATACAAACGGAAGCTGAATTCGTCGCCAAGTGGACCGGTGAGGCTAAAGTTGGTGCGTTTGGTGGCACCTTCCTCTTTATGTTCTGGCGCATTGAAATAAGCGTCCCAGGAGCCGTGCCACTCGCCGCTGCCTTTTTTGGTGATGATATTAACCACGCCGCCCGCCGCGCCGTTGCCATAACGCGCAGCAGCCGGACCACGCAGAACTTCAATACGTTCAATCATCTCTGGCGGTACCCAGGAAGTATCGCCACGGGTATCACGCTCGCCGCGCCAGCCCTGGCGTACCGAGTTACGGCTGCTGACTGGCTTACCGTCAATCAAAATCAACGTGTTTTCCGGACCCATACCGCGAATATCAATCTGGCGGTTATTACCACGCTGACCACTGGTGGAGTTACCGGTCAGGTTAACGCCTGGCATAGTACGGATGATTTCCGATACATCGCGAGCAACCGGGTTTTTGCGGATTTCATCTGCGGTGATGGTCGAAACACCAGGGGCCTGCAAGTTCTGCTCGGCGGCGGTAACGACAATGGTATCGTCATGTGAAACAGGAGTATCGGTTGGCTCTTGTGCCTGTGCTACCCCATAAATCCCCAGATTGACCAACAAGGCCAGGGAATGAATCTTCTTGTTCATTGTTTTATTCCTGCATTTTTGCCACGAATTGCAACTGTCGGGCATGGTCGTCAGCAACACGACGCATCCCGTTACCGCGAAAACCTTTGATCCTGAAAGACACGCAGTGCAGTTGGTTAATTTATGTCCGCGCTTCCCACGGCGCGCCATTACGCTATTGCAAATGCAAATAGTTATCAATAATATTATCAATATATTTCTGCAATCAATGAAAAATTGCACAGTAAACATGGGGTTATGGTGTGGCGGCGTTAAACGTAGGAAGTGAGAGCTGGTGGCAGTCGAAACATAGCCCGGAATGGCAGCCTCTGAATGACGAAATGTATCAGGTGACTTTCTGGTGGCGTGATCCACAAGGTTCTGAAGAATACTCGACGATAAAGCGCGTATGGGTCTACATCACTGGCGTGACCGATCACCATCAGAACAGCCAGCCCCAGTCGATGCAACGTATAGCAGGCACTGACGTCTGGCAGTGGACAACACGACTTAATGCCAACTGGCGCGGCAGCTACTGTTTTATTCCCACCGAACGCGATGACATTTTTTCCACATCATCACCCGATCGCCTCGAATTACGCCGGGGTTGGCAAAAACTATTGCCCCAGGCGATAGCCGATCCGCTGAATCCGCAATGCTGGAAAGGTGGGCGAGGGCACGCTGTTTCCGCACTCGAAATGCCGCAAGCGCCCCTGCAACCAGGTTGGGATTGTCCGCAAGCACCCGATAACTCAGCTAAAGAAATAACCTGGAAAAGTGAGCGGTTGGGAAATTCACGCCGTGTATGGACTTTTACCACCGGCGATGCGCCAGCCGAGGAGCGTCCGTTAGCTATTTTGCTCGATGGCGAATTTTGGGCGAAAAGTATGCCCGTCTGGCCTGCGCTGACTTCGCTGACCCATCGTCAGCAACTTCCACCTGCTGTGTATGTGTTGATCGACGCCATTGACACCACGCACCGAGCCCACGAACTCCCTTGTAATGCGGATTTCTGGCTGGCAGTACAGCAAGAGTTACTGCCGCTGGTGAAAACTATCGCTCCTTTTAGCGATCGTGCCGATCGCACTGTTGTTGCCGGGCAAAGTTTTGGTGGGCTTTCCGCGCTGTATGCCGGGCTGCACTGGCCTGAACGCTTTGGCTGTGTATTAAGCCAGTCAGGATCGTACTGGTGGCCGCATCGGGGTGGACAGCAAGAGGGCGTGTTACTTGAGCAACTTAAAGCAGGTGAAGTTAGCGCGGAAGGTCTGCGCATTGTGCTGGAAGCGGGGATTCGCGAGCCGATGATCATGCGGGCTAATCAGGCGCTGTATGCGCAATTACACCCCATAAAAGAATCCATTTTCTGGCGTCAGGTTGACGGCGGACATGATGCGCTTTGTTGGCGCGGTGGTTTGATGCAGGGGCTAATTGACCTCTGGCAACCGCTTTTCCATGACAGGAGTTGAATATGGCATTCAGTAATCCCTTCGATGATCCGCAGGGAGCGTTTTACATTTTGCGCAATGCGCAGGGGCAATTCAGCCTGTGGCCACAACCGTGCGCGTTACCGGCGGGCTGGGAGGTTGTGTGTCAGCCGCAGTCACAGGAGTCCTGCCAGCTGTGGCTGGAAACCCACTGGCGTACACTGACACCCGCAAATTTTACCCAGCCGCAGGAGGCGCAATGAGCCAGCATTTACCATTGGTCGCGGCCCAGCCCGGCATCTGGATGGCAGAAAAACTGTCAGATTTACCCTCTGCCTGGAGCGTGGCGCATTACGTTGAGTTAACCGGAGAGGTTGATGCGCCATTACTGGCCCGCGCGGTAGTTGCCGGATTAGCGCAAGCAGATACACTGCGGATGCGTTTTACGGAAGATAACGGCGAGGTCTGGCAATGGGTCGATGATGCGCTAACGTTCGAACAGCCAGAAATTATCGACTTGCGTACTCACATTGATCCTCACGATACTGCACTGGTATTAATGCAGGCGGATTTGCAACAAAATCTGCGCGTCGATAGCGGCAAAGCGCTGGTCTTTCATCAGCTGATTCAGATAGCGGATAACCGTTGGTACTGGTATCAGCGTTATCACCATTTGCTGGTCGATGGTTTCAGTTTCCCGGCCATTACCCGCCAGATAGCCAATATTTACTGCACATGGCTGCGTGGCGAATCAACGCCGGCTTCGCCGTTTACGCCTTTCGCTGACGTGGTGGAAGAGTACCAGCAATACCGCGAAAGCGAAGCCTGGCAGCGTGATGCGGCATTCTGGGCGGACCAACGCCTTCAACTGCCGCCGCCCGCATCACTTTCTCCTGCACCTTTACCGGGGCGTAGTGCCTCGGCAGATATTCTGCGCCTGAAACTGGAATTTACCGACGGGGAATTCCGCCAGTTGGCTTCGCAACTCTCAGGTGTACAGCGTACCGATTTAGCCCTTGCGCTGGCGGCCTTGTGGCTGGGGCGATTGTGCAATCGGATGGACTACGCCGCAGGGTTTATCTTTATGCGTCGCATGGGATCGGCGGCGCTGACGGCGACTGGACCGGTGCTCAACGTTTTGCCGTTGGGTATTCACATTGAAGCGCAAGAAACATTGCCGCAACTGGCTGCACGACTGGCAACTCAGTTGAAAAAGATGCGTCGCCATCAACGCTTTGATGCCGAACAAATTGTCCGTGACAGCGGGCGAGCGGCTGGCGAGGAACCGCTGTTTGGTCCGGTACTCAATATCAAGGTTTTTGATTATCAACTGGATATTCCGGGCGTGCAGGCGCAAACCCACACTCTGGCAACGGGTCCGGTTAATGACCTTGAACTGGCACTGTTCCCGGATGAAAACGGTGATTTGAGTATTGAGATCCTTGCCAATAAACAGCGTTACGATGAGCCAACGTTAATCCAGCATGCTGAACGCCTGAAAATGTTGATAACGCAGTTTGCCGCGGATCCGGCGCTATTGTGCGGCGATGTCGATATTCTGCTGCCTGGTGAGTATGCACTGTTAGCGCAGATCAACGCCACCCAGGTAGAGATCCCTGAAACCACCCTTAGCGCACTGGTGGCAGAACAGGCAGCGAAAACGCCGGATGCCCCGGCGCTGGCAGATGCACATTACCAGTTCAGCTATCGGGAAATGCGCGAGCAAGTGCTGGCGCTGGCGAATTTGCTGCGTGAACGCGGTGTTAAACCAGGCGACAGCGTAGCGGTGGCACTACCGCGCTCGGTCTTTTTGACCCTGGCGCTGCATGCGATTGTTGAAGCTGGTGCAGCCTGGTTACCGCTGGATACGGGCTATCCGGACGATCGTCTGAAAATGATGCTGGAAGATGCGCGTCCGTCGCTGTTAATTACCACCGACGATCAACTGCCGCGCTTTGCCGATGTTCCCGATTTAACCAGCCTTTGCTATAACGCCCCGCTTACCCCGCAGGGGAGTGAGCCGCTGCAACTTTCACAACCGCATCACACGGCTTATATCATCTTTACTTCTGGATCCACCGGCAGGCCGAAAGGGGTAATGGTCGGGCAGAAGGCTATCGTTAACCGCCTGTTGTGGATGCAAAACCATTACCCGCTTACGGGCGAAGATGTCGTTGCCCAAAAAACGCCATGCAGTTTTGATGTCTCGGTATGGGAGTTTTTCTGGCCGTTTATTGCGGGGGCGAAACTGGTGATGGCCGAGCCGGAGGCCCATCGCGATCCGCTCGCTATGCAGCAATTCTTTGCCGACTATGGCGTAACAACCACGCACTTTGTACCGTCGATGCTGGCAGCATTTGTTGCTTCACTGACGCCGGAAACCGCTCGCCAGAGTTGTGCGACGTTGAAACAGGTTTTCTGTAGTGGTGAGGCGTTGCCAGCCGATCTATGCCGCGAATGGCAACAGTTAACCGGCGCGCCGTTGCATAATCTGTATGGCCCAACGGAAGCGGCGGTGGATGTCAGCTGGTATCCGGCTTTTGGCGAGGAACTGGCACAGGTGCGCGGCAGCAGCGTGCCGATTGGTTATCCGGTGTGGAACACCGGCCTGCGCATTCTTGATGCGATGATGCATCCGGTGCCGCCGGGGGTAGCGGGCGATCTCTATCTCACCGGCATTCAACTGGCGCAGGGATATCTTGGAAGACCTGATCTGACTGCCAGCCGCTTTATTGCTGATCCGTTTGCGCCAGGTGAGCGGATGTACCGTACCGGAGACGTTGCCCGCTGGCTGGGAAATGGCGCGGTGGAGTACCTCGGTCGTAGTGACGATCAGCTAAAAATTCGCGGTCAGCGAATTGAACTGGGCGAAATTGATCGCGTGATGCAGGCGCTGCCGGATGTTGAACAGGCCGTTACTCATGCCTGTGTCATTAACCAGGCGGCAGCCACCGGCGGTGATGCGCGTCAGTTGGTTGGATATCTGGTGTCGCAATCGGGCTTGCCGCTGGATACCACCGCATTGCAGGCACAACTGCGCGAAACATTGCCACCGCATATGGTGCCAGTGGTTCTGCTGCAACTATCGCAGTTGCCATTAAGCGCTAATGGCAAACTGGATCGTAAAGCCTTACCGTTGCCGGAACTGAAGGCTCAAACGCCGGGACGTTCGCCAAAAGCGGGCAGTGAAACGATTATCGCCGAAGCGTTCTCGTCGTTGCTGGGTTGTGACGTGCAGGATGCTGACGCTGATTTCTTCGCTCTGGGCGGTCATTCGCTACTGGCAATGAAACTGGCTGCTCATCTTAGCCGACAGTTTGCCCGTCAGGTGACACCGGGGCAGGTGATGGTTGCGTCAACCGTTGCCAAACTGGCAGCGGTTATTGATGGGGAAGAAGAAAACGCCCAGCGTCTGGGATTTGAAACCATTCTGCCGTTGCGTGAAGGTAATGGCCCGACGCTGTTCTGTTTCCATCCAGCGTCCGGTTTTGCCTGGCAGTTTAGTGTGCTTTCGCGGTATCTCGACCCTCAATGGTCGATTACGGGCATTCAGTCGCCACGCCCCCATGGCCCCATGCAGACTGCGGCAAACCTGGATGAAGTCTGCGAAGCGCATCTGGCAACGTTACTTGAACAACAACCTCAAGGCCCTTATTACCTGCTGGGTTATTCGCTGGGCGGTACGCTGGCGCAGGGCATTGCGGCGCGGCTACGCGCCCGAGGCGAACAGGTGGCATTTTTGGGCCTGCTGGATACCTGGCCGCCAGAAACGCAAAACTGGCAGGAAAAAGAAGCCAACGGTCTGGATCCGGAAGTGCTGGCGGAGATTAACCGCGAGCGCGAGGCCTTCCTGGCGGCCCAGCAGGGAAGTACTTCAACGGAGTTGTTTACCACCATTGAAGGCAACTACGGCGATGCAGTGCGCTTGTTGACCACCGCCCATAGTGTACCGTTTGACGGCAAAGCCACATTGTTTGTTGCTGAACGTACACTTCAGGAAGGTATAAGTCCTGAACGGGCCTGGGCGCCGTGGATTGCCGAACTGGATATTTATCGTTTAGATTGTGCGCATGTGGATATTATTTCCCCTGATTATTTTAAACAAATAGGACCATTAATACGGGCATCAATTAATAACTAACTGTACGTTAATAAAGAATTTGCAATAATCCCAGATAAAACCATAATCAAGC
>NZ_JAATUR010000023.1 GCF_011881725.1 Escherichia coli | reverse complement strand
CCTGATAAGCGTAGCGCATCAGGCAATTTTTCGTTTGTCATCAGTCTCAGGGATCGCAAGATCCCTTTACCTTTCAGAATGGCATTGATTTACGAATGGCGTTAATCATCAACTGGCAACCGGAAGAGAGCGTGGTATCCACCCGCGTGAGGATGCCAATGGGTTCACCCGCACCGTGTCCCGGAACAGGCAGGGCCACCAGTGTGGCATGACGCAGATCGTCTTTTACAGCACCTGAAGGAACAAACCACACATAGTCGTATTCAACCGTAAGCTGACGTGAAAGCGATGCAGACAACGTTTCAATACAGCCTGGAGGAATTTTACACCCCTGGCTTTGCACTAACGCCTCTGAATGCTGCCGTGGCGCGGTGCCTTCTGGTGATACAACAACTGGCCATTCCAGTACCCGACTTAACGTTACGTTCTCCTGAAGCAGCGGGTGATTAGGCCGAACAACCAACTTAAGTGATTCGAGAAACAGTAGCTCGTAACTAAGTCCGGTCATCAGTTCAGGATCCGACATCCGGCCAATACCAATATCGATTTCCCCTGTTTTTAATCCTGCCAGGATCATCGTGTTACTCATGGTGGCAACTTGTAGTGTGGTTTCTTTCTGCTGCTGATGAAACTGACCTATAACTGAAGGTAATATCCCCAGCGCGGCGGTAGGTAACGCGCCCACTCTGACGACATCATTATTAAGACCTTCTTTAGGATTAAGTGACTGTCCTGCGGTGTTAATAGCGTCAAGAACTCGAACTGCGTGAGTTAAAAATTGCTCTCCAGGTAAGGTGAGCTGCGCGCCCTGACGTCCACGGTCGAACAGGCGAGCCCCCGTCAATTGCTCCAGTTCATTCAATGTCTTAGAGAGTGCCGGTTGACTCAGATTAAGGGTTTCAGCTGCGCGCCCCAATGTTCCTTGTTGTGCGACAGCTACGAATGTATGAAGGTGGCGCAAACGGATGCGCTGACTAAACAGACTATTTTTTTCCATAAGCGATGTTAAAAACGAAGCGGTGCCGCTGACAAGTGATGTTGTTTGATTATGATAACTTGATTGAAAAATATTATTAACATTTAAAACGATTACGTTACATCAAGATCGATAATATTGATGATTTCGCGGCGAGATCACAGTTTGTAAATTCTTTCCGCCAGAGTGAATGCGGTTACCTACACTCCAGATTATTGACCACTGGGGGTAGACATTATGGCGAACAGCATCACAGCGGATGAGATTCGGGAACAGTTTTCGCAGGCAATGTCAGCCATGTATCAGCAAGAAGTTCCACAGTACGGTACGTTGCTGGAACTGGTCGCTGACGTGAATCTGGCTGTGCTGGAAAATAACCCCCAACTGCATGAAAAAATGGTGAATGCGGATGAGCTGGCGAGACTTAACGTTGAACGTCATGGGGCGATACGTGTGGGAACAGCGCAGGAACTGGCCACATTAAGGCGGATATTCGCCATTATGGGAATGTATCCGGTGAGTTATTACGATCTCTCGCAGGCGGGTGTACCCGTACATTCCACGGCATTTCGGCCCATCGATGATGCATCGCTGGCCCGTAATCCTTTCCGCGTTTTTACCTCTTTGCTCCGCTTGGAACTTATCGAAAATGAAATATTGCGCCAGAAAGCGGCGGAGATTCTACGCAAGCGCGATATCTTTACCCCACGTTGTCGGCAACTGTTAGATAAATATGACCAGGAGGGTGGTTTTAGCGACGCGCAAGCGCGGGAGTTTGTGCAGGAAGTCCTGGAGACATTTCGCTGGCATCAGTCAGCAACGGTAGATGAAGAAACCTATCACGCATTGCATAACGAGCATCGTCTGATCGCTGATGTCGTCTGTTTTCCGGGTTGTCATATCAACCACCTGACGCCACGCACGCTGGACATTGATCGGGTGCAGTCGATGATGCCCGAGTGCGGTATTGAACCGAAAATTCTGATCGAAGGGCCGCCGCGCCGTGAAGTGCCAATTTTACTGCGCCAGACTAGTTTTAAGGCGCTCGAGGAAGCGGTCTTGTTTGCGGGACAAAAGCAGGGGACACATACCGCGCGCTTTGGTGAAATAGAGCAGCGTGGAGTGGCATTAACGCCGAAAGGTCGGGAACTTTATGATTATCTTCTGCGTAACGCAGGAACGGGACAGGATAACCTCACTCACCAAATGCATTTGCAGGAAACCTTTCGTGCCTTTCCGGACAGTGAGTTTTTGATGCGCCAGCAAGGTCTGGCATGGTTCCGATATCGCCTGACGCCATCGGGTGAAGCACATCGTCAGGCGATTCATCCCGGTGACGATCCACAGCCTTTAATTGAACGTGGTTGGGTGGTTGCGCAACCTATTACCTATGAGGATTTTTTGCCAGTAAGTGCGGCGGGGATCTTCCAGTCCAATCTCGGTAACGAAACGCAGACCCGCAGTCATGGCAATGCCAGCCGTGAGGCATTCGAGCAGGCGCTGGGCTGCCAGGTTTTTGATGAATTTCAGTTATACAAGGAAGCGGAAGAACGCAGTAAACGCCGTTGTGGATTGCTTTAAAATCAGGCATTCCCGCTTTGCAAAAATTTGCCTGATTTTACAAACGAATCAGGCTCTTCCCATCGACATAAAAAATTTGCCGATTTGTGCAGATTCTCCGTACTCAACAATTGGATTATTAATAAATTTTGTCTAGAGTGAGCGGTCATAAATAAGCATTTTCTTGCCGCTGAAAACGACCAGCGCGGGACCATTCACAACACCAGAAGGACTCACTTTCAGGTATGGATCGTAGACGATTTATTAAAGGTTCAATGGCTATGGCCGCCGTGTGCGGTACCAGCGGCATTGCTTCTCTTTTTTCTCAGGCGGCATTCGCGTCAGATTCTGATATTGCAGACGGGCAAACTCAGCGTTTTGACTTTTCGGTTTTACAGTCGATGGCGCATGATTTAGCGCAAAAACCGTGGGGCGGAGCGCCGCGTCCGTTGCCCAACACGTTGGCGACAATGACCCCACAGGCTTATAACAGTATTCAATACGATGCTGAACAATCATTGTGGCATAACGTCGAGAATCGTCAGCTTGATGCCCAGTTCTTCCATATGGGGATGGGATTCCGCCGTCGCGTACGCATGTTCTCGGTTGATCCTGCAACACATCTGGCGCGTGAAATTCACTTTCGTCCAGAATTGTTTAAATACAATGATGCGGGCGTAGATACCAAACAACTGGAAGGGCAAAGCGATCTCGGTTTTGCTGGCTTCCGGGTATTTAAAGCACCGGAACTGGCTCGCCGTGATGTGGTATCGTTCCTCGGTGCAAGCTATTTCCGCGCCGTTGATGACACGTATCAATACGGTTTATCGGCCCGTGGTTTGGCGATTGATACATATACCGACAGTAAAGAAGAGTTCCCCGACTTTACCGCCTTTTGGTTTGATACCGTAAAACCAGGTGCTACCACCTTTACCGTTTATGCCTTACTCGATAGCCCCAGTATTACCGGTGCATACAAGTTCACCATCCAGTGTGAAAAGAGTCAGGTGATTATGGATGTTGAAAACCATCTTTATGCGCGTAAAGACATCAAGCAATTGGGTATTGCGCCGATGACCAGCATGTTTAGCTGCGGCACTAACGAACGTCGTATGTGCGACACTATTCATCCGCAAATCCATGATTCCGACCGTCTGTCCATGTGGCGGGGCAACGGTGAGTGGATCTGCCGTCCGCTAAATAATCCGCAGAAATTGCAGTTCAATGCTTACACCGACAACAACCCGAAAGGCTTTGGTTTATTGCAGTTGGATCGTGATTTCTCCCATTATCAAGATATTATGGGCTGGTACAACAAACGGCCAAGTCTGTGGGTAGAGCCTCGTAATAAATGGGGTAAAGGCACCATCGGTCTGATGGAAATCCCAACAACGGGTGAAACGCTGGATAACATTGTCTGCTTCTGGCAGCCAGAAAAAGCAGTAAAAGCAGGTGATGACTTTGCATTCCAGTATCGTCTGTACTGGAGTGCGCAACCGCCAGTTCATTGTCCATTAGCTCGCGTTATGGCGACGCGTACCGGCATGGGTGGTTTCCCGGAAGGTTGGGCGCCAGGTGAGCACTATCCAGAAAAATGGGCGCGTCGTTTTGCCGTTGATTTCGTTGGTGGTGATCTGAAAGCGGCTGCGCCAAAAGGAATTGAGCCGGTGATTACGCTCTCCAGCGGTGAAGCGAAGCAAATTGAAATTCTCTACATTGAACCGATTGATGGTTACCGTATTCAGTTTGATTGGTATCCGACTTCGGACTCTACTGATCCAGTTGATATGCGGATGTATCTCCGCTGTCAGGGGGATGCGATCAGTGAAACATGGCTGTATCAGTATTTTCCACCAGCACCGGATAAACGCAAATACGTTGACGATCGCGTTATGAATTGATTGTCAATTTTTTCGGCACCTTCTCACGGAAGGTGCCGTCTGGTTAAACACGATCCCGCTCGCATTTTTCCCTAAGTGAAATGAGTAATCTGATGGTGTGTATTCAGATACACTTTTTTCAGCCACTAACAGGGAGTGCGTATGTTTCCAGAATACCGAGATTTAATATCCCGCCTGAAAAACGAAAATCCTCGCTTTATGTCCTTGTTCGATAAACATAATAAACTTGATCATGAAATTGCCAGGAAGGAGGGCTCTGACGGTCGAGGGTATAATGCAGAAGTGGTCCGTATGAAAAAACAGAAGCTCCAGTTGAAAGATGAGATGCTCAAAATCCTACAACAGGAGAGTGTCAAAGAGGTGTAAACTTTCTTAAGCCGCCAGCAAGGCGGCTTTTTTAACAACTGTACAGATTGACCGGAGATGGCATGACCGAGACGATAAACGTCAGTGAAAAACTTAAATTACATGCAGTTGCAGAAAACCACACCAAATCTCTTCATCAGTTAATCTGTAAAAACAAGACGTGGTTACAGCAGTCGCTAAACTGGCCGCAATTCGTGCACAGTGAAGAAGACACGCGAAAAACGGTGCAGGGCAATGTGATGTTGCATCAGCGTGGCTACGCCAAAATGTTCATGATTTACAATGAAGATGATCTGGTTGGCGTTATCTCTTTTAATCGTATTGAACCGTTCAATAAAACCGCTGAAATTGGTTACTGGTTGGACGAATCCCATCAGGGGCAGGGGATTATTTCTCAGGCACTGCAGGCAATGATTCACCATTACGCCCAGTCTGGAGAGCTTCGACGCTTCGTGATCAAATGTCGGGTTGACAATCCGCAAAGTAACCAGGTTGCGCTGCGGAACGGTTTCGAACTGGAAGGTTGCATGAAACAGGCTGAATTCCTGAATGATGCCTATGATGATGTGAATTTATACGCACGCATTATTGATTCACAATAACCCTGCAAGAGGCGTTCGCATAATACGTTCCTCGCCGTTAATGACTTTTGGACCACGTATATGAACCGTGTCGCCATCATAGGTTTCAACGACGGCGTTGTCGGTTATCTCCACATCGTTTTCAACTATCACTGCACCAGTTATCCGGCTCTCACCGTGTATTATTACGTGTTCGTCGAGTAGAATCGGACCGCCACGCACAACGGCATTGCCTCCCACCAGAACATGATGTTTTAACACACAATTGCCTTCCACCGAGGCATGTTCTGCTACCTGCGAACTGTAATGAAGCGTGGGAATGGCATCTTCTTCTGTTCCGGCGATCACTCGTGCGTGTCCGTAGACTTTCGCGCAGTCACACAGCCAGACGTTGTTCTCTTCATTACCTTCAATACGGGCAAAATCAAAAACCTCGGCGCGATGCTCAATGAACGCAAACTTCACAACGGCATCACCATATATTTGCGCTTGATGAACAATACGTGAGGCGCTGACTCTTGCGCGATCATAAATTTGCAACAGAAGATGGTGGTCGGGCGTTAACCCTTGCGCAGCGACAATCATTGAGTTCTGATCAATGCAGACATGACCAGAAATTCTACAATTACCGCATATTAATGAATCATGTATTGTGACGTTGTCACTTATAAGGGCGCCCTGACTGATTTTGCTATTCTCGATCCAGACGTTGTCTGACGCGCAAACATCTCCCCATAACTCGCTGCTTCCGGTGATGCGTGTATTGCCGGATATCACCGTTCCGGCAAACGCGATGGCATTCTGGTCATAGATCCAACAATTTCCGTCCTGGGCCAATACGGTTTCATTATCAATCCAGCCGCCAGGCGTTCCCGCTATTACGTCATTAAAATCAGCGACAGCAATAATCTGCCGTAATAAAACACTTTTTTTATCGCTATCTTCCTGATAACTAAAAGTTCGTTGTTCTTCACTAAGACGATATTTGCGCATAGCGTTTTCCCGCAGGTGACCTACTATAACCGTAGCAAATTCTGCGACTCTGGCTATGTTTAGCAAATTTCCATAAAATGCATTTCAAATATACTTTATAAAATAAACAAAATGAGTAAGAAGATGCAGAGCGATAAAGTGCTCAATTTACCAGCAGGCTACTTTGGCATTGTGTTGGGGACGATAGGGATGGGATTTGCCTGGCGCTATGCCAGCCAGGTTTGGCAGGTCAGTCACTGGTTGGGCGATGGGCTGGTGATCCTGGCGATGATCATTTGGGGATTACTGACGACGGCATTTATCACCCGACTGGTACGCTTCCCACACAGCGTGCTGGCGGAAGTACGCCATCCGGTGATGAGCAGTTTTGTTAGTTTGTTTCCGGCAACAACAATGCTGGTGGCAATTGGTTTTGTACCCTGGTTTCGCCCGCTGGCGGTGTGCCTGTTCAGTATTGGCGTGGTGATACAACTGGCTTATGCCGCCTGGCAAACAGCCGGTTTATGGCGTGGTTCCCATCCAGAAGAGGCTACGACGCCGGGACTTTATTTACCGACTGTTGCTAACAACTTCATCAGCGCAATGGCGTGTGGAGCACTGGGCTACACCGATGCCGGTCTGGTGTTTTTAGGGGCTGGTGTTTTCTCCTGGTTAAGTCTTGAGCCGGTGATCCTGCAGCGTTTGCGCAGTTCCGGAGAATTACCGACGGCGCTGCGGACATCGCTCGGGATCCAGCTCGCACCGGCGCTGGTGGCCTGCAGTGCCTGGTTAAGCGTCAACGGCGGCGAGGGTGACACACTGGCGAAAATGCTTTTCGGTTACGGACTGCTGCAATTGCTATTTATGCTGCGTCTGATGCCGTGGTACCTCTCACAGCCGTTTAATGCGTCGTTCTGGAGTTTCTCGTTCGGCGTATCCGCGCTGGCAACCACTGGTTTGCATCTGGGAAGTGGTAACGATAGTGGCTTTTTCCACACACTGGCGGTGCCGCTTTTTATCTTTACCAATTTTATTATTGCATTACTGCTCATCCGTACTTTCGCGCTTCTGATGCAGGGGAAATTATTAATCAGAACTGAGCGCGCCGTTTTAATGAAAGCTGAGGACAAAGAATGATCATTCGTGATGAAAACTACTTCACTAATAAATATGAATTAACCCGCACACACTCTGAAGTTCTGGAAGCGGTGAAAGTGGTTAAGCCGGGTAAAACGCTGGACCTGGGCTGTGGTAATGGCCGTAACAGCCTTTACCTGGCTGCCAATGGTTATGATGTCGACGCATGGGATAAAAATGCCATGAGCATTGCCAACGTCGAGCGCATCAAAACGATTGAAAAACTGGAAAATTTACGTACTCAGGTTGTTGATCTGAATAACCTGACGTTTGATGGACAGTACGATTTTATTCTTTCTACCGTGGTGCTGATGTTCCTGGAGGCGAAAACGATTCCTGGACTGATTGCCAATATGCAACGTTGCACCAAACCTGGTGGTTATAATCTGATTGTGGCAGCAATGGACACGGCGGATTTTCCATGTACCGTCGGCTTCCCATTTGCCTTTAAAGAAGGGGAGTTACGTCGATATTACGATGGCTGGGAGATGCTGAAATACAATGAAGACGTGGGTGAACTACACCGCACCGACGCCAACGGTAATCGCATTAAACTACGTTTTGCTACGATGCTGGCACGTAAAAAAATAAGCTAACAGGGCGTAGCGCATGAAAATGCCCACGTTGAGATGTTTACGGCTGTTTTTTTCGTTAAGCATATTTTTTATCAATGTGATGTGAAATAAATCACAGTGGTTGATGTTTTTTATCGACTTAACTGCATGAAATTAAACAACTGATGATTGACTCAGCCCCTTTTTCGTCATTGACTATATTGTCAGAAAAGGGGCCGGAAAATTTATTTTCAACAACACTTTTTTTGCCACAACACGAAGCGGTGCTTTTTGCTATAACTTAAAAAGCAATATAATCATCTCAGGAAACTATTCATGCGTACCACATCACTTGCGAAAGTTGCGGCTTTATGCGGCTTGTTGGCACTGTCAGGCTGTGCCTCTAAAATCACCCAGCCAGATAAATATTCCGGATTTTTAAATAATTACTCCAACCTTCAAGAAACAACATCAGCAACGGGTAAACCGGTATTACGCTGGGTTGATCCAAATTTTGATCAAAGTAAATATGACAGCATCGTCTGGAACCCAATCACTTATTATCCGGTGCCGAAACCTTCTACTCAGGTAGGTCAAAAAGTTCTGGATAAAATTTTGAGCTACACCAACACCGAAATGAAAGAAGCGATTGCACAGCGCAAACCACTGGTTACCACTGCGGGACCACGTAGTCTGATTTTCCGTGGTGCCATTACCGGTGTTGATACCAGCAAAGAAGGGCTGCAATTCTATGAAGTGGTTCCTGTTGCATTAGTGGTTGCGGGAACACAAATGGCGACAGGCCACCGTACCATGGATACCCGTCTGTACTTTGAAGGCGAACTGATTGATGCGGCGACTAATAAACCGGTTATGAAAGTGGTTCGTCAGGGCGAAGGGAAAGACCTGAATAACGAAAGCACGCCAATGGCTTTCGAAAACATTAAGCAAGTTATTGATGACATGGCGACCGACGCGACCATGTTTGACGTTAACAAAAAGTAATGTCAGTTGCGCCATCGTAAGATGGCGCTTCGGATTATCGGTTTCTGTCAGCGATCAAATTCAATACTCCATAACAGACACCACCGGCAATTAATCCCCAAAACGCCGAACCTATACCTGACAGCGTCAGCCCACTTGCCGTTACCAGAAATGCCACCACAGCAGCATCGCGCTCACGCTCATTATGCAAAGCCTGATACAAACTTCCTCCGATAGTACTTAACAACGCCAGACCGGCCAGCATCTGGATCCAGCTAACCGGTAGGGCCGCCATCATCCCGGTAATGGCACTACCAAACAGACCTGCAAGCAAATAAAAGATGCCCGCAACAGCCGCGGCCAGCCAACGTTGATCTTTATCCGGATGCGCTTCAGGACTTTGGCAAATAGCCGCAGTGATTGCCGCAATACCGACGGAATACACCCCGAAAGGGGAAAAAACTAACGCCAGCAATCCAGTAAAGACAATCAGTGGCGAAACAGGAACCGAATACCCGGCTGCTTTCATTGCTGCAATACCCGGTGCGTTTTGTGAAGCCATTGTCACCAGAAAAAGAGGGAGTGCAACGCTCAGGCTGTGAGCAAACGAAAATTCAGGGGCAATATAAGCAGGGAGAACAGGTTTAAAAACAATGTCAGTTGTGACAACGTCACCATGTGCAATAACGATCACGATGCCAACTATCATCGCCGCAATTACCGCATAACGTGGCGCAATAGCTTTCGTCGCCAGCCACGCCAGCAACATACTACCGCATAACGTAAACTGACCATCCAGACTTGCAAACGCCTGTAGACCAAAGCGCAATAAAATTCCTGCCAGCATTGCTGCTGCCAGCGAGTGCGGAATAATACGCATCAGACGGGCGAATAATCCTGTCACACCACAGAGGACTATTAACGCGTTGGTGACAATAAAAACACCGATGGCTTCGTTAAGCGTTAAACCCTGCAATCCGGTAACCAGCAAAGCTGCGCCCGGCGTTGACCATGCAGTGAGAACAGGCACACGATACCACAGCGTCAGGGCAAGAGTGCTGGCGCCCATCGCCAGCCCCAGCGCCGTCATCCAGCCGGAAATTTGTGTCGTTGTTGCCCCGGCGACAATCGCCGCTTGCCAGATTATTGCCGCAGAGCTGGCATAGCCAATCAGGACCGCCAGGAACCCGGCAAGCATCGTGGGAGGAGGAACGGAAAACAGATGCATAGTGACCTCGAGCGTTATAGCGTACAAGCACCGTAGCATTTGTCCGTTATAACGCACAAGTGGTAAACTCCCGTTTTGCAGGAGGAGTTGCATGGAAAATCTCGCTCACTTTTTATCCACTACGCTTAAACATCTTCGTCAGCAGCGAGGATGGAGTCTTTCGCGGCTGGCACAAGCTACGGGCGTTTCGAAAGCAATGTTAGGGCAGATTGAACGTAATGAATCCAGCCCGACGGTCGCAACATTATGGAAAATAGCTACCGGAATGAACGTACCGTTTTCGACGTTTATTTCGCCGCCGCAGACTGCTACGCCATCCGTTTATGATCCACAACAGCAGGCAATGGTGATCACATCTCTCTTTCCTTATGATCCGCAACTCTGCTTTGAACACTTCTCGATTCTGATGGCGCCCGGTGCCATCAGCGAATCGACGCCCCATGAAAAGGGGGTTATCGAGCATGTTGTCGTCATTGATGGGCAGCTTGACCTGTGCGTTGATGGTGAGTGGCGAAGCCTTAAACGTGGCGAAGGTGAGCGCTTTGCCGCAGATGTCGCCCATGCCTATTGCAACCGCGGCGAGCAAATCGTGCATTTTCATTCCATTATTCATTACCCGCGTAGTTAAGCGGGAAAACTATTTCGCAACGTCGCGCTTGTGGCTAAAATAACCGCCTTTTTTCAGCTACTGGATAAGAAAGTGACCGTATCTTCTCATCGTCTTGAACTGTTAAGCCCGGCACGCGATGCCGCCATTGCCCGCGAAGCTATTTTGCACGGCGCCGATGCTGTTTATATCGGCGGCCCTGGTTTTGGTGCCCGTCATAACGCCAGTAATAGTCTGAAAGATATCGCTGAACTGGTGCCATTTGCCCATCGTTATGGCGCAAAAATTTTCGTCACGCTGAACACCATTTTGCATGACGACGAACTGGAACCGGCGCAACGACTGATTAACGATCTTTACCAGACAGGCGTAGATGCGCTGATTGTTCAGGACATGGGGATTCTGGAACTTGATATTCCGCCGATTGAACTACACGCAAGTACGCAGTGTGATATTCGTACAGTAGAGAAAGCAAAGTTCCTCTCCGATGTTGGCTTTACCCAGATTGTGCTGGCGCGTGAGCTTAACCTGGAGCAGATCCGCGCGATTCATCAGGCTACAGACGCAACCATTGAATTCTTTATCCATGGCGCACTGTGTGTGGCATATTCTGGCCAGTGCTACATCTCTCATGCACAAACGGGGCGTAGCGCCAACCGTGGTGATTGCTCCCAGGCGTGCCGTTTACCGTATACTCTGAAAGACGATCAGGGGCGGGTGGTTTCCTATGAAAAACATCTGCTGTCGATGAAAGATAACGACCAGACTGCCAATCTGGGCGCGCTGATCGATGCTGGCGTGCGCTCTTTTAAGATAGAAGGGCGTTACAAAGATATGAGTTACGTGAAGAATATCACCGCCCATTATCGCCAGATGCTGGACGCTATTATTGAAGAGCGCGACGATCTGGCTCGTGCTTCATCCGGTCGTACTGAACATTTCTTTGTGCCTTCGACAGAAAAAACCTTCCATCGTGGTAGCACTGATTACTTTGTTAACGCCCGTAAAGGCGACATTGGCGCGTTCGATTCACCAAAATTTATCGGCCTGCCGGTGGGTGAAGTATTGAAAGTGGCGAAAGATCATCTCGATGTTGAAGTTACTGAACCGCTGGCAAATGGCGATGGCCTGAACGTGATGATTAAACGTGAAGTGGTCGGTTTTCGAGCCAATACGGTAGAGAAAACGGGCAAAAATCAGTATCGCGTCTGGCCAAATGAAATGCCTGCGGATTTGCATAAAATTCGTCCACATCATCCGCTTAACCGCAACCTTGACCATAACTGGCAACAGGCATTGACGAAAACATCCAGCGAGCGTCGGGTAGCTGTAGACATTGAACTGGGGGGCTGGCAAGAACAACTCATTCTGACGTTAACCAGCGAAGAGGGCGTTAGTATCACTCATATCCTGGATGGGCAGTTCGACGAAGCGAATAACGCCGAAAAAGCGCTGAACAACCTGAAAGATGGCCTGGCGAAACTGGGCCAAACTATCTATTACGCCCGCGATGTGCAAATTAATTTGCCTGGGGCACTGTTTGTGCCAAACAGTCTGTTAAATCAGTTCCGCCGGGAAGCTACCGAAATGCTGGAGGCTGCACGCCTTGCCAGCTACCAGCGCGGCAGTCGTAAACCGGTTGCTGAACCTGCGCCGGTTTATCCGCAAACGCATTTAAGTTTCCTTGCGAACGTCTACAACCAGAAAGCTCGCGAATTCTATCATCGCTATGGTGTACAACTGATTGATGCGGCGTATGAGGCGCATGAAGAGAAGGGCGAAGTCCCGGTGATGATCACCAAACATTGTCTGCGCTTTGCCTTCAATCTGTGCCCTAAACAGGCGAAAGGCAATATTAAAAGCTGGAAGGCGACGCCGATGCAACTGGTTAACGGCGATGAAGTACTAACGTTAAAATTTGATTGCCGCCCGTGTGAGATGCACGTTATCGGTAAAATCAAAAATCACATTCTGAAAATGCCGTTACCGGGAAGCGTTGTCGCATCCGTAAGCCCGGATGATCTGCTGAAAACATTGCCGAAGCGGAAAGGGTAAAACGTAAGTTTTCAGGATTATTCACAACTCATTGAATCTAAAAGTTATTGTTGACTGGATAAGGCGTTTACGCTGCATCCGGCAACAAACGACTCAACGTTCTCCTGCTTCCGGTTTGCGTGACTTTTGCCAGTAAAAATGCTCGCGCAAACCTTCCGCTGATTCTTCCGCCACGGCACGCAATTCATCGCTGTCCGCTTCGTGACGCAGTTGATGATCCACATTCTTTACCCACAAAAATTCATGACCTTTGTGTCCTGCCATTAGCTGACCAGAAAACAGCGCACAGGTTAACAAGACTACCGATAACGCTTTCGTAAACATTCCTACACCCTTTTATTACACTTTGCCGCTATGATGCCGATAGTTTCGTTAGTTTATTATTCAGTTTTGCAAATTAGCGCAAAGAATTTCTGGAGTCTGCCTTCCTGATTTGGCACTGCTTTCCGCCGTAGCGACGAATTAGTGCTATTTTCGAGCGTATAAAAAAAGGATGTAAGCATTTGTGTTTACTCTCAGCGGCAGGGAGGCGATGTGAAACAAAGCGAGTTCAGACGTTGACTCGAATCTCAGGGTGTGGATGTGGCGAATGGCCACAACCATTTGAAACTCAGGTTTCAAGGGCAACGCAATGTCATGCCGCGTCACCCCAGCGATGAGATAAAAGAACCATTGCGTAAAGCAATCCTGAAACAACTCGGTTTAAATTAATCGCCATAAGAAGGTTAATGACATGCGAGAGACAGTCAAAATTATGCGTTATCCCATCACTCTTACACCTGCGCCGGAAGGCGGTTATGTGGTCTCTTTTGTAGATATCCCTGAAGCGTTGACGCAGGGAGAAACTATTGCTGAAGCGATGGAAGCAGCAAAAGATGCCTTACTCACCGCATTTGATTTTTATTTTGAAGATAACGAGCTAATCCCGTTGCCTTCGCCATTAAACAACCACGATCACTATATTGAAGTGCCTTTAAGTGTCGCCTCTAAAGTATTGCTGTTAAATGCTTTTTTACAGTCAGATATCACCCAGCAAGAGCTGGCGAGGCGGATTGGTAAACCAAGGCAAGAGATCACTCGCTTGTTTGATTTGCATCATGCGACAAAAATCGACGCCGTCCAGCTTGCGGCTAAAGCCCTGGGCAAAGAGTTATCGCTGGTGATGGTTTAATTACAGTTAACGTAACATTGTCATTTTTAACAACTGATATAGACTGCCGGATCACCTGCACATAATAACGATCCAATTAATGAAAAAATATCAGCAACTCGCAGAACTCTTACGTGAGCAAATTGCGTCGGGCATCTGGCAACCCGGCGATCGCCTGCCTTCTCTACGTGAACAGGTTGCGCTTTCTGGCATGAGCTTTATGACTGTCGGCCATGCTTATCAGTTGCTTGAAAGTCAGGGGTATATTATTGCGCGGCCGCAGTCAGGTTATTACGTTGCGCCACGCTCGGTGAAATCACCGCAGGCACCAGGTATTCCGGTAACGCGTGATGAAACGGTCGATATCAACACCTATATTTTTGATATGTTGCAGGCCAGCCGCGATCCATCGGTAGTGCCGTTTGCCTCGGCATTTCCCGATCCGCGGCTTTTTCCACTGCAACAATTGAACCGCTCGCTGGCGCAGGTAAGCAAAACCGCGACAGCTATGAGCGTGATTGAAAACTTGCCGCCAGGGAATGCAGAACTGCGTCAGGCTATTGCTCGTCGCTATGCCTTGCAGGGCATCACCATTTCACCCGATGAAATCGTTATCACCGCCGGAGCGTTAGAGGCATTAAACCTCAGTTTGCAGGCGGTAACCGAACCGGGAGATTGGGTGATAGTAGAGAATCCTTGTTTCTACGGCGCGTTACAGGCGCTGGAGCGGTTACGGTTGAAGGCGTTATCGGTGGCGACGGATGTTAAAGAAGGGATAGATCTTCAGGCGCTGGAACTGGCGTTACAGGAGTATCCGGTGAAAGCCTGCTGGTTAATGACCAATAGCCAGAATCCGCTCGGTTTTACCTTAGCGCCACAGAAAAAAGCGCGACTGGTAGAGTTGCTCAATCAATACAACGTGATGTTAATTGAAGACGACGTTTACAGTGAGCTTTACTTTGGTCGGGATAAACCGCTGCCCGCGAAAGCGTGGGATCGTCACGATGGCGTTTTGCATTGCTCTTCGTTTTCGAAATGTCTGGTGCCAGGTTTTCGTATTGGTTGGGTCGCTGCAGGAAAACATGCGCGTAAGATCCAGCGATTGCAGTTGATGAGCACGCTTTCCACCAGCTCACCGATGCAGCTTGCGCTGGTGGATTTCCTTTCCACACGCCGTTACGACGCCCATCTTCGTCGCCTGCGTCGCCAGCTTGCGGAACGTAAACAACGCGCCTGGCAGGCTCTGCTGCGTTATCTGCCTGCTGAAGTTAAAATTCATCATAATGACAGCGGTTATTTTCTCTGGCTGGAGCTTCCCGAACCGTTAGATGCGGGCGAATTAAGTGTTCAGGCATTGGCGCATCATATCAGCATTGCGCCGGGTAAAATGTTTTCTACTGGCGAAAGTTGGTCACGTTTTTTCCGTTTTAATACTGCATGGCAGTGGGGTGAGCGCGAAGAACAGGCGGTTAAACAATTAGGCCACCTTATTAAAGAATACCTGAAATAGATCCCCATTTAATTTCTATCAGGTTGGGTAATATGAATTTCGAATAGAAGCTATATTTCCTAACCCCTTGTCTATACTCCAGAAGATAGCTTCACAAACGGCATAATGCGCGTTAGCTCACATCCTGATTAAATTTCTTCGGGGACGAGGGTGCGCCTGCAAGCCGCCGTCTATGGTTAAACAAGGAGATATTTTTACGGCACGGCGGCTGAACAATTAATTACGACAGGAGTAAGACCTTATGAGCAAGACATTTGCCCGTAGCAGCCTGTGTGCGCTCACCATGACAATAATGACCGCTCACGCCGCCGAACCACCTACCAATTTAGATAAACCGGAAGGGCGACTGGATATTATCGCCTGGCCGGGATACATCGAACGCGGACAAACTGATAAACAATACGACTGGGTAACGCAATTCGAAAAAGAGACAGGTTGCGTGGTGAATGTGAAAACCGCGGCGACTTCCGATGAAATGGTCAGCCTGATGACCAAAGGGGGTTACGATCTGGTCACGGCCTCCGGGGATGCCTCGCTACGTTTGATTATGGGTAAACGCGTGCAGCCGATTAATACCGCATTGATTCCCAACTGGAAAACGCTCGATCCGCGTGTGGTTAAAGGCGACTGGTTTAACGTTGACGGTAAAGTTTACGGCACACCTTACCAATGGGGTCCAAACCTGTTGATGTACAACACTAAAACCTTCCCGACACCACCAGATAGCTGGCAAGTGGTTTTTGTAGAGCAGAATCTGCCGGACGGCAAGAGCAACAAAGGCCGCGTTCAGGCTTATGACGGCCCTATCTACATTGCGGACGCTGCGCTGTTCGTCAAAGCGACTCAGCCGCAGTTGGGCATCAGCGATCCATACCAACTCACCGAAGAACAGTATCAGGCGGTGCTGAAAGTGCTGCGTGACCAACATAGTTTGATCCATCGCTACTGGCATGACACCACGGTACAAATGAGCGATTTCAAAAACGAGGGGGTAGTGGCCTCCAGCGCCTGGCCATATCAGGGCAACGCATTGAAAGGCGAAGGCCAACCGATCGCTACTGTCTTCCCGAAAGAGGGTGTTACCGGCTGGGCTGACACCACCATGCTACATAGCGAAGCGAAACATCCGGTTTGTGCCTACAAATGGATGAACTGGTCATTAACGCCGAAGGTGCAGGGTGATGTAGCCGCCTGGTTTGGCTCGTTGCCGGTAGTGCCTGAAGGGTGTAAAGCCAGTCCGTTATTAGGCGAAAAAGGCTGTGAAACCAACGGCTTTAACTATTTTGACAAAATCGCCTTCTGGAAAACGCCTATAGCAGAAGGGGGCAAGTTTGTTTCCTACAGTCGCTGGACGCAGGATTACATTGCCATTATGGGCGGTCGCTAACTTCGCTGGGGTGTTTTATGACGTACGCAGTGGAGTTTGACAACGTCTCGCGACTGTACGGTGACGTGCGCGCAGTAGATGGCGTCAGTATTGCGATAAAAGATGGCGAGTTCTTTTCAATGCTGGGGCCATCTGGCTCCGGCAAAACGACCTGCCTGCGTCTGATTGCCGGATTCGAACAGCTTTCCGGTGGGGCTATCTCTATCTTTGGTAAACCGGCCAGCAATCTGCCGCCGTGGGAGCGGGACGTGAATACCGTCTTCCAGGACTATGCGCTATTTCCACATATGTCGATTCTCGATAATGTGGCCTATGGGCTGATGGTCAAAGGCGTGGATAAAAAGCAGCGTCACGCAATGGCGCAAGAGGCGCTGGAGAAAGTAGCGCTGGGGTTTGTGCAGCAACGTAAACCGTCACAACTTTCTGGTGGTCAGCGTCAGCGGGTTGCTATAGCCAGAGCGTTAGTGAATGAACCGCGCGTGTTACTACTGGATGAACCGCTCGGCGCGCTGGATCTCAAATTGCGAGAACAGATGCAGCTGGAGTTGAAAAAACTGCAACAGTCTCTCGGCATCACTTTTATCTTCGTTACCCATGATCAGGGCGAAGCGTTATCGATGTCCGATCGTGTGGCCGTTTTCAATAATGGACGCATTGAACAGGTCGATTCCCCGCGCGATCTCTATATGCGCCCACGCACGCCGTTTGTGGCAGGATTCGTCGGAACATCCAACGTTTTTGATCCGCTGATGGCCGAGAACCTTTGCGGCATGACAGGCAGTTTTGCCCTGCGGCCGGAACATATCCGCCTGAATACACCGGGTGAAGTACAGGCCTATGGCACGATTCAGGCGGTGCAATATCAGGGAGCAGCCACACGTTTTGAACTGAAGCTTAGCGGTGGAGAAAAGCTGCTGGTTAGCCAGGCAAATGTAACGGGCGAAGAATTACCCTACACGCTCACGTCTGGTCAACAGGTGATGATTTCCTGGTCGCGCGACGTGATGGTGCCGCTGGTTGAGGAGAGGTGAATGGCGATGAACGTATTGCAGCCATCCTCACGTCCGGGAGTTGGAAAGATATCCGGCTTTTTTTGGCGTAAACCAGGACTGGGGCTGTTTTTACTGCTGCTTGGTCCGCTGATGTGGTTTGGCATTGTCTATTTCGGCTCGCTGCTGACGCTGTTATGGCAGGGTTTTTATACCTTTGACGATTTCACCATGTCGGTAACGCCGGAACTGACGCTGGCTAACATCCGCGCACTGTTTAACCCGGCAAATTACGACATTATCCTGCGCACGCTGACGATGGCTGTGGCAGTCACTATCGCCAGCGCTATTCTGGCTTTTCCAATGGCATGGTATATGGCGCGCTATACCAGCGGCAAAATGAAAGCATTCTTTTACATTGCGGTGATGTTGCCGATGTGGGCAAGCTACATTGTCAAAGCCTATGCCTGGACTTTATTGCTGGCAAAAGATGGCGTGGCGCAATGGTTTTTACAACATCTGGGGCTGGAGCCACTGCTGACAGCGTTCCTCACGCTACCGGCGGTGGGCGGCAATACGCTGTCAACTTCTGGATTGGGGCGCTTTCTGGTGTTTCTCTATATCTGGCTGCCGTTCATGATCCTGCCCGTGCAGGCGGCGCTGGAACGTTTGCCGCCGTCATTGTTGCAGGCGTCGGCAGATCTTGGTGCGCGTCCTCGGCAAACCTTCCGCTATATAGTGTTGCCGCTGGCGATCCCAGGCATCGCTGCTGGCTCTATCTTTACCTTCTCGCTCACCCTGGGCGATTTTATCGTCCCGCAACTGGTTGGCCCGCCGGGGTATTTTATCGGCAACATGGTCTACTCACAGCAGGGGGCGATTGGCAATATGCCGATGGCTGCGGCGTTCACCCTGGTGCCGATTGTTCTTATCGCACTGTACCTGGCGTTCGTGAAACGCCTGGGAGCGTTCGATGCACTCTGAACGCGCACCGTTTTTCCTCAAAATGGCGGCCTGGGGCGGCGTGATTTTTCTTCATTTTCCCATCCTGATTATCGCCGCCTATGCTTTTAATACTGAAGACGCGGCGTTTAGTTTTCCACCGCAAGGCCTGACGCTGCGCTGGTTTAGCGTCGCAGCACAGCGTAGTGATATCCTTGATGCCGTGACACTGTCACTTAAAGTGGCTGCGCTGGCGACATTAATCGCGCTGGTGTTAGGGACGCTGGCAGCTGCCGCTCTGTGGCGACGAGACTTTTTCGGCAAAAACGCCATTTCGCTGTTACTGCTACTACCTATTGCATTGCCGGGCATAGTCACGGGACTGGCGTTATTAACCGCGTTTAAAACCGTCAATCTGGAGCCTGGTTTTTTCACCATCGTGGTCGGTCATGCGACTTTTTGTGTGGTGATAGTGTTTAACAATGTCATCGCCCGTTTTCGTCGCACCTCGTGGAGTCTGGTTGAGGCGTCAATGGATCTTGGGGCCAATGGCTGGCAAACCTTTCGTTATGTGGTGCTACCCAATTTAAGTTCGGCACTACTGGCAGGAGGAATGTTGGCGTTTGCCTTGTCGTTCGATGAAATCATCGTGACGACCTTTACGGCAGGTCATGAAAGGACGTTACCACTGTGGCTGCTCAACCAACTTGGGCGACCGCGTGATGTACCGGTAACGAACGTCGTGGCGCTGCTGGTTATGTTGGTAACAACCTTGCCGATCCTGGGAGCCTGGTGGCTAACCCGCGAAGGCGACAATGGTCAATAACCACTGATACAGGAATATGCTATGCAACATAAGTTACTGATTAACGGAGAACTGGTTAGCGGCGAAGGAGAAAAACAGCCGGTATATAATCCGGCAACGGGTGAAGTTTTACTGGAGATTGCCGAGGCATCCGCAGAGCAGGTTGATGCTGCTGTTCGCGCGGCAGATGCAGCATTTGCCGAATGGGGGCAAACCACGCCGAAAGCGCGTGCGGAGTGCCTGCTGAAACTGGCTGATGCAATAGAAGAAAACGGTCAGGTTTTTGCCGAACTGGAGTCCCGTAACTGTGGCAAACCTTTGCATAGTGCGTTCAATGATGAAATTCCCGCGATTGTCGATGTCTTTCGCTTTTTCGCAGGAGCTGCTCGCTGCCTGAATGGCCTGGCTGCAGGTGAATATCTTGAAGGACATACTTCGATGATCCGCCGCGATCCGTTGGGTGTCGTCGCCTCTATCGCGCCGTGGAACTACCCATTGATGATGGCGGCGTGGAAATTAGCGCCGGCGCTGGCAGCAGGGAACTGCGTGGTATTGAAGCCATCAGAAATCACACCGCTGACCGCGCTAAAACTGGCAGAGCTGGCGAAAGATATCTTCCCGGCTGGCGTAATTAACGTACTGTTTGGTAGAGGCCAAACAGTGGGTGATCCGCTGACCGGACATCCCAAAGTGCGCATGGTGTCCCTGACGGGTTCTATCGCCACCGGTGAGCACATCATCAGCCATACCGCGCCGTCTATTAAACGCACCCACATGGAGTTAGGCGGGAAAGCGCCAGTGATTGTTTTTGATGATGCTGATATTGAAGCGGTGGTCGAAGGTGTACGCACTTTTGGCTATTACAATGCCGGACAGGATTGTACTGCGGCTTGTCGGATCTACGCGCAAAAAGGCATTTACGATACGCTGGTGGAAAAACTCGGTGCTGCAGTAGCAACGTTAAAATCGGGTGCGCCGGATGACGAGTCTACAGAGCTTGGTCCGTTGAGTTCACAGGCACATCTCGACCGCGTAAGCAAAGCAGTGGAAGAGGCGAAAGCAACAGGGCACATCAAAGTGATTACCGGCGGCGAGAAACGACAAGGTAACGGTTATTACTATGCGCCGACGCTGCTGGGAGGCGCGTTGCAAGAAGATGCTATCGTGCAAAAAGAGGTATTTGGTCCGGTGGTGAGCGTGACTGTCTTCGATAATGAAGAACAGGTAGTGAACTGGGCAAATGACAGCCAGTATGGTTTAGCCTCTTCAGTGTGGACGAAAGATGTGGGGCGGGCGCATCGCGTCAGCGCACGGCTGCAATATGGTTGTACGTGGGTCAATACCCATTTCATGCTGGTAAGTGAAATGCCGCACGGTGGCCAAAAGCTTTCAGGTTACGGCAAGGATATGTCACTTTATGGGCTGGAAGATTACACCGTTGTCCGCCACGTAATGGTTAAACATTAAGGATAATGCTGTAGCAAGGGAGAGTGTGAACGGATCTAACGCACTGTCAGAGAGTGGGTAGTTCTCTGACAGTGCGTGCTGCGTGCAAAATCACTACATCAAATAAACCAACCAAATCTCATAGAGATAAGAGTAAACAAGCCAACAGCAGCAAAGAGATTTATAAGCACTACAGTTCTACTGGAAACATTCATTTTTTGCCACCTTTTGTCATTGCCCCTATGTGTATAGTACGGGTTAAATAAATCCGCAATACTACTCATTCTGAAGATGGACAAGGGCAGACCAGAGGTTATGGAAAATATCTCAATCTGGTGAAAAAACTTGATGCACGTCAAAAAATGACGCATATTTGCGCGCGTTTTATTCATTTGGCTGGACGCCCGTACATGTCTCTCTATCAACACATGCTTGTTTTCTATGCGGTTATGGCAGCAATCTCATTTCTTATCACCTGGTTTCTGTCCCATGATAAGAAGCGCATCCGTTTCATTAGCGCCTTTCTGGTCGGGGCAACGTGGCCGATGAGTTTTCCCGTGGCGCTGTTGTTTTCGTTGTTTTAAATCTTACATGCTGGCTTGACGGCATAACGCAGACTTATATCATTTGTGAGAATCAATAATTTTCACAAGTGGCTAAGGAGAAAGTATGTCGCATCTGGATGAGGTCATCGCGCGCGTGGATGCCGCGATTGATGAGAGCGTCATTGCCCATATGAACGAATTATTAATCGCTCTGAGCGATGACGCAGAGTTAAGTCGGGAAGAGCGTTACACCCAGCAACAGCGTTTGCGTACAGCAATTGCTCATCACGGACGTAAGCATAAAGAAGATATGGAAGCTCGCCGCGAACAGTTAACCAAGGGCGGCACTATCCTGTGATTAAAACGAGCGTCTGGCGACCAGCCAGGCGCCTACTACCAATAAAACCGCTCCGCAAATTGGGCCAATCAACGCTCGCAGCGGCACACCATGACTACGCAAAATATCCAGCACCAGCCCCCCAATCAACTGGCTGGCGACCAGTACCGCGATGGTGGTTGCCGCGCCAACGTTTTGATATCCGCTGATACTGGCGAAAACAAAGAATGATCCCAGCAAGCCGGGGATCAGTGTCCACCAACGCACGCTGGAAACCAGTTCGCCAAACCCGACCATCCCTTGCTTAAACCACAAAATAGACACGAACAGCACAATCCCCACCAGTGAGTTAAGCAACATGGCGATGAGTATGGTTGAGGAAGTCTGGGTGATGCGTACCATCAGCGTGTTTTGCACCACCAGGCCAATTCCGGCGGCTATCAAAAAGGCAAGGGTGAGCGACTGATTCATCCAATCGCGTCCGGTTCACTGCGCTCGTCGAGTTGCAACTGCATAAATGTCAGATCCAGCCAACGACCAAATTTAGTACCTACCTGCGGCATTTGCGCGGTGACGACAAAACCCAGCGACTCGTGGAGATGCAGCGAGGCCTGATTTTGCGATTCGATCCCAGCAACCATTACATGCTTTCCACAATCCCGCGCCTCATCAATCAATCGACTTAACAATTTGCGCCCAAGACCTTTGCCTTGATGATCGGGATGAACATAAACCGAATGTTCCACCGTATGGCGAAAACCGTCGAAACTGCGCCAGTCGCCAAACGAGGCATAACCTGTTATTACGCCGTCCTCTTCACTCACCAACACGGGATAACCCAATAAAGTCCGAGCTTCAAACCAGGCAATACGGTTGTCTGCATCCACAGTTTGGTCATTCCAGATCGCTGCCGTATATAAAACAGCGTGGTTATAAATTTCCGCAATCGCAGCACAATCGGCTTTGCGGGCAAAACGGATGGACATCTCTGGCCTCGAAAAAATAATGATGATGACGTTATCAATACTATCGAAATCTGCCTGAAGCAACGGAATCCTAAATGAAATTATTGCGCGTTGCAGCGGTGATGTGACGCTGCAAACAAAACCATGCCGTCAGCCTGCTACTATTGTTCGATTCATGCCAAAAGCACAGGAGAACATTATGGGGCAACAAAAGCAGCGTAATCGACGTTGGGTTCTGGCCTCGCGTCCGCATGGCGCACCGGTTGCGGAGAATTTTCGCCTTGAAGAAGACGACGTCGCCACACCGGGTGAGGGGCAGGTTTTATTACGCACAATTTATCTGTCGCTGGACCCGTATATGCGTGGACGTATGAGCGATGAGCCATCTTATTCACCCCCCGTTGAAATAGGCGGTGTGATGGTTGGCGGCACGGTGAGTCGGGTCGTGGAGTCGAATCATCCTGATTACCAGCCAGGCGATTGGGTGCTGGGTTATAGCGGTTGGCAGGACTATGACATATCCAGTGGTGATGACCTGGTGAAACTCGGCGATCATCCGCAAAATCCTTCGTGGTCGCTGGGTGTGCTGGGAATGCCAGGCTTTACCGCTTATATGGGGCTGCTGGATATTGGTCAGCCGAAAGAGGGCGAAACGCTAGTTGTAGCCGCGGCGACTGGCCCGGTGGGGGCGACGGTGGGGCAAATCGGTAAACTGAAAGGTTGTCGGGTAGTGGGCGTTGCCGGTAGTGCAGAAAAATGTCGCTATGCGACCAAGGTGCTGGGTTTTGATATTTGCCTTGATCACCACGCGGATGATTTTGCTGAACAACTGGCGAAAGCATGTCCTGAAGGTATTGATATCTATTATGAAAATGTTGGCGGTAAAGTATTCGATGCCGTGCTGCCGATACTGAACACCTCTGCGCGTATACCCGTCTGTGGCTTAGTGAGCGGCTATAATGCCACGGAACTGCCATCCGGTCCGGATCGTTTGCCCCTGTTGATGGCTACGGTGCTGAAAAAACGTATTCGCTTGCAAGGCTTTATTATCAGGCAGGATTATGGGCATCGCATCCATGAGTTTCAGCAAGAGATGGGGCAATGGGTGAAAGAGGGTAAAATTCACTATCGTGAACAAATCACTGAAGGTTTAGAGAACGCGCCACAGACATTTATCGGCCTGCTGAACGGTAAAAACTTCGGTAAGGTGGTCATCCGTGTCGGAGGTGATGACTAAAAATTCAACGGCGGCGTAAAGCCGCCACAAAAATCCAGGCAAAAATCTCATTTCACGCTTTAATTAACTAACCACGCGACTGACGGACGACAAATAACAACCAAAGTGAATGGTGAATAATTATTCAATTTAATGCGCCGGGTGAACTACTTTTGCAATGTCGTCACAATTGGTACTAAAACACGTGAAGGAAATAAAATGCCTGGAATGGAAAAAATGCAGCATCTCAGTTTGACTATGCAGGTAGAGAATGACCTGAAACATCAGCTTAGTATTGGCGCACTGAAACCCGGCGCACGCTTGATCACTAAAAATCTGGCGGAACAATTAGGCATGAGTATTACGCCAGTGCGTGAAGCATTGTTACGCCTGGTTTCAGTTAATGCGCTTTCTGTCGCGCCTGCACAAGCCTTTACAGTACCGGAAGTGGGTCAACGTCAATTAGATGAAATCAATCGGATCCGCTATGAACTGGAATTAATGGCAGTTGCCCGGGCTGTTGAAAACATCACCTCACAAAACATCGCGGAACTTCAGGCGTTGTTAGGGAAATTACAGCAGGCACAAGAAAATGGCGATATGGAACAACTCTTTAATGCTAATCGTCTATTTCGCTTTGCGATCTATCATTGCTCAAACATGCCCATCTTGTGTGAAATGATTGAGCAACTATGGGTTCGTATGGGGCCAGGTCTACATTATCTCTATGACACGATTAACCCTGCTGAATTACGAGATCGTATAGAAAGTTATCATGTGCTACTTGCTACGTTAAATGCAAAAGACAAAGAGGGATGCCGGCACTGCCTCGCTGAAATTATGCAAAAAAACGTTGCGATGTTATGCCAGCAATACAGTCGTTAAAAAATGCCCGGCGAACACCGGGCATCAATGTAATTACTCAAATCGCCATGCGATATTCACGCCGACACCATAATTCCTCCCTGGAGCAGGTTCGTAATATCGCCCGTTTGACTCATTGACAATGACGGAACCGACATATTCTTTATCGAATAAATTATCGACACGACCAAATAAATCCACAGTTAAATTGTGGTAATTGTATTTGTATCCGGTGAATAAGCCGACGAGAGTATAAGAGGGGGCTTTGGCCGTATTTTCATCATCTGCCATAATATCGCTCATATAACGCGCTTCAGTGCCTGCGTACCAGCCATCTTCCGGTACATAACCTATCGACGCAAAGCCCATATTACGGGCGATCCCTGGCATCCGGTTACCATTACAGTCTTGATCATTACAAACATTGCTACGATAGGTTGCATCAAGCCAGGTCCAGGACGTTTTCACGCGGAAATCTCCGGCGAAACGTTGATCCCATGCCAGTTCTGCGCCTTGACGACGGGTCTTTCCGGCATTTTTATACGTGGTGCGTCCACCGCTACTGGTATCGATAACAATTTCATCATCGGTGTCGGTCTGGAACAATGCGAGACTAAGTAGCCCATCGCCAATACGGGTTTTACTGCCGATTTCGATAGTGTTGTTGGTGGACGGTTTTAATGCAAAGTTCATACCGCTTTGCCCGTCAGCACGGTAGGAAAGCTCATTAATGGTCGGTGTTTCAAAACCGCGCCCGGCTGCCAGATAGATATTCCAGGCATCGGTCATTGCATATTTTAACGATCCGGCAGGTAGCCATTTGTGATAGCTGGTATCTCCGCTGTCATCACCATTACCCGGAGTAACGTAATGATCGTTGGAATCAAACCACACGGAGCTGTAACGCACGCCCGCATCCAGAGAAAGTTTTTCGGTCAGTTGCCACTGCGTCTGTAAATAGGGATCAACGTTCCACATCAGATTGCGTTCGTCACGGCGTAACTCACCTTTTTGTCCGTACTCCGGCACGCCATCACTCAGACGGAAATTATTGTAGCCCTTGCGGTTTTCACTCATGTTTTCGTAGTTTAAACCCGTGGTGAACGTGACCGGGACACCCAGTTCGCCACGGTGTGTCCAGCGGCTGTCTATCCCCTGGTAATGGCGTTGCAGAGTAATCACGCCGCCCGCATGTGACGGTTTAAGCTGCGGTGCCATCGGGATTGACTGGTACTGAGTCGTTTCTCGCTCGCCTGCGTACATCATCACGCTCATCTCATCCCTGGTGCTCAGGCTACGCTCATAGCGTAATCCCGCCTGAGTTTGCTTGATGGTTTTTCGCGTGTCGTACTGTTCTGCGCGAGGCGCTTGTTGTGGATTTGCTTTCCATTCCGCTTCGGTCAACCCACCAGGATCATCCGCTTTGATATCCACGCTATTGAAAATGAGGCTTAATTTGCTGGCGTCATCAATACGTACGCCCAGTTTGGCATTGGCTAAATTTTTCTGTGCGCCACTATGGTCACGATAGCCGTGGGTCGTAAAGCGTGTGGTTGAGACGGTGTAATCGACATCGCCAGATTGTGTGCCATCGCCCGTAGCGCCCGTCGCTTTCACCCCATACCGCCAGCTGCCAAAACTGCCATAGTTACTGCTGGCTTCAATGGTTGGCGGCTGTTGCCCGGTCTGGGTGGCAACATTCATTACACCGCCAGATGCGTTGCCATACAGGGCAGAGAAGGGGCCGCGCAGCACTTCCACATTTTGCACACTGCTCAAATCGATGTTGGATGTTTGCCCTTGCCCGTCTGGCATGGTGGCGGGAATACCGTCCACATACAGGCGGATACCACGTATCCCGTAAGTAGAACGGGAGCCAAAACCGCGAATCGACAGTTGTAAATCTTGCGCATAGTTCTGCCGATTTTGTACCTGCAAACCAGGCACGCTGGTCAGTGATTCAGACAAGTTAACGCGCGGCGTTGCCAGGCGCATCTCTTCTCCATCCACCACGCTCACTGCTGCTGGAGTATCCAGTTCTGAAACCACTTGTGGAGTGGCGCTGACGATCATGGTTTGTTCATCAGCGGCAAAAACGGAAGGGGAAAGGACAATCAGTGCGGGCAAAACGGTCTGTCGGACGGAGAAAATCTTCATGAAAAAAGCCAGGTTAAGAATGGGAAAACACCGTCATGGTAATGAAATTGTAAATTTATGGAAAACGAAACGGCACAATACGTTAACTGATTGAGAAAATTGTAGTCGTAACGACAAGAAATGCTCCACATTTGAGTAAATAATGATTACCATTCCCATTTATAACAAGGGCGTAACGATGATTACGTTCGGCGAAGCATTGTGAAGCAGCAAAAATATCGGTTCATCAAAGGGAGTCGTCATGCACTTACGTCATCTGTTTTCATCGCGCCTGCGTGGTTCATTACTGTTAGGTTCATTACTCGTTGCTTCATCATTCAGTACGCAGGCCGCAGAAGAAATGCTGCGTAAAGCGGTAGGTAAAGGTGCCTACGAAATGGCTTATAGCCAGCAAGAAAATGCACTGTGGCTCGCCACTTCGCAAAGTCGCAAACTGGATAAAGGCGGGATAGTTTATCGTCTCGATCCGGTAACACTGGAAGTGACTCAGGCGATTCATAACGACCTTAAGCCGTTTGGCGCCACCATTAATAACGCGACTCAAACGTTGTGGTTTGGTAACACGGTCAATAGCGCGGTTACAGCGATTGATGCCAAAACAGGCGACGTAAAAGGGCATCTGGTGCTTGATGACCGCAAACGTACGGAAGAGGTGCGTCCGCTGCAACCGCGTGAGCTGGTAGCAGACGATGCCACGAACACCGTTTACATCAGCGGTATTGGTAAAGAAAGCGTGATCTGGGTAGTTGACGGTGAGAATATCAAACTGAAAACCGCCATCCAGAACACGGGCAAAATGAGCACGGGTCTGGCGCTGGATAGCAAAGGTAAGCGTCTTTACACCACTAACGCTGATGGTGAATTGATTACCATCGACACCGCAGAAAACAAAATCCTGAGCCGTAAAAAGCTTCTGGATGATGGCAAAGAGCACTTCTTTATCAATATCAGTCTTGATACTGCCAACCAACGTGCATTTATCACCGACTCTAAAGCAGCAGAAGTGTTAGTGGTCGATACCCGTAATGGCGATATTCTGGCGAAGGTCGCGGCACCGGAATCACTGGCGGTGCTGTTTAACCCGGCGCGTAATGAAGCTTACGTGACGCATCGTCAGGCAGGTAAAGTGAGTGTGATTGACGCGAAAACCTACAAAGTAGTGAAAACGTTCGATACGCCGACGCATCCGAACAGTCTGGCGCTTTCTGCCGATGGTAAAACGCTGTATGTCAGTGTGAAGCAAAAATCCACTAAACAGCAAGAAGCCACTCAGCCGGATGATGTGATTCGTATTGCGCTGTAATAGATATGGCGAGGGTGAAAACGGAGAGACTTGCCTGACTTTTATCACGCCGTATCCGGCACTTTCGTCAGTAATCTGAATTTGCCCGGCACGTAGCCGGGCAAATTTGTAATTAACTCGCCGTCTCTGGCTTAAATATAATTTCCTGTTTTTCTTCATCTTGCTCGACGACGGGCGCAGTGCTGTGAATTTCGGCAACGCGTTTGCGAACACCAAACCAACCCACAACCAGCAGAATACCGATAATCGGCAGCGCAGCGATGGTGTAAGTCCCGTTAGGGTAATCGAACGCCATCAGCACCAGTACGCACAGCAAAAACAGTAGCGTCAGCCACGACGTAAAGGGCGCGCCAGGGAGTTTAAAACTGACATCCGCTGCTTTGCCTTCTTTAATCGCTTTACGCAGGCGCATCTGGCACACGATGATAAACGCCCATGAAGCGATGATTCCCAGTGACGCGAAGTTCAATACAATCTCAAACACGCGCGACGGTACCAGATAGTTGAGAAATACGCCGACAACATACACGACCAGTGTGGCCAGAATCCCGGCATACGGTACATGCTGGCGACTCATTTTCGCCATAAAGCTCGGCGCGGAGCCGCCCATCGCCATCGAGCGCAGAATACGCCCGGTGCAGTACAGACCCGAGTTCAGGCTGGAGAGGGCAGCGGTCAGTACCACAATGTTCATAATGCTACCAATGTACGGCACGCCCAGTTTGGAAAAGAACGTCACAAACGGACTTTGCCCGGCCTGATACGCGCTCCACGGTAACAACATAACCAGCAACACCACAGAACCGACGTAAAACAGACCAATACGCCAAATCACACTGTTAATTGCTTTTGGCACCATGGTCTGTGGATCTTTACATTCGCCAGCAGCAGTACCCACCATCTCAATGGAGGCAAAAGCAAACACTACGCCCTGAATCAACACCAAAGCAGGCAGCAAACCGTGAGGGAAGAAACCACCATTATCGGTAATTAAGTGAAAGCCAGTCGTGTTGCCATCCAGCGGTTGACCGCTACCGAGAAATACCGTACCTACCACCAGGAAAGTCACAATGGCGAGCACTTTAATGAGCGCAAACCAGAACTCCATCTCGGCGAACCATTTCACGCCGATCATGTTCATGGTGCCAACGATGGTTAGCGCAGCGAGCGCAAATACCCACTGCGGCACACCACCAAATGCGCCCCAGTAATGCATATACAGTGCGACAGCGGTGATATCGACAATCCCGGTCATCGCCCAGTTAATGAAGTACATCCAGCCTGCAACATAAGCGGCTTTCTCTCCTAAAAACTCTCGGGCATAAGAGACAAAGCTGCCACTGGAAGGGCGATGCAATACCAATTCACCCAACGCGCGCAGAATAAAAAAGGAAAAAAGGCCGCAGATTAAATAAACCAGTGCCAGTGCCGGTCCCGCCATTTGCAGTCGGGCTCCTGCACCTAAAAACAAGCCGGTGCCAATCGCGCCGCCAATGGCAATCATCTGTACCTGGCGATTGCCCATCGCTTTGTGATAGCCCTCTTCGTGGGCATTAAGCCAGCGGCGTTTCGCGGCGTGTTGATCTGAAGTGTCGGTGTGGTGTGTACTCATTGCGCTCCCTGATTGTTTTAATGAAAAAAGTCTTTTATGTCGCCATGAACAATGTTTATTCACTCTGGCGATGACAGGATTCACCATTATTCTTTATGGGTATAACTGTCGGCGCAGAATCCTACCTTTTATCGATAAACGATGCAAAACATCCCCTTACATTCCTGGGGAGAATGAATATAACTGATGAAAAAATGACACATCCTTTTGCTGGTTAACCTGTGTGCTGGCCTACACTTAATCTTCAACAGTTTGTGGGGGGCATATGATTAAGGTGTATGGTGTACCCGGATGGGGCTCTACCATCAGTGAGCTGATGTTGACACTGGCTAATATTCCTTATCAGTTCGTTGATGTCAGTGGGTTTGATTGCGAGGGAACTTCTCGCGAGATACTGAAAAACCTGAACCCGTTGTGCCAGGTACCGACACTGGTGCTGGAAAATGGCGATATTATGACGGAGACAGCGGCGATTGCATTAATGGTTCTCGACCGCCACCCGAATTTTGCGCCACCGGTTGGGCGCGCCGAACGTCAGCAGTTTCAACGATTATTGGTCTGGCTGGTCGCTAATGTCTATCCAACGTTTACCTTCGCCGATTACCCTGAACGTTGGGTCCCCGACGCACCTGAACAGTTGAAGAAGAATGTTATTGAATATCGCAAGTCGCTTTATATCTGGCTGAATTCACAATTAGCTGCTGAACCGTATGCGTTAGGAGAGCAGTTAACGCTAATTGACTGCTATCTCTGCGCCATGCGTACATGGGGACCGGGACATGAATGGTTTCAGGATCATGCTCCGAATATCAGTGCAATTGCTGATGCCGTATGTCAATTGCCAAAGCTAAAAGGGATATTAAAGAGGAATGGAATTATTTAATTATTTTTCCCATCTATTCCGTCCACTTTCTTTCGCCCGGTATAACGCGGCATCGGCAGCTGAAATGATTTGTTCAGCCGTTTTTGCGGGAGCAGAACAGGCAATCCCCTGACTAACCGTAACGAACGCACTAACAGCAGATGCATGATGCGGGATAGCTGCCAGTTTAAGTTCCTGCTTCACTCTGGCTGCGACCGTCTCTGCTTCTGGCAATGTTGCATCAAAAAGTATGATGGCAAACTCTTCGCCACCATAACGGACAACAATATCCTCTGACTGGCGCGTTGAACGCTGTAGAGCATCGGCAACTTGTATCAGACAACGATCACCAGCAGGATGCCCGTAAGCGTCGTTGTAACGTTTAAAAAAATCGACATCCAGCATAATAAGAGCAAATGACCCGCCGTTATTGATCGCGTCGTGTAAAATACTGTTCATTGCACGTCGGTTTGCTACCCCAGTTAAAGGATCCCGATGGGCTAATGCATCAAGGCGATTAATTAACTGGTTGTTGTAACGGTTTTGTTCCCATGCTTCTTCAAACCAACGTAACAAAATGAGTCGTCCACCATATAGCGCCAGTGAAAAGATACACCAGATAACAGCAAAATGAATGTTGATCTGTTGATTAAGCATAAGACTCGCTGTTGGAATGGTGAGCCATAAAGGAATGACAAATGCGAGTAATGATGGGGTATGAAAATAAAGTGCGACAACGCCACTAAGCATTAATAATACACATAGTGGATAAGCAAACTGCAGCGTCCAGTGCGCAATAAAGTGATAACTACACCATGGCCATAACAGGCTCAGGGCAACTAATAGCGCCTGAATAGGTAATGTTTTTTGCCGAGGAATTATTAGTAAAACACTGCAAATCAGCAGAATACCCGATGCAGATATATCAATAGAATGTATAAGGCTTTTTTCATTTAACCAGAGAAAAGTAAGATCATTAAACAAAACACTGCGCAGCAATATCATCAATGCAAAACTTACATTGATAAAAGCAAACCACGGCAGACTAATGGTCATGCCGCGAATAACCATATCACGGCGGTTTTTCCACGCGTGATGCGTTTTTCTTCTTTCAGTCATTTTTTTACCAGAAAAGGGCAGGAAACCTGCCCGATTTATAGTGAACTTATGGCGTCACAATATTGAACCAGAATTCAAAATTATCCATATAACTTAACATTTCGTTGAGTTTTTCCGCATTGCCGGTAATTTTGACATCTCCTTTGTCAGTGGCTTCTTTCAGCGTCTCTTCTTTCAGTACAATTTTGTTCAATACATCACGAGACAGAGAGATAGTGGCATCAGCATCCGAAGCCTGTACACCAGCGGTATGATTGAGCACACCGTTTTCCAGCTCCACTTTATACGTGCCGCCATCTTCACCAAAATCGAAATTCAGCACAGCTTTGGCATCTGCCGCTTTCTCACCATTAATATGGACGGCAAGATAATCAAAGAACATCTCTGGCGTCATAGCCCGCACGGTGTCAGGGCTGGCCGTATTTGGCGTTGGCAATTTTTGTACCCCGTTACGCAATTCCTGTGCGCCAGTGAGATAGAAATTACGCCACGGCCCAGATTCAGCCTGATAGCCTAACTGCTCAAGCGCATCAGCTTCGAGGTTTCTTGCAGCCTGGTTGTTAGGATCGGCAAACACAACCTTACTGACCACCTGAGCAACCCAGCGGAAATTACCCTGTTCATAATCCTGTTTGGCTTTTTGTAAAATGGCATCAGCACCCCCCATGTACTCGACGAACTTTTTTGCGCCTTCTTCTGGCGGCAGTTCATCCAGCGTCGCAGGATTGCCATCAAACCAGCCGAGATAAAGCACATATGTTGCTTTCACATCATGACTCACTGAACCGTAATAACCCCGATTCGCCCAGGTGTTAGCGAGTGAAGAGGGCAATTTAAAGTTTGCAGCAATTTCATCGCGGGTCAGCCCCTGATTCGCCATGCGTAGCGTTTGATCGTTGATATAACGGTACAAATCACGTTGGCTTTTTAGCAATTTGACGACGTTATCATTGCCCCAGGTTGGCCAGTGATGCTGAGCGAGAATAATCTCCGCTTTGTCGCCCCACAGATTAAGGGCTTCGTTGATGTATTTAGACCAGGGAAGAGGTTGACGAATCTTAGCACCACGCAGCGAGTAGGTATTGTGGAGGGTGTGCGTGACATCTTCTGCTGTTTCGATCAGTTTCTTTTCTTCAATAAACCACAGCATTTCAGATGGTGCTTCGGAACCTAGCGCCATCAGGAAATCATAGGTTAACCCGTCAATAGTCTCTTTTTGTCCTGTTTTTGTGATGTAGTTAGTAGGAGCAATCAACGTGACCGTTCCCGCTGAAGTGGTCGTACCCAGGCCTGCACCCACCTGGCCTTTAACGTCAGGTTTCAATAAATTGCCATACATATAGCTGGCTCGACGGCTCATTACATTGCCAGCCATAATGTTTTCGGAAACAGCTTCCTCCAAAAATCCGGCTGGCGCATAGATTTTAACTTTGCCTGATTTAACGTCAGCTTCATCAACTACGCCGCGAACCCCACCGTAGTGATCGACATGACTGTGTGTGTAGATAACCGCCACTACCGGTTTTTGGCCGCGATTTTTGTAATAGAGATCCATACCCACTTTGGCAGTTTCGGCTGAAACCAGTGGGTCCACGACGGTAATACCCTCTTTACCTTCAATGATGGTCATATTTGATAAATCGAGATTACGAATCTGATAAACACCTTCAGTGACTTCAAATAACCCACTGATATTTATTAGTTGTGCCTGACGCCATAAACTTGGATTAACCGTATCAGGGGCTTTATCGCCTTCTTTGATAAAAGCGTATTGTTGTGGATCCCAAATAACATTTCCTTGTTCTCCCTTAATCACGTCTTGAGGAATAGGGGCAATAAAACCTTATGGGCATCAGTAAAGTCAGTGTTATCGGAAAACGGTAACTGGTTATAAAGTATATTGTTTGCTTGTTGTGTGGCTGCAGTTGCGTCTTTAGGCGCTTCTGCAGCGAGGAGAGGTATAGAACTGGTGGTGAATAATCCCGTTATTAGCAGACTTTTAACGATATGATTAAGCTGCATCTTAAGTATCTCCAGAATGGATTTTTATTGGGAGCAATTACTTTTTAGTGAGGGCAAGAATAACTATAATTGGCGTTAATAAATAGGCAAGCAGGGAACGTAATATTTTCTTAATGGCATGCTGATGCAGAATATATTCTTCAATTAACATTTTTGTTGGGGTGTTATTTAAAATGGGGTAGTACAAATATGCACAATTTCAAGTGGACATTATTATCGTAAAAAAGCATCACCGGACACATGACATCCGCAACGTGTGTTAATTATACTGACATCTTTCAAAAGGAGCACAATCATGCCGCACATAGACATTAAATTTTTTCCGCGTGAACTGGACGAACAACAAAAAGCAGCACTTGCTGCAGACATTACCGACGTTATTATTCGCCATCTGAACAGTAAAGAGAGTTCGATAAGCATTGCTCTGCAGCAGATCCAACCAGAATCATGGCAAACTATCTGGGACGCTGAAATCGCCCCTCAAATGGAAACGTTGATAAAGAAACCCGGTTACAGCATGTAATGGTTAACCTGCCGTAACACGTTTGCCGCTGGTAACAAACGTACCAGCACCTAAGTGATGTAATGTATTGAGTTTATCGTCATCAAACTGCCAGCGGCCTTCGACAAATACCCGTGCGTCTGCCGCTGCTGATACCACTTCGCCGAACAGCGTGTCGTATTTTTCTTGCGCGGAAGTCGCAGGAAGCAAGCGACACTCCATCCACGCCAGACATTTCTCTTCAACAAGTGGCAACCCAAGCTCCGGGCCTTTCACTACCGGAATGCCATAGCAATTAAATTTATCTTCTTCACGCCCTGATACGCTTCCCACCGCCCACGTCCAGTTAGTCGCTGAAACACCTGGGACAACAATGCCAAACTTACCGTTACGCTCAATCAACTCCCTGGTCCATGTCGATTTATCCACTACAATCGCCACGCGTGGCGGCTCAAACTCTACTGGCATTGACCAGGCCGCAGCCATCACATTACGTCGCTGTGAGCTCTCATCAACAGTCGTTATCAGAATAGTGGGGCCATGATTTAACAGACGGCTGGCATGATGCAATTCGACGGGAATAAATCGGCTCATGGTAGTGCCTCGCAATGAAGGGGATTTTAAAAGCGTAGCTTGTAACGCAATAAGCAACGAAATTAATGGGATCGGCGATTTGCGAACGTGATGCATGTCCGCGATCGCACAAAATAGCCTGTGAGATGTCGATTCCAGGTTATAAGTTGAGAAAACCACTAACGGAAACGCCTGATGACGCCCATTCTGAATCATTATTTTGCCCGCATTAACTGGTCAGGAGCAGCTGCGGTCAATATCGATACGCTTCGTGCATTACACCTGAAACACAATTGCACCATTCCATTTGAAAATCTCGATGTTCTGCTGCCGAGGGAAATGCAGCTTGATGATCAATCGCTGGAAGAAAAACTGGTGATCGCCCGCCGTGGTGGTTACTGCTTTGAGCAAAATGGCGTGTTTGAGCGGGTGTTACGCGAGCTGGGGTTTAACGTTCGCAGCTTGTTAGGTCGCGTGGTGTTATCTAATCCGCCAGCGTTACCGCCGCGCACGCATCGTTTGCTGTTAGTGGAACTGGAAGGTGAAAAATGGATTGCTGATGTCGGTTTCGGTGGCCAGACATTGACTGCGCCGATTCGTTTGGTGGCAGATATCGCGCAAACAACGCCACATGGCGAATATCGGTTATTACAGGAAGGGGACGACTGGATTTTGCAGTTTAATCATCATCAGCACTGGCAGTCGATGTACCGTTTTGATCTCTGCCAACAACTACAAAGTGATTATGTTATGGGCAATTTCTGGTCGGCGCACTGGCCGCAGTCTCACTTCCGCCATCATTTGCTGATGTGCCGCCATTTACCAGACGGTGGCAAACTGACGCTGACCAATTTTCATTTCACTCATTATGAAAATGGCCATGCGGTGGAGCAGCGAAATCTGCCGGATGTGGCATCGTTGTATGCTGTGATGCAGGAGCAGTTTGGACTGGGTGTAGATGATGCAAAACATGGGTTTACCGTGGATGAATTAGCGTTGGTGATGGCGGCGTTTGATACGCATCCGGAAGCGGGGAAATAGTATGTGTCGGATGCGGCGTAAACACTTTATCCGGCCTACATCCGGGCTAATGTAGGCCTGATAAGCGAAGCGCATCAGGCGACAGTATCAAAGGTCAATGGCCCATTCGGCATGAAACAAAATCACCGCCGTGCCGGAAATGGTCACTTTCTCCGGTTGGTTATTGCGAATTGTCACTGTCACATCAATCACACCATCACGCCCAAGTGCGCGTCCCTGATGGCCTTTCACCTGCAACACGTGGCCATTGTGCGGCAATACATTGTGATGTACCAACCATGCTCCCATCGGGCCATTGGCATTCCCGGTCACCGGATCTTCCACAATACCAATGGCAGGTGAGAACATACGACCATCAGTTTCATTTTTGCCTGGGCGGATCTGGAACGGAAAGAAACCATTGCAGCCAATCTGCTTACTGATGGCTGTTAGTGCGATTAGGTCAGGCGAAAGGGCGTCAATATCCACTTCCGGCTTCAACGGGATCATCACCTTTGAGTGTCCGGTCGTCGCCACCTGGATAGGCAAACCCGGCAGGATATCGTCTTCGGTCAGATGCAATGCGTCGATAATCGCTGCACGTGTTTCACCTTCCAACGGCGGTTCAAAACCTGGCGTGCCTTGCTCCAGCGAAATACGATAATCATCGTTTTGCTTTTCAATCGTCACTCGATGACGTCCCGCCAGAGATGTTTGCCAGACCGTGCAATTGCCCAAACCTAATACCTTTGAACGTACATAATGCGCGGCTACGGTCGCGTGACCGCAAATTGGTACTTCAACCGTGGGCGTAAAGTAGCGAATGCGGACATCGCTGTCGTCGCTGTGTAACAGAAAAGCGGTTTCCGAATGACCTAATTCGCGAGCGATAAGCTGCATTTGCGCTTCGCTAAGATTATCTGCGGGGAAAACAACACCGGCAGAATTGCCGCGAAACGGTTGAGAGGTAAAAGCATCGACGTGAAAAACCTGCGGTTTCATTAATGTTCTCCTGTGGCTGGAGAACTATCATAGCCTGCAACGGGCCGGAGAGCGAAGGGCTATCCGGCCAGAGTGAGGGCTAACGCCGTGAGCGTACAATCTGATACCGGCGGGTAAAGTACTCAAACGGCGCGCTCCACACATGCACCAGTCGGGTGAACGGGAAGAGCAGGAAGATAGTCATTCCCAGCACCAGATGAACGCGGAAAATAAAGGCGACGCCATCAAGATATGTTGATGCGCCGCCCTGGAAACTGACGATGCTTTGCGCCCAGCCCACCAGCTTCATCATTTCACTGCCGTCCGGATGTTGTGCTGAAAAGGGAATGGTGGTTAGCCCCAGAATGCACTGAATTAACAAAATGGCGAGGATCAGGATATCCGCCCCAGAAGATGTCGCCCTGATGCGGGGATTGGTTAAACGACGCACCAGCAGTCCCGCGCCGCCAATCAACGTCAACACGCCGCAAATACCGCCGAGCACCATCGCCATCAGCTGCTTTGTTGCTACTGGCAAAAACCACGCATACATCCAGTGTGGCGTTAACATGCCAAACAGGTGCCCGAAGAAAATCCCCAGAATGCCGATATGGAACAGATTCGACCACAGTACCATCCCGCGTTTATTGAGCATCTGACTCGAGGACGCGCGCCAGGTGTACTGCCCATAGTCGTAGCGTAGCCAGCTGCCGAGGAAAAACACCGTCGCACAAATGTACGGGTAGATATCGTAAAAAAAGACGTTCAGATACTGAATCATTTCCCACCTCCCGCACTGATGTCGACATACTGCGGCGCGACATCCTGGCTAAAGCGCCGCTGATATTGATTAAGCGGCGAGCTGTCACACGCCGTGGCATTATCTTCAATAAACTTCACCTGTTCCTCTTCCCACACCGCATCCAGCGCCTGGCGGGTGTCGTCGCGCTCTTCATTACGAATTTGCTTTGTGACACTGTCACTTGAAAGGGAGCTACCGGCCAGTTGCAGCAGGGCGTCAAACAACGCATACCACGGTGCTTCGCGTCCTTTTAAACGTCCGCCGAGCAGGGCGAGGATCGGCGCAACGTTGAGCAAACCTTCTCTTGCCTGGTCGTCCGGCAGCACACTTAAATACTCCAGATACAGCGGCAGATAATCAGGCAGTTCCCGGCAATCCAGTTGCAGACCGACCTTTTCATATTCTGCCAGCAGGTCAACCATTGCCTGGCCGCGATCGCGGGACTCAGCATGAACATGTTCAAACAGGAGCAGCGACGTGGTACGTCCACGGTCGAACACTTCACACCATTCGGCCTGTTTATCCAGCAGTGGCGCATTAAGCAGATCGCGGGTGAAATCAGTAAGCATCGGCGCGTCGCGACGAATCAGCGCCAGCGCGTCGTCCTTACATTCCCACAACAGCTCGTCAGGGTATTCCATCAACAGGCCGATCACTTTGAGGATCTGCATTATTCGCCCTCCGCTTTGTCGCGCACTTCGGTGATGTTGATGGCGTCGATACGGCTACTGTTGAACAGGTTGAATTTACTGTCCGAGCCGTGACAACCGTCGCCAAAGGTAAAGCCGCAGCCATTACGTTCTGCGAAGGCATCGCCCGCCATTTCCCGGTGACTGGTTGGAATGACAAAACGGTCTTCATAGTTGGCAATGGCGAGGTAGCGATACATTTCTTCGACCTGGGCGACGCTCAAGCCCACTTCGTCGATGGCACGTGTATCGGTAACGCCCTCCACAGTTTGCGAACGCATATAGTGGCGCATCGCCATCATCCGTTTCAGCGCCCGCAACACCGGACCGGTATCGCCAGCACTTAACATATTGGCGAGATATTGCACCGGAATACGCAAGCTTTCGATGGCAGGCAGCACGCCTTCACTTTTCGGCAAGCCGCCTGCATCGGCATATGACTGAATCGGTGACAGCGGCGGCACATACCAGACCATCGGCAGCGTGCGATACTCCGGATGCAGCGGTAGCGCCAGTTTCCAGTCCATCGCCATTTTGTACACCGGCGAACGCTGGGCGGCCTCAATCACATTTTGCGGAATACCTTGCTTCAGGGCTTCTTCGATCACCGAGGGATCGTGCGGATCGAGGAACACTTCACACTGGCGTTCATAGAGGTCAACTTCTCGCTCGGTGCTCGCCGCTTCCTCGATGCGGTCGGCGTCGTATAGCAGCACCCCCAGATAGCGAATGCGGCCCACGCAAGTTTCAGAACAGACCGTTGGCTGACCGGACTCAATGCGCGGATAACAGAAAATGCATTTTTCTGACTTGCCGCTTTTCCAGTTGAAGTAGATTTTTTTGTATGGGCAACCGCTAATACACAAACGCCAGCCTCGGCATTTGTCCTGGTCGATCAGCACAATGCCGTCTTCTTCGCGTTTATAGATAGCGCCACTGGGGCAGGTCGCCACGCAGCTGGGGTTAAGGCAGTGTTCGCACAGACGTGGCAGGTACATCATGAAAGTGTTTTCAAACTGACCGTACATCTCCTTTTGCATGGCGTCAAAGTTGCGGTCGCGGGCGCGTTTTTCGAATTCACCACCCAACAGTTCTTCCCAGTTTGGCCCCCAGATCACTTTGTCCATCCGTTTGCCATCGATCAGCGAACGCGGGCGAGCTGTGGGAATGTGTTTACCTTCCGGCGCGCTATGCAAATGTTCATAGTCGAAGGTGAAAGGTTCGTAGTAATCGTCAATCTGCGGCACGAGCGGGTTGGCAAAGATTTTGGTAATTACGCCCATTTTGCTGCCCAGACGCGGACGGATCTTGCCATTGACATCGCGGACCCAGCCACCTTGCCACTCTTCCTGATCCTCCCAGTTTTTCGGATAACCAATGCCCGGTTTGGTTTCGACGTTGTTAAACCAGGCGTACTCCATGCCCTCGCGTCCGGTCCAGACGTTTTTACAGGTCACCGAACAGGTGTGACAGCCGATACATTTATCGAGATTAAGTACCATGCCGACTTGCGAACGTATTTTCATTTTTTCGCCTCCTGTGCCTGATCACGACCTTCATCATCCAGCCAGTTAACGTTTTTCATCTTACGGATCATGATGAACTCATCGCGGTTCGAGCCGACGGTGCCGTAGTAGTTAAAGCCCCAGGCCAGTTGTGCGTAACCGCCAATCATATGCGTCGGTTTCGGGCAAACGCGGGTGACCGAGTTATGAATACCGCCGCGCATGCCGGTTACTTCGGAGCCGGGGATATTCATGATGCGTTCCTGGGCGTGATACATCATGGTCATGCCCGGCGGTACGCGCTGACTAACGACCGCGCGGGCAGTCAGCGCACCGTTGGCGTTAAATACTTCCACCCAGTCGTTATCGACAATGATCAGTTCGCGGGCATCGGTTTCACTGATCCATACAATCGGCCCGCCGCGCGAGAGCGTCAGCATGAGCAGGTTTTCACTGTAGGTTGAGTGAATGCCCCATTTCTGGTGCGGCGTCAGGAAGTTAAGCGCTTTTTCCGGGAAACCGTTTGGCGGGATCTGGCGCATTTCACTGACACTGCGTGTGTCAATAGGCGGGCGATAAGCCACCAGACTTTCACCAAAGGCACGCATCCACGGATGATCCTGATAGAGTTGCTGGCGTCCCGACAGCGTGCGCCACGGAATTAGCTCGTGAACGTTGGTGTATCCGGCGTTATAGGAGACATGATCGCTTTCCAGACCGGACCAGGTGGGGCTGGAGATAATTTTACGTGGCTGCGCCTGAATATCGCGAAAGCGAATCTTCTCGTCCTCTTTATGCAGCGCAAGATGGGTATGTTCGCGTCCGGTAATCTCGCCTAAAGCCAGCCATGCTTTGACTGCAACATGACCGTTGGTTTCTGGCGCCAGCGCCAGAATGACTTCTGATGCATCAATGGCGGTGTCAATCAGCGGACGCCCCTGTGCCGGGCCATCGCGCTTGGTGTAATTGAGTTTGCCGAGGAAATCGATTTCATCCTGGGTATTCCACGAAATTCCTTTACCGCCGTTGCCAAGTTTGTCCATCAATGGCCCGAGCGAGGTAAAGCGTTCATAGGTAGCAGGGTAGTCGCGCTCCACCGCCACAATATTTGGCGCGGTTTTGCCAGGGATCAGGTCGCATTCGCCTTTGCGCCAGTCGAGCACTTCGCACGGCTGAGAGAGTTCTGCCGGAGAGTCATGCAGCAGCGGTTGCAGTACCACGTCAGTTTCTTTGCCGAGATGGCCCGCGCACACTTGCGAAAAGGCTTTGGCGATACCTTTGTAGATTTCCCAGTCACTACGTGATTCCCAGGCCGGATCGACCGCCGCAGAAAGCGGATGAATAAACGGATGCATATCCGAGGTATTCATATCGTCTTTTTCGTACCAGGTGGCGGTGGGCAGAACGATATCGGAGAACAGGCAGGTGCTGGACATGCGGAAGTCGAGCGTCACCAACAGGTCGAGCTTGCCTTCAATCGCGGCGGTTTGCCACTCGACATCCTCTGGTTTGATTCCGTCGCTGGCGCCGAGTTCTTCTCCCTGAATCCCGCTTTCGGTGCCCAGCAGATACTTCTGCATATACTCATGACCCTTACCGGAGGAGCCCAGCAGATTAGAGCGCCAGACAAACAGATTTCGCGGATGGTTGTTGCCGCTGTCCGGCTGTTCGCAGGCCATGCGTAAATCGCCCGATTTTAGCGCCTGAGCGGTAAATTCAGCAGGTGATAATCCGGCCTTATCGGCTTCGTCTTTCAGCCGTAACGGGTTACGCCCCAGTTGCGGTGCGGAAGGCAGCCAGCCCATGCGTTCGGCACGAACGTTGAAATCAATCAGATGACCGCTGTATTTACTGGCATCGGCCAGCGGTGAGAGCAACTCCTGAGCAGAGACTTTTTCATAACGCCACTGGCTGGAGTGATTGTAGAAAAACGAGGTGCTGTTCATCTGACGCGGTGGACGGTTCCAGTCGAGTGCAAAGGCCAGCGGCAACCAGCCAGTTTGCGGACGCAGTTTTTCCTGACCGACATAGTGCGCCCAGCCGCCACCGCTTTGCCCGACACAACCGCAGAAGATCAGCATGTTGATCATCCCACGGTAGTTCATGTCCATGTGATACCAGTGGTTGACGCCAGCACCGAGGATAATCATCGAACGCCCGTGGGTTTTATGGGCGGTATCGGCAAATTCACGGGCGATGGTTTCAATATACTGACGCGGTACGCCGGTAATTTGCTCGCCCCAGGCCGGAGTGTAAGGTTTGATTTCAGCGTAATCTTTCGCGCTGTTTTCATCTTCCAGTCCGCGATCAAGGCCGTAATTCGCCAGTATCAGATCGTAAACGCTGACCACCGAACAGGTGCTGCCATCCGCTAATGTCAGGTTTTTCACCGGAAGCTGGCGTACCAGTATCGGATTATGTTTTACGCTGCGAAAGTGTGGATTTTCAATGCCGCCAAAATAGGGAAAGGCTACGCCAGCCACAGCGTCGTGTTGACCGAGCAGGGTTAACGACAATTCAGTTTCGGTCCCGGTGGCAATGGACTCCAGATTCCATTTGCCTTTTTCGCCCCAGCGGAAGCCAATCGAACCGTTAGGCACTACCAGTTCACCTGAGGTATTAACCGCCACGGTTTTCCACTGTGGATTGTTGCTTTCGCCCAGACTATCCACCAGATCAGACGCACGCATCATGCGGCCTGGAACGTAGCTACCATCTTCGCGCGGCTCCAGAATCACCAGCATCGGCATATCGCTGTAGCGGCGACAGTAGTTGATAAAATAGTCGCTGGGATTATCGAGATGAAACTCTTTTAAAATCACATGGCCCATCGCCATCGCCAGCGCACTATCGGTGCCTTGTTTCGGTGCCAGCCACTGGTCGCACAGTTTCGCTACTTCAGAGTAGTCAGGGGTAATGGCGATGGTTTTAGTGCCTTTGTAGCGCACTTCGGTAAAGAAGTGGGCGTCTGGCGTGCGTGTCTGAGGCACGTTAGAACCCCAGGCGATTATGTAGCTGGAATTATACCAGTCGGCGGACTCAGGTACGTCAGTTTGCTCACCCCAGGTCATCGGCGAAGCGGGCGGCAGGTCGCAATACCAGTCGTAGAAACTTAAACATGTGCCGCCAAGCAGTGACAAATAACGCGTTCCCGCGGCGTAAGAGACCATCGACATGGCCGGAATTGGCGAGAATCCGGCAACGCGGTCCGGGCCGTAGGTTTTAATGGTCCAGACGTTTGCGGCGGCAATCAACTGGTTTAGTTCCTGCCAGTTGGAGCGAATAAATCCGCCGCGTCCGCGTACCTGCTTGTAGCTCAGGCACTTTTGCGGGTCATTCATAATCGATTCCCATGCCAGAACTGGATCGCTGTGTTGTTTGAGGGCTTCGCGCCACAGTTCAATCAACCGTTTACGAATTAGGGGGTATTTCAGGCGGTTGGCACTATAAAGATACCAGGAGTAACTCGCGCCGCGAGGGCAGCCGCGTGGTTCATGATTGGGTAGGTCAGGGCGGGTACGGGGGTAGTCGGTCTGCTGTATTTCCCAGGTTACGAGGCCATTTTTCACGTAGATCTTCCAGCTACAGGAGCCAGTGCAGTTAACGCCGTGAGTGGAGCGTACGATTTTGTCGAACTGCCAACGCTGGCGATAGCTATCTTCCCAGTCGCGGTTGCTGTGCATCACCTGTCCGTGACCATCAGCAAAGGTTTCGCCCTTTTGTTTGAAGTAGCGAAAGCGATCCAAAAGTTTACTCATGACATGACTCCTGCTCCAGGAATGAATCGGGATCTGATGCCTTATCGGATACAGCGTAAACGCCTTATCCGACCTAAGGGGATGGGCCTGGTAAGACCCATCAGCATCGATCTGAAATTGATGACAAACGCAAAACTGTCTGATGCGTTACGCTTATCAGGCCTACGCAGCTCGAGCGGTGTATTGAATTTGCACGATTTTGTAGGCTGGATAAGGCGTTCGGCATAAACAAAGCGCACTTTGTCATCAGTCTGGATCTCTTATTTTTGGCTGAACTTCCGCCGACCATAAACCAGCCAGGTCAGCAGCACACAAACGATGTAGAAGATTAAAAACACTTTCATCGCGCCCACTGGCGAGCCGGTCATATTCAGCGACATGCCAAATGCTTGCGGAATAAAGAAGCCGCCCACCGCGCCGATGGCCGAAATAAAGCCCAGCGCCGCCGCCGTTTCGGTGATTGCTTCTTTCTGGGCTTGTTCATCGCTGCCGCCTTTCATCTTGACGCGATAAATCGTTATCTGGCGAAAGATGACAGCGATCATCTGGAAAGTAGAACCACTTCCCAGGCCAGCGGTAAGGAACAACCCCATAAACACAGCGTAAAATGCGATGAAATTGCCGGAACCCGTGCCAGGCAGGGTAAGGAACAGCAGGGCGCTGAAAATCGCCATAAAAATGAAGTTGATAAGCGTCACCCGCACGCCGCCGAATTTATCGGAAATAGCACCGCCAACCGATCGCGCAATAGCACCAATAAACGGGCCAAAGAAAGCCAGCTGCAGAATATTCACATCCGGGAATTGGGTTTTCGCCAGCATGGCAAACCCGGCAGAAAAACCGATAAACGAACCAAAGGTCGCGAGATAGAGCAGACTCAGAAGCCAAAGATGCAAACGCTGTAACACGGGTAATTGGTCAGCAATTGACGCACGTGAACTGGCGATATCATTCATCCCAAACAAGGCGGCGATAGTGGCAATCGCCAGTAATGGCACCCAAATCCACGCGGCGTTCGCGAGCGACATTACAGAACCATCGGCCTGCGGTACGCCATTGACGCCAAGAAAAGCAAATACCGGAACAAAAATTACCAGCGGCGCAACAAGTTGCATCACGCTGACGCCTAAATTTCCCAACCCGCCATTAATCCCTAATGCACTGCCTTGTTTGGCTTTCGGGAAGAAAAAACTGATATTTCCCATACTCGAAGCAAAGTTCGCGCCAGCAAAACCACACAGCAAAGCAATAACAATAAATATCCCATAAGGGGTATTCGGATTTTGCACAGCAATACCGAGCCAGACGCAAGGAATAATCAGAATCGCGGTACTAAAAACCGTCCAGCGGCGTCCACCGAATATAGGCACCATAAAGGAGTAGGGGACACGCAATAATGCGCCGGAAACGGAAGGTAATGCGGTTAATAAAAAAAGTTGATCGGTAGTGAAATTAAAACCGATTTTGTTGAGATTAACGGTGACTGCACTAAATAGCATCCAGACACAGAAGGCAAGAAGTAAACAACTTACTGATATCCAGAGATTTCTTCTGGCAATGTGTTTTCCTTTATTTTCCCAGAATGCCGGATTTTCAGGCTTCCAGTCGCGCAAAAGGTAACGATTATTTTTCTCATTTTGCAGTGCCATATTGTTCCTCACATGTACACATTGGTAATGAAAAAAAGACAAGACAGGACATTGGACGCAATGGTCCGTTATTAGAATTAAGAGTGAATAGAGTGAAGTGCTGATTGAAAGAATAGATAACAAAGTGAAACTGCGGGGTGAGAAAACGGATTATCTGAATGGATATGTGTTACTAAATGTAACGATAATGCATCATGTTTTTTACTGTTTTTTAAAACACTATACGGCAAACGTATTTGTTGCCGTATGAACCGTGGCTTTATTGTCGTAGCCTTTGCTTATCTTTGACGTGTTGCCAGCCAGCAGAGCAGGGAGCCGCCGCAGACCATCAATGCACCTTGCCAGAAAGAGAAAGACAGCGGAGCACTAAGCAGTACCGCAGCAAGCGCCGAGGAAAGCACTGGCGTAAAATACGAACCGACCGCCATGATGGTGACGTTGCCATGCAATATACCGACATTCCACGCAGCGTAGGCAAATCCTAAAGTCAATGCCGCAGAGATAAGTTTAATTATGACGGAGGTGCTAAATACCATCTCCGGTTGTAGCGTGACAAAATAGTAAACCCACAAACTTGCGCCTGTCAGCAGGACAAAAACGGTAATACCGTTAAAACCACGAGCAAATTTGTTGGTGACGGTACAATAAGCTGCCCAGATAAAAGCACCAATAAACGCCAGGCAATAACTCAATGGGCTGGTCGTGATATTGTTGATAATTTCATCCAGCTTCAGGCCATTTTCACCGCCTAACACCCAGCAGACACCTACAAGGGCTAATAATAATCCAGGAAAAATTAACCAGTTGGTCTTCTGACCATTAAATAAAATAGCAAAAAGAATTGTCAGACTGGGCCACAGATAGTTAACCATACCCACTTCAATCGCCTGATGGCGGGTCGCCGCATAGCCTAAGGAAAGCGCCAGACAGATTTCATAGCTGACGAATAAAAGGCTCCCCGCGAGTAAATAGCCTTTGGGGATCTGCCGAATACGCGGAAATCCAACGGTGAATATTAAAAGCAGCCCGCTTAATGAATAGATAGCAGCTGCGCCGCCGACCGGACCGAGCCCCTCACTGACACCGCGAATTAACCCCACCATCGTGCTCCACAGGACGATCGCGATTAGCCCTATGAGCGTTGCTTTTTGCCGTGTCATGCTCGCTGTTTAATCTCTCTTGCCGTTAAAAATTAAGCTGAAATTTATAGCATTTTTTTAACTGCAATGTCAGGCAGTGGTGGGTTTTTCTACCGCTATTGAGGTAGGTCAATCTGCACAGGCGGATTATTTTGTGGCAAATAGGTGTTCTTTTTGATTTTGCGCAAAAAGATTCAGAATTTTACTGTTAGTTTCCTCGCGCAGTAATACCCCTGAAAAAAGAGGAAAGCAATGGACGTCAGTCGCAGACAATTTTTTAAAATCTGCGCGGGCGGTATGGCTGGAACAACAGTAGCTGCATTGGGCTTTGCCCCGAAGCAAGCACTGGCTCAGGCGCGAAACTATAAATTATTACGCGCGAAAGAGATCCGTAACACCTGCACATACTGTTCCGTAGGTTGCGGGCTATTGATGTATAGCCTGGGTGATGGCGCGAAAAACGCCAGAGAAGCGATTTATCACATTGAAGGTGACCCGGACCATCCGGTAAGCCGTGGTGCGTTATGCCCGAAAGGGGCCGGTCTGCTGGATTACGTCAACAGCGAAAACCGTCTGCGTTACCCGGAATATCGTGCGCCTGGTTCAGACAAATGGCAGCGTATCAGTTGGGATGAAGCATTCTCGCGCATTGCGAAGCTAATGAAGGCTGACCGTGACGCCAACTTTATTGAAAAGAATGAGCAGGGCGTAACGGTAAACCGTTGGCTTTCTACCGGTATGCTGTGTGCCTCCGGCGCCAGCAACGAAACCGGGATGCTGACACAGAAATTTGCCCGCTCCCTCGGGATGCTGGCGGTAGACAACCAGGCGCGCGTCTGACACGGACCAACGGTAGCAAGTCTTGCTCCAACATTTGGTCGCGGTGCGATGACCAACCACTGGGTGGATATCAAAAACGCTAACGTCGTGATGGTGATGGGTGGTAACGCTGCTGAAGCGCATCCCGTCGGTTTCCGCTGGGCGATGGAGGCGAAAAACAACAACGATGCAACCTTGATCGTTGTCGATCCCCGTTTTACGCGTACCGCTTCTGTCGCGGATATCTACGCACCTATTCGTTCCGGTACGGACATTACGTTCCTGTCTGGCGTTTTGCGCTACCTGATCGAAAACAACAAAATTAATGCCGAATACGTTAAGCATTACACCAACGCCAGCCTGCTGGTACGTGATGATTTTGCTTTCGAAGACGGTCTGTTCAGCGGCTATGACGCTGAAAAACGCCAGTACGATAAGTCGTCCTGGAACTATCAGTTCGATGAAAACGGCTATGCGAAACGCGATGACACGCTGACGCATCCGCGCTGTGTGTGGAACTTGCTGAAAGCGCACGTTTCCCGCTACACGCCGGACGTCGTCGAAAACATCTGCGGTACGCCAAAAGCCGACTTCCTGAAAGTGTGTGAAGTGCTGGCCTCCACCAGCGCGCCGGATCGCACAACCACCTTCCTGTACGCGCTGGGCTGGACGCAGCACACTGTAGGTGCGCAGAACATCCGTACTATGGCGATGATCCAGTTGCTGCTCGGCAACATGGGTATGGCTGGTGGCGGCGTGAACGCACTGCGTGGTCACTCCAACATTCAGGGTCTGACCGACTTAGGCCTGCTCTCTACCAGCTTGCCGGGTTATCTGACGCTGCCGTCAGAAAAACAGGTTGATCTGCAGTCGTATCTGGAAGCGAACACGCCGAAAGCGACGTTGGCTGAACAGGTGAACTACTGGAGCAACTATCCGAAGTTCTTCGTTAGCCTGATGAAAGCTTTCTACGGCGATGCCGCACAGAAAGAGAACAACTGGGGCTACGACTGGCTGCCGAAGTGGGACCAGACTTACGACGTCATCAAGTATTTCAACATGATGGACGAAGGCAAAGTCACCGGTTATTTCTGCCAGGGCTTTAACCCGGTAGCGTCCTTCCCGGACAAAAACAAAGTGGTGAGCTGCCTGAGCAAGCTGAAGTACATGGTGGTTATCGATCCGCTGGTGACTGAAACGTCTACTTTCTGGCAGAACCACGGCGAGTCAAACGATGTCGATCCGGCGTCTATTCAGACTGAAGTATTCCGTCTGCCTTCGACCTGCTTTGCTGAAGAAGATGGTTCTATTGCCAACTCCGGCCGTTGGTTGCAGTGGCACTGGAAAGGTCAGGATGCACCGGGTGAAGCACGTAACGACGGCGAAATTCTGGCGGGCATCTACCATCATCTGCGCGAGTTGTACGCAGCCGAAGGTGGTAAAGGCGTAGAACCGCTGATGAAGATGAGCTGGAACTACAAGCAGCCGCATGAACCGCAATCTGACGAAGTGGCAAAAGAGAACAACGGCTATGCACTGGCCGATCTCTATGATGCCAATGGCGTGCTGATTGCGAAGAAAGGTCAGCTGCTGAGTAGCTTTGCGCATCTGCGTGATGACGGAACAACGGCGTCCTCTTGCTGGATCTACGCCGGTAGCTGGACGGAGCAGGGCAACCAGATGGCCAACCGCGATAACTCCGACCCGTCCGGTCTGGGGAACACGCTGGGATGGGCCTGGGCGTGGCCGCTCAACCGTCGCGTGCTCTACAACCGTGCTTCGGCTGATATCAACGGTAAGCCGTGGGATCCGAAACGGATGCTGATCCAGTGGAACGGCAGCAAGTGGACGGGTAACGATATTCCGGACTTCGGCAATGCCGCACCGGGTACACCAACCGGGCCGTTTATCATGCAGCCGGAAGGGATGGGACGCCTGTTTGCCATTAACAAAATGGCGGAAGGTCCGTTCCCGGAACACTACGAGCCAATTGAAACGCCGCTGGGTACTAACCCGCTGCACCCGAACGTGGTTTCTAACCCGGTTGTTCGTCTGTATGAACAAGACGCGCTGCGGATGGGTAAAAAAGAGCAGTTCCCGTATGTGGGTACGACCTATCGTCTGACCGAGCACTTCCACACCTGGACCAAGCACGCGTTGCTCAACGCGATCGCTCAGCCGGAACAGTTTGTGGAAATCAGCGAAACGCTGGCGGCGGCGAAAGGCATTGCCAATGGCGATCGTGTCACTGTCTCCAGTAAGCGTGGATTCATCCGCGCAGTGGCCGTGGTAACGCGTCGTCTGAAGCCGCTGAACGTCAACGGTCAGCAGGTAGAAACCGTGGGTATTCCAATCCACTGGGGCTTTGAGGGTGTCGCGCGTAAAGGTTATATCGCTAACACTCTGACGCCGAATGTCGGTGATGCAAACTCGCAAACGCCGGAATATAAAGCGTTCTTAGTAAACATCGAGAAGGCGTAAGGGGGCGAACAGATGGCTATGGAAACGCAGGACATTATCAAAAGGTCCGCAACTAACTCCATCACGCCGCCTTCTCAGGTGCGTGATTACAAAGCAGAAGTCGCGAAACTTATCGACGTTTCCACCTGTATCGGTTGTAAAGCCTGCCAGGTGGCGTGTTCGGAGTGGAACGACATCCGTGATGAAGTGGGGCACTGCGTCGGGGTTTACGATAACCCCGCCGATCTGAGCGCCAAGTCCTGGACGGTAATGCGCTTTAGCGAAACCGAACAGAACGGCAAGCTGGAGTGGCTAATCCGTAAAGACGGCTGTATGCACTGTGAAGAACCGGGCTGCCTGAAGGCGTGCCCGTCTGCTGGTGCGATTATTCAGTACGCTAACGGCATTGTCGATTTCCAGTCGGAAAACTGCATCGGCTGTGGTTACTGCATTGCCGGGTGTCCGTTTAATATTCCGCGCCTCAACAAAGAGGATAACCGGGTATATAAATGCACACTCTGCGTCGATCGCGTCAGCGTCGGCCAGGAACCGGCTTGCGTGAAGACCTGTCCGACCGGGGCGATCCACTTCGGCACCAAGAAAGAGATGCTGGAGCTGGCGGAACAGCGCGTGGCAAAACTGAAAGCGCGTGGTTACGAACATGCTGGCGTCTACAACCCGGAAGGGGTCGGTGGTACCCACGTCATGTACGTGCTGCATCACGCCGATCAGCCGGAGCTGTATCACGGGCTGCCGAAAGATCCGAAGATCGATACCTCGGTAAACCTGTGGAAAGGCGCGTTGAAACCGTTGGCAGCGGCTGGCTTTATCGCCACTTTTGCCGGGTTGATTTTCCACTACATCGGTATTGGCCCGAATAAGGAAGTGGACGATGACGAGGAGGATCATCATGAGTAAGTCGAAAATGATTGTGCGCACTAAGTTTATTGACCGCGCTTGTCACTGGACCGTGGTGATTTGCTTCTTCCTGGTGGCGCTGTCCGGGATTTCGTTCTTCTTCCCGACGCTGCAATGGCTGACGCAAACCTTCGGTACGCCGCAGATGGGACGCATTTTGCACCCGTTCTTCGGCATTGCGATTTTTGTCGCGCTGATGTTTATGTTCTTCCGTTTTGTGCATCACAACATTCCGGATAAGAAAGATATTCCGTGGTTGTTGAACATTGTCGAAGTATTAAAAGGCAATGAGCACAAAGTGGCGGATGTCGGTAAGTACAACGCCGGGCAGAAGATGATGTTCTGGTCGATCATGAGCATGATTTTCGTGCTGCTGGTGACCGGGGTGATCATCTGGCGTCCGTATTTTGCGCAGTACTTCCCGATGCAGGTTATTCGCTATAGCCTGCTGATTCACGCGGCTGCGGGTATCATCCTGATCCACGCCATCCTGATCCATATGTATATGGCATTCTGGGTGAAAGGGTCGATTAAAGGGATGATCGAAGGGAAGGTGAGCCGTCGCTGGGCGATGAAACACCATCCGCGCTGGTATCGTGAAATCGAAAAGGCAGAAGCGAAAAAAGAGAGTGAGGAAGGGATATAATCTCTTTTGAACTTTAAGCTGGAAATGGCGCTGTAAGAGGCGCCATTGCAGATTTTTGACAAAGTGCGCTTTGTTTATGCCGGATGCGGCGCGAACGCCTTATCCGGCCTACAAACCGCACAAATTCAATAGATTGCTGTAACGAGTAGGCCTGCTAAGCGTAGCGCATCAGGCAATGTTGCGTTTGTCATCAATTTCAAATGGCGCTTTAATAGGCGCAATTTTTTATTGCGTAACCAGACGACGTAGTCGCGACACATCCACCGTTTTTTCCGCCTCTGCCAGACTCCACGCGTTTTGCAGATTCAGCCACATTTGCGGTGAACTGCCGATCACCACGGAAAGTTTAATTGCCATTTCCGGAGTGAGCGCTGCTTTTCCGCTCAGCAGACGGCTCGCCGTTGAGGGTGCAATTTCCATTGCTCTGGCAAATTCGCGCAGGCTGACGTTCAGTTCGTCCAATGATTCCTGAATAATGTCCCCCGGACGGGGATGATTGGCCATTTTCATCAGTGATAGTCCTCGTAATCCAATATGTATGCATCGCCATTGACGAATTCAAATGTGATTCGCCAGTTGCCCGAGACAGATATCGCCCAAATTCCATCGCGATCGCCGCTTAACGGGTGTAGTCGGTAACCGGGCATATCGATATCAGCAAGGCAGCTTGCTGCATCAATCACAGCGAGTCGGTGGCGTAATCGTTTGACTTGTGTCGATATAACGCCGGAGGTTTTGCCGAGAAGAAACAAGTCACGCAATCCCTTGTGTCTGAAATTCATTATCATCTCTTCATCCTTGTTCCCTCGAAAGGAACACTATCACTATTGTTCCGTGTAGCGCAACAAGTTTCGCTACGTTTTCGCGAATTGTGAGGGGAAAGATGGGGGAGGAAAAGAAGATGCGTAAAATTGCGGAAAGCGTCTCGCAAAACAGGCTGCGACCCGAACATGGCAGTCGCAGCAAAGGCCTCTTAGCGGCGGAAATCAATCACCATTCGGCCACGGATTTTGCCTTGTTCCATTTCGGTAAAGATGGTGTTGATGTCCGCTAACGGACGCAGGGCGACTTTGGGCACCACTTTACCTTCGGCGGCAAACTGGAAGGCTTCGGTTAGATCCTGGCGTGTGCCAACCAGCGAACCGACCACTTCGATACCATCCAGCACCAGCCGTGGGATGTCCAGGCTCATAGACTCCGGCGGCAGACCGACAGCCACAACACGCCCGCCTGCACGTACGGCATCGACCGCCGAGTTAAATGCCGCTTTAGCCACCGCTGTTACCACCGCAGCGTGTGCGCCGCCAGTTTTTTCCTGCACAATTTTGGCGGCATCTTCCGTGCGTGAGTTAATCGCTAAATCAGCGCCCATTTCGGTCGCCAGTTTCAGCTGCTCATCATTGACATCAATAGCGATCACTTTGGCGTTAAAAACATTTTTCGCGTATTGCAGGGCAAGGTTACCCAGACCGCCAAGACCGTAGATAGCAATCCATTGCCCTGGACGAATTTTTGACAGTTTCACTGCTTTGTAGGTGGTGACGCCCGCGCAGGTAATGCTGCTGGCAGCTGCCGAGTCCAGGCCATCTGGGACTTTTACCGCGTAATCGGCTACCACGATGCACTCTTCAGCCATCCCGCCATCAACGCTGTATCCGGCGTTTTTAACTGAACGGCAGAGGGTTTCGTTACCACTATTACAGTATTCGCAATGACCGCAACCTTCATAGAACCATGCAACGCTTGCGCGATCGCCTGGTTTTAATGAGGTGACACCTGGGCCAACTTCGGCCACCACACCAATACCTTCGTGCCCCAGAATCACGCCAGTTTTATCACCAAAATCGCCATTCTTAACATGGAGATCGGTATGACAAACACCACAACACTCCATTTTCAGCAGGGCTTCGCCATGTTTCAGTGAGCGCAGCGTTTTATCCGTAACGTCAACATGATGATCCTTCGTAACAACTGCAGCCTTCATAGATTCCTCCTTTTCGGATGATATTCTGCATAGCAGGTGACGCAAATGAGATTTATTTGCCATTACCCAGTATGGATGAGATCTGAAAAAGAGGGGGAAAATTGCCCGGTAGCATTCACCACCGGGCTGAGATTTAAATTGAGGTACGGCGGTAGTCGCGGTATTCCGCTTGCCAGAAATTATCGTCAATGGCCTGTTGCAGGGCTTCGGCGGAGGTTTTCACCGCCACGCCTTGTTGTTGTGCCATTTTGCCGACCGCAAAAGCAATAGCGCGGGAGACTTTCTGAATATCTTTCAGTTCCGGCAGTACCAGCCCTTCGCCATTCAGCACCAGTGGCGAATACTGCGCCAGGGTTTCGCTGGCAGACATTAACATCTCGTCGGTAATGCGCGAGGCACCGGAAGCAATAACGCCAAGCCCAATGCCCGGGAAAATAAAGGCGTTGTTACACTGAGCGATAGGGTAGATTTTATCTTTCCATACCACCGGATTAAACGGACTGCCGGTGGCGACCAGCGCATTACCTTCGGTCCAGGCGATAATATCCTGCGGTGTGGCTTCGACGCGTGAAGTCGGGTTAGACAGCGGCATCACGATCGGGCGCGGGCAGTGCTTATGCATCTCGCGAATGATTTCTTCCGTAAACAGTCCGGTCTGGCCGGATACGCCAATCAGAATATCCGGTTTGACGTTACGCACGACATCAAGCAACGACAACACATCGCTGTCAGTATCCCAGTCGCTGAGATTTTCCCGCGCCTGTACCAGTTTGGTCTGGAAAGGCAACAAATTCGGCATCTTGTCGGTGAGCAGACCAAAGCGATCGACCATAAACACTTTCTGCCGCGCCGCTTCTTCGCTTAATCCTTCACGCTGAGTCTGGGCGATGATCATTTCGGCAATTCCGCACCCCGCAGAGCCTGCGCCGAGGAAGACAATCTTTTTCTCGCTTAACTGACCGCCCGCCGCGCGGCTGGCTGCGATCAGCGTGCCTACGGTTACTGCGGCGGTACCCTGAATGTCATCGTTAAAAGAACAAATTTCATTACGATAGCGGTTCAGCAGCGGCATCGCGTTTTTCTGCGCGAAGTCCTCAAACTGTAATAGCACGTCCGGCCAGCGATGCTTTACGGCCTGGATAAATTCGTCAACGAATTCATAGTATTCGTCGTCGGTGATACGCGGGTTACGCCAGCCCATATACAGCGGGTCGTTTAGCAGTTGCTGGTTGTTCGTCCCGACGTCCAGCACCACCGGAAGGGTATACGCCGGGCTGATACCGCCACAGGCGGTGTAGAGCGAGAGTTTACCGATCGGAATCCCCATCCCGCCGATACCCTGGTCACCAAGACCCAGAATGCGTTCGCCGTCGGTCACCACAATCACTTTAATATTATGGTTCGGGACGTTTTGCAGAATGTCATCCATATTTTGGCGATTCTGGTAAGAGATAAACACACCGCGCGAACGGCGGTAGATCTCAGAAAAACGCTCACAAGCCGCGCCGACGGTTGGGGTGTAAATGACGGGCATCATCTCATCGAGATGATTGTTTACCAGGCGGTAGAAGAGGGTTTCGTTAGTGTCCTGGATATTACGCAGGTAGATGTGCTTGTCAATTTCGGTTTTGAATCCCTGATACTGGATCCACGCACGTTCCGCTTGTTCTTCGATAGTTTCGACGACTTCCGGCAGTAACCCCAGCAGGTTGAAGTTACGGCGCTCTTCCATGCTGAAGGCGCTGCCTTTATTCAACAACGGAAATTCCAGCAGTACAGGGCCAGCGTAAGGAATATAAAGCGAACGCTGTTTTTTTGTTTTTGGTTCCATGTCACTCACTCTTTTTTGAATATCTATCCCTGGCACGCTTTTATCGTCTTTGCTTTACCGCCAGGGCGTCGGCCCCAAGTATAAAGCAGATAAAAACAAAAACACCATTGCGCAGGCAATGGTGTTTAATCGTCATTGAGTACTGGATGCTATGTATTACTTTTCAACGGGGCGTTTTCTACCGGTTGGGGTATTTATCACGCTGGATTTGTCACCTTCGGTAACTATTTTGCGCTGGTTAGAAATTTTATGATCCAGTCCAAGAATATGGCGTGCCTGACGGTTCGATTTCATTTGTACTCCTCAATCCTGTTGCTAGTTTTAAGGACAACATCGCCGTAGCGAAGAAACACATGCTAAACCCCTAAATTAGGTTGCCGATCAAGCTTAGCAGCTTAAAGCCCAGGGTGCTGGCCACTGACCATATAATTGATCGTTTGCTGGTAGATATCACTGAGGATGTCGTTATCAGAGGCTTCGACCCATTTGGTCAACTCCATGAGAATGTCATCTTCAGTGACAACTCCATGCTCTGCCCGAAGTCCTTGCTCAATGGCATTAACCAGAGCGGGTTCTGCTGTTGAATTTTCTACCTGAAAATAAGTAAACATAGTGATCCTCCGTGTCTGTATATTTATAGTGTCTGCTACAGTTCGCAGCTTTATAAAGCACATTCAGCATGGCAAATAATTACCGCTTCGTTGTTAAGATTAATCCTGGTTGATAAATTTTGTATTTTAACTACATGATACTGTTGAGTATTATTTGATTGTTATTGCTACAATATTTCTTAGGCTGATATTTACGTTCATCTTTTGTGGTAACTTAATCACGGAGATATTATTTTCACTGGATTTTATTCGGAATATCCTGCTTATCCGCGTGCTATTTCTTACGTAGTCTATAATTTCCTTTTTAAGCCCACAGGAGAGCAACAATGACAATCCATAAGAAAGGTCAGGCACACTGGGAAGGCGATATCAAACGCGGGAAAGGAACAGTATCCACCGAGAGCGGTGTGCTGAACCAACAACCGTATGGATTTAACACGCGTTTTGAAGGCGAAAAAGGAACCAACCCTGAAGAACTGATTGGCGCGGCGCATGCAGCATGTTTCTCGATGGCGCTTTCGCTGATGCTGGGAGAAGCGGGATTCACGCCAACATCGATTGATACCACTGCGGATGTATCACTGGATAAAGTGGATGCTGGTTTTGCGATTACCAAAATCGCACTGAAAAGCGAAGTCGCCGCCCCGGGTATTGATGCTTCCACCTTTGACGGCATTATCCAGAAAGCAAAAGCAGGATGCCCGGTTTCACAGGTCCTGAAAGCGGAAATTACGCTGGACTACCAGTTGAAATCGTAAAGTGATGCCGGATGACGTGTCATCCGGCGAACTTTTACTGAGCTACCCAACCGCCATCCATATTCCACGCCACGCCACGTACTTGTGCTGCCGCATCCGAACAGAGAAAGACGGTCAGTTCACCCAGTTGTTGTGGAGTCACAAATTCACGAGACGGCTGTTTTTCTGCCAGTAAGGCTTCACGCGCAGTTTCCGCATCTTCGCCTTGTGCAACGCGCTTATCAATTTGTTGTTGTACCAGCGGCGTCAGTACCCAACCAGGGCAGAGCGCGTTGCAGGTTATACTCGTCTGTGCCGTCTCCAGAGCAATAGTCTTAGTGAGTCCTACCACGCCATGTTTTGCCGCTACATAAGCCGATTTATCTTTTGACGCTACCAGCCCATGTACCGAGGCGATGTTAATTATCCGTCCCCATTTACGAGCGCGCATTTCCGGCAGCGCCAGTCGTGTAGTGTGAAAGACTGAAGAGAGATTAATAGCGATAATGGCGTTCCATTTCTCTACCGGGAAAGATTCTACCGGGGAAACATATTGGATCCCTGCGTTATTCACCAGAATGTCCACGCCGCCAAATTCCCGTCGCGCGTAGCCCATCATGCTGACGATTTGCGATTCATCGCTAAGGTCTGCATCATGATAGCCCGGCGTTTTACCCACTCGAGAAACCGCATTGATTGCTGCATCGACATCGCCGAAGCCGTTGAGGATCACTTGCGCGCCGGCTTTTGACAGTGTCTGAGCAATACCGAGTCCAATACCGCTGGTGGACCCCGTTACCAGCGCAGTTTTACCTTGTAAATTCATGGTGATTTTCCTTAGACAATGCCAGTGGTGTAGTACACGCCGATGACAAACAGAACGGCCAGACTTTTAATGATCGTAATCGCAAAGATACCGCCGTAAGCCTGACGGTGACTCAGCCCAGTGATTGCCAACAGGGTGATCACTGCGCCGTTATGGGGCAATGTATCCATGCCGCCACTGGCCATAGATGCCACGCGGTGAAAAACTTCGAGTGGAATATTGGCTGCGTGCGCAGCAGCAATAAAAGTGTCGGACATAGCCGCAAGAGCAATACTCATCCCGCCGGAAGCAGAACCAGTAATACCGGCAAGCGTAGTGATGCTGATAGCTTCGTTGAGTAATGGATCAGGAATGGCGGCCAACGCTTTCGAGAGCACCAGAAAACCGGGCAGGGCGGCGATAACCGCACCGAAGCCATATTCTGAGGCGGTGTTCATCGCTGCCAGAATTGCACCACCCACCGCAGTACGGCTTCCTTCAGCCAGTCTTCCATGAATATTGCGATACCCAAAAATCACGACCAGCAAAATTCCGGCAATTAGCGCGGCTTCTACCGCCCAGATAGCAGTAATTTTAGCGACATCAGTAGTTATCGGGGCGGTAAGTCCCGGCAACTCCAGTTGATGGCTTGCGCCATACCAAATCGGGATCCACCAGGTAAACAGCAAGTTCAACAGACCTACCAGAATGAGCGGTGAAATCGCAATGAGTGGGTTAGGCAAATTGATATTGTCTGGCGTTTCAGGTTCATTGAGTAACTCTGTGCCGTAACCTTCATTTTTTGCCTGCGCTTTACGACGCTGCCGCTCCAGATAGAAAAGCCCGACGACAATGATAAACAGTGAACCAATAAGCCCCAGCCACGGTGCGGCCCAGGCATTGGTGCCAAAGAAGCTGGTGGGAATTATGTTCTGGATTTGTGGCGTGCCAGGCAGAGCGTCCATAGTAAAAGAGAATGCACCGAGGGCCACCGTTGCCGGTATAAGCCGTTTTGGGATATTACTCTGGCGGAACAGTTCAGCCGCGAACGGATAGACGGCAAATGCCACCACAAACAGCGACACACCGCCATAGGTGAGTAATGCACATACCAGCACAATCACCGGAATCGCATGCCGCCGTCCGAGAATGTTGATTGCAGCAGCGACAATCGAACGAGAAAATCCTGAAAGCTCTATCAGTTTTCCGAACACAGCCCCGAGCAGAAAAACCGGGAAGTACAATTTCACGAAGCCGACCATTTTTTCCATGAACAGGCCGGTAAATGCTGGGCCAACGGCCGCCGGATCGGTGACAAGAACAGCGCCTAATGCCGCTATGGGGGCAAAAAGGATAACGCTGTATCCGCGATAGGCTGCCAGCATTAGCAGCCCAAGCGCGGCAAGGGCGATTAAGACACTCATCGGGACTCCTCAAAATCGTTGTTATAGTGGGTACAGTCAGAGAAGTTACGGTTTCAGGGCGAAGCGAAGCTGATGTTCCCGACGCTGCTGGATGTACTGCTTCCGCGATTGATCCCAGCGGTAAAATCCTTGACCGCTACGCACGCCGATATCTCCACGCTCCACTTTTTCTGCAACTAACGACATCATGTCGCAGCCGGTTGCCAGTTCAGGGAGCAGATGGCGACAAATATCCTGCACCGTCGCAAGTCCGGTCATATCAGCGGCTTCCAGCGGGCCGACCATGGCATAACGTCGCCCGAGTGAGGCACGCATGACCTGATCCACCACTTCGGCACTGGCAATGCCGCTTTTTACGATATGCAGGGCTTCACGCAACAGCGCAAATTGCAGACGGTTGCCGACAAATCCTGGCGCAGCGCGATCCAACAACACCGCTTCCAGTTGCAGTGAGACAAGCATGTGTTGTAGCCAGTGCAAATGCTTTTGTTCAGTAACGCTGCCGGGGACAATCTCCACCAGCGGAATGAAGTGCGGCGGATGCCAGAAATGGGCGATCAACAGTCGTTGCGGGTAGCGCATCTTCGCTGCCAGCTCATCCGGCGGCAGGCCGCTGGTATTGCTGGCAATAATGGCGTCAGGAGAAATAAGCGTTTCAAGCCCGGCATATAATGCGTGTTTTAGTTCAAGCCGCTCCGGTATTGCCTCAACCAGCAGTTGCGAGTCGGCAACATCTGCAAGAGAAATAGTGCCGTGCAGACGTTTAAGCACATTCTCTTTTTCCGAGGCGGTAAACTTTTCGCAGGTAACAAGTTCATCAAGAATTCCGCCTGCGACTACAGGAATTTCTGCGATCCGGCTCTGTTCGGTATCGTACAGCCAGACGTCATAACCAAAGCGGGCGAAATGAGTGGCTATCCCCACGCCCATCAAGCCGGCGCCCAGTACCGCAACTTGTTCAGTTTGCATGGTGTTCTCCTGTGGTTCTTTCCAGCGTCAGAGCCACTCCCTGACCGCCACCGACGCATAGCGTCGCCAGCCCTTTTTGCGCATTACGTCGCGCCATTTCATAAATGAGAGTGACCAGAATGCGGCAACCGGAAGCACCAATGGGATGCCCAAGTGCGATTGCACCGCCATTAACATTCACTTTGTCGTTATCCCAGTTAAGCTCGTCGCCAACGGCCAGCGCCTGCACGGCGAAAGCTTCGTTGGCTTCAATAAGATCAAGATCTTCCAGTGTCCATCCGCAACGCTTAAGACATTCGCGGGTAGCTGCGACCGGACCAATGCCCATAAATGCGGGATCGACGCCAGAAACGGCATAACCTGCCACCTGTACCAGCACAGGGAGGCCAAGTTCGGCAGCTTTGCTGGCGCTCATTAACATGACTGCGGCGGCGCCATCATTGATAGACGAAGCATTTCCTGCAGTGACGCTGCCAGCCACTGGAAGAAAGGCCGGTTTCAGTTGCGCCAGTTTTTCCAGTTGCGTCCCGGGGCGTGGTTGCTCGTCGGTATTTACCCAGCGGGGTGGTTTTTTACCTTGTGGTATGCTGACTGGGGTAATTTCGTCAGCAAAGCGCCCGGCTTCCATTGCGGCGGCAGCTTTTTGCTGAGAACGTAGTGCGAATGCGTCCTGACGCTCGCGACTGATGGCATATTTTTGTGCAAGGTTTTCTGCAGTAATGCCCATGTGATAATCATTGAAAGCATCCCATAGCCCATCATGGACCACGCTGTCTTTCATACTGGTATGCCCGAGGCGTAAACCGGCTCGCGCGCCATCAATAAAATAGGGAGCGTTACTCATGCTTTCCTGACCACCTGCGATAATTATTTGGGCATCACCGCAGCGGATCGCCTGCACGGCCTGGTGTACGGCTTTCATCCCGGAACCGCATACCAGGTTAATGGTGACAGCTGGTGTTTCGTGACGTAATCCAGCTTTGAGCGCCGACTGTCGTGCCGGGTTTTGTCCACTTCCTGCGGTCAGGACCTGACCGAAAATCACTTCGTCGATCTGTTCTGGCGGAAGTGAGGTTTTCTCCAGTAACGAACGGATGGTGGTAGCGCCGAGATCAACCGCAGAGAGCGGGGCGAGTACGCCATGAAAACAGCCAATTGGTGTGCGCGTAGCGGCAACAATAACAACGTCCTGCATGTTGGCTCCTCAGTTGAATTGCATTTCCGGGACATGTTCCGGTACAAACAACATACCAGCGGTTTTGGCGACGATTTCCGCAACGCTAATTCCCGGCGCGCGCTCACGTAGGATGAAAGCACCGTCAGCAATTTCCAGCAGCGCAAGGTCGGTTAAGACGCGTTTGATGCAGCCGACGCCAGTTAACGGCAGGGTACAGGCGGGAAGCAGTTTGGATTCGCCAGATTTGGAGGCGTGGGTCATTACTACGATAATATTCTCGGCACCGGCAACCAGATCCATTGCGCCTCCCATGCCTTTAACCATCTTGCCGGGGATCATCCATGAGGCAATGTTGCCATTCACATCCACTTCAAATGCACCAAGTACGGTCAAATCCACATGACCGCCACGGATCATGGCGAATGATTGCGCCGAGTCGAATATCGCTGCACCTTTCCGTGCAGTAACGGTTTGTTTACCGGCGTTAATCATGTCGGCGTCAAGTTCATCTTCCGAAGGAAATGCGCCCATTCCCAGCAAACCGTTCTCTGACTGCAACATCACATCCATTCCGTCAGGAATATAGTTCGCCACCAGGGTTGGGATACCAATGCCGAGATTGACGTAATAGCCATCGCGTAATTCGCGGGCGACACGCATCGCCATTTGTTCACGGGTTAACATGGTCAGGTTCCTTTACGGCTAAGGGTGCGTTGTTCAATGCGTTTTTCAAATTGCCCCTGAATGACGCGATTAACAAAAATCCCGGGGGTATGAATAGCGGCAGGATCAAGTTCACCTGGCGGCACAATTTCTTCCACTTCCACCACGGTGATTTTCCCGGCAGTCGCCATCAGTGGGTTGAAGTTTTGTGCGGTATGGCGATAGATCACGTTGCCGTACCAGTCAGCTTTCCAGCCTTTGACCAGGGCAAAATCACCGGTTATCGCCTTTTCCATGATGTACGGACGACCATTGAATTCGCGGACCTCTTTCCCTTCGGCAACGGGGGTACCGTAACCGGTGGCAGTAAAGAAAGCAGGGATGCCAGCGCCGCCTGCACGCAGTTGTTCTGCCAGGGTGCCTTGTGGTGTGAGAATTGCCTCCAGTTCGCCATTAAGTACCTGTTTTTCAAACAAAGAGTTCTCTCCAACATAAGATGCGACGACTTTACGGATCTGCCTGGTTTCCAGCAGCACCCCCAGTCCAAAACCGTCCACGCCACAATTATTGGAAACCACCGTTAATCCTGTTACTCCACGGTGGCGAACTTCAGCAATCAGGTTCTCCGGGATGCCGCACAGGCCAAAACCTCCCGCCAGAATCGTCATCTCATTGGTAAGTCCTTCAAGTGCCTCGTGATACGTGGCGACCCGTTTATCCAGCCCAGCCATACAGTTGCCCTCCAGTTGTCCTTTCCAACATCATTAAGGGCAAAAAATGATTTGTTAATTTTAAATTTGTGATTCATTAATTTGTATTATTTATTAATTTGGTGTTAATTAAATGTATTCAATAGGTTAATGTGGTGTCGAATGAAAATGAGCATCAGACAGTTACGCGCGTTTTTAGCGGTAGCTCACACTCTTAATTTTGCCCATGCCAGTGAACGACTGAATATGTCGCAACCTGCACTAAGTCTTGCCATTAAAGGACTGGAAGATGCTTTAGGGGGCGCTTTACTGCTGCGTACCACGCGAAAAGTGACATTAACGCAGGAGGGCGAAACGCTTTTGTCGATGGCGCGACCTCTGCTGGCTGACTGGGATAACACCGAGGAAGCCATGCGCCAGCGATTCACGCTCAGACGAGGCAAAGTCTCGGTGGCGGCAATGCCTTCATTTGCGACAAACGTGTTGCCTCCGGTGCTAAAAACTTTTCGTGACTGTTATTCGGGGATTAACATCACCGTGCACGATGTGTTGAATGAGCAGGTGATCGAGATGGTGAGCGAAGGGCGCGTAGAGATGGGAATTGCTTTTGAACCTGACTATTGCGGCCATTTGCATTTTACCCCGCTGGGTGTGGACCGATTTGTCGCCATTGTTCCAGCCGATTCCCGGCTGGCGAATCGGCAACGCGTGAGCTGGCGGGAATTGCTGACGTTAGATTTCATCACCCTTCAGCGACCATCAGCCGTCAGGTTGATGCTGGAAGAGCAGTTGGCACTAAGTGGAACGCAACTGGAAGTGGCGCTGGAAAGTCATCAACTGGTTACAGTCGGACGACTGGTGGCAAACGGTTTGGGCGGTAGTGCCGTGCCTGCATTGTGCCGAAGACAAATGAGCGAACTGGGCGCAGTATGTCTGGAACTGGATAATCCGGTGATTGAGCGTAGGGTCGGCGTACTGCGTTCGTCACACCATAAGCTTTCTACTGCGGCGCAAGCGTTGATGGAAACGTTAAAAAAGGCCTATGACGCATAACGTTTCCACGTTCCCGTAAGCCTGATAATAACCTCAAGTGCAGGCCGATTGCCGCATTTTACAGCGCCCGCCAGCAACGGATCTCTCGTCCGTCATCCCGCGGCCTTAATAACTGCCGAACTTCACATCCGTTGGTTGCTAATGGGCAGCGTTCGCGGAAAAAGCAGCCTTGTGGCAGCGTGCGGTTTCCTGGCAAATCCGTTTTATGCAACGTCCATTCTTCCTCCAGAGGTTTATCAATCGCAGGCAATGAATCCAGCAATAATCGGGTGTATGGATGTGCCGGAATCGCCAGTACCTGTTGCGCGTCGCCCAGTTCTACAATCTGCCCGAGATACATCACCGCCACCCGATCGCTCATATGACGTATCACCGAGACATTGTGTGAAATTAGCACATAGGTCAGCCCGCGATTTTCCTGTAGCGTTACTAATAAATTGAGGATCTGCGCCTGAACGGAGATATCCAGTGCCGAGGTGGGTTCATCAAGTACAATCACGTCAGGTTGCGAGGAGAGTGCTCTGGCAATAGCGATGCGCTGTCGTTGCCCACCGGAAAACGCATGGGGAAGGCGATCGAGGTATTCCGGTCTAATACCCACCTGTACAGCCAGTTCCTCCGCCAGCGCCCGCCGCTTTTGCTCACTACTGCGGTTTGCAATCCATACCGGTTCCGTAATGATGCGCCACACCGGTAAGCGAGGATTGAGCGAAGAGAGCGGATCCTGAAATACCATCTGCATTTTGCGCTGTGATCCTGAATGGATGCACTGACCGTGGCTCGGTTGCAGCATACCCATCAACAACTGCGCAAGGGTACTTTTTCCACAGCCGGATTCACCGACGATACCTAAGGTTTCACCACGGCGGATCTGCAAATCAATACCATTGATGGCATGAACATGTTCGGTGGTTCTGCCAAGCCAGTTTTTACGAGCAGGAAAATCGACGTGGACGTCGCGTAACGTTAATAACGTGTCAGACATTGATGGCCTCCTGCTGAGGATACCAACAGGCGCAGCGGTGGTTGCTGTCATCACACGGCGTCAGCGCCGGGATATTTTCACACAGTACCCCCGCTGCATAGCAGCGATCACGAAACGCGCAGCCGTCGGGCAAACGGGTGAGATTTGGGACCGTCCCTCGGATAGCAGGTAATGGCTGACGCGGTATTCCGTGCTCTGGCGCGCATTGCAGCAAACCAATGGAATACGGATGCCGGGGATGATGAATGACGTCTGCCGTCACGCCGCTTTCAATTACGCTTCCGGCATACATCACGTAGACGCTATCACACAATTGCGACACCACGGCCATATCATGGCTGATGAATAGCACCGCGGTTCCGCTGGCGCGGGCTTTATGTTTAAGTAGTCGCAACACCTGCAACTGCACCGTGACATCCAGCGCCGTGGTTGGTTCGTCAGCAATAATTAGCTGCGGTTCGCAGGAGAAAGCCAGCGCAATCATGACCCGCTGGCGCATACCGCCTGAAAGCTCAAACGGATAGCGCGACATGACTTCGGCGGCATCCGGGATCTGCATCTCCTTCAGCAGAGTAATCGCTTTCGCTCTGGCTTCATGACGACTTAATGGTTGATGATGAAGAATCACGTCCATCATTTGTTGACCAATACGGCGGGTCGGATTGAGGGCAGTCATCGGTTCCTGAAAGATCATTGCCACTCGTGCGCCGCGCCACTGACTAAGCTGTTTTTCTTGTGCGTTAAGAACATCTTCTCCCAGCAGTGAAATCTGCCCCTGATGTACGCGATAACTGTCTGTCGGCAACAGACGCATAATCAACATTGCGGTTACTGATTTACCTGAGCCGGATTCGCCCACCAGACCGACAATTTCACCGCGGTTAATCTGCAAAGACACATTGTTGAGCGCGTGAACGTCGCCGTTAAAACCGGGGAAACTCAAATGCAGTTGTTGAATGTCCAGAACAGGTTGGGTCATGACTGCTTTCCTCCTGCTTTCGGGTCAAGCAGATCGCGAATACCATCGCCAAACAGATTAAATCCGACGGCAGTAATTAAAATCGCTGCCCCCGGAAAGGCGCAATACCACCACTGATCAAGCACATAGTTGCGACCATTGGCCACCATCGCCCCCCATTCAGCACTTGGCTGTTGAGCACCCAGACCAATAAATCCCAACGTGGCAGCCATTAGAATTGCGCTACCAATGTCCAGTGACGCCTGCACGATCAGCGGCGGCAGGGAGTTACGTAAAATATGCCAGTTGATCAGATGCCAACGCGATGCGCCAAAGGTTTTCGCCGCCTGAACGTAAGTGAACTGGCGAACAACTAATGTTTGCCCCCGCGCCAGGCGCACATAAAACGGAATACGCACAATAGCAATCGCCAGCATGGCGTTAAACAAACTCGGCCCGAGAGCGGCAGCCAGTGCCATCGTCAGCACCAACGAAGGAATCGACAGCATAATGTCCATAATACGCATGATAATGGCGTCTGCACGTCCGCCCAGCACGCCGGAAAGACATCCGAGCAGCGAACCAATAATGCCAGCGATAGCGACCACCACTAATCCGGCGATAATCGATTGCTGACTCCCGACCAGCACGCGGCTAAACAGATCGCGTCCCACTTCATCGGTGCCAAACCAGTTCGCCGCAGAAGGCGGCAACAGGCGGGCGGTTAAATCAATGGCGTTGGGATCATGCGTCGCCAGCCACGGTGAAAACACCATCATCATTAACATCAATATAATGATGACTGCGCCGGTCACGGTAAGCGGGCTGCCTTTCAGCATCCATAACAGCTTTGCGCTGTTAAACCGCATTCGTGTTTTCGGGCGTACTACAGGTGTGTCTTCGCTTAACATCATTCATCACCTCCGCGCCCGATACGCGGATCAATCCACAAATAGAGCAAATCCACCACCAGGTTCACCAGTACATAAGCAAACGAAACCACGACCGCAAAACCCATTACTGCCGGGAAGTCGAGCGCCTGTATTGATGTCACTACCCATGCGCCCATTCCGGGCCAGGCAAAAACGGTTTCAGTGAGCACTGCGCCATACAACAAATCACCCAGCGCCAGACCCAATACGGTAATCGAGGGGATCAACGCATTGGGTAGCGCATAACGTAAAACGATATACCAGCCGGGCAAACCGCTGGCCCGGGCGGTACGAATATAGTCTTCACACAACTGTTCCAGCATCGCTGAGCGGATCTGGCGAGCGACAATCCCCAGGTGAACGAACGCCAGCGTTAATGCCGGTAAGATGAGATGTTGCAACGCATTGAAAAAGACTTCGCCGTTCCCTTCAAGCAGCGCATCAAGGAGATAAAAGCCGGTTACGTGTGTTGGCGGATCCAGCCAGTCATCGAGCCTTCCGCCGCCGGGTAGAATTTGCAGATGCCCATAAAACAATACAATAACGCCTAACCCCAGCCAGAAAGCCGGCGTGGAGATCCCGGTAATAGCCATGAGTCGTACCAGATGATCCAGCCAGCGATTACGCCAGACGGCAGAGAGTATGCCCAGCGGGATACCTATCAATAGCGCCAGCAGAAGGGCACAAAAAGCCAGCTCCAGCGTCGCCGGGAAGAATATACGCAACTCTTCCAGAACCGGACGCCCGGTACGAATAGACGTCCCCAGGTCGCCATGAAACAGGTCGCTAACGTAACGGTAAAATTGTACGTACAGCGGCTGATCCAGCCCAAGTTGCTGGCGAATATTTTCTACGATGGCATCGCTGGCGCGGTCGCCAGCCAGCAATCGCGCCGGATCGCCGGGGATCAAGTGCGAGATAATAAACGTAATCACACAGACGCCCGCCACCACGAGCGCCAGCCCCCAGCAGCATTGGCGTAAAATACTCCAGAAGGTCACGTTATTTACTCATGGTATTGATATTGAAGACCTGTTCCAGCATGGGATTGAACACGAAGCCTTTTACCTCTTTGTTCATCGCCAGTTGGTAGTTTTTCTGGAACAGGTACACATAAGCCGCGTCATCAATGACGATTTTCTGTGCCTGCTGGTAGTCCTGGGTTCGCTGCGTCTGGTCGGTTGTCGCGAGCGCATTGCGCAGTAATTTATCGACCTCGCTGTTTTCATAGAACGAACGGTTTCCAGGCAGTCCTTTTTTATCAGACTCAAACCAGTAGTTCATAAACATATACGGGTCGGCGAAATCCGGACTCCAGTTGCCAATCGCAATGTCGTAATCACCTTTACCCACTCTGTCGCGCATGGTCGCGTTTGCCAGTTTTTCCAGCTTCACATTGATACCCAACTTGCTGAGACTGGATTGAGTCGCAAGGGCGATCGGTTCCCAGTTCGGGTCGTTATCGGAATAGAGAAAGGTCAGGCTGGTGGGTTTGGTCGCCACTTTATCCCATTCGGCTTTGGCTTTTGTTTCGTCATGGTTGTATTGCATTGCGGTAGCGTCGTACCCCCACATGCCTTCCGGGATCGGGCCGCGCATCTGTTTACCATTACCGCTGAGAATGCCGTTAACCATGCCCTGATAATCAGTAGACCAGGAAATAGCCCGACGCAGATCCGCCTGATTAAGCGGCGCTTTGCTGTTATTCAGATACAGATAGGTGACGCGCAGTGACGGGTACTCTGCAACGTTGACTTTGTTTTCTTGCTTAAGAGCGTTGAGCTGATCAACCGGCAGGGCATCGGCAATATCAATGTCGCCACGAGAGAGTTGCAAACGGCGGGAGGCGCTTTCAGCGATAATTTTTACTGATACCCGTTTGAAGTTCGGTTTATTGCCGGGGTAATGCGGATTTGGTACCAGAACTAATTGTTGACCTTTTTGCCAGCTTTTCAGCATAAACGGTCCGGAACCGGCGGTGTTTTGCGCGAGGAAACCGCGTGCATCATCCGCAGCATGCTCCTTTAAAATTGCCGGATTGATGATTGATGCTCCGTCATTCGCCAGCGTGTAGAGGAACGGCGCGAATGGCTGGCTAAGGGTAAACTTCACCGTGTGTTCGTCGGGAGTTTCGATTTTTAAATCTTTGGGAAATGCTTCCGCTGGCCCCTGACCAATTTTCAGCAACCGCTCAAAAGAGAGTTTTACTGCTTCAGCTGTGACTGGCGTCCCATCGGCAAATCTGGCGTCTTTCTTCAGGGTGAACGTCCACTCTTTTTGATCGTCAGACGCTTTCCAGCTACTTGCCAGATCGCCCTCAACGTCTGTAGAGCCTTTATCGCCGTCCGATTTGTACTGTACCAGTCGCTGATAAGACGGATAGGTGACGGTCCAGTCGTTATTATCAATAGTGACCGCCGGGTCGAGGGTTTGCGGGTCGGCGGCTTTACCAATTACCAGCATATCTTTTGGTACGGCACCGTGAGCAACCGGCAGTGTGGCGGCAAGGACGATCGCGAGCAGTGTGGGACGAAATGATATCGATCTCTTCATGGCAGTTTCCTGATTAACTAGCGTGCTGTGTGGTAGGAGATGCAAAACAGGCGAACTGGTCAGCGAGCAGCGGGTAACTTGCTGCCTGCGGTAATTCGAAGTGCCACCATTCGCTGGAGATACCAACAAAACCACCGCCAGTCATAATCGCATTCAGCAACAGGCGATTACGCTGGGCTGCGGGGGGGACGGAAGGGTGATAGGCATGGGAGCGTTCGTGCATTTCATCGAATTCGGCCCCCATATCCAGGATGTTCCCGTGCTCATCACGAAGTGTCAGGTCGATCGCCGTGCCACGGCTGTGATTTGAGCCGACGGCCACATCAACAACATATTGCGGGTCAGGGCAGGCCTTCCACAGCATCGCCTGTGCTTGTTGCGGGCGATATGCGTCGTAAATCACCAGTTGTAAGCCCGACAGCTGGGCAATACTGATACTTTTCGCCAGCGCGGTAATCGCGTCCTTATGCAACAGACAACGCGCTTGCTGATAAATAGGCTCACCTGTGATGTTATCGGCGCATGCATACTTCAAATCGATCGCCAGCTCAGGGAAGATAACGGCTAAGTCAACTAGTTCGGTGGTATCCGACATAACGGGTTCCTGTATAAGACAAAATTACTGCGCTTTCCGCTTATGCAGATCTCATGCCATGCCAGGATAAGCGCCAGAATGCTGGCTTAAAGTTATATTTTTAACTTTTGATCAACATTTGTGCAGCGTAGTGCACTTTTGGTGCAAGAGGGGGGACTTAAGGAAGGAATCTCCAGGAATCGCAGCGGAAATCACAGTATTTAAGTGACAGTGTCACGTTAAAATACAGCCCGCGAGTGCGGGCAGAAGGAATTTGTCAGATTTTCAACGGTAGCATGCTGCTCATCCATCCTGGGATTTCTTCAGCGGGCAGGGGGCGGGAAAAGAAATATCCCTGTATAACGCGACAGTGAATCTTACGAAGCATCTCAAATTGTTCTTTGGTTTCGACGCCTTCCGCTACGACGGTTAAATTGAGGCTTTGCCCAATGCTGGTTATCGCTTCCAGTAAGGCGAGGATGCGTTTTTCGCTCAGACAACGGTCGACAAAACTTTTGTCAATTTTGATTTCTGTTACCGGCAGGCTGACCAGGCGGGATAAACCGGAAAAACCTGTGCCAAAATCATCTACTGATAAACCTACGCCCATATCGCGGAGGATCTGGATCCGTTTAAAGATCTCGGTATCGTGTTCCATCATCATGCTTTCCGTGATTTCCACCGTCAGCTGGTGGCCGTCAATTCCCCAGGCCTGCATTGCATCAGACACCTGATTAGGCAGTTGATTGCTGCGAAAGTGCAGCGCAGACAAGTTAACGGATAACGCCGGGATATGAATATTCTGACTGCGCCATTCTGCTAACTGACGGCAGGCTTCTGCAATGACCCAGCGACCAATGTTTTCGATTTCCCCAATCTCCTCTGCAAGGGGAATAAACCGTGAAGGGGGAACATGACCATGCTGGGGATCGTGCCAGCGAGCGAGGGCTTCGATACCATACAACTCGCCGGTTTCAGCAAAGATCTGCGGTTGATAAACCAGTTTTAGTTTGTTGTTACTGATAGCTTCTTTCAGCGCCGCGCCTAATATCAATCGCTCTTTCACCATTTCGTTCATTGCCGGGCTAAAGAACTGCCAGCCGTTACCGCCGTTTTTGCGAATGAAATCCATCGCATTATGGGCTGTGGAAAGCAGATAGTCGCGATTTTTGCCCACGTCGTAGCTGATGCCAATGCTTAAAGTTAACGGGAACGGTTTATCATCAATCATGATAGGTTTGTTGATAACATTCCGTAGCTCATCAGCGATTTGGGTAATGTTACTGACGTCGTGTTCCGGGCTGATGAGGACAAACAGTGTACCTTCAATACGACAGAGATACTGGTCGGGTTTGATCTTTTCACGAAAGCGATTGACCACTTCCAACAATGCCTGATCGGCCCACGCATAGCCAAGACTATCAATAACATCCTGGATATGGTCAACACCAATAAGATACACCACCGGAGAGACGGCTTTGTCGAGCAGGTCATCGAGGTAATTGTGCAGGTTGTTACGATTTGGCAAACCAGTCATCGGATCAAATTGAATGAGTTGCTCAATATGCTGGCGGCTTTTTTCCTGCTCCAGCGCAAGCGCGGCCATATGCTGGCTGATATCCGCCACTCGTTCGATAAAGGCGCTGGTTACCGCCCCGGACGCTGTTTTGATTTTCAGAAACCCGGCAGATGTGCCATCGCGCTGGCGAATGGTGACTGACCAGCTTTGCGCATTCTTTACTTCTGTCCCATGAGAGGACGACGCCCAATGCACCGGCATACCATTACGCAATGCATACAATGACACATGGGATTCATGAAGAATGGATTCAATATTCCGGCAGATGATTTCGCCCATTTCATAAAATGGCGGACTGCTACACATGGCGGCGAGAATATTGCCTTCAAGCTCACGAATTTGTCGTTCTTCGGTGATATCTGAGAAGGTCATCACCAGGTTTTGCAGATTAGCCAGCACATCATAAACTGGGCTAATAGAGGCTTTTATCCAGATTTTTTCCCCTGTGCGCGTTAACAACAGAAATTCGTCCTGATCACGCGCGGTTTTCCATAGCAGTTGCTGTAAGCGAATACGATTATCTGCCGGGTATTCAGGGAAATTAAGCAACGCATCGGGCTGCATACCGCTGGCTTCGCTGATGCAGTAGCCAAACATTTCAGTAAACGCGCGATTGCACTGCACGATATGGCGTTCCGGGTCCAGCACAATGACCGGGCGGTCGAGATGATCCACGGCAATAATCAACTGCCGGGTCTGTTCTTTCTGTGCCATTTCTACGCTGGCATCACGTACCAGCGCCAGGTAATAAATTTTCCCTTCGGCAGTCACTTTGGATAGCGCGAAACGGGTCCAGATTTTACTTCCGTCTTTTTTCTCCAGTTGCAATTCCCGGCTCATACCTTCAACCCGCGCTTTACCGCCTTCGCGGTTATGGCGGATATATTCTGGATGCGCAGGGCGCAAATTATGGGGAATCAGCATATCAATGTTATTGCCAATCACTTCTTCGCGCTTATACCCCCAGAGCTTCTCCGCAGCAGGATTAAAAAACATTACTTCGTCATTTTCGTTAATTAACACCGCGCCCATCATGTTTTGCTCAAGGGCGGGGGAAAAAATGCCGTCGACGGCATTTTCTGCATCGGTTAGTTTCATGATTACCTCTGCATCCGGGCGCATCTAAAGACTGGCTTTCCAGAGTTCAACACGATTTCTACCTCGTCTTTTCGCGATATACAGAGCTTCATCGGCTATTTGAATTAAGCGTTCATAATCAGGATGCCCATTAAACATGGCGGCGCCAATGGACAGGGAGAGGGCTATGTCTTCGCCGTTTGCGGCTTTCAGTTTGGTTTTTTCCACCCGACTGCGGATCCGCTCTGCGGTACGCAAAGTGTCATTTTCGGAAGCTTCAGTCAGCACAATGATAAATTCATCACCGCCGTAGCGGAAAACATAGTCACTGCTACGTACATTGTCGTAAAACGCCTGCGAGACTTTACGTAAAATCTCATCGCCGGTGTTATGTCCCCATGTATCGTTGATCTCTTTGAATTTATCTACATCGATGATCAGAACAGACAATGGTGTACCGGCCCGATTGGCATGAGCGATTTCACGTTTGAAGATAGTCGGCAAGAAACGACGGTTAAGTAATTTCATCAGTACATCCATACCCACTTCATGACGCGAGACTTCTTCAAATAGTTCACGTAGTAAGGTGATAATTTGCGAAACGGTATTTCTTATCTGTAATAAAAATTTCACGCGCAAACTTTTATTACTCAAATTTTTTGCGTTACGCATAGTTTGTTTAAAAATACCGTCGAAATCCTGTATCAGGCGAGAGATATGTCCCACTTCGGCTATACCACTAAAATAATGGCGACCCTTATGGTTAAACCACAGGCCAAAATCAGCCTGACTTAAAGGCAAACTACTTCCTAAATCAGAATCCAGAAGGACTTTATAGATAATATCCATTTCCCATGAAAGTAATGAGGCTATTTGGCGTTCTTTTTCTTCTTCGGCGTTTTCCAGTAACGAGAAGATACGATAGTTCTCGTCTTCTTTAGCTGCACTACTGTCGCTAAAGGTAAACGCCCTGGTCATCACTTCCATGGCTATGTCGATACTGTTAATCGAAAAGTGATAAACCTGAAGTTTTTCAGCGGGCGAATAATCAGAAGAAAATATTACCGGGTAGAGGATTTTTTTCAGCATGCGAAAGCCCATCTCGACAATTTCTACCGGAATACCAATACGAGCATGGACTTCGGCTACGGTATGTTGGATTTGTATAAGTCTTTCAACATCGTCCGTTTGCGCAGAGAGCACATTGATGATCCATTTTTCCATCGCACTTTTAAGCTGCCTTTCGACCTGTTCGTTACTCAAAAACTCTTCGGCATGCGGGTCAGTGCGTACAATTCGATAAAACTCAATACTTAAGTAATGAGCATGCGCTACGGCAATTTCTGCCGCTTTGTCGCGAATGAGGGGGTCGGCCTGGGCAACTAATCCGGTCCACTCATCTTTCATTCTTTTAAAGTACATCTCCATAATTCACACCCTTATACGGCTGGAAAGGCAGACGGAATCGAAAAGCGAAACGCAACTCGTTTGGACAGATTTACGGCACCATATTCTCCTGAAATATGAAGAGATACTGAAAAGAAATAAGTGACTTATGACAGTTTTAATCTACGTTACTGGTCTTCTGAAGAGTATAGTCCATCGTAATTATTTTTCGGTGACGGTTAATATCGTATGGTTTTTCATATTCATACGTTTTTTTCAGGGGAATTATAACAATTCAACTTAAGTTGATTTAATTAGTTGAGAAAGTTTCGTTGATGACAAACCGGTGCTTAAAGCACCGGCAGTGCCACAAAGTAAGAAAGGGCGTTTAGCTTCCCCAACGGCTTTGCAGATAGCTAACTGCCTGTTGAGTTTGCGGCTTGTTCAGATAGTCTTCGCGGAACAAGATCGTTCCACTGATTTCTGGCACGGTATCGTTAAGATCGAGTTGCTTTTTCAGTTCCGGCACGCCGCCGTTAACCATCCAGTCAGGTTCTGTCTTTGAAGGTTCCCCCACTTTATAGAAGGCGACACCGATATAAAGACGGGTTTTGGTCGGTTTGACGACATCTGCCCACCATTTTGCCAGCACATCATAACGCGCGGCGCTACGCGAGAACGGCCAGTAAATTTGCGGGGCTATATAATCCAGTAAGCCTTGTTCGACCCAATGACGAGTGTCAGCATAGGATTCATCATAAGCCGCTGCTCCGCGCGTATCAGAACCGAGCGGATCGTGTGAACGGTTGCGCCAGACGCCCGCAGGGCTCACACCAAACTCGACTTCCGGCTTAATGCTTTTAATGGTGTGCGACACTTTAGCAATTAACTGCTGGGTATTGTTGCGCCGCCAGTCAGCTTTAGACGCAAAAGCACCACCGTATTTGCGGTATGTCTCGTTATCGTTAAGCCTTGAATCCGGTGATTCAGTATAAAAATAGTCATCAAACTGCACGCCATCTACCGGATAACGAGAAACCACTTCAGCAACTATCGATGTGATCCAGTCCTGAACTTCTGGGATCCCTGGATCGAGAACAAAACGGTCACCTGACGTCCTGATCCAGTCGCGATGTTGCACATAGACGCTGGCCGGTTGTTGAGACAGGGTGCTATTCAGTTCCCTGATAGTACCGGGCTTCGTATTAACTGACACACGGTAGGGATTAAACCAGGCGTGAACTTTCATCCCACGCTTGTGGGCTTCGTCGAGAATAAATTGCAGCGGATCGTAACCAGGATATTCACCAATCTTGCCGGTCATGAGATCGGACCACGGCAGAATCTTCGACGGCCACAGGGCAGTGCCGTCGGGCTTCACCTGGAAAAAGACGGTGTTGATACCCAGCCGTTGCAGGTTTTCCAGTTTGTTGATCATCGCCTGCTGTTGCACACGAACCCTGCTGGTGGGGTTGCTGATGTTAACCGAGGAGACGGGGGGCCAGTCGAGGCGCGACACCGTAGCCAACCAGATACCACGCATAGGTTGTGACGACTGTTGTGCGGTCGCTGGTGGTTTTGAGTCTGCTGGTGGTGTTGCTATTGAATCTGGAGGCGTACTTTTACAACTACTCAGTAAAAATGCCAGGGCAACCAGAGCAACTGGCCTTTTAATCACTAATTTCACGTTTCGGGAGCAGATATCCATATATGCTGGTTTCCGGTAAACAGATGTGCGCTCATTCTCGTCCTTATCTCGGTTAAGTCAATACGACAATAAGCAGGAATTAATTATCGCTTTCTTGTGGCTAATGAAAAACGCTAAAAAGCCTGATGCGCTTCGCTAATCAGGCCGACAAGGTGATTCGCAATTGATAAAATTTGCACAGTCTTGTCGGACGGATATAGCGTTAACGCCGCATCCGGGAAAATACGTGCACGTTATCAACAAGCTAAAGGGAGCGATTAATTTTCGCTCCCTTACGTTATTACCACTCAGTCATAGTTAGTGTTTCTTATCGTTCATCACAATATAGTGCGGTGAACGTGCCCGTGGATGCAGGAAGAAATGTCCTTTAGGCGCATTCTGGCTGTTAATTGGCTCCAGTGTAACTCCCGTATTCGATTTACCTTTACGGTCATGAATGGCATAGAGAATAAACGGCAGAGCAAGTACCACCAGGAAACTTACCACTAATAATTCAACATACATATCAGTAGAATCACCCTGGATATTATCCGGCGGCAGGAAGGAGATGACAAACGCCATAATTGAAGTCAGCAAACCGACAATCGCCACGACCAGTTTCACCCCTTTACCACCAGGGATATTAAATGTGCGTTTTAAGTCAGGATGTTTAAGGACTAACACAATGTAGCCAATAAACAGCATGAAATAAGCACACAGATAAATCACCACCGTCAACGCCAGCGCGATCAGGAAGGACATGTTGTTACCACCACCGGTGTTGGTAAGGATAATCAACGCGACAGAGGTAATCACCAGTTGAGAAATTACCAGCGTTACCGGCACACCATTTTTGTTCATTTTAGCGAACGCGGCGGGCAGTAGATTTTTCTGTGCAGTGACATACATCCCGCGAGAAGGGCCAACAATCCATGAAGCGATTTCCGCGAGAACACCCAGCAGCAGCAGGGCAGAGATAACGCGAACCGTCCACTCAATTTCCGGCGCCACATGAGACATCAGCACGGTGAAGGTTTGCATTACACCTGCGGACAGGTTGATTTCATTACTCGGAATGACCATCGCAATGGACAAACCGCCGACTGAACTTAAGCAAATGGCAGCCACCATCAGCAGCAACATTGCCATCGGATAGTCGCGCCCTGGGTTGCTCATTTCATTGACGTGGGTCGCAGAAGCTTCAACCCCCATATAACTCAAAATGAAGGCAACAAACACAACTAAAGTGCCAACTTTCGAGAAGTCAGGAAAGAAGGTTTTGGCATCCATTTCGATGGCAACTGGCGCACCGGAGTGCAGATAAATAGCGGCTAATGCAATCAAAATAAATGCAGGTAACAGGATACCGGCGAAGAAGCCGACTTTGGCAATTCGCGCCGTATATTTGGTGCCACCAAACTGAGTGAGTGCCAGCGCCCAAAGAATGATAAGTGCTGCAATAGTTTTGGTCACGGGGTCTTCATTCAATGCTGGCCATTTCAGGATGTAGGAGAGTGCCCCTAACACGAAATAAAGCATCGGAATAAAGCCAATGGCGATTTGTAGATAGCCAAATGAGATTGCTGCAAATCCCCATCTCGGCCCCAGTGTATTTGATACCCAGGCGAAGACGCCACCTTCTTCCCAGCCGTCGACGGTGGCCATTTCCGCAGCGCAAAGTCCAACGGGAATAAACCATAAAATCCCGCCTAAGAGCAGGAAGAAGACTAATGAAAAACCAGATGTTGCGAAGGTAGGGTATTCATAAACAGCCATTACCATCGACGCCGTGATGGCGAAGAATCCTAGTAATGTTAGCTGCTTAGCTTTACCTGTCTGTACTGATGTAGCCATATTATCCCCCTAAAACGGTTGTCCTGTCGGAACCGCACCTGTTTTGCTCTGAAATGCCTTCAGAGCAATATTTTCCGTTGCTAATGCCAGTGAACAGACTTCGGAATGCGCCCCGAGACAAGAGCGTTCGGGACGCCGTTATCACTCAA
>NZ_JAATUR010000022.1 GCF_011881725.1 Escherichia coli | reverse complement strand
TTCTCAGAGTTCATGAAAGGCGAGAAGGGCATGATGGAAGCATTGGCCTCGGTGGATGAGTTTGGCGAGCAACTCCGTATTAACGGTTGCGTCAACCATCACTTTGTCAGCTACATGATGCGGAACTCGATCATGCAGGCATTCATGGACATGGCAAAAGCCGAGAGGAAAGAAGAGCGCCGGCGTAAGCGAGCGGAAGCAAAAGCGAAGTAACCATTACAAAGCTCATCTGCGGGTGGGCTTGATAATGAAACCGGAGTTAATTTCTGGTCACTAATTAACGGCAGCACCGCGAAACAACCCAAGCCAGAAAGTGGGGAAATAACACTGGCAGCCACTGAAAGATAAACCTCCTGCCTTATGGCAAAAAAGATTCTTTGTGGTGGCGGACTGATGGAAAGACATCGGTTATTGCAGAGACCATTCAATGAGTGGTCTCGACAATGGCTTATACCCTACACGGGATAACTTAACTGATATCCCTTTTAACGGATAAACGGAGCCAACAATGGCAGAGATTATTCCCATGACTGAAGAACAGAAATTCCAGTTAGAGATTTACAAACTGGTCATGAACCAGAACGCAGCCGCAGAGGAAGCATTTCAGTTCATTGGCACTGACGAGCTGAAGCTTGAGCTATTCAAAATTCACTTCCAGTCAGGCGGCGCTAATTCAGATATCACGACCCGCACTATCGAAGCGGTGCGTAAATCGAAGGAAGCGTTAGACCTGTTCACTACCGGAGCATAAACATGGCAACTCAAGGTTTCGACAACCCATCCAAATTCCGCGATGAATGGGATAAGCAAGCAGAAGGGAAATAATCAATATGGCGACTGAGAAAAAGAAAGGTGGTCGCCCCTCTGATTATATGCCGGAGGTGGCTAATGACATTTGCGCATTGCTTTCCTCCGGTGAGAGTCTGCGCAAAGTTTGCGAACGCCCAGGAATGCCGAGCAAAACATCAGTTTTTCGCTGGCTGGCTGAACATCAGGAGTTTCGTGACCAGTACGCGAAGGCAACAGAGACTCGGGCCGACTCTATTTTCGAAGAGATATTCGAAATTGCTGACGACGTAATCCCTGATGCCGCCGAGGTGGCAAAGGCAAGACTTCGCGTTGATACCCGCAAATGGGCGCTGGCCAGAATGAATCCCCGTAAGTATGGCGACAAGGTAACTAATGAGCTTGTCGGCAAAGACGGCGGCGCAATCCAGATTGAAACATCACCGATGAGCACTCTGTTCGGAAAATGACCTCGATTAATCCTATCTTTGAACCGTTCATTGAGGCGCATCGCTACAAAGTTGCCAAAGGCGGTCGAGGTAGCGGTAAGTCATGGGCAATTGCGAGGCTGCTTGTTGAAGCGGCGCGTCGGCAGCCTGTGCGTATTCTCTGCGCTCGTGAACTGCAAAACAGTATCAGCGATTCGGTAATCCGGTTGCTTGAAGATACCATCGAGCGTGAAGGGTATTCGGCTGAGTTTGAAATTCAGCGTTCAATGATTCGTCATCTCGGAACGAATGCTGAATTCATGTTCTACGGCATCAAAAACAACCCTACGAAGATTAAATCGCTCGAAGGTATTGATATCTGCTGGGTGGAAGAAGCGGAGGCGGTAACGAAGGAATCGTGGGATATTCTGATACCAACCATTCGCAAGCCGTTTTCCGAAATATGGGTGAGCTTTAACCCGAAAAACATCCTCGACGATACCTATCAGCGATTCGTAGTAAACCCTCCCGATGATATTTGTCTGCTGACGGTGAACTACACCGACAACCCGCACTTTCCTGAAGTTCTCCGTCTGGAGATGGAAGAGTGTAAACGCAGAAACCCGACACTGTATCGTCACATCTGGCTTGGTGAGCCAGTAAGCGCAAGTGATATGGCAATCATCAAACGTGAATGGCTTGAAGCCGCAACCGATGCGCACAAGAAGCTCGGATGGAAAGCGAAAGGCGCTGTTGTTTCTGCACATGACCCGTCAGATACAGGGCCAGATGCTAAAGGTTACGCATCGCGTCACGGGTCGGTGGTTAAGCGCATTGCCGAAGGTCTACTGATGGACATCAACGAGGGTGCTGACTGGGCTACTTCGCTGGCGATTGAAGACGGCGCTGACCATTACCTGTGGGATGGTGATGGTGTTGGTGCCGGGCTACGCAGACAGACAACGGAAGCGTTCTCCGGCAAGAAAATCACCGCCACGATGTTCAAGGGCAGTGAATCGCCATTCGATGAAGATGCACCATATCAGGCCGGAGCATGGGCTGATGAAGTCGTACAGGGCGACAACGTTCGCACTATTGGCGATGTATTCCGCAATAAGCGAGCGCAATTCTATTACGCGCTGGCTGACAGGCTGTATCTGACATATCGGGCGGTTGTCCACGGTGAGTATGCAGACCCCGACGACATGCTGAGCTTCGATAAAGAAGCGATAGGCGAGAAGATGCTGGAGAAGCTGTTTGCAGAACTGACGCAGATTCAGCGCAAATTCAATAACAACGGGAAGCTGGAGCTTATGACTAAGGTCGAAATGAAGCAGAAGCTCGGTATTCCATCTCCTAACCTGGCTGATGCGCTGATGATGTGTATGCATTGCCCGGAGTCGGCTGCGCAACCCGACTATTCCAGTTACTCAATTCCTTGTGGTGTAGGTTGATATGGCAGAAAAAAAGATGACTGACTGGCATCGCAAGGTGCTGTGCAACTTTGATAATGCCTGGTCAGCAACGCAGGATATGCGTGAGCAGATTATTGAGGCTCAACGTTTCGTCCGGGTGTCCGGCGCACAGTGGGAAGGCAGCACAAACGCTGGTTACTCATTTGATGAAGGCAGGTTTGAGCATTACCCGCGCTTTGAACTGAATAAGATTGCCCGTGAATGTGATCGCATCATTGGCGAGTATCGACAGAATCGCATCAGCGTTAAATTCAGGCCGAAGGACGATAAGGCATCGGAAGCGTTAGCCGAAAAGATGAATGGTAAATTCCGCGCTGACTATCAGGAAACATCCGGTGGTGAAGCGTGTGATAACGCATTTGATGATGCTGTAACGGGCGGATTCGGTTGTTTCCGCATGTGTGCCGATTACGAAGATGAAATGGATCCGAGTAACGAGCAGCGACGCATCAGCCTTCTTCCTGTTTACGACCCAGCGACATGCGTCTTCTTCGATCAGGACAGCAAGCAATATGACCGCTCTGATGCTATGTGGGCTATGGAAATGTTCTCCATGACGCCCAAAGCGTTCGAGGCTGAATACCCTGATTCCACCGCGGCAAGCCTTTCTCGTGATGACACTGGCACTCAATATGACTGGTCAACGCCCGATGCCATCTATGTTGGACGCTACTACGAAGTTCGCATAGAGAAGGTGAAGCTCACGGCGTGGCGCAACCCTGTTAGCGGAGAAACGGCAATCTATGATGAAGAGCAAATCAAAGATATTGCCGACGAGCTAACCGATGGCGCATTCGAACTGATTGGCGAGCGGACAGTGAAGAAACGCCGAGTTTATTGCGGTCTTCTTTCTGGCGCTGAATGGCTGGAAGAACCGAAGCGTATTCCTGGCGAACATATTCCTCTCATCCCGGTATATGGGCGTCGCTCATTTGTTGATAATCAGGAGCGAATCGAAGGCCACGCAGCAAAAGCGATGGATGCACAGCGTCTTGAGAACCTGATGGTTTCCATGATTGCAGATAACGCTACTCAGGCTGGCGGTGATGGCATTCCTATCGTGGATGTTGATTTCATTCCCGGCCCATTAATGAATCACTGGGCAGAGAGGAATAAGAAAAGACCTGCAGTTCTTCCTATGACCAGCAAGAAGGACAAAAACGGAACAGTCATTTCAGAAGCTCAGGTTGCTGGCTGGACACCTCCGACACAAATGCCGCCAGCTCTTGCCGGGCTATTGCAGTACACCGGAACGGCTATTCAGCAAATTACAGGTGCGTCGCAGCTTGAGAACATGCCGAGCAACGTCGCCACCGATACCGTTGATAGCATCTTTAACCGGATGGACACGCAGTCCTATATCTACATGGACAACATGGCTAAATCCATGCGTCGCGCTGGCGTTGTGTGGCTTTCTATGGCTCGTGAAGTCTATGGCAGCGATACGCCGATGCGTATCGTTAATGAGGACGGCAGCGATGACGTGGCGCTGATGACTGGTGAAGTGGTTGACCGTCAGACAGGCCAGGTTATCGCGCTTAATGACCTTTCGCAGGGCAACTATGAAGTGACTGTCGATGTCGGTCAGTCGTTCGCTACTCGCCGTGATGCAACGGTTAAGTCGTTACTTTCCATGCTGGCACTTATCCCACCAGGAACGCCGAAGCACGACCTTGTATCGTCGATGATTCTCGACAATATGGACGGCGAAGGGATGGACACCCTTAAAGAATACAACCGCAATCAGTTGCTTCTGTCTGGCGTTATCAAGCCGAGAACGCCTGAAGAACAGCAGATGGTTGAACAGGCGAAACAACAACAGGCCAGTCAGCCAGATCCGGCTATGGTTGCTGCGCAAGGTCAGCTTCTTGCTGGTCAGGCTGAATTGCAGAAAGCGCAGAACGAGCAGGCAGCCATTCAGGTTAAAGCATTCCAGGCACAGACTGATGCTCAGGTTGCAGCGGCAAACGTTGTGAAAATCCTCGCATCTGCCGATAGCCAGCAGAAATCTGATATCCGCGAGGCTCTGAAACTGCTCGGACAGTTCCAGCAACAGCAAGGAGACAATGCCCGTGCTGATGCAGAGCTTGTCCTGAAAAGTCAGGCACAGGGCCATGCGCAGCGCATGGACATCAGCAGCATCCTGCAAAAATCAACTCAGCAACAACCACAGCAGTAATTAACCCATAACGTGCAATGGCTGTCTTTATGAGGCCTGGCACCCTATTGCCTTCCGATGGGCTGAACATCGAGTAAACAGGGGTAACAAATGGACCAGATGGCAGAAAACACACCAGAAGTTGAAATCGAAACCGACGCGTCAGAGCAGATTCCTGATGATGTCGAACTGGCTGAAGAAGTCGAAACAGAAGATGGCAGTGAGTCCTCCGGCAATGATGCAGAGGAAGCTACTGAAACTGATGACGACGAATCAGAACAGGAATTCTACTTTGGTGACGAAAAGCTGGATTCGCCAACCAGCGAAGATGGCACAGAGCATGGACTGGTAAAACACCTGCGCAAGACGATTAAAGAGAAAGACCGCGAGCTGAAAGAGCTGATGCGTCAGTCTCAGAAACCCGTCGAGCAGCAGCCGGTAATCACTCAACCACCGCGAATGCCAAAACTGGATGATGAGGACATCGGTTTCGATGAAGAAATCTACCAGCAACGCATGGCTAAGTGGGCAGAGGATAACGGCAAGTACCAGCAACAGGAGATGACTCGCAAGCAGAAGGAGCAGGAGCTTCAGGCTGCCTATCAAGAGCGATTATCCAAATATCAGCAACGTGTTAAGGCTCTCAAAGTTCCTGGCTATCAGGAAGCTGAACAGGCCGTACTCGAGGAAATCCCCATCGAGACACAAAACGCGATCCTGTTTGAGTCAGAGAAGCCGGAAATCGTTGTTCTGGCACTCGGTCGCAACGCTGAACTGCGCAAGCAACTGGCAGAAGCTACCAACCCCGTAGCAATTGGTCGTCTGCTGGAACGTATCGAATCGAAGGCCAGAATCATGCCAAAAGCAAAAACCACGGCAGCCACAACCCCGACAGTTAAGGGGAGCAACGGCGCAGTAATCAACAACCTCGACAAATTGAAAGCCAAGGCGCTGGAAACTGGTGACTGGACGCCGTATTTCGCCGCTAAAAAGGCAAAAAAATAACCTATCGGAGCATTAAGCATGGCTAACCAATTAGCAAAAGACCTTGAAATCATGTTCGAAAACTACGTTGAAGGCTTTGAGGCCGCCTGCGTAGTTTCCCGTAACGCTAAAAAATTCCGTCCCGGTGATACAGCAATGCAGCGAGCAGGTGATGTTCTGTATCGTCCGCAGCATTACCACATGAACATTGAGGAAGGCCTCGATCTCAGCAGCAAAACGCCAACAGCACTGGTTCAGCGCCTTGTTCCTTCAGTGTTCAAGGAGCCGAAAAACATTCTGTACACTCTGGATGCGCGTGAAATGCGTGACCCGGAACATAAAACTGAAGCTGGTCGCGCCGCAGGTATGCGCCTTGCTGCACAGATTGACTCTGACCTGATTTCCATGGTCACGCAGCGTGCTACTAACGTGATCACAATGGCTGACTCAACCACTGGTTCACAGGGCCGTGATTTGTGGAACTGTGCGGCAGGTATTGATGCCACCATGACGGCGATTGGTGTACCACAGGGTATCAACCGCCGCTCTTTCTGGAACCCCTTCAACTATAAAGACCTTGCTGGCGAGCTTGGTCACCGTGCTTATGCTCAGGGCGCAACCCTGACAGCATACGAAAAAGCGCAGATCCCTCCGGTTGCGTCCTTCGATAGCTACAAGACCGATATTTCCGGTCGTGTTCCGAAGGGTACAGCAACTTCCATTACGCTGGCAGCAGCACCTGCGCACAAGGTTGAAGCGAAAGATGCTAACGATATGCCAGTGGATAACCGACAGGGGACCATTACGGTATCTGCTGAAGGTTTGCAGGTTGGCGATGCGTTTACCATCGCAGGGGTGAATTCCGTACACCAGATCACCAAAGATACCACCGGGCAGCCGCAGGTATTCCGCGTTCTGGCAGTTAGCGGAACGACAGTAACTATATCCCCGAAAATTCTGCCGCCTGACAACGCGGATGTCGCCAGCCGTCCATATGCAAACGTTGATGCTAATGCGGCAAGTAGCGCAGCAATCACCATTCTCAACAAAAATGCCGCACCGGCTAACCTGTTCTGGGCTGATGGTTCTGTTGAACTGATGTACGGCAAACTGGCGTTCCCGACTGGTCAGGGTCCACAGGTAATGACAGCAACCACCGAGCAGGGCGCTACGCTGATCATGTCTTACGCCTTCGACCACATCAAAGGCGTAACCACTGCGCGTTTCACCACTCTGTACGGTTGCTCTGTACTTGTTCCTGAATATACGGGCATCGTTATTGCCGGGCAGTAATTTTGGTGGGGCTTCGGCCCCATTTTTATTGGGAGAAGACAATGGCACGAACAATGCTCTATAAGCCTGGCAACATGATCACCTGTGGTCAGTTTGCTGTCGATTACATCATTGTTGATGACGAAGAAGTTAAATCTCACCTGAAAAAAGGTTGGGTAAAAACTCCTGAAGAAACCGCAACGAAGCAAAAAGTGGCTAAGGCGGAAGAAGATGGCGAAAACGAAGGGTGATCTCGTTCTAAAGGCTTTACGAAAAGCTGGGCTGTATTCCAATGCCACGTTGACAGATGCTGACCCTCAGGCAATTGAAGATGCCATTAATGACCTCGAAGACATGATGGCAGCATGGCAGGCGAAAGGTATCGAGCTTGGGTATCAGTTTGCTGATACAGAAAACGGCATCATGCCGTTACCTGACGATGATTCAGGTATCCCTGCATGGGCAAATGATGGCGTCGCTTTGAAACTCGCTGTGCAAGTGTGCATGGATAACGTCATTCAGCCGTCAGACGCTCTCCTTACCGCTGCTGACAGTGCATATCAGACAATCTGTATCGCTTTAACCAAAATACCACCACTTGAGCGGAGAAATGACATGCCTCGCGGTAGTGGTAACAAAAGCGCGTTTACGTGGAATCGGTTTTACATCGAGAAAGATGATCCGAGTACGTGAGGTGAATAAATGCCGATTCAGCAACTTCCGCTTATGAAAGGTGTCGGCAAAGACTTTCGAAACGCCGACTATATCGACTATCTGCCAGTGAATATGTTGGCAACCCCCAAAGAAATCCTGAACAGCAGCGGATATCTTCGCTCATTCCCGGGCATTGCCAAACGCTCTGATGTGAACGGTGTATCGCGCGGCGTCGAGTACAACATGGCGCAGAATGCTGTCTATCGTGTGTGTGGCGGCAAGCTCTACAAAGGCGAAAGCGAAGTCGGTGACGTCGCCGGAAGTGGTCGCGTATCAATGGCGCATGGTCGAACATCTCAGGCTGTAGGCGTTAATGGTCAACTGGTTGAGTATCGCTATGATGGTACGGTTAAAACCGTCTCAAACTGGCCTACAGACAGCGGATTCACACAGTACGAGTTAGGTTCAGTTCGCGACATTACGCGCTTACGTGGGCGTTATGCGTGGTCAAAAGACGGAACTGATTCATGGTTTATCACTGATCTTGAAGACGAATCGCATCCTGACCGTTACAGCGCACAATATCGCGCAGAATCGCAGCCGGACGGCATCATCGGTATCGGCACATGGCGAGACTTCATCGTCTGCTTTGGTTCATCAACGATTGAATATTTCTCCCTGACTGGTGCAACCACCGTTGGTGCCGCTTTGTATGTCGCACAGCCATCGCTGATGGTGCAGAAAGGCATTGCCGGGACTTACTGCAAAACGCCGTTTGCTGATTCGTATGCGTTCATCAGCAATCCGGCAACAGGCGCGCCGTCTGTGTATATCATCGGCTCCGGGCAGGTGTCACCAATCGCCAGCGCGAGCATTGAGAAAATCCTCCGCTCCTACACTGCTGATGAACTGGCTGATGGTGTGATGGAATCGCTGCGGTTTGATGCTCATGAGTTGCTGATTATCCACCTTCCTCGCCATGTTCTCGTGTACGACGCATCTTCAAGCGCCAATGGTCCGCAATGGTGTGTACTGAAAACAGGCTTGTATGACGATGTGTACCGCGCTATCGACTTCATTTACGAAGGAAATCAGATAACGTGCGGCGATAAGCTGGAATCGGTGACCGGCAAATTGCAGTTCGATATCAGCAGTCAGTATGGTCTTCAACAGGAACACCTGCTGTTTACTCCGTTGTTCAAAGCGGATAACGCCCGGGTGTTCGACCTTGAGGTTGAATCTTCAACTGGCGTTGCGCAGTACGCTGACCGCCTGTTCCTCTCTGCAACCACTGACGGCATAAATTACGGACGTGAGCAGATGATTGAACAGAATGAACCGTTCGTTTACGACAAACGCGTTTTGTGGAAGCGAGTCGGGCGCATCAGGAAAAATGTCGGCTTCAAATTGCGCGTTATCACGAAGTCACCTGTAACTCTGTCTGGCTGCCAGATAAGGATTGAGTAATGGCTGATTCGAATCTCAATGTGCCGGTAATCATTCAGGCTACGCGGCTCGATACATCAATCCTTCCACGCAATATATTCAGCCAGTCTTACCTGCTGTATGTCATAAATCAGGGTGCTGATGTTGGCGCAATTGCCGGGAAGGCAAATCAGGCTGGTCAGGGCGCTTACGATGCTCAGGTAAAAAACGATGAACAGGACGTCGAACTGGCAGATCATGACGCAAGAATCACCGCAAACACAAAAGCGATAAATCTCCTTGAGGTCAGGTTAACAACCGCCGAAGGGAAGATAGTCGTACTGCGTAGCGATGTTGATTACTTGCTGGATGAGGTTATCGCTATTCAGGCGCATCTGGTCACTGTTGACCAAAGACTGGATGGCATAGAAAGCGATGTATCTGACATTAAGAGTGATTACGTATCGAAAACCGTAACCGAATCGCAGTCTCTTGCGTCACCGCTGGATGTAAAAACATCATATTCAGTTGATGGAATTCAGGTAGTTGGAGCAAGGCAGACTGGATGGACTGCAGCCACAGGTACGCCACTTCTTGGCTCATTCAACGCAAACCAGTCATACACTGTCGGCACTACGTACACGCAATCCGAAGTCGCAGCTCTCGCAACAGGTTTGCAGCAGGCGCGGCAGCGTATTCTGGCGCTTGAAACAGCACTTAGATTACATGGGCTGATTGACTGATGATTACATTCAAACCAACGCGAAACATCGACCTGATAGAAGCCGTGGGAAATCACCCCGACATTATCGCCGGGAGCAACAACGGTGATGGATACGACTACAAGCCTGAATGCCGTTACTTCGAGGTGAACGTGCACGGGCAGTTCGGCGGCATTGTTTACTATCAGGAGATTCAGCCTTTGACCTTTGATTGCCACGCCATGTACCTGCCAGAGGTTCGTGGATTCAGCAAGGAAATCGGGCTGGCGTTCTGGCGATACATTCTGACTAACACCACCGTTCAGTGCGTCACATCGTTCGCTGCGCGCAAATTCCGCCACGGTCAGATGTACTGCGCAATGATTGGCCTTAAGCGAGTAGGAACCATCAAGAAATACTTCAAAGGCGTGGATGACGTGACTTTTTACAGCGCAACACGCGAAGAACTAATCGACTTCCTGAATCACGGGAGATAGCCATGTTATATGCATTTAAGCTGGGCAGAAAACTGCGCGGCGAGGAACCTTATTGCCCTGAAAAGGGTGGGAAAGGTGGAAGTTCTGATAAAAGCGCAAAGTATGCCGCAGAAGCTCAGAAGTATGCAGCAGACCTGCAAAATCAGCAGTGGCAGACGATCATGAAAAACCTTGCTCCGTTCACGCCTCTTGCGGAGCAGTATGTTAACCAGTTGCAGAATCTTTCCAGTTTAGAAGGTCAGGGGCAGGCACTTAATCAGTATTACAACTCTCAGCAGTATAAAGACCTTGCAGGTCAGGCGCGTTACCAGAGTCTTGCTGCTGCGGAGGCGACGGGTGGACTTGGTTCGACAGCCACAAGCAATCAACTGGCTACGATCGCGCCGACACTCGGTCAGTCTTGGTTATCAAACCAGATGAGCAATTACAACAATCTGGCAAACGTTGGGCTTGGTGCGCTGCAAGGTCAGGCAAACGCCGGGCAGACGTACGCCAACAACATGAGCAGCATTGCACAGCAAAGCGCAGCTCTTGCCGCTGCTAATGCCAACAAACCATCAAGTCTTCAGACAGCAATTAGTGGCGGAACGTCTGGTGCGATTGCCGGTGCAGGTCTTGCCAGCCTTTTGGGAACATCAACACCTTGGGGCGCTGGCATTGGTGCTGGTATCGGATTGCTTGGCTCGTTGTTTTAAGGGGTAATCATGGCTACTTGGCAAGGATCAAATGGCGGATTGTTGGCTGGTATCGGCGGCGTCAACTCAAACGCTCCGAGCGTAAATGACATCGGCAATACGCTTCAGCTTATCAGGCAGAACAATGATATTGAGCGTTCAGGCGCTAACAATGTTGGGCTGACTGCTTTGCAAGGCCTTTCAGGTATTGCGGGGGTGTTTCAGCAGGAAAAGCAGGCTCAGCGGCAGAAAGAATTTCAGCAGGCATACGCTAATGCTTATGCTTCTGGTGATCGCGGTGCTTTGCGTCAGTTGGCTACTCAATATCCAGACCAGATTGAATCCGTTCGTAAAGGCATGGGATTCATTGATGAAGACCAGCGTAATTCTATCGGTACATTAGCGGCTGGCGCACGTCTTGCGTCATCTTCTCCAGAAGCAATGCAATCATGGCTGCAAAACAACGCCAATGAGCTGGCGCGCGTCGGTGTTGACCCTAATAACGTTGCTCAGATGTATCAGCAGAATCCTTCAGGATTTGGTGAGTTTGTTGATCACCTTGGAATGGCTGCTCTTGGTCCGATTGATTACTTCAATGTTCAGGACAAGATGGCTGGTCGTGAGATTGATCGCGGAAAACTTGCAGAGACAATCCGCAGCAATCAGGCTGGCGAGGCGCTAACAGCACGAGGCCAGAACATCACGATGCGCGGTCAGGACTTATCTGCTTCTATTGCGCGACGTGGGCAGGATTTGGCAATGCAGCGAGCGTCAACAAGAGGAACCGCTGGGAATGATGAGCGTACAGTTCAGTTATCAGATGGCAGAACTGTAACGGTAGGCGGGAAACTTCACGGCGCTGGGGCTAATGCGTTCTACGAAGGCATCGACAACGAGGGGAATATGGTTCGCGTTCCTGCCAGTTCAATCGCAGCGCCTGCAACATCGTCTGCATCAGCACAAAACTATGCCATGAAGAAGGATATCGACGCGATCGCAAATGCAGACGCTTCTGCTCTCGATTTCATGACAGGAATGACAGGCGGTGCAGGTAATCCAGCAATTGGTGCTGATGTTCGCAGCCGATTAACGGGAAAAGAGCAGCGCCAGTTATATAACTCAGCACAACGTATTCAGGGCAGAATGCAGAATCAGGGTGTGGCGGCAGCAAGGGACATGGGTGCCAGTGGTATTAACACCGTTGCAGAAGCGAAGATGTATTTTCAGGGGATGCCGCAGGTTGACTATTCAAGCCCGGAGGCTATGCAGCAGTCGATTCGTGAAATTCAGGAATACACCAACAATTACAACCAACAATATAACGTTAATGTTGGTAAATCTCAGCGGAAGCAATCTCAACCTGCACAGGTATCACAGCCAGCAGCCAGCAGTAACTTTTCTTCACTATGGGGTGATTAATGGCTAAAGCATGGAAAGATGTTATCGCCTCTCCACAGTATCAGGCGTTAGCACCAGAACAAAAAGCGCAGGCTCAGGAGCAATACTTCAATGAAGTCGTGGCCCCGCAAGCCGGAGAAAATGCAGAGCAGGCTAAGCAAGCTTTCTATGCTGCCTATCCATTGCCATCTGTGCAGCCAGTGGAGACACAACAACCAGTAGCACAGCAACAACCACAGCAAAGTGGATTTATGTCTGATCTTGGCGAAGCAGTAAAAGAGACTGGTCGCGGACTGGTGCAGGCTGGCGTGAACGTGGCAAATATACCTGCATCAGTTGCCGATGCTGTAACGAGCGCGGCGGCTTGGGCTGGCGGTAAACTCGGCATTGGCGATGGGACATATCAACCAGCGCCACGAGTAACAACGCAGGGATTAGAGCAGGACTTTGGCCTTCAGCAAGGTGCGCTGACTCCACAAACGACAGAGGGAAGGGTATTTGCTGAAGCATTGCCTTACCTCACTCCTGCTGGCGTTGAGAGAGCGGCAGCACAGGCACCAACACTTGCTGGTCGAATTGCTCAGGGGGCAACTCGCCTTCTCGCTGAAAACGCAGTTGGATCACTTGCTGCAAATAGTGCGAAAGATGATGCGGAAGCACTCGCCACCGATTTAGGCGTTGGTGTGCTGGCTGGCGGTGCTATTAACGCTGCCGGACGTGGATTAGGTGCTGCTTATCGTGGCGTTCGTGGTGCTATCGCGCCAGAAGCACAGCAAGCTATCAGATTTGCAGAGCGTGAAGGCGTTCCTCTGCACACCACAGACCTGTTACAACCCACTTCCCGCGTCGGAAAAATGGCGCAGACTACAGCAGAAAATATCCCTCTGGCTGGCACAAGCGGAATGAGAGCAACGCAACAGGAAGCGAGAAGCCAGTTGGTGCAGAGATTTGCTGATAAATTCGGTGAGTATGATCCATCTGTTGTTATTGACAGCCTTAAAGCGAAAACATCAGGAATTCGTCGTGCCGCCGGTAATCGACTGGAGCAGGTTCAGAATGCTATGGCTGGAGTAAACATTCAGCCTGCGCGAGCAATTCAGCAGATTGATACAGAAATATCTAATCTGCAGAAGCTTGGTAAGGTAGCTGATAACGAGACAATTTCAAAACTTCAGTCATATCGTGATGAGCTTGTTCGCAATGCTGGCCCTGATGGTCCGGTTAATCTGGATTTGAAGCAATTAAGCGATCTGCGCAGCCAGTTCAGAATGGACGTGAAGGGGGAGCGGGCAGTGTTACCAAACCGTTCTGATGCCGCCATTCAACGTGTTTACAAGGCGATGACCGACGATATCAATGGTGCCATTGGTCAGAATCTTGGCAACGATACTCTCCGTAAATATCAGCAGGCCAATGCCGTCTACGCTGACGAAGCGGCGAAACTAAAGAATACCAGGCTGAAGAATGTTCTCATGAAAGGAGACCTGACGCCGGAAGTTGTCAACAACATGCTATTCAGCAAGAACAAATCGGAAATTAAGACGCTGTATAACTCAGTTGGTCGTGTTGGCAGGGCGCAAATGCGCAATGGCATCATTGGAAAGGCGATGGAGAAATCTGGCGGATCCCCTGACCAGTTCCTTCGGCAGCTTAACATCCTGCAAAACCAGACTGGAATAACATTTAAGGGGCAGGATGCTGCTTATCTGAAAGGATTGAAAAACTACCTTCAATCCACGCAGCAGGCTGCAAAAGCGGCAGTAACAACCCCCACAGGGCAGCAAACCATCCCGTTCATTATCGGATATGGGACGGCAATGAACCCTGCAACAACTGGCGCAGCAGTAAGCTACGGACTTCTTACTCGCGCCTATGAGAGCGAGCCATTCAGAAATGCAATGCTCCGAATGGCAAACACCAAACGCGGATCAACAGCGTTTGAGAAAGCCATGCAGCAGGCGCAAAAGGCCATTAACGCCCTGACTCAGGGTGCCAAGTCTGATGCGTTGTCAGAATAGCTTCGCAAACACCAGGAACGTGCAAAAACCAAATATGTAGAACGCAATATTCAGCATATCTCTTTGCATAAATCCTCCGTAACTGATGGTTAGCTGCTGTCTTTTTTATATAGCTCCTTGAGCGTATCAAAGACAATTTTCTTAACAATATCAGATTGTTGTTCTGCCATACGCTCTGCATCGTCAATGTAAACTGATGCAGAGCTTTGTTTAGCCAATGATTCTTCAATCGCTGCAATTATCTCTGAGTTCAGCGACCTGTTATTCATCTTCGCGCGCTGTTTAATTTTCGCGTGGAGTTCATGCGGAAGTCTCAAGTGAAGCTGCGCCTCGTCGTATTTGCTGTACATCCTTGATGCCTCACCAGTTGGGTGGAATGGCATCGTAACCTACTGGATAAATACCCAATAGTACCATTTCGGTATGCAATCACATCATGGTTGCATCATATCATTCGTCTGGAGCAATGAAATGTCAGATATCACCTACCATGATTCTCATGATAACCATAGGTCTTTTCAGCCTCACGCCTTACAGCAATTGCATCATCGAGACTCTTAAAGTATCCGAGATTAATGCGCTTCCCTGCGTCGCTAATATATGCCACCCACTTTTTATGGGTCTTATGCCATGAAACACCTGCGCACCCAGATGTATTGTTTGTGTATTTAGATTTGTTTTTTAGGTTTTCACCGAGACTAACTAGACGCAGGTTGTCTATTGAATTATTTAACCCATTACCATCTTTATGGTCAATTTGCATTCCTGAAGGGATTTCACCATAAAACATTTCCCATATTATCCTATGGGCGGCGTATATTTTATCTTGATACCTGATAATTATATAAGATGTTTTCCTGTTCTTGTCCTTGAATATATGTCCTGCAGGCTTTTCTTTAGAGATATTGAACATTTTGGGTCTTGAAAGATATTGGTCACTCCAGTACAGGAGTCCATCGTCTTTTAATACGAATACTTCGTTCCAGTTCATGTTAACCACCTTTAAATAAAGTTCACTCATTATACAAAAAACATGCTAGCAATGAATATTGCTTGCTTAACATATAGAGAAATTAAAATGACAGATTCAATAAATGCCAATGTTGTGGTAAGCATGCCTTCGCAACTCTTCACTATGGCTCGTTCTTTTAAAGCCGTAGCCAATGGCAAAATTTATATCGGTAAAATTGACACTGACCCGGTAAACCCTGAAAACCAGATTCAGGTTTATGTGGAGAACGAAGACGGCTCTCACGTTCCTGTTTCGCAACCAATCATCATTAACGCTGCTGGTTACCCGGTATATAACGGACAGATTGCCAAGTTCGTAACTGTGCAAGGCCATTCTATGGCTGTTTATGATGCATACGGTGCTCAGCAGTTTTATTTTCCGAATGTGCTGAAGTATGAACCTGATCAATTTAAAGTTCAATTATCTCAAAGCTTCGGTTTGGGATATATAGGTGGAGCAAATTACGAAGATATTAGAAATTATAGCGGGAATATGCATAGATGCTATGTATATGGTGTGCGAAATATATTTGATGGTGGAAATGGAATATTTGAAATTGATAAGTATGATTCTACATCTCAAGATAATGGAGGAACAATACTTATTGACGCAATTGGGAGGCGGTGGAAACGAAATATCAATGGAGAAGTTCTATTAAAATGGTGGGGGGTTAATTTAAATGGAGAAAAAGATTCAATTAATGAGTTAACCAGTGCTGCTAAATTCGCATCTGATAATAAACTACCTTTAATCCTTCCAGCTGGTGTTATTGGAATTACAGATGAGTTTGTGCCTCCAAATGGCTTGGATATGAGAGGATATGGAAATTCTCTGCGAGCAGGTAATAGATTTGCTACAACCATTAAATGGATTGGGGATGTTGCAATTAAAAAGGCTGTTATTAGATGCTCTCGCTCTCCAATTGGAGTTACACCAACTGAAGATGTAAGCTCAGTAAGAATTACAAATATGATTGCTGATTGTGATAATAAGGCGACAAATGGATTTTATTTTAGATATTTTACAAATGAGTCATATTGCGACAATATTACAGCCATAAAAGCTCGTGTCGTCGGCATATCAGTTTATCAGTCTTGGTTCTGTTCATTTGGAACAATAGTTGCACATGATAACTATGGGCGCGGAGTTGTTATTGGTTATCCTACTCAAGGAGAAACTGATGATTTGGGTGTAAATGCTGTTAGTTTTTTACGTATACGTACACACACAAATGGTCTCAATGGCGATTTTGACCCATCACCAGACTCAGCGACGCGCTATAGTGGCGCAGGCCTTATAACGCGGAGTAGTGGGTGTACTTATAGCAATATTCAGTCAGAGAGAAATTTTGGATTTGGATGGATTGAGACATCTCCAAGATCATCTAACGAATTTTGTAGCTATTATACAGAATTTAATGGCGTATCTGATGGTTCCAATGGGTATGGATTTTTAAGCCCTGATGATATTGGTGGTTATAAAAGTACATATATAAACAGTGTGACATTGTATTCAAGGGAACAATTCATTAATGATGCAGAAACACCTGTTTGTATTGGTAACTTTACGAAAGCTGTGGATGCTTTTAATAGTGTGTTCTCCGGTGTTGGAGGATTTAGAATTATGGGGGGGAGCTCTATTGCTGCGACAGAGTATCAGTCTCAATCAAACTTTGCTGAAGCTTTATATGCAATTCCATACACAGTGATAAGGAAAGATTTCAATATAAACTCTACAGCATCATTAAATGCTGGTTGTGTTTTACCGAATGGAGTTAGTCGGATAAAAATACATGTTATGTTCAAGAGTAAATTTGTTGGTGGAAGATTTACCATTGCAGCAAACGGAAAACCAATAGCTTATTTTACAGAGCCAGAACGAGATTATGGTTATGTGATCGAAACAGATAGAGATATAGAATCACCATCACTTATACTATCATTGCATAGCACCGAGGTTCTTTCTGATTCTCCGGCGACAATACAGGTAAGTATAGGAAGATTCAATAACGGGGAATATTCACCTCGGTTTAAATGGAGGTGATAACTGGTCGCGGCGTAATTTCATTAAGACCAATCTGATGTGATTGATTGGTCTTAATGAGCAATGCAGAACTATTTTAGTTGCGTATTATCCCTTAAAAACTACAATTGCAACGCCATTATTTTCATATATTGAGTATTCATTGTTATCAACATATGGTTTAACACCATTGCTTTTGAATGAGTCCAACTCTTCCTTATTGGATTTTTCTATGCCATAACCATCGCTTACACCTTTCAAGCCCTTGTTAACCATTTGATAAGTTGCAAGAAATTCAGTAGCCCTGCTTATAGATTGGCTTATTAGAGGCTTATCATTTGTGAGTAATTCAGCTCTTTTACTGAATCTTATCTTGCCCACTGTCTTAATTTTTTGTATTCCATTTATATTCATTAAATCATATGCAACCATATTTAAAACAAAGTTCTCATGTTCTCTTTGGGTGTTCAGTGCGTTGGCAAATTGAGAGCTAAATGCTATTACTGTTACTACAGGTATTAATGCAATGCATTTTAGCTTATCACAAAGTGAAATTATATACATGGAAAATAAAACAAAGAGGATTGAGAAGCTTACCAGCGTTCTTGGAAATACGGGCGCATCAACAAGAATAAATGTCGGCCCAAGAAGAGATATATATGCCGAGCTCAATGATAGCAATAATAAAAGCATCTTGGTTGCCAACGAGTTGTTTCTATTTTTGTAAACGGTAAGGATAATAAAAATAAATAATAAAATAACCGGTGGTATAAAATAAAAAATAACTGGACCATTAAAAAATGACTCAAGCAAGGTATTGAGTCTTTGGAATGTATTATAAATATGATTTAATCCATCTGTATTTAACTTGACGATTTCAGATCTATTGTTTTCTGAACCCCATATTCTTGCTACGATTAGAAAGTAAATAGAGTAGAATGATAAAAATACTCCAGCTTTTTTGATTAATGTTAAAAATAATTTTTTGTTGTTTGTGTTGTTAGTAATGAATAATGCAGAGAGCTCGATTGATAGCAACCCAATGAATAGATTTGCACATGGTTGATACAGTGAAAGTGTTGCGACACCAAGTAAAATTTTAATTACCAATGATATATAAATATTGTTATTTTGGTAGGTGTATGAAAGCGCACAAAGAAGAAGTGCTAAAGACATTCCTGTGGAGTCAAATCTATAAGCTAGATTTTGTAGAAAAAATGGATTAAAGATAAACAATGAGGCACAAAACGTTGGCTTCTTTATGTTTAGATGTTGTAATAATCTAGCTATATGTATACATGCTAGTGATAGCATGGCGCAAGATAGTATTAAGTTATACGGGAAAATATCTAATAGTCTATCTCCGCTTGCTGATGCTACTTTTATAACTATATCTGCGAGTGGTCTACCAAGGCCGCTCCATCCATAGTATCCAGTTACAGATCTGTGTAGATCGTCTCGAAAATATATACCATAATGCATTAATGGATATATAAAAAGCAATGCGGTTGCAAATAATAAAGCAAATGCTTTCTTTTCGCTTTCTCTAATTAAAAAGTTCATATGCATCCTATTTTTTTATAAGGTATCTAGGTCTTTTTTTGGTTTCAATATAGATTCTTCCTATATATTCACCTAGGACTCCAATGCCAATCAATTGAATCCCACCAAGAAAAAGAATAGAAACAAGAAGTGAGGGATAACCTGGTACGTTGTTTCCAAATAAAATTTTATCCAATATCATCCATGCTCCGTACATGAATGATATTGTTGCAACAAATAATCCTATATATGTCCACATTCGTAGAGGAAATGTTGAAAAACCAGTTATACCCTCAAGAGCTAAGTTCCATAATTTCCAGCCATTAAATTTAGTCGTCCCCGCAATGCGTTCCGCTCTGGTATACTCAACAATACTTATTTCTCCACCAACCCAGCTTAGAACTCCTTTCATGAATAGATTTCGTTCTGGTAGAAGTTTAATATTCTCAACAACATTTCTGGACATTAGTCTAAAGTCGCCAACATTGTCCTCGATCTTTGGATTACTTATTTTATTGTGAAGTTTGTAGAACCACTCAGCTGTTTTTCGTTTTAATTTCCCATCGGTTGAACGATCCGAACGTTTAGCAAGCACCATATCAGCGCCTGCCTGCCACTTTTCAATAAGATGAGGAATAACCTCAATCGGGTCTTGCAGGTCAACATCAATAGGAATAACGGCATCACCTGTTGCATGGTCTAACCCTGCAAACAATGCTGGTTCTTTACCAAAGTTGCGTGTAAATGACAGCGGAACAACTAGCGGGTCTGAAACAGCCAGAGCGTTAATGATTGACTCCGTAGAGTCTTTGCTACCATCATTTATAAAAACAATTTCCACTTCATATGGCTTCAACTCTTCGAATTCACGTACCGTTTTATAAAAAATCGGTATCGCTTCTTCTTCATTGAAGACAGGAACTACAAGAGATATCTTCATTTCGCATCCCTAAAGACAATGAACTTTGAATAGACGAAACCGCACACTAGACTGATGGCGGAGAAGGTGACGAGAGTGACAATTGGAGGAAGTGAACATCTATCAGCAGCCCACCCGACGACAACACTCAAGGTCCCCATGAATCCAACGTATAACAAGTAACGCATCGTTGTAGTCGATGCCTTGAATGTGAATTTTGCATTCGCGAAGAAGCTAAAACTCACAGCCACAACAAAACCTGCGAAGTTTGCAAGAGCCTGATTTGTATGCGCGGCATAGATACATACACCAAAAACCACCCAGTGTATAAGTGTGTTCAGCACACCAATCGAGGTGTACTTTGCAAATAGCTTTAACATTTCTTCTATCAGCTAATAATCAAAGGCATGAAGTCTATCATCCAAGTCTCAATCGATCGATGACTTGCTGTGGTTGATGAGACAAAACTGATGCACACAAAGATTTGCACTGGATTGCAAGGCTTTGTGCTCTTCTATGCTGAGTGGCTACATGTTTGAAGATCGTTGTGCCGTATTTGTGACATACACATGACAACATCATGCATCAACTTTCTGTTTGTGCCATCAACTATTGCTTGGTGAATGCGGTTAATGCTTGCTAAAACAGATAGTTATGATTGGTGCTACAGATTCGTAATGCGAAGGTCGTAGGTTCGACTCCTATTATCGGCACCATTTCAAACTCTTCCCAAACATAGCTAAGTCAATTTACAGTCCATATATTGTGGCTTCTGGTCCATATTATTTCTTGTAGTTAGCCGTCTTAACTGGACTCAAGTTAGAGTTGAGGACATAAATGGGGGCATTCTGTGCTCGCTCCTGAGAGATCCCCCTATGAAACTTAATGCGCGACAGCCAGATATAGTTAATCCATTGAGAAAGTCTACAAACGGGCAGATAGTGCGGATTTGTATCTTGAGGTTGTTCCCTCTGGTTCTCAATACTGGAGGATGAATTATCGCTTCAATGGAGAATTCCTGGCTGCCGAAAGATACCTCGGCGGCGTTTATCGTCAGCACCCTGAATGGATCATCGTTGTTGCTGGTCCGCCGGTGATTTACTTGCTGCTTGACCGACGGAAAAGGCTCAATCAGTGGGACGAGACTGCGCCGGGCAAGTATCGCTAATCTTAATAAATTTGTCGTTATAGACCAGGTAATGGTTCCCCGGCTGACGCAGCTCCGGCTGGCGAACCACGTCCCCTGGACGAAGATACCAGGCATCGCCTTCTTCTTCGGTCGAATCGCATCCCGGTTTTATCAGCAGTTTAAACCAGGTGTTGCCGGTGTTACTCACCGTTCCGGCCACCTTATCGAAGGACCATTTAAACTGTACCTGGCGTGGCCGTACTACCAGAATAGTATCCATCACCACCACCGGTTCCATGCTGACCTCGCCGCCGGTTGGGCTGCGCCTTGTCAGGTTGCGAGTGGGGATCTCGCGAAATGAGATTCTATAGTAGCGCTCGCGGCTATCCTGGGGGCCATGATAGTAAAATTTAAAATACTCGCTCTCTCCTGCCTGCAACGCCAGTTGGCGGGGGGAGAACAGCAGTTCACCATCCACCGGTCGAGTGCGCACTTCACTGCTGCCTGGGCTATCGATGGCAGTGATGGCAATACGATATATCCGCGCACTTTGGTTGTTATTCACCACTCGTTTGCTGGCGAAATCCACCTCGGCCGGTAGGGAAAAGGTCAGATTGCCGACTGAGATCGCCTGTGCCAAAGGTACCGTCAGCATACAGCCCACTGTCAGCAGAGCCTTAGTTAATGTTACGCCATGTCGCCTGAACATGAATCTCTCCTGAAGCACTGACTTCACCAAACCAGCCATTATCATCTACCGTACGCAGCGAAATAGCGTTATCCATTGGAATCGAAAATTTCACTGTGGTTTTATCCATTTGCCCCACTTCCCCAGAGATATCGTTCCACGGTGTAGTCAGCCACAGCGCATCGGTCATATCCCGCCAGTTACCATCGCACCCGGCATCGTAGGTCTGTATCGCTCCGCTGCGGGTGGTAAAAGAGAGCGTCGCCGGGAACGGCACTTTCGCCGTACCGTCATCGGAGCTGAAGATACAATAGGAGCGCCCACCAATCACCTGCGCTGGTCCGGTCACTTTAATCAGCACTTCGTCGGCGGCTGTTTTACCGCTGGTGGTTACGATATAGCCGAAATCGAGCGTCGGTTCGCCACTGCCAACATACCCCTCCCGCGACGGCGCCTGGGTATATTCATCGGAGATGATGCTGATGCTGAAATCACGGGGTTTGATAATCAACGTATTAGAGGTGGAAAACTCATACCAGCCCGACTCCGGTGAGGTGGTGTTCTGAAAGCGAAAGTTGAACAGATCCTTCGTGTTGATATCGCTAATCCCAAGATTCACCATTTGCTTAAAAAAGTTGCTCGAGAAGAAAACATAGATTGAGTCTGCACTCTTCATCTCATTGAAGGTGTAGTAATAGGCGGTATTATTCACCGGCTTCCATGAGCTGCCATTCAGACTGAACTGCATATCGTATGCTCCAACGGCCGAGGCCAGCGACGAGTTGGCAATGGCGGGGAATATATGGATTGAGGAGTTGCTGAGACCGTTGGTGTGCAGGGTATAGTTGACCATCTTACAGCTTAATCCTGAACGGCTGCCGATGGTTTGTGTCCGGCAGTCGGCGTTCCCTTCGCCCAGGGTCGGCACGCCGTCACTGTTGATAAATACCTCCGCCAGCGAATGGGTATTTACCAACCGCAGATTTGCAGCTTTAGTATGAGTGACGTTGCGAACATACCAGTTGCCGGAGACCTGATCCTTACAGCGAGCGCCACTGCTGGCGTCATAGTTTACTGAAGTCTGGCAGGCATTAATGGTCATCGTAAAGCTGCTTCCGACGGGCATTTGTTGCAGATACTGGTAAAACGCGTCTGACATCATGCCATGCATCCACTTCTGTGCGCCGCTGGTCACCGTTACGCCGTAAAATCCGCTGGCGTCGGTGGTTTGTGGCACGATAAGACTAGTGGTCATATTACATCCTGCGTACCAGTTGATGCAGCGCAAACCAGTTAAAGGAGATGCAACCGGTGAGTTCTCCAGCCACATATCAAACTTCCAGTTGGCATAGAGGCCGGTATTGTAGCCGTTATCGATATAGCCAAGGCTCTGCTGATAGATAGCTCCTGAGCCGGTATATTTTAAACCAGTCCAGCGGTTGGCGCCGGTCAGCCGTGGATCCCGCACCCCGGCAGGGGTGACGAAAAAGTTGTCGTCTGAGTTGTTTTCGACAAACACAAACTCGCGTGCCGGTGCATCCGGCCAGGTTGTCTTGCTCACTGCGGCCCAGAGCGCGGTCGTTGGCCAGAATAGCGTGAGGATTACCAGCGCTATCAGTAGGTTAACTTTCATTATCTTCTCCTGTCTGTGGCACTGCCGCCCACGATGAGAGGCCGCTACAGATCACATCGCCGACCCAGACAGCACCACGTGCCTGGCTGAGTTCCAGTGCCACTTCGCAGGTTTTATTGCCACTGTAGCTAAAATCGATAGTGGGGTATTTCTTATCCACATCCATGACAAACTCGCCGTTTTCATCGGTTCGGGTTCGGCCGATGTGGTTGTTAATCCGTGCGTTAACCAGCAGTGTACCGTCTTCAGCCCGGATACGACCGGATACGGTAACCATCTGCTTAACCTCTGGCTCAATTACTGCGACATTGCCTGGATAAAGAGTCAGATGACTTTTGCGACCGCTGACAATGTCGTAGCTATCGAGCGAGCTTTTGCTGTTTTGCAACTCCACTTCATATCGACCATAGGGAGAGAGCGGCAGGTAATTACGCTTGCCGCTAAGTGGGATAATTCGCCCGTTGATTCTGGCGCTGATCTGACCATCGTCCTCCAGCCCAGTGTTGAATATCACCCCGGCGTTGCCATCGGTCCGACCGCTGGCAGCGATGTTTTTACCCTGCCAGCCGACGCTGCCACTGGCGGTCAGGTTCGTATTGACGTAGCCGTCGGCCGCGCTATTGACGTTCAGCGTTCCGCTGGCGTAGCGAGCGTCGAACTGTGCATACGCCCCGCCACTGAGGGTTTTGTCATCGCCGGTATCGCCGGAGATAGCCCGTGACAGGTTTGCACCGACAGTACGAATAGTTCCTTCATCAAATTGCTTGCGCGCCGACAGGTTAGCCATGGTATAGCCGTTCTGATGGGTCATCCCCGCGCTAAACCAGTTGCCTAACGGCAGCGAGAGATCGAGAGCGATGTATTTCCCGGTATTGGCGTTGCTGTCACCGTTGTTATAACGCTGAAGCCCGGCCCGCAGGCCAAGCGAACCAAAGGCACCGCTGTAAACCGTTTGATAGTAATCTGCCGTGTAATAATGGCTGTTGTAGCGGCGGTCATCGTTGTAGCTGATGCTGAATGTGCCCAATTTTGACCATAGAGCGTTCAGGTTGAGAGTTCCTCCGATCGCCCGGTTGTCGGCATTGCTGCGTCGCAATTGATTGCCAATGTGGGCTTTCTCCTGGTTAATCCACAGCGAACTGAAACCTCCCGGTAGTGTGGCGCTGATGCTCCCGATGTTGCTCCACGAGTTGTCGCTGGCCAGCATGTTTTGCAGGTTTACGTTGATGGAGTCGCTAAGCGGCAGTGTCAGGCGGGTTTCACCCACCGCCTGATTATCGTAGCCATAGCCCGTTGCCGCCCAACTGAATGTACTGAGTGATCCAGAGGTCGAGATGCCAGCCAGCCAGCTCTCTTTTGCTGGCAGCGTCTTTTTACCACTTTCCGACCATCGCTCCATATGAAAGCTGCCTCCCCACACCTGCCACGCTAGCGGTGCGCCGATGCCACGACCCCGGCTAAACAGCTTATTGACTCGCTGAGTGCGTTTGCTGACCACGCGACCATTGACGATCACCTCAACTTCCACATCATAAATCCCGTACGGCAGACCTCGGGTATCCACTTCATGGTTACCCATGGAGAAGTTCTGGACGCTCAAAAGCCGTCCGTCACGAGTGAGGTGTACCTCGCCGGCAGCCGGTAAAAAGGCGATCACCGGCGTGGCTGACTGGCTGCTGTCGAAGATGGTCGAACTGGCCTGGTTTCCCCAGGATAGGCCGTAAATTTTCCCCGCCGAAATGGCAGTCATCGGTCCTAAAGACTGTAGATTCCAGGTGTCGAGCATTCCACCGGCAAAACGGTGGCCGGCGAAATCGCGTTCATACATCGCCTTATATAATTCATTGTCCTGTTGACCACTACCGATCCCATACAGTGAGCCATCGAGTACTACGTGATGCTCGCGCAGCGCGGTAACGTTATTCAGCGACAGGTAGCTGGAGGTGTTGTTCCCGCCGTTACGCATCTGGTTGTTATAGACGCCGAAGTTATAGCTCAGGTTGCTGCTGAGGGCGTTAACGCTGGATTGCCCAATATCTTCGCTACGCGGGCGCAGCACGGTACCCAGTGCTTCACGCTTGACTACCAGCTGCAGTAGCAGTTGACGCAAGCTGAGATCCAGCTGCGCGTCGCTAGTCAGAGGAATGGTCATAGCCTTACTGAACGGGGTGTTGGCCAGGGCAGTCAACTGCTGTCGAGTCTGTTCGCTGACACTGGCGTTACCTTCGTTATCTTCCAGTTGTATCTGCCGGACACGAAGCTGATCGCCATCCAACCAGATAAAGGCGCTACCGATTCGCTGATCATCCTGGCGATCCTGGCTACCTGCGAGATGAATATAGAGCGGGACGCTCATACCGTCCTGGAGCGCCTGGCTGAAGGCCTGCGGGATAATCACCCCGCCAATCTGCTGTGCGCTTACGTCAGCCGCGCTGGCGTAAGGCTGAATGAACAAAAAGACTATGCCTAAGGCAAACCGTGTTTTCAGTCCTGAGGAGATCCGTCGTAAAGGCATTGTCGTTACTCATCTGCACCGCTTTCTATTTCACGGGAATAAACTTATCGCCCTGCCAAAGCGCAACCCGTCCTTTTTTATCTGTCGTGTCCACGCGCGTAAAACGGCGCGATTTGCCCGGCATCAGGTAGTAATTTTCTTTACACTCTTTACCGTCGGCGGCTTTCAGACAGGTGCCGTAGGCGAGGATCCGCAATGTCGCATTTCCGGTATTGGTCAGAGAGCCGTTGGCGTACTGAAAGTGGTAGTTCACCTGGCGGGGGGCCACTACCAGAATGGTGCCTATGCGGGCGGAAGCAGTGGCCACTGCGCTGCGGTTGGCATTATCGCGCTGGGCATCACTGAGGGCCTGATCGAACCAGACAATGCGGTAGTAGCGCTCTTTTTCATCCGCTGGGCCTTTATAGAAGAAGCGGATCACTTCGCTGGCTTGGGCGGGTAGCAGCAAGCTGGCGGGAGTGAGCAGCAATTCATCCGGTTTGTCCATCGGGATTACCTGACCGTTATCCAGCGGTGAAGAGAGCCGTTCGATATGGATATTGATTAGGCGACCGCTGTCGGTGCTATTTTTGATCGTTGTGTTCAGTGTGCTGCTGCCGCTGTTCATGAACGATGAGATATCGCCGACATCCAGTGCATGTGCAGGAGAAATTCCGACAAGCAGTAGCCCGAGGGAAATAAGGTGCATTTTCATAACAATTCCGTCCAGGAATAAAGCAGGGGTGGCCCCCTGCTGGTACATCAGATGGATCAGCTGGTCCAGGTGGCGTCAAACTGTACACTGACGTCGCCGCTCCAGATCCCCTCCGGCAGCGTACTGTAATCGGTTACTGCGGTGGTGCCGTTGGTGGTGCCGCTGATGATGGAGAAGGTGAAACCATCCTGTGCGGTGGTACGACCGCTGGCATTGTAGCCATTAGCCAACGCGCTGAGGTTGCCGCCCAGTACGCCATTGGCGGTATCGATCATCACGGTATCGCCAGTTTTTTCGACAGCTTCGCCGTTATAATCCACGCCCACATTCAACGTGGAACCGGAAGTATCTAACTGGGTTAAGGTGTTAGTGATAAGACGAGAAGTCAGCTTAAAGGCGGTAGCCGTTGAGTCACCCTCAATAGCCACATCAAAAAGACCTTTCTGCGAGTTAAAACCTTTAATACCTTCGGCATACTGGAAAGCCAGGCTACCGAGCGGGGTCACAATCAGCTTGCTGGTTGTGTCTTTTTTGGCGGTTGCCGACCAGGTCGCTACAGCCTGAGCCGTTACGTCAGCAGCTTGTGCCACACCCATACCGGTAAACGCTGTTACCAGAGCTATTGCCAGAACCTTTTTTTTCATTGCTTTTCATCCTGAGTTGAATTAAGGACATAATGTCCCGGTGAGTCATTAAAAAACTAACTTGCCAGGGTTGTTAAACCAATTTATATATTTTGGAACACAGCTTGGCCTCAGCATTACACCGGTGGGTATATACTGTCTTCACACTACAATTTTCAATTCTGGCAATCGATTTAGGCAGCATGCCCTGGGCCGTCATGCGAATTATTTTCATTTCTCTGTCAGTGATTTTATCTTTTTTAATATCTTTACGGAGAAATCTGCCATTAATCACATAGGCCAGTTCTTTTTTTATATCATGACTTAGCCCAGCGTATACCACACCTCGAATGTTGCTGTGATAATACAAATAATTTGCTAAGGCCTCTGATTTTCTGGCCGCAATCAATACGACCTGTTTCCCCTTTGCCGCGGATAGCCATTCGTTATCACGGCTGATGAATTCGATTAAAAAAGCCGCATTAAGATTGATAAATATGAAGTTTTTTCTGATTTTATCCAGTGGTAGATAAATTAGTTTTTCAATATCTACAATCAGTTCGGACAGTCCTTTATAGAAGTAGGAATCATGGGCAGACCAGATATATTTATCGGGACGATTTTTATATTCCATATAATTTTTAACCTCATAGTCCATTGCGTAATAATTTTACTATGTTACTGCTTGCCAGGACGTAGGTTTTTACTGGCGATTCGATTTCGTAAATGAATCGAAATTAAATAAGCTACTCAGTACATAGCAATATAGACTAAGCGAGATTAAATTTTAATTGCTTTCGATAAGGTATAAATTTATGTTTTTTCCCTAATGAGTGTCAATATGCAGAAAGAAAATGAATTCCATGTTTAAGTCAATATTTACAAAAACTGAAAATTTATTTTTTTTGAGAGAAAGCAAAAGACATTTGTTTTCATAATGTTATTGACGACAAAACGCTCAACTCTTACTTGCGTTTTACATTGACCAGGAATTTTCCCATGCCGTGTTAAGAATAGTCTTAATTGGTCGCGCTGAAAATTATGGAACAAACTGATTTTTAAATAAAAAACAGAATATAAAACTGAGGTATTCAAATGTTACAGATGATTATCTAATGTTTGATACGTATTGATAGGTAAAGATGCCGCACAAAATGTGTGTAAGTGTTAATCATTTTGACTGATGTAAAAATGAACGAAAACAAATTCATCATCTGTTCAATAACAGCCCTCAACTGACAGATTAAGCAAAGATCGACAAAGGTTTCTTGCTGTCATGGGAACGATTGTCTCTTTGTCCGACTACTGCGCACAGTTATCTCTGACTTCACAGAACTGACGATCAAACATCGGCGATTAGGCTCCCGGCAGATCAGACGGTTCTGGCGGCGTTAACGGTTTTATTTTAGCCACAAACGGGTTTAACACATTTATCATCTTCATAGTCTGTGTGTAAATACAGACAGTGCAGCGCAGGGTGAGTGACGGGGGCGTTACCGCAGACAGAAAAGCGAGGGGATATCAGCGAATAGTTACGCATGCAGGAAGAATCAGAGAACAAGTACCGTTTATATTGCAAAATGCAGGCGAATATAACTGTCCTCCACAAGTCAAAATCTCTCATTTGGAGAGAAACGTCAGGCAACTGATTGTATATGAACCTAAGGATACATCTCTCAGCATGCTAATGCTGGTGTAATGAATACACCATCATTAATCTGGCATGATTATGTCTGCTAACCAGACAGGTATCGGTTATCCGTCGAACCCGAAATCAGCGTTTTTTCTTACGCCCCTGAACGGCCTTAAAACGAGGATTAGATTTGCAAATGACATATAACCGTCCTTTGCGCTTCACAATCTGACAGTCAGGGTGACGTTCTTTTGCTGTACGCAAAGAGTTAAGTACTTTCATCATGGCTCCTTTTTAGCATCAATAAAACGACCAAAACGTTGGGTAAAGCGTGCCACATTTCCTTCTGATGCTACGGTTCTCAGTTTCCCTGTATAGAACGGGTGTGATTTCGAAGAGACATCAATTGTCACGTACGGATACGTAACGCCATTGAGCTCAATCTCACGGTCTGTCTTGATTGTGGAACCGATTTTAAAGTACTCATCAACTGTTGTGTCGTGGAAAACGACAGTACGATATTCAGGATGAATATGTTGTTTCATTATTTTTCCTGTTATGTTATAACATAACAATAAAGATACACGCTTCTCCAGCTCATATCAACACCAAATTGCGATAACAATTTGTGGTACGTGGAATTTTCGCAATCAACCAGGTGTGCACGGGAGGCGTAGAATGTTGGTTGCTGTTGGCGACAGTACCATCAACAGCAGGATGACTGATTTATGGTGTTTCCGTTGAGAGTATGGATTATTCGGAAATAGAGGTTTTCTCTGCTTTATTGGTCGATTATTTATTGCGGTGCCATTGGTGAGTCAACAGTGCGCTTTCGGCAATAGAATGCTGATTCAGGGTGCCATCTTTTTCAGCACCGCAACAAATATAGCTTCGTCTACATTCTCTTCGAAAGAGTACGTATTCCCCTCCCGGGAGTATGAGGATTACTTACAAAAGGGGGAGAGGAAGCATATTTTAAATATCACAGAAGTAAATTGTTTTGTGACGTGATTAATAGAAGTGGAGGAATAAATAAGCGTATTCTACAACTGCAACTAAAACAACGACATTAATCAGTTTATGACTGATTTGCTGTATTTTATTTTCGTTCATTAGTACTTCCTCGCTATAAAAAAGAGTGCACGTCGTAAGTGCCCTTATATAAATAGCGAGTTTGGTCAACCAATTTTTTGAGGTGTATCACAAATTTGAATAGATGTGATACATCATCTATCGTGCATGATACCAAAGTCATCGATATACGTTGTCTGAAATTCGTTCCGAGGATGAGTCTACAATCCTGCCATTGGCAGGGGAAGGTGAGAACATCAGAATAGCCCCGTGAAAATTTGGGTGCTGACACTTAATTTGGTTTCTTATCGTGAAGGGGCAAAGATCAGGGAGTAATGAATCTCCATGCAGGATTCTTACAAATGTGTTTTATAATAATAAATTAATTTATCGAGCGCCTGTTTCACCGGTTCTGGCTTGTCATACACGTCGTTAATATGAACAGCGTTCAACACCAGCTTTTATATTTGAAGTAGCCGGTACAGACGTTACGGCATACTCAGAAACGCCTGTTTTATCTCCCGCTACAACCATTAATGGAGCGTCCAAAAGACGGTTTTATGGTAGCGGTGAGAGTAAAACTTGAAAATTGATAATATGTGTAATTGATGAACTTTCAATGCCAATATCGCCAGGAAATATAAAGTAATCGTGAGTGCGTTTTCTCTAATAATTATCCTGATAATTCAGGCTTGTTTTTATATAACCAGAATATCAATTATGATTATTGCCAGTAATGAGGCTAAAATGATGGCATCTATGAACTCCCTTCATGATTACCTTTGGAAGGGAACGCTTCTGTAAGGAAATCACCAATGCTCAAAGAAAACTTCAACGAACTGCAAATCTTTCTTGTGGTGGCAAGAGAGCGAAGTTTTACCAAAGCAGCGGGCAAACTCGGTGTTTCTCAGTCTGCAATCAGCCATGCGATGAAGGCGCTGGAGGAAAGGCTCAATATCCGCCTCCTGACTCGCACTACCCGCAGCGTGGCTCCCACAGATGCGGGGGAGAGGATCATTGCCTGTCTTGAGCCGCGTATTGCTGAGCTTGAGCAGGAGCTGGAATCACTGGTTCAACTGAATGGCACGCCCTCCGGGAATATCCGTTTATCTGCCGGGGAACATGCCGCGCGAAGCCTGGTCTGGCCGAAGTTAAAAACGTTCCTCAGAGAATATCCCGAAATCAATGTCGAACTGGTGGTGGATAACGGTTTTGTCGATATTGTTGAAGGTCGCTTTGATGCCGGAGTACGGCTGGGCGAAAGTGTGGATAAGGATATGATTGCAGTGAGAATTGGACCGGATATGAGGATGGCTGTGGTGGGTGCGCCAGCGTATTTTGCCGCTAACGCCTTACCTGAAACGCCTCACGAATTGCAAAACCATCGCTGCATCAATATGCGTTTGCCAACTGCCGGTGGTATTTATCACTGGGAGTTTGAGCGAGAAGGGAAACCGTTACGGGTCAGAGTTGATGGGCAACTGATATTTAATTTGCTGCCAGAAAGAATTGATGCCGCATTATCAGGATTTGGTATCGCCTGTGTTCCCGAAAACGAGGTTCAGGATTATGTAAAGTCAGGCGAGCTTATTCAGGTTTTACAGGAGTGGTGTCCCACTTTTCCCGGATATTATCTTTACTACCCCAGCCGCAAGCAGCATCCGCCGGCTTTTGCGCTGTTGATCGATGCACTTCGCTATTCAGAGTAACGGGCCCGCATTTTGCTGTGGACCCGTTTGGGCATTACCGGCCTACGCGTGCCTGGTGCTCAGGCGAGTAACGTTCACCGACGATTTTAATTGTTTCCAGTGCCTGGGTTATCTGCTGCGTATCTTTCTGCGAAAGAACAATGTCGACAGCGCCCAGGTTTTCTTCTAGCCGGTGCAGTTTAGTGGTGCCCGGGATGGGAACAATCCATGGCTTTTGCGCTAACAGCCATGCCAGTGCGATTTTTGCCGAGGTTACGCCTTTTTCTGCAGCCAGTTCACCTAACAAAGTGACCAGTTTCTCATTGGCCTCAATGGCTTGTGCAGCGAAACGTGGCACAGTGCTACGGTAATCATCCTTGCCGAAAGTGGTTCCTGGTTTAATCGACCCCGTCAGGAAACCTTTACCTAGTGGGCTGAACGGTACAAAACCAATTCCCAGCTCCTCCAGCAACGGCAGAATTTCCTGCTCAGGCTCACGCCACCACATGGAATATTCGCTTTGCAGGGCGGTGACAGGTTGTACTGCATGTGCACGACGAATGGTTTGCGCACCCGCTTCGGACAGACCGAAATGTTTGACTTTACCTTCCGCGATCAGGTCTTTCACCGTTCCAGCAACGTCTTCAATCGGGACATGTGGATCGACGCGGTGTTGATACAGCAGGTCAATAACATCCGTCTTCAGACGGCGTAATGAGCCTTCAACGGCTTCACGGATATGTTCCGGGCGGCTATTTAAAATCTGCTGCTTATTATCATCGCCAAAGGTAAAACCAAATTTAGTGGCAATCACCACGCGGTCACGAAACGGTTTTAAGGCTTCACCGACCACTTCTTCATTCAGATACGGACCATACACTTCGGCGGTATCGAAGAAGGTGACGCCACGCTCAACCGCAGCACGAATGAGTTCGATAGCCTGACGAGTATCGGTTGCAGGGCCATAGCCGTGGCTTAGCCCCATGCAACCGAGCCCAAGGGCGGATACTTCGAGACCGGATTTACCCAGATAACGTTTTTGCATTGAATGACTTCCTCTTTTATCGCGACTTAAACATCAAGTTTGCGACCAGTCAGCCATTCCACCATCGCCGGGTCGCGGTGAGAGAAGAACGCGCTGGTTGCGGTATCCAGGGCGGTAATCTGCAGCATGTCTTCAGGGCTGAGTTCAAAATCGAGAATGTTAATGTTCTCTTCCATGCGTTCTTTGCGTACTGATTTTGCCAGCGAAACAATGCCTCGTTGGTAGATCCAACGCAGTACAACCTGGCCCACGCTCTTGCCGTATTTCTTGCCTATTGCCGTCAATACCGGATGCTGGAACAGACCATTTTTACCTTCCGCAAAAGGTGCCCAGGCTTCTGGTTGAATACCACGGCTTTGCATCCACGGAACAGCATGTAGCTGCTGATTGAAAGGGTTAACTTCAACCTGGTTTACCGCAGGAACCACGTTATTAAAGGCGATAAGATCAGCCAGTCGGTCAGGATGGAAGTTGCTGACGCCAATCGCGCGAATTTTACCGGCCTGTTGCAGCTCTTCCATGGCACGCCAGGCACCGTGGACATCACCGTAAGGCTGGTGAATCAGATACAGGTCAACGTAATCAAGTTGCAGTCGATTCAGAGAGCGTTCGAACTGGGCTTTGGCCCCTTCGTAACTGGTATCCTGCAACCAGAGTTTAGTTGTGACAAAGAGTTCGTTACGTGCAATACCACTGTGTTTTAGCGCATTCCCGACCTGGGATTCATTCTGATATGAGGCGGCGGTGTCAATCAGTCGATAACCGGTGTTAATAGCGTCAATGACCGCTCTTTCGCATTCGGCGGCATCGGTCATCTGAAATACACCAAACCCCAGCAAGGGCATCTCAATACCGTTATTCAGTTTTACTTTTTGCATGGTGGTATCCCTCCGTTATCGTTCATGAGAAGCATAACGTAAAGGGAAGCGCTCGATTAGACGGCAGAATTTGTCAGGGGTTATGAACGATATTCATAAATCTGCCTCAATACTGATTGAGTCGTACTGTTATCGTGTAGGTCTATTTTATTGATGAATTATTTGCATAAGTGAAATCACAATTCGCGCACTAATCGAAAGTTATATTTTAACTTAGAATAATGATTCATACGTGATGGAGGGGATTACCGTGGAATTTTCCGTATTAAGTAACAATCTGAAAATGCCGATGATGGGATTTGGTGTTTTTCAGGTTACCGATAAAGAAGTGTGTAAACAATCTGTGTTGAATGCTATCCGAACCGGTTATCGACTGATCGACACTGCAGCGGTATATGGTAATGAAGATGCCGTCGGTGATGCTGTTCGTGAAGCCATTTCGGAAGGTTTCTGTACCCGTGAGGGGTTATTTATTACGTCTAAATTGTGGGTACAGGACATGGCTGATCAGGATACGGCAAAAGCAGGTATTGAAGCGTCATTAAAAAAATCGGGACTTGAATACTTTGATCTCTATTTATTGCACCAGGCAATGCGCGATTATTTCAGCGCATGGCGTGCACTGGAAGATGCCTATGAAGAGGGCAAACTGAAAGCGATTGGGGTTTCCAATTTCTATCCTCATGTGCTGGCAAACTTTTGTGAAACAGTCAGAATTAAGCCAATGGTCAACCAGGTTGAGTTGCATCCCTATTTTGCTCAACCAGAAGCGTTGGCAACCATGAAGTACTACAACGTGCAACCTGAAGCATGGGCACCATTAGGCGGTGGAAGACATAAGCCATTTGAAAACAGTCTGCTTCAGGATATTGCAAATAGCCACCAAAAATCGATTTCTCAGGTAATTCTACGCTGGAATATTCAACGGGGAGTGGTTGTTATTCCAAAATCGACTCACCTGCATCGTATTGAAGAGAACTTCGCTATCTGGGATTTTTCACTAACAGAGAAAGAAATGGAGCAAATAAACTCACTTGATCTGGGGTATGTTGGCGAATCCGTAAAACATTTTAATCCTGAGTTTGTTCGTGGCTGTCTTGGCGTAAAAATACATAACTAATTATAGTTATCAGGATACTACCTTTCCCGCCTCTGAAAATATAACCTATAGCATGTGTTTTTATATATTTTTCCGAAGGCGGGAGGTTATTATGAAAATAAATGATGCGAACTGAATCGCGTCAGTAAAATAAAGTTACAGTTATTAATGGTTGTATGATTTTTGTTAATAGTTTTACTTATACACAATCAGGTCTATTTTGATAGATCCAAAATGAGTAGCTCTAAATGAGTGTTTAAGATAAATTCCATTAGATTCATATCGTTATTATAACGAACGCATGATTCTGTGTGATAGTGGATATTATTATAAAAATGTGAGCGACGCCGAAAGAAATAAAATCAGTTATTGCATCCAGGTATTCAATGAGGGATTATTTATTTGTCATACAAATCAATTTGAGTTTGTATTCTGCTACCCAATAAAAAGCCCCTATTTTTATTGATGCCTGATAACCCAGAAGGGGGTTGCGATCGGGCATAAATAGAAATGAAGCAATGGAGTATTGGTTGTGAATGTAAATTTCTTTGTTACCTGTATCGGTGATGCACTGAAATCAAGGATGGCACGAGACTCCGTGCTGCTACTGGAAAAACTCGGCTGTCATGTAAATTTTCCTGAGAAACAGGGATGCTGCGGTCAGCCTGCGATCAATAGTGGTTATATCAAAGAAGCGATTCCAGGAATGAAAAATCTGATCGCTGCATTTGAAGATAACGACGATCCTATTATTTCTCCCGCCGGTTCCTGCACTTACGCCGTAAAAAGTTACCCAACATATCTTGCTGAAGAACCAGAATGGGCAGCACGTGCAGAAAAGGTCGCCGCGCGTATGCAGGATCTCACTTCTTTTATTGTCAATACATTAGGGGTGGTCGATGTGGGCGCCTGCTTGCAAGGGAGGGCGGTATATCATCCATCCTGTAGCCTGGCTCGAAAGCTGGGTGTGAAGGACGAACCACTTACGCTGCTGAAAAATGTACGCGGACTGGAGTTGTTGCCCTTTGCCGAACAGGATACTTGCTGCGGGTTTGGCGGTACGTTCTCGGTCAAAATGGCTGAAATATCCGGCGAGATGGTGAAAGAAAAGGTTTCACACCTGATGGAGGTCCGTCCCGAGTATTTAATTGGTGCCGACATTAGTTGCTTGCTGAACATGAGTGGACGATTACAACGGGAAGGGCAGAAAGTCAAAGTGATGCATATTGCTGAAGTGCTGATGAGTCGCTGAGGGGGGAAATATGTCGATCAAAACCAGTAATACAGAATTCAAAACACGCATCCGTCAGCAAATTGAAGATCCGATCATGCGTAAAGCGGTGGCAAACGCGCAGCAGCGTATTGGGGCAAATCGGCAAAAAATGGCGGATGGATTAGGTCACTGGGAGGCGTGGCGCGATCGTGCCAGCCAGATACGTGATCATGTTCTGAGTAATCTTGACGCCTATCTGTATCAGCTCTCCGAAAAAGTGACGCAAAACGGCGGCCACGTCTATTTCGCAAAAACCAAAGAAGAAGCCACTCGTTATATTTTGCAGGTCGCTCAGCGCAAAAATGTGCGGAAAATTGTGAAATCTAAATCGATGGTGACCGAAGAGATTGGCGTCAATCATGTGTTGCAGGATGCCGGAATTCAGGTGATTGAAACCGATTTGGGGGAATACATTCTTCAGTTGGATCAAGATCCGCCATCTCACGTTGTGGTTCCGGCTATCCATAAAGATCGCCACCAGATCTGCCGGGTGCTACACGAACGTCTGGGCTATGATGGACCGGAAACGCCTGAAGCGATGACCTTATTCATTCGTCAAAAGATCCGTGAGGATTTCCTCAGTGCCGAAATGGGTATAACCGGCTGTAATTTTGCGGTAGCAGAAACCGGTTCGGTATGTCTGGTGACCAATGAAGGTAATGCGCGAATGTGTACCACGCTGCCTAAAACGCACATTGCGGTGATGGGGATGGAGCGTATCGCCCCAACTTTTGCCGAGGTTGATATATTGATCACCATGCTGGCGCGCAGTGCCGTTGGAGCACGTTTGACGGGATACAACACCTGGCTGACAGGACCGCGTGAAGTAGGGGACGTGGACGGGCCTGAAGAGTTTCATCTGGTTATTGTCGATAACGGTCGCTCTGAGGTGCTGGCCTCTGAATTTCGTGATGTGCTGCGCTGTATTCGCTGCGGGGCCTGCATGAATACGTGTCCGGCATATCGCCACATTGGAGGTCACGGCTACGGCTCTATTTACCCTGGGCCAATCGGCGCTGTGATTTCTCCGCTACTTGGTGGCTATAAAGATTTTAAAGACTTGCCCTACGCCTGCTCGCTATGTACAGCCTGTGACAGCGTTTGTCCGGTGCGCATTCCTCTGTCAAAACTGATTTTGCGTCATCGTCGGGTGATGGCTGAAAAAGGGATCACCGCCAAAGCAGAGCAACGAGCGATCAAAATGTTCGCTTATGCCAATAGTCATCCGGGATTGTGGAAAGTTGGAATGATGGCAGGCGCTCATGCGGCAAGCTGGTTTATCAGTGGCGGCAAAACACCATTCAAGATCGGTGCGATTAGCGACTGGATGGAAGCTCGCGATCTTCCTGAAGCTGACGGCGAGAGTTTCCGTAGTTGGTTTAAAAAACATCAGGCGCAGGAGAAAAAGAATGGATAATCGACGCGAATTTTTGCAAAACGTTGCTCAGGCACTGGGCCGCCCGCTACGACTCGAACCGCAAATAGAAGATGCGCCGCTCAACAACTATGCTAACGAGCGTCTTACTGAACTTAACCAGCAACAGCGCTGTGACGCGTTTATCCAGTTTGCCAGTGATGTCATGTTGACGCGTTGTGAACTGACCAGCGAGGCACAGGCCGCAGAAGCTGCATCACGCCTGTGTAAAGAGTTGGGAGATCAGTCGGTTGTAATTAGCGCTGACACGCGACTAGAAGAACTGGGGATCAGTGAATGTTTACAGCAGGAATGCAATGCCGTCGTGTGGGATCCGGTAAAAGGCGCCGAGAATATCTCGCAGGCAGAGCAGGCTAAAGTTGGCGTAGTGTATGCTGAATATGGCTTAACAGAATCGGGAGGCGTGGTGCTTTTTTCCGCTGCTGAGCGTGGGCGCTCGTTGAGTCTACTTCCTGAGTCCTCTATTTTTATCCTGCGTAAAAGCACCATCCTGCCACGTGTAGCGCAACTTGCAGAAAAATTGCATCACAAAGCGCAGTGCGGAGAACGTATGCCGTCCTGCATTAACATCATTAGCGGCCCTAGTTCAACAGCGGATATTGAGCTTATCAAAGTCGTTGGCGTTCATGGCCCGGTGAAAGCGGCGTACCTGATTATCGAGGATTGCTGAGACAAATATTGATAGCCATTCTGGTAAAGCCATCCAGAATGGCACTGTCATATTGAGTGACTTAATGCATTACTTTTTGATTTTAAAAGATATATTCAGCATGAATAATGACAGTCTAACCAGCTGAAAAAGTAAGCTGGAGCATATCAATGCTGAACGGTTCTTTTTTCTGGTGATTGCCCGACCGCGATTCCCTGGTATTACGCTTCAATGGGAAAAGCGATAGCTTTTTAATCGCTATTACCGTTCTGCGCAGCGGGAAACAAGACTGAGGCATGTCCTGTATATGGTGTGGCTTTAGTGTCATCATCACCGTTACAGATAATTGTGTATCTTCTCGCCCATTTATATCTATACAGTGACGCTGTTAGTTTAGATTGATGGTCTGCCAAACAACCATTAATAAAAACATAAAAAGATACAGTGATGCTTATAATCACCATTGTGCTGAAACCGATCTTCAATAAGCTTATTCTTATTTCAGGCGAATGTAACCAGGCATTTGAGAGGATGTCTGGTTCATCAGCGAGGTGTGAACTAAATACGCCTGAGTTAATGTAACTGTATGTTATTAAAGTTTAATTATCAATGTTTGATATTTGTTGAATATGTTGGCTTTTAGTTTTTCCTGCTGTATTTTCAAGAGCATTGTGTTTTGCTGAATGGATTCAGCCCTGAAATCCATGTTTCAATGCATATGATTAGTATTTATGAACTATTTGGTTGGCAAACATCCTTACTCATTTTGTAATCGGATGTTGACGCCTGATGCATGTAGGGCAAGATATTTTAAGTTGATTTGGATGGTTAAATTCTTATAATGCGCCTTTGCTCATGAATGCTGGTGCCTGGTAGTAAATTATTAATATAGAAATAGTCAAGCTACTACTATATTATCAAAAATGAGTTGTCTGACTTTTAATATTGTATTTTTGAATGATTATCTTTCTAAAGTATTTAGCGTAAGCGTTATTGAGCGAGCATCAGAGGTATAAATAGGCTGATTGGTAGTGATGTTTGTTGTTATGGGTATGGCATCGCTGATGTTTGTAGTTACCCCTAATGCGTGCTCAGGAATCCACTGGTAGTAACTCATACTGAATAGCGATAAAAGGTAAAAGGTGTGTTCATGGATTCAAGTGATTTTCGTGTTTTTCTGAAAGAGTTCGATACTACGGTTCATCTGTCATTGCCTGGTAGCGTATCCGAGAAAGAACGACTGCTGCTCAAGTTGCTGATGCAGGGAATGTCTGTAACAGAAATATCACAATACAGAAATCGCAGTGCAAAGACAATTTCACATCAAAAGAAGCAGCTTTTTGAGAAACTGGGGATCCAGAGTGATATTACTTTCTGGCGTGATATTTTCTTTCGGTGCAATCCGGAGATCATATCCGCCACTGGTAATAACAGTCACAAATATATTAATGATAATCACTATCACCATATTGTCACACCTGAAGCCATCAGTCTGGCGTTGGAAAACCACGAATTCAAACCATGGATCCAACCGGTTTTCTGCGCGCAGACTGGGGTACTGACGGGCTGTGAAGTACTTGTTCGCTGGGAACATCCGCAAACGGGAATTATCCCGCCGGATCAATTTATTCCACTGGCGGAGTCATCCGGTTTGATTGTGATAATGACTCGCCAGTTGATGAAGCAAACTGCGGATATTTTGATGCCGGTAAAACATTTGCTGCCGGACAATTTCCATATTGGTATCAACGTATCGGCGGGCTGTTTTTTGGCTGCGGGATTTGAAAAAGAGTGCCTGGATCTGGTTAAGAAATTAGGTAACGATAAAATCAAGCTGGTTCTTGAGTTGACGGAACGTAACCCCATTCCGGTAACGCCGGAAGCCAGAGCGATATTTGACAGCCTTCATCAGCACAACATTACCTTCGCGCTGGATGACTTTGGTACGGGTTATGCGACCTATCGTTATTTGCAGGCGTTTCCGGTCGATTTTATTAAAATTGACAAGTCGTTTGTGCAAATGGCGAGTGTGGACGAAATCTCCGGCCATATTGTGGACAACATTGTCGAATTGGCGCGTAAGCCAGGTCTGAGCATTGTAGCGGAAGGTGTGGAAACTCAGGAGCAGGCGGATTTAATGATCGGTAAAGGCGTTCACTTTTTGCAGGGTTATTTGTACTCCCCGCCAGTACCGGGTAAGAAATTTGTTTCTGAATGGGTAATGAAAACCGGTGGTTGATGTAAACCGCTATTCACAGCGCATCGGGAGGTTGGCGGATATCAATTCTCCCGATGCAGTAAATCCTGATAGATCTTCATTAATACGCCATTTGGCGCAATGAACACCGCCGTTTTTTCCAGGCCAGAAGGAAATTTCTCGCCAGAAATGGACGTTATCTTTGAAGAATATGCCCTTATAGACGTTGTGTAGATAATTATTTATCTGCACGAAATTTTATTGCAAACATAAAATATCGTCAGATATGTTTCTTTTACTATTTTACGCGTGATAAGAATCACACTTATGGTTGCTGCCCGTTTTGTCCATATTTATAACCAAATTTTTAATAGCTGCCTGAAATAGGGCTGTTTATTCTGCATAAAATTATTCGAAAAAATTCTTATTCTCTCCAGCGCGCTAATTTTGGCGAACACTTCCTGACTACCCTGCAATGAGGCTGAAATGATGAATAAACGTTTGGTTATCAATATGGTTTCTTCGCTGTTATTAGGCGCTGCGCTAATTTCAGCGCCGCTCCAGGCAGCGGAAAAAGTCGTGGTAAATATCTCCAAAGTCGATGGTATGCCGTGGTTTAATCGCATGGGCGAAGGTGTGGTAGAGGCGGGTAAAGCCTTTGGTGTTAATGCTTCACAGGTGGGGCCTTCAAGTACGGATGCTCCACAACAGGTTAAAATTATTGAGGATTTAATCGCCCGTAAGGTTAACGCAATTACTATCGTGCCAAACGATGCCAACGTGCTGGAGCCGGTATTCAAAAAAGCGCGTGATGCTGGAATTGTGGTACTGACCAACGAATCCCCCGGTCAGCCAAGCGCCAACTGGGACATCGAAATCATCGATAACGAAAAATTTGCTGCGGAATATGTCGAACATATGGCGAAACGTATGGGCGGGAAAGGCGGCTATGTGATTTACGTGGGCAGTCTGACTGTGCCGCAGCATAACTTGTGGGCTGATTTGCTGGTGAAATACCAGAAAGAACACTATCCGGATATGCATGAAGTCACCCGCCGCATGCCCGTTGCCGAGAGTGTGGATGACTCACGTCGTACCACGCTGGATCTGATGAAAACCTATCCTGACCTGAAAGCCGTTGTCTCTTTTGGTTCGAATGGCCCGATTGGCGCGGGACGTGCGGTGAAAGAGAAACGGGCGAAAAATAAAGTCGCGGTCTACGGCATGATGATTCCTTCGCAGGCGGCATCACTGATTAAAAGCGGGGATATCACCGAAGGGATCACTTACGATCCTGCCTCTGCAGGTTACGCACTGGCTGCGGTCGCCAGCACGTTGCTGAATGGCGAAGAGATCAAACCTGGATTCGAAATGCAGAATCTTGGTAAAGCCGACGTAGATATGGATAAGCGTATTATCCGTTTCCATAAGGTATTGCTGGTCAACAAAGACAATATCGACTCGCTTTATTAATTCATTTCTTCGGGGCGAAAGCCCCGATTCTTATTGCCAGGGGATGCTATGGAAACCTTCCTTTCCCTTCGTCATATCAACAAAACGTTTCATGCAACGCGGGCGCTGCGCGATGTCTCTCTCGACTTTTTGTCGGGAGAGGTGCATTGCCTTGCCGGGCAAAACGGCTGTGGTAAATCGACGTTGATTAAAATTATGTCCGGAGTTTATCGCCCGGACGATGGGGCGGAAATTACGCTCGGTGGGAAAAACTGGTCAAAGCTGACGCCCGCCGCTTCGGTAGCGCAGGGAATCCAGGTGATTTATCAGGACCTCTCTTTATTCCCCAACCTGAGTGTCTGGGAAAATATCGCTGTGAACCACTATCACCACGGCCTGTTTGTTAACCGCCGTCGTCTGCGTGAGGTGGCGCATGCGGCGATGTCCAGTATTAACGTCACATTGCCACTGGATACGCCCGTTTCTGAGCTTTCAATTGCCCGTTGTCAGCTGGTGGCGATTTGCCGTGCGCTGGCGCAGGATGCAAAGTTAATCGTGATGGATGAACCGACCGCGTCGCTGACCCATCAGGAAGTCCAGGGGCTGTTACAGGTGGTACATCAACTGCGTGAACGCGGGATCTGCGTGGTATTTGTCAGCCATCGTCTGGAAGAAGTGATGGAAGTTTCCGACCGCATTTCAGTGCTGAAAGATGGTGAGCTGGTCGGAACCTTTCCAGCCGCAGAGATGACTACAAAACAACTCGGTTTCCTGATGACTGGCCAGGAGTTTGAATATCAGGTGCGAGAGTTGTGGCAAGGAAATTCCAGCGCTCCGGTACTGGAGGTGCGTAATTTAAGCCGTCACGGGGAATATCAAAATATTAACCTACGGGTGGAAGCGGGCGAAGTGGTGTCTATTGTGGGCCTGCTTGGTGCGGGGCGCACGGAATTATGTGTGAGTCTGTTTGGTATGACTCAACCGGATGCTGGCGAGATCCTGATCAACGGTCAGCCGGTTACGCTTCACAGTAACCAGGACGCCATTCGTCACGGTATTGGGTATGTTTCAGAAGATCGCATGTCGCGTGGGTTGGTGATGGCGCAGTCCATTGAAGACAACATTATCAGTACCGTTTTCCATAAGGTCACAGATCGCTTTGGTTTTCTGAGCGAAGTGAAAGTACGCGAGCTGGTAGACAGACTGATCAAGGCATTGACCATCAAAGTCTCTGACCCACATCTCCCGGTTAATACGCTTTCTGGTGGTAACGCGCAGCGCGTATCGATCGCAAAATGGCTGGCGATTGGCCCACGCCTGTTAATTCTCGACAGCCCGACCGTCGGTGTGGATATCGCTAACAAAGCTGGAATATACCGCATTATCAGCGACCTGGCGGCGCATGGGATTGCGATACTGATGATTTGCGATGAAATTGAAGAAGCGTGGTATCAAAGCCACCGAATTCTGGTAATGCAAAAAGGTCAGATCACCCATAGCTTCCTGCCCGACAGCAGCTCACAGGCCCAGATTGCGGAGGTGGTGAATGGCTGAGCTGAAAAAACGTCATGAATTCTGGCTGGCATTACTGATTGTGGCGCTGTTTATCGGCCTTGCCTGGCGCAGCGACGAGTTTCTGACTTTCGGCAATCTTTACGATCTCGCCAATAACTATGCCATGTTGACTATTCTCGCCTGTGGACTATTTGTGGTGTTGATTTCCGGTGGGATTGATATTTCGTTTCCAGCAATGACCATCATTGCGCAATACGGCATGGTGCTGTTGCTGCAAAAAATCGGTGGCAACTTTGCTGTGGCTTTTGCGCTGGCGGGCGGCATCGGCATTGTGCTTGGCTTGATTAACGCCGTACTGGTCAACCGCCTGCGAGTACCTTCTATTATCATCACTATATCAACGCTGAATATTTTCTATGGCCTGCTGCTGTGGTTGAGTAAAGGGGTCTGGTTGTACGACTTTCCGCCGTGGTTTGAACAGGGGGTAATGTTGTTCAAATACACCGATGCCGACGGCTACGACTATGGCCTCAGTCTGCCACTGATCGCCATGATTACGGTGGTGCTGCTGACAGCGTTTATCATGAATTTCACCAGCGTGGGGCGCAAAATTTATGCCCTCGGCGGGAACCGTGAGTCTGCCAGCCGCATTGGTTTTAGTGTGTTGAAACTGCAACTTTTCGTTTATGGCTATATGGGGTTGATGTCTGGTGCCGCGGGTGTGGTGCAGTCGTGGACGGTGATGACCGTTGCACCCGATTCTCTGCTGGGCTATGAGCTGACGGTACTGGCGGCGGTGGTGCTTGGCGGCACCAGTTTGCTCGGTGGTCGCGGCACATTAACCGGAACTTTACTCGGCGTGGTGTTGTTAGCTGTGATGCAAAACGGTCTAAATCTGTTAGGTGTCTCGTCTTACTGGCAAACGCTGATTACCGGCATCATCATCGTTGCCAGCATCAGTGCCACTGCGTGGAGTCAGCATCAGAACCGGAGTCTGCTATGAAAAAATCGTGGCGTAATAACGTTGAGTTTTACCTGATAGGCCTACTGGTGCTAACGGTTGCAGCGTTCAGCATTGCCATGCCAGATATTTTCTGGTCGGTAAGTAACTTCCAGTCCGTCGCTTCACAAATGCCGGTGCTGGGTATTCTGGCGTTGGCAATGGCGGTGACGATGCTTTGCGGCGGCATTAACTTATCAATCATTGCCACCGCTAACGCCTGTTCACTGGTGATGGCATGGGTGGCGACTCAATATCCGCCGGGGATTGTTACGGCGGCCGCTACGCTGCTGGCGGGGGCTGTCGCGGCGGTGATTATCGGATTATGTAACGGTGTATTGATTGCAGGTATTCGGGTATCGCCAATACTTGCAACGCTTGGGATGATGACGTTGCTCAAAGGGGTAAATATTCTGGTGACGGGCGGTAGCGCCATTGCCAATTATCCCTCGTGGGTGCTGTGGTTGAATCATGCGCAATGGTTCGGTATTCCGTTACCGATGTGGTTGTTTGCCGCCGTGGCGCTGGGGCTATGGATATTGCTGGAGAAAACGCCGCTCGGTAAAGCTATTTACCTTATTGGTTCCAACGAACGAGCAACACTTTACTCCGGCATTAATACCCGTCGGGTGCTGATTTGGGTGTATGTCATTTCCGCCTTGCTTTGTGCGGTAGCGGCATTTTTGATGATGTCGAAACTCAACTCGGCTAAGGCTTCTTATGGCGAATCGTACTTGCTGGTGTCGATCCTCGCGGCAGTGCTCGGCGGGGTTAACCCGGACGGCGGCAACGGGCGGATAATCGGCATGGTGCTGGCGCTGTTTCTGCTGCAAATTATTGAAAGCGGTTTCAACATTCTCGGCATTAGCCCATACCTGACGATGGCCTTATGGGGAACGTTGCTGCTCTGCTTTATTCAGGCTCGCGGCATGTTGGGGCTTGTTCGGGCGGTTTAAATATTGGCTATATTCAATGGACGCGTTTTGCCGCGATGGCATTTCAGCCATCGCCAAATACATATAGCTAATCAGGAGTAACCGCAATGAAGATCAAAGCTATTGGTGCATATTCCGCTAAACAACCGCTGGAACCAATGAACATCACCCGACGTGAACCGGGACCGCATGATGTCAAAATCGAAATTGCTTACTGTGGCGTTTGCCATTCCGATATCCACCAGGTCCGCTCCGAGTGGGCGGGAACGGTCTACCCCTGCGTGCCTGGGCATGAAATTGTGGGGCGCGTGGTGGCCGTAGGTGATCGGGTGGAAAAACATGTTCCTGGCGATCTGGTCGGTGTCGGCTGCATTGTAGACAGTTGTAAACACTGCGAAGAGTGTGAAGATGGTCTGGAAAACTATTGTGATCACATGACAGGAACCTACAACTCGCCGACGCCAGACGAGCCGGGTCATACGCTGGGCGGTTATTCACAGCAAATTGTTGTCCATGAGCGTTACGTTCTGTGTATTCGTCACCCGCAAGAGCAGCTTGCCGCCGTTGCGCCATTGCTGTGTGCAGGCATTACGACCTATTCACCGCTGCGCCACTGGCAGGCCGGGCCAGGTAAAAAAGTGGGCGTTGTCGGTATCGGTGGTCTGGGACATATGGGGATCAAGCTGGCCCACGCGATGGGGGCGCATGTGGTGGCGTTTACCACTTCTGAATCAAAACGCGAAGCGGCAAAAGCCCTGGGGGCTGATGAAGTTGTTAACTCGCGTAATGCCGACGAAATGGCGGCCCATCTGAAAAGTTTCGATTTTATTTTAAATACCGTTGCCGCTCCGCATAATCTTGATGATTTTACGACCCTACTAAAACGCGATGGCACCATGACGCTGGTTGGCGCACCCGCAACGCCGCATAAGTCGCCGGAAGTTTTCAACCTGATAATGAAACGCCGCTCAATTGCTGGTTCGATGATTGGCGGTATTCCGGAAACCCAGGAGATGCTCGACTTTTGCGCCGAACATGGCATCGTGGCTGATATAGAGATGATTCGTGCCGATCAAATTAATGAAGCCTATGAGCGAATGTTGCGCGGCGATGTGAAATATCGCTTTGTGATTGATAATGGCACACTAACAGGCTGAAAGTTTTAATAAACTCGCTATGGTTTAACATATTAATTTCGCTCTTCGTTTAACGTTATAGTTAAGGAGGGCGAAATAATTACTAAGTGAAGGTAAACATTTAGCGTAAATTCCAGTTTTGAAATAAATTCCCTCCAGAAGGCAATACATCACACGTTAATTATGAGCGATTTCTGATAGTACATACTTTAATCATGGATTTATTATTTGCGACGTTTACTGTTATTTAAGAGTGACCGCAATGATATCATTAAAAGCTCAGTACAATAATTTAACGCCGTATACGCAACAAAGCATATTCAAACCGGTAAAAAATAATCAGTTACCGCAAGATATCAAGAGTAGCCTGGTTTCCTGTGTCGATATATTTAAGGTTTTGATTAAACAATACTATGATTATCCTTATGATCTTCGTGATGATTTAGTAGATGATGACAAGCTCATTCATCTAATGGCTGCTGTCCAGGATTGCGAGTGGTCAGCAGATAACTCGCTAATAGTAAATGTACAGTTTAATGATTTTCCAGGGTTTTATGACTGGGGAGAATATCCTGATTACCCGGTTAAGTTTGTTTTTCGTATACTTGAAAATAAAAATGGGACCGTTTTGGTATATAGCAAGGATGATGAGTATCTTGATATTAAAGCGAATATCCAGGCTGGGCGTTGTAGCGGGTTGAAAAAATTAGAACAATTTATCGCTTCAGTTCGAACAGATTGTAAATGTATTCTGCTTGAGAACCATATGCCTTTGTTGAGACTTTTACCTGAGGGGAAAGAGTGCGACCATGTGCAAAAATGGCTTAGTGAAATGTCGTGCATTCCTGATACAGAAGCCCCCATTAAGCAGGCTCTTGCATATGCCTTATTAATGCATTTAAACAATTTTTATCCTGTTTTTCCTGAATCGCTGGTGATGTTATTGCTATCCGTTTTGGACAGGAACACATATAAAGAGGATGAGCGATTAAATCAATGGGTGTGTAATAGGGTGCAGGAGTTAGATGACAGATATTATTCTGCTAATAAGCATTTTAAAATACGTTGCACACTATAATTCTAGCTTATTTGTGATCTCTCAATAAGTTAATTTCTGAAGATTTGTGGGACCGTTGGTGGTTCTATAAATAATGTCACTTGCAGGAGATCTATAATACCTGGCGCTTATCTTCGTGAGAATCAGGAAGGGGAACGGGGGCAAGACATTATTCAACCAGGGATCGGAACGTGAACCAGGCAATCATTTTATCTGGATATTTGTGAGCCAAATTATCGTTACCAACCTTTCTCTCGCCGATATTTTGCTGTGATCGGCGATATCTGGCTTAAAAAATACCAGTATCGATTTTGTAATCTCCATAAGTGTTCGAAAAATGAACTGCGCAGATGTTTTGTGAATGTATGGGTTGACATTCATATGAAAAAAATCATAATTCCGTCATGTTTGCGTAGGGCGCTTTCTGTATCTTACGCATCACACTTAAGCCTGACAGAAAATATGCTGGATGGCTCATATCTAAAACCGCCATTAGCTCATCAGGAAGAGCAGACGACAACCAGGATTGTTGTATGGTACGGGGTTCGAGGCCTCGATGGCGGTCCAACTTTTAAAGTCTCTTCTATATTAGATCCTCTTATAATTATTCCTGCAAAGTGAGTGGAACATTGCCACTGTTTGGCTATTCAGGACGGGTCAGACAAACGAAAAAAGCCCACACAGGGGAGAGTGGGCTGAAATGGGAAGCTAAGACTCAAGTAAACTTATCGGAAATAAGGACCACGCATTACGGGGCTATCATCGCCGATGACAGAAACCGGGCAAATCAGGTTGATTACGTAAAGAGTGAATTATCTGCTCACCGCTGTGTTACTCCTTCGTAAATCAGGCGTATCGCGAATACACCAATAATTGCGCCAATAACCCGACTGGCAACGCGTTGCATACGTCCATATGCACGCCGCACCGCCGGTAAAGAAAACGCCTGGCTAAGAAATACACGCCAGATAACAGATGCGAGCACAATTCCTGCCCAGGCCATTAAACGCGCCCAGGTTGGCGTTTCTGTACTTAACGTCACAGAGAAGATACTAATAAAAAATAAAACGGTCTGTGGATTAGAGAGATCGGTAATTAATCCACGGCGGAAAAACATATACCAGGGGGCACTAAGTGGCTGCTGTAGCGCGCTCATTTGCGGTGTGGACTGGCGGCGTATGCTATTCCAGGCAAACCATAAGAGATAAGCGCCGCCGACGATTTTAATGAGTGAGAAAATCTCTTCACACTGAGTAATTAGCGTCGCCATACCAAATAATCCCAACCCGGAATAGATGGCATCGCCCAGCGCTACGCCAAGCCCGGTGAGTACGCCTGCACGGCGGCCTGAGGCGAGGCTGGTTTGAACCACGACAAAGAGATTTGCACCAGGATTAAAAAAAGTGATGACGAACAATCCGACGGTCAGGTAAACGGCGTGCAAAGGGTCCATAGTGATTTCATCCATAAATAGGTTGAATTAACTTCATCATATTTCTGAAAAAAGTAACCGGGTGCGAGAGAGATCACAAAGTGTCTTGTTTCCGGTTACTGGCTTTTATGTCCTGACTGAACTAATTATTAATCAACCCAATAATGTGGGTGGTGATAGTGTGATAACAACTCTGGAGCAGTAATATGAAAATAATCTCTAAAATGTTAATCGGTGCGTTAGCTTTTGCCGTTACCAACGTCTATGCCGCAGAATTAATGACCAAAGCGGAATTTGAAAAGGTTGCATCGCAATATGAAAAAATAGGCGATATTTCAACAAGTAATGAAATGTCGACCGCTGATGCGAAAGAAGATCTGATCAAAAAAGCGGATGAAAAAGGTGCCGATGTGTTGGTGCTGACCTCTGGTCAGACTGACAATAAGATCCACGGCACGGCAAATATTTATAAGAAGAAGTAACTCACAAGCCCATGTAAACATGCCCGATGCGCACGTTTATTGATGAACGCAATATATTGAAATTCATGGTTCTGTAGGCCGGATAAGGCGTTCACGTCGCATCCGGCAATTTAATTTTTCAGTCGCCGCCAGAAAGTCGTTCGGCTGATGCCTAAATAATTCGCCGCTGCTGTTTTATCGCCATTAAATTTCTCCAGTGCCTGTTGTGGTGTCAGTAAGCCTGGAACGGGAGTCTTCGCCGACTCGCGCGCCAGTTCCGGCAGTAGCAACTGCAAAAATTGCGGCGTTAAATCCGGCGTCGGTTCCACACTTAAAAACAGCGCCAGTCGTTCCATCATATTGCGCAGTTCTCGGATATTGCCCGGCCAGTCGTAGCGCAACAGCACAGTTTCGCTTGCCCGTAATCCCTGGCGTATTGCGGCAGAAAACGGCGTAGCAAGTGCAGCCAGCGACACTTTCAAAAAGCTTTCCGCCAGCGGCAGAATATCCGCCACCCGTTCGCGCAGCGGCGATAATTGCAGGCGCAAAATACTCAGGCGATAAAACAGGTCACGGCGAAACCTTCCTTGCTGCATGTCATCTTCCAGATTGCAGTGAGTCGCGCTAATGACCCGCACATCCACCGGAATCGGTTGATGCCCGCCTACGCGCGTCACTTCTTTTTCTTCCAGCACCCGCAGCAGACGGGTCTGCAACGGTAGCGGCATTTCGCCTATCTCATCAAGAAACAGCGTCCCTCCGTGGGCCATTTCGAACAGCCCGGCGCGACCGCCGCGTCGCGAGCCAGTAAAAGCGCCTTCCTCATAACCAAACAGCTCCGCCTCCAGCAGCGATTCGGCAATCGCCCCGCAGTTGACGGCAACAAACGGATGCGACTTTTTGCCCTGTCGCGCATCGTGGCGGGCAAAATATTCCCGATGAATCGCCTGGGCCGCCAGTTCTTTGCCGGTTCCTGTTTCTCCCTGAATCAAAACCGCCGCACTGGAGCGGGCATAGAGCAAAATAGTCTGCCGCACCTGTTCCATCTGTGGTGATTGACCGAGCATATCGCCCAGTACGTAACGAGTACGCAGGGCATTGCGGGTGGCATCGTGAGTGTTATGGCGTAACGACATGCGCGTCATATCCAGCGCATCGCTGAACGCCTGGCGCACGGTGGCGGCGGAATAAATAAAAATTCCGGTCATTCCGGCTTCTTCTGCCAGATCGGTAATCAGCCCCGCGCCAACCACCGCTTCGGTGCCGTTGGCTTTCAGTTCGTTAATCTGCCCACGGGCATCTTCTTCGGTAATGTAGCTGCGTTGGTCGAGACGCAGATTAAAGGTTTTTTGAAACGCGACCAGTGACGGAATGGTTTCCTGATAGGTCACAACGCCGATAGACGATGTGAGTTTTCCTGCTTTTGCCAGTGCCTGTAAGACATCGTAGCCGCTCGGTTTAATCAGAATCACCGGCACCGACAGGCGGCTTTTCAGATATGCGCCGTTAGAGCCAGCAGCGATGATGGCATCGCAACGTTCGCTGACCAGTTTCTTGCGGATGTAAGTCACTGCTTTTTCAAAGCCAAGCTGAATTGGCGTGATGTTCGCCAGATGATCAAACTCCAGACTGATATCGCGAAACAGCTCAAACAGGCGCGTTACTGATACCGTCCAGATAACCGGTTTGTCGTCGTTAACCCGTGGTGGAAGTGCCATAGCGCCCCGAAAAGTGAAGAAAGCGAATATTGGGTTTAGTCTTGTTTCATAATTGTTGCAATGAAACGCGGTGAAACATTATCTGAAACGTTAACTGAAACGCATATTTGCGGATTAATTTATTGATTTCTTTCTAACAAGTTGAAATTAAACATTTAATTTTATTTATGCGATTGTGGCATACCCTTTGCTTTGTGTTTATCAACGTAAATAACAAGTTGATAACAAAGGATGGGCTATGTCTCTACACTCTCCAGGCAAAGCATTTCGCGCTGCACTCACCAAAGAAAATCCATTGCAGATTGTCGGCACCATTAACGCCAACCATGCGCTGTTAGCGCAGCGTGCCGGATATCAGGCGATTTATCTCTCCGGTGGTGGTGTGGCGGCAGGTTCACTGGGGCTGCCCGATCTCGGTATTTCTACCCTTGATGATGTGCTGACCGACATTCGCCGTATCACCGATGTCTGTTCGCTGCCACTGCTGGTGGATGCCGATATCGGTTTTGGCTCTTCTGCCTTTAACGTGGCGCGTACGGTGAAATCGATGATTAAAGCCGGTGCGGCAGGATTGCATATTGAAGATCAGGTAGGTGCTAAACGCTGTGGTCATCGCCCGAACAAAGCGATCGTCTCGAAAGAAGAGATGGTGGATCGGATCCGCGCGGCAGTGGATGCGAAAACCGATCCTGATTTTGTGATCATGGCGCGCACCGATGCGCTGGCGGTAGAAGGGCTGGATGCCGCGATCGAACGCGCGCAGGCCTACGTTGAAGCGGGGGCCGAGATGCTGTTCCCGGAAGCAATTACCGAACTCGCCATGTACCGCCAGTTTGCCGATGCGGTGCAGGTGCCAATCCTCGCCAACATTACCGAATTTGGCGCAACACCGCTGTTTACCACCGACGAATTACGCAGCGCCCATGTAGCGATGGCGCTTTATCCCCTCTCTGCTTTCCGCGCCATGAACCGTGCTGCTGAGCATGTCTACAACGTCCTGCGTCAGGAAGGCACGCAGAAAAGCGTCATCGACACAATGCAGACCCGAAACGAGCTGTACGAAAGCATCAACTACTACCAGTACGAAGAGAAGCTCGACGACCTGTTTGCACGTAGCCAGGCGAAATAAAAAAAACAAACGCCCGTTGGTTGTATTCGACAACCGATGCCTGATGCGCGGCTGGCGCGGCTTATCAGGCCTACGGGGTGAACCGAGCTGTAGGTCGGATAAGGCGCATGGCGTCGCATCCGACAATATCCCGACCCTACAAATGATAAAAATGACGAGGACAACATGAGCGACACAACGATCCTGCAAAACAGTACCCATGTCATTAAACCCAAAAAATCTGTGGCGCTTTCCGGCGTTCCGGCAGGCAATACGGCGCTCTGCACCGTGGGTAAAAGCGGCAACGACCTGCATTACCGTGGCTACGATATTCTTGATCTGGCGGAACATTGCGAATTTGAAGAAGTGGCGCATCTGCTGATCCACGGCAAACTGCCGACCGGTGACGAACTCGCCGCTTACAAAACGAAACTGAAAGCCCTGCGCGGTTTACCGGCTAACGTGCGTACTGTGCTGGAAGCCTTACCGGCGGCGTCGCACCCGATGGATGTCATGCGCACCGGTGTTTCCGCGCTCGGCTGCACGCTGCCGGAAAAAGAGGGGCACACCGTCTCTGGCGCGCGCGATATTGCCGACAAACTGTTGGCGTCGCTGAGCTCGATTCTTCTCTACTGGTATCACTACAGCCACAACGGCGAACGTATCCAGCCGGAAACCGATGACGACTCTATCGGCGGTCACTTCCTGCATCTGCTGCATGGCGAAAAGCCATCGCAAAGCTGGGAAAAGGCGATGCATATTTCGCTGGTGCTGTACGCCGAGCATGAGTTTAACGCCTCCACCTTTACCAGCCGGGTGATTGCGGGCACCGGCTCGGATATGTACTCAGCCATTATCGGCGCGATTGGCGCACTGCGCGGGCCGAAACACGGCGGGGCGAATGAAGTGTCGCTGGAGATCCAGCAACGCTACGAAACGCCGGACGAGGCCGAAGCCGATATTCGCAAGCGCGTGGAGAACAAAGAAGTGGTGATTGGTTTTGGTCATCCGGTTTATACCATCGCCGACCCGCGTCATCAGGTGATCAAACGTGTGGCGAAGCAGCTCTCGCAGGAAGGCGGTTCGCTGAAGATGTACAACATCGCCGATCGCCTGGAAACGGTGATGTGGGAGAGCAAAAAGATGTTCCCTAATCTCGACTGGTTCTCCGCTGTTTCCTACAACATGATGGGTGTTCCCACCGAAATGTTCACGCCACTGTTTGTCATCGCCCGCGTCACCGGCTGGGCGGCGCACATTATCGAACAACGTCAGGACAACAAAATTATCCGTCCTTCCGCCAATTACGTTGGACCGGAAGATCGCCAGTTTGTCGTGCTGGATAAGCGTCAGTAAACCTCTACGAATAACAATAAGGAAACGTACCCAATGTCAGCTCAAATCAATAACATCCGCCCGGAATTTGACCGTGAAATCGTTGATATCGTCGATTACGTGATGAACTACGAAATCAGCTCCAGAGTGGCCTACGACACCGCCCATTACTGCCTGCTCGACACCCTCGGCTGCGGTCTGGAAGCGCTCGAATATCCGGCCTGTAAAAAACTTTTGGGGCCAATTGTCCCCGGCACCGTCGTACCTAACGGCGTGCGCGTCCCCGGAACCCAGTTCCAGCTCGATCCTGTCCAGGCTGCATTTAACATCGGCGCGATGATCCGCTGGCTCGATTTCAACGATACCTGGCTGGCAGCGGAGTGGGGCCATCCTTCCGACAACCTCGGCGGCATTCTGGCAACGGCGGACTGGTTATCCCGTAACGCGGTCGCCAGCGGCAAAGCGCCATTGACCATGAGACAGGTGCTGACCGGAATGATTAAAGCTCACGAAATTCAGGGCTGCATCGCACTGGAAAACTCCTTTAACCGCGTCGGCCTCGACCACGTTCTGTTAGTGAAAGTCGCTTCCACCGCCGTAGTAGCCGAAATGCTCGGCCTGACCCGAGAGGAAATCCTCAACGCCGTTTCGCTGGCGTGGGTAGACGGTCAGTCGCTGCGCACCTATCGTCATGCGCCGAACACCGGCACGCGTAAATCCTGGGCGGCGGGCGATGCCACATCCCGTGCGGTACGGCTGGCACTTATGGCGAAAACCGGCGAAATGGGTTACCCGTCAGCCCTGACTGCGCCGGTGTGGGGCTTCTACGACGTCTCCTTCAAAGGGGAGTCGTTCCGCTTCCAGCGCCCATACGGTTCCTACGTGATGGAAAATGTGCTGTTCAAAATCTCCTTTCCGGCGGAGTTCCACTCCCAGACGGCAGTTGAAGCAGCGATGACGCTCTATGAACAGATGCAGGCAGCAGGCAAAACAGCGGCTGATATCGAAAAAGTGACCATTCGTACCCACGAAGCCTGTATTCGCATCATCGACAAAAAAGGGCCGCTCAATAACCCGGCTGACCGCGACCACTGCATTCAGTACATGGTGGCAATCCCACTGCTGTTCGGGCGCTTAACGGCGGCAGATTACGAAGACAACGTTGCGCAAGATAAACGCATTGACGCTCTGCGCGAGAAGATCAACTGCTTTGAAGATCCGGCGTTTACCGCTGACTATCACAATCCGGAAAAACGCGCCATCGCCAATGCCATTACCCTTGAGTTCACCGACGGAACGCGTTTTGAAGAAGTGGTGGTGGAGTACCCAATTGGTCATGCGCGTCGTCGTCAGGATGGCATTCCGAAGCTGGTCGATAAATTCAAAATCAATCTCGCGCGCCAGTTCCCGACTCGCCAACAGCAGCGCATTCTGGAGGTTTCTCTCGACAGAACTCGCCTGGAACAGATGCCGGTCAACGAGTATCTCGACCTGTATGTGATCTAAGCAAACTGCGGTAAGGCGTAAGTTCAACAGGAGAGCATTATGTCTTTTAGCGAATTTTATCAGCGTTCGATTAACGAACCAGAGCAATTCTGGGCCGAGCAGGCCCGGCGTATCGACTGGCAGACGCCCTTTACGCAAACGCTCGATCACAGTAATCCGCCGTTTGCCCGTTGGTTTTGTGAAGGCCGGACCAACTTGTGCCACAACGCCATCGACCGCTGGCTGGAGAAACAGCCAGAGGCGCTGGCGCTGATTGCCGTCTCTTCGGAAACAGAAGAAGAGCGCACCTTTACCTTTCGCCAGTTGCATGACGAAGTGAACGCGGTGGCGTCAATGCTGCGCTCACTGGGCGTGCAGCGTGGCGATCGGGTGCTGGTGTATATGCCGATGATTGCTGAAGCGCATATTACCCTGCTGGCCTGCGCGCGCATTGGCGCTATTCACTCGGTGGTATTTGGTGGATTTGCCTCCCACAGCGTGGCGGCACGAATTGATGATGCCAGACCGGCGTTGATTGTCTCGGCCGATGCCGGGGCGCGCGGTGGCAAAATCATTCCGTATAAAAAATTGCTCGACGATGCGATAAGTCAGGCGCAGCATCAGCCGCGCCACGTTTTGCTGGTGGAGCGCGGGCTGGCGAAAATGGCGCGGGTCAGCGGGCGAGATGTCGATTTCGCGTCGTTGCGCCATCAACACATCGGCGCGCGGGTGCCGGTGGCGTGGCTGGAATCCAACGAAACCTCCTGCATTCTCTACACCTCCGGCACTACCGGCAAACCTAAAGGCGTGCAGCGTGACGTCGGCGGATATGCGGTGGCGCTGGCGACCTCGATGGAAACCATTTTTGGCGGCAAAGCGGGCGGCGTGTTCTTCTGTGCGTCGGATATCGGTTGGGTAGTGGGGCATTCGTACATCGTTTACGCGCCTCTGCTGGCGGGGATGGCGACCATTGTTTACGAAGGGTTGCCGACTTATCCGGATTGCGGCGTGTGGTGGAAAATCGTCGAGAAATATCAGGTAAGCCGTATGTTCTCGGCGCCAACCGCCATTCGGGTGCTGAAAAAATTCCCTACCGCTGAAATTCGCAAACACGATCTTTCGTCGCTGGAAGTGCTCTATCTGGCGGGAGAACCGCTGGACGAGCCGACCGCCAGTTGGGTGAGCAATACGCTGGATGTGCCGGTCATCGACAACTACTGGCAGACCGAATCCGGCTGGCCGATCATGGCGATTGCTCGCGGTCTCGACGACAGGCCGACGCGTCTGGGAAGCCCCGGCGTGCCGATGTATGGCTACAACGTGCAGTTGCTCAATGAAGTCACCGGCGAACCGTGCGGTGTCAATGAGAAAGGGATGCTGGTGGTGGAGGGGCCATTGCCGCCGGGCTGTATTCAGACCATCTGGGGCGACGATGACCGCTTTGTGAAGACCTACTGGTCGCTGTTTTCCCGTCCGGTGTACGCCACCTTTGACTGGGGCATCCGCGATGCTGACGGTTATCACTTTATTCTCGGGCGCACAGACGATGTGATTAACGTTGCCGGACATCGGCTGGGCACGCGCGAGATTGAAGAGAGTATCTCCAGTCATCCGGGCGTTGCTGAAGTGGCGGTGGTAGGGGTGAAAGATGCGCTGAAAGGGCAGGTGGCGGTGGCCTTTGTCATTCCGAAAGCGAGCGACAGTCTGGAAGACCGCGAGGTGGCGTATTCACAAGAGAAGGCGATTATGGCGCTGGTGGATAGCCAGATTGGCAACTTTGGCCGCCCGGCGCACGTCTGGTTTGTTTCGCAATTACCGAAAACGCGATCCGGAAAAATGCTGCGCCGCACGATCCAGGCGATTTGCGAAGGACGCGATCCGGGGGATCTGACGACCATCGATGATCCTGCGTCGTTGGATCAGATCCGCCAGGCGATGGAAGAGTAAGGTGTTGCCTGATGCAACGCTGACGCGTCTTATCATGCCTACAAACCTGCGCCCACAGTCGGTCGGATAAGGCTTCGCGCCGCATCCGACAGTTGTGTGGCGTTGCCTGATGCGACGCTGACGCGTCTTATCATGCCTACAGGCCAGCGCCCGAACGGTAGGTCGGATAAGGCGCTCGCGCCGCATCCGACAGCCGTGCGTCGTTGCCTGATGCGACGCTGGCGCGTCTTATCATGCCTACAGGCCTGCGCCCACCGTAGGTCGGATAAGGCGCTCGCGCCGCATCCGACGGTTGTGTGGCGTTGCCTGATGCGACGCAGGCGCGTCTTATCATGCCTACAAACCTGCGCCCACCGTAGGTCGGATAAGGCGCCCGCGCCGCATCCGACAGCCGTGCGTCGTTGCCTGATGCGACGCTGGTGTTTCCTGTCATGCCTACCCACTGTTTTTCCACAGATAATTTTTTACCCACCGTTTTGCGTTTATCCATATTAAAAATATATTCCTCTACGAAAACGATTGCTTTTTATCTACAGATAAATAGAATGCGGCGGATTTTTTGGGTTTCAAACAGCAAACGGAGGAATTTCGTGTCGCAAGATAACAACTTCAGCCAGGGGCCAGTCCCGCAGTCGGCGCGGAAAGGGGTATTGGCATTGACGTTCGTCATGCTGGGATTAACCTTCTTTTCCGCCAGTATGTGGACCGGCGGTACTCTCGGAACCGGTCTTAGCTATCATGATTTCTTCCTCGCAGTTCTCATCGGTAATCTTCTCCTCGGTATTTACACTTCCTTTCTTGGTTACATTGGCGCAAAAACCGGCCTGACCACCCATCTTCTTGCTCGCTTCTCCTTTGGTGTTAAAGGCTCATGGCTACCTTCACTACTGCTGGGCGGTACCCAGGTCGGTTGGTTTGGTGTTGGCGTGGCGATGTTCGCCATTCCGGTAGGCAAAGCGACCGGGCTGGATATTAATTTGCTGATTGCCGTCTCCGGTTTACTGATGACCGTCACCGTGTTCTTTGGCATTTCGGCGCTGACTGTTCTTTCTGTCATTGCGGTTCCGGCTATCGCCTGCCTTGGCGGTTATTCGGTGTGGCTGGCTGTAAACGGCATGGGCGGTCTGGAGGCGCTAAAAGCCGTCGTTCCCGCACAACCGTTAGATTTCAATGTCGCGCTGGCGCTGGTTGTGGGGTCATTTATCAGTGCGGGTACGCTCACCGCTGACTTTGTCCGGTTTGGCCGCAATGCCAAACTGGCGGTGCTGGTGGCGATGGTGGCCTTTTTCCTCGGTAACTCGTTGATGTTTATTTTCGGTGCAGCGGGAGCGGCGGCACTGGGGATGGCAGATATCTCTGATGTGATGATTGCTCAGGGCCTGCTGCTGCCTGCGATTGTGGTGCTGGGGCTGAATATCTGGACCACCAACGATAACGCGCTGTATGCGTCGGGTTTAGGTTTCGCCAACATTACCGGTATGTCGAGCAAAACTCTTTCGGTAATCAACGGTATTATCGGTACGGTTTGCGCATTATGGCTGTACAACAATTTTGTCGGCTGGCTGACTTTCCTTTCGGCAGCTATTCCTCCGGTTGGCGGCGTGATTATCGCTGACTATCTGATGAACCGTCGCCGCTATGAGCACTTTGCGACCACGCGTATGATGAGTGTTAATTGGGTGGCGATTCTGGCTGTCGCGCTGGGGATTGCCGCAGGCCACTGGTTACCGGGGATTGTTCCGGTCAACGCGGTATTAGGTGGCGCGCTGAGCTATCTGATCCTTAACCCGATTTTGAATCGCAAAACGACAGCTGCAATGACGCATGTGGAGGCTAACAGTGTCGAATAACGCTTTACAAACAATTATTAATGCCCGCTTACCTGGCAAAGAGGGGCTGTGGCAGATCCATTTGCAGGACGGAAAAATCAACGCCATTGATGCGCAATCTGGCGTGATGCCCGTAACAGAAAACAGCCTGGATGCAGAGCAAGGTTTAGTTTTACCGCCGTTTGTGGAGCCGCATATTCACCTGGACACCACGCAAACCGCCGGGCAACCGAACTGGAATCAATCCGGTACGCTGTTTGAAGGCATTGAACGCTGGGCCGAGCGCAAAGCGTTATTAACCCATGATGATGTGAAACAACGCGCCTGGCAAACGCTGAAATGGCAGATTGCCAACGGCATTCAGCATGTGCGTACCCATGTCGATGTTTCGGATGCAACGCTGACTGCGCTGAAAGCGATGCTGGAAGTGAAGCAGGAAGTCGCGCCGTGGATTGATCTACAAATCGTCGCCTTCCCGCAGGAAGGGATTCTTTCTTATCCCAACGGTGAAGCGTTGCTGGAAGAGGCACTACGCTTAGGGGCAGACGTTGTTGGGGCGATTCCGCATTTTGAATTTACCCGCGAATACGGCGTGGAGTCGCTGCATAAAACTTTCGCTCTGGCGCAAAAATACGACCGCCTGATCGACGTTCACTGTGACGAGATCGACGATGAGCAGTCGCGCTTTGTCGAAACCGTTGCCGCTCTGGCTCACCGCGAAGGAATGGGCGCGCGAGTCACCGCCAGCCACACCACGGCAATGCACTCCTATAACGGGGCGTATACCTCGCGCCTGTTCCGCTTGCTGCAAATGTCCGGTATTAACTTTGTCGCCAACCCGCTGGTGAATATTCATCTACAAGGGCGTTTCGATACTTATCCAAAACGTCGCGGCATTACGCGCGTTAAAGAGATGCTGGAGTCCGGCATTAATGTTTGCTTTGGTCACGATGATGTATTCGATCCGTGGTATCCGCTGGGAACCGCGAATATGCTGCAAGTGCTGCATATGGGGCTGCATGTTTGCCAGCTGATGGGCTACGGGCAGATTAACGATGGCCTGAATTTGATAACCCACCACAGCGCCAGAACGTTGAATTTGCAGGATTATGGTATTACCGCCGGAAATAGCGCTAACCTGATTATTCTGCCTGCAGAAAATGGGTTTGATGCGCTGCGCCGTCAGGTACCCGTACGTTATTCGGTACGTGGCGGTAAAGTGATTGCCAGTACACAACCGGCACAAACCACCGTGTATCTGGAGCAGCCGGAAACCATCGATTACAAACGGTAATTGACCTGTGAACGCCTTATCAGGCCTACGTAGAGCACTGAACTTGTAGGCCTGATAAGCGTAGCGCATCAGGCAATTTTGTTAATTTAACCTGGCGATTCAACTTTATAATCTTTGTAATAATATTGCTTATCCCGGTCGTTTATTTCACGAATAACCCGACAAGGAACACCAGCGGCCACCACGTTTGGTGGAATATCTTTTGTTACGACACTTCCCGCGCCAATTACCGAGTTCTCCCCAATAGTAACGCCAGGATTAATTACCACATGACTACCGATCCAGACATTATTGCCAATTGTTATCGGAAAAGAGTACATCTCTCCGTTTTTTCTTAACTCATGGTGTACAGGGTGCCCCGTAACGGAAAGAGTAACGTTGGGAGCAATCAGGACGTTATCACCGATAGTGACCGTGTAGTCATCGACGATGGTTAAATTGAAATTTGCGTAAAAGTTGCGCCCAATATGGATGTTGGAACCATAAGAAAAATACACTGGCGGCTCTACCCAGGCATTTTCCCCGACCGTGGCAAACATTTCTTTAATCAGGTTTTCTCTTTTTTCAACTTCTGACGGATGCGAGTGATTAAACTCATACATTAACGCTTTACCACGAAGTCTTTTTTCAGGTAAACCTTCGCACATATCGGTAAATAGCTTTCCTGCTTTTATTCTTTCAGTCATCGACATCTTCATTACAATTCTAGCGTCCATATGTAGGTCGGATAAGGCGCTGGCGCCGCATCCGACATTGATTGCTTAAGCGACTTCATTCACCTGACGACGCAGCAGAGAAAGCGGGCCGGGGCCGCTAAGTGTGAATACGGAAATTAAGGTAAAGCCCAGAGCCACCAGACCCAGCACCAGATAAGCGCCCTGAAAACCGATGCTTTCATACATATTGCCCGCCAGAACAGACATGAAAATCATCGCCAGTTGCTTAAAGAAGCAGAAACAGACCAGATAAATCGTTGCTGAAAAGCGTACTTCAAACTGGCTGGTAATATATTTAAAGCAGCCCACCAGCAGGAACGGCACTTCAAACATATGCAGCGTTTTCAGAATAACCACTTCCAGCGCCGAGGTGGCGAACGATGAGCCAATAATACGTACAGACATAATAGTGCCAGCCAGCAGCAGGGCGTTTTTCCCGCCGATGCGGTTAATAATCAGCGGCGCAAAGAACATAATGGAGGCATTAAGTAATTCGCCCATTGTTGTGACATAGCCAAATACCCGTGTACCTTGCTCACCAGTGGCAAAAAACGAAGTAAAGAAATTAGCGAACTGTTGGTCAAAAACATCGTAGGTGCAGGAAACGCCAATAACATACAGGCACAAAAACCACAGTTTCGGCTGTCTGAACAGTTCCAGCGCCAGTTTAAGGCTAAATGCAGAATGGTTTGCGCCTACGGCATTGGCAACCGTGGCGGAAGAAGGGGCATCCGTTTTGGCGAAAAAGAGCAAAACAGCAAGAATGAGTGCGCAACCAGAACCCAGCCAGAAAACAAACTGGTTATTAATAGTGAACATGATGCCGACAATCGAGGCACACAGCGCCCAGCCAACACAGCCAAACATCCGCGCGCGACCAAATTCGAAATTACTGCGACGGCTGACTTTCTCGATAAATGCTTCTACAGCTGGCGCACCGGCGTTAAAACAAAAGCCAAGATAAATACCGCCAACAATCGATCCTAATAAAATGTTGTATTGTAACAGTGGGCCAAAGATAAAAATAAAGAACGGCGCAAACATGACTAACATGCCGGTAATCATCCACAGCAGGTATTTGCGCAGCCCGAGTTTGTCAGAAAGCAGGCCAAAAAGCGGTTGAAATAACAGCGAGAACAGAGAAATCGCGGCAAAAATAATACCCGTATCACTTTTGCTGATATTGTTTATGTCATGTAGCCAAATCGGGAAAAACGGGAAGTAGGCTCCCATGATAAAAAAGTAAAAGAAAAAGAATAAGCCGAACATCCAAAAGTTTGTGTTTTTGAAATAGTACATAATGGATTTCCTTACGCGAAATACGGGCAGGCATTGCCTGCCCGGTTATTATTATTTTTGACACCAGACCAACTGGTAATGGTAGCGATCGGCGCTCAACTGGAACTCCGCCGAAACTGACGGGCTCCAGGAGTCGTCGCCACCAATCCCCATATGGAAACCGTCGATATTCAGCCATGTGCCTTCTTCTGTGTGCAGCAGATGGCGATGGCTGGTTTCCATCAGTTGTTGTTGGCTGTAGCGGCTGATATTGAACTGGAAGTCGCCGCGCCACTGGTGTGGGCCATAATTCAATTCGCGGGTCCCGCAGCGCAGACCGTTTTCGCCTGGGAAGACATACGGTGTATGCATTGCTGACAATGGCAGGTCCCAGCGGTCAAAACAGGCCGCAGTAAGGCGGTCGGGATAGTTTTCTTGCGGCCCCAGCCCCAGCCAGTTAACCCGTTCTGCAATCTGTGCCAGTTGGCAGGTCAGGCCAATCCGCGCCGGATGCGGTGTATCGCTTGCTACCTCAATGTCCACATTGATGACCAGTTCACCGTATCCATCAATCCGGTAGGTTTTCCGGCTGATAAATAAGGTTTTCCCCTGGTACTGCCAGGCGTGGATAGTCGTAATCAGCACCGCATCGGTAAGTCGATCTGCCGTGCATTGCAACAACGCTGCTTCAGCCTGGTAATGGCCCGCCGCCTTCCACCGTTCTACCCAGGCGTTCGGATCAATGCGAGTCGCTTCACTTACGCCAATGTCGTTATCCAGCGGCGCACGGGTGAACTGATCGCGCAGCGGTGTAATCAGTTGTTTTTCATCGCCAATCCATATCTGTGAAAGAAGACCTGACTGACGGTTAAATTGCCAACGCTTATTATCCAGCTCGATGCAAAAATCCGTTTCGCTGGTGGTCAGTTGTGGTGCGGAGTGGGGCGCGGAGGGGAGCGTCACACAGAGGTTTTCCGCCAGACGCCACTGTTGCCAGGCGCTAATGTGTCCGGCCTCTGACCATGCGGTCGCGTTCGGTTGCACCACGCGTAACGTGAGCCAAAGTTGTCCGGCGCTCTCCGGCTGCGGCAGTTCAGGCAGTTCAATCAATTGTTTGCCTTGTGGAGCGACGGCCAGAGGCACTTCACCGCTTGCCAGCGGCTTGCCATCCTGTGCCACTGACCAGTGCAGGAGCTCGTTATCGCTATGACGGAACAGGTGTTCGCTGGTGACTTCAATTGTTCGCCCGCATAAATGGAACTGGAAAAACTGCTGTTGATGTTTTGCTTCCGTCAGCGCTGGATGTGGCGTGCGGTCGGCAAAGACCAGACCATTCATGCAGAACTGGCGATCGTTAGGCGTATCACCAAAATCACCGCCGTAAGCCGACCACGGATTGCCGTTTTCATCATATTTAATCAGTGACTGATCCACCCAGTCCCAGACGAAGCCGCCCTGTAAACGCGGATACTGACGAAACGCCTGCCAGTATTTGGCAAAGCCGCCGAGACTGTTACCCATCGCGTGGGCATATTCGCAGAGGATCAGCGGGCGTGTCTCTCCAGGCAGCGAGAGCCATTTTTTGATTGACCATTTTGGCACTGCCGGAAAAGGTTGATCTTCATCCACGCGCGCATACATCGGGCAAATAATATCGGTGGCCGCAGTGTCGGCGCCACCGCCTTCATACTGCACCGGGCGGGAAGGATCGACAGATTTAATCCAGCGATAGAGTGCGTCGTGATTAGCACCGTGGCCCGATTCATTACCCAGCGACCAGATAATTACGCTCGGGTGGTTACGATCGCGCTGCACCATCCGCGTTACGCGTTCGCTCATGGCCGGTAACCAGCGCGGATCATCAGTCAGGCGATTCATCGGCACCATGCCGTGGGTTTCGATATTGGCTTCATCTACCACATACAGGCCGTAGCGGTCGCACAGCGTGTACCACAGTGGATGATTTGGATAATGCGAGCAGCGCACGGCATTAAAGTTGTTCTGCTTCATCAGCAGGATGTCCTGCACCATCGTCTGCTCATCCATGACCTGACCATGCAGAGGATGGTGCTCGTGACGGTTAACGCCGCGAATCAGCAACGGCTTACCGTTAAGCAACAGCAGACCATTTTCAATTCGCACCTGGCGGAAACCAACATCGCAGGCTTCCGCTTCAATCAACGTGCCGTCGCTGGTGTGCAGTTCAACCACCGCACGATAGAGGTTCGGGATTTCAGCGCTCCACAGCGCCGGATTTTCGACGTTCAGACGTAGCGTGACGCGATCGGCATAGCCACCACGCTCATCGATAATTTCGCCACCGAAAGGTGCGGTGCTACTTGTGACCAGCGTTTCACCCTGCCACAAAGAAACTGTTACCCGTAGGTAGTCACGCAACTCGCCGCACATCTGAACTTCAGCCTCCAGCACGGCGCGGCTGAAATCGTCATTAAAATGGGTAGCAACATGGTAATCGCTGATTTGCGTGGTCGGTTTGTGCAGCAACGAGACGTCACGGAAAATGCCGCTCATTCGCCACATATCCTGATCTTCAAGATAACTACCATCACTCCAGCGCAGCACCATCACCGCGAGGCGGTTATCTCCGGCGCGTAAAAAGGTGCTCAAATCAAATTCAGACGGCAAACGGCTGTCCTGGCCGTAACCGACCCAGCGTCCGTTACACCACAAATGAAACGCCGAGTTAACGCCATCAAAAATAATCCGCGTCTGACCTTCCTGTAGCCAGCTTTCATCAATAGTGAATGTGAGCGAGTAACAGCCAGTCGGATTTTCAGCGGGAACAAATGGCGGATTGACCGCAATGGGATAGGTCACGTTGGTGTAGATGGGCGCGTCGTAACCGTGCATTTGCCAGTTTGATGGCACGGGTAGGCAATCGGCATCAGGAAGATCGCGTTCGAGCCAGCTTTCCGGTACTGCTTCTGGTGCCGGAAACCAGGCAAATTGCCACTCACCATTCAGACTGCGCAACTGTCGGGAAGGGCGGTCACTACGAGCTTCTTCGCTATTCCGCCAGCTGGCGAAAGGAGGATGGGCCGCAAGACGGTTTAGTTGAGTAACGCCAGGGTTTTCCCAGTCACGACGTTGTAATACGACGGCCAGTGAATCCGTAATCATGGTCATAGCTGTATCCTGTGTGAAATTGTTATCCGCTCACAATTTCACACAACATACGAGCCGAAAGCACAGGGTGTAAAGCCTGGGGAGCTTAATGAGTGAGCTGACTCACATTAATTGCGTTGCGCTCACTGCCCGCTATCCAGTCGGGAAATTTGTCGCGCCAGTTGCATTAATGAATCCGCCAATGCCTGGGGAGACGCGGTTTGCGTATTAGGCGGCAGTGTGGTTTTTCTTTTCACCAGTGATACGGGCAGTAGCTGATTTCCCTTCACTGCCTGGCCCTGAGAGAGTTGCAGCAAGCGGTCCACGCTGGTTTGCCCCAGCAGGCGAAAATCTTGTTTGATGGTGGTTAACGGCGGGATATAACACGAGCTGTCTTCGGTATCGTCGTATCCTACTACCGAGATATCCGCGCCGACGCGCAGCCCGAACTCGGTAATGGCGCGCATTGCGCCCAGCGCCATCTGATCGTTGGCAACCAGCATCGCAGTAGGAATGATGCCCTCATTCAGCATCTGCATCGTTTGTTGAAAACCGGACATGGCGCTCCAGTCGCCTTCCAGTTCAATAATCGGCTGAATTTGATTGCATTTGAGATATTTGTGCCAGCCCGCCAGTCGCAGACGCGCCGAGACAGAACTTAATGGACCCGCTAACAGCGCGATTTGCTGGTGACCCAATGCGATCAAATGCTCCACGCCCAGTCGAGTACCTTCTTCATGGGAAAAAATAATACTGTTGATGGGGGTCTGGTCGGAGACATCAAGAAATAAAGCCGGAATATTAGCGCAGGCGGCTTCCACAGCAATGGCATCCTGGTCATCCAGCGGATAGTTGATGATCAGCCCGCTGACACGTTGCGCGAGAAGGTTGTGTACTGCTGATTTACAGGCTTCGACGCCGCTTCGCTCCACCATTGACACCACCACGCTGGCCCCCAGTTGATCGGCGCGGGATTTGATCGCCGCGACAATTTGCGACGGTGCGTGCAGGGCCAGGCTGGAGGTGGCTACGCCAATCAGCAACGACTGTTTGCCCGCCAGTTGTTGGGCCACGCGGTTGGGAATGTAATTCAGCTCCGCCATTGCCGCTTCCACTTTTTCTCGCGTTTTTGCAGAAACGTGGCTGGCCTGATTTACCACGCGGGAAACGGTCTGATAAGAGACTCCGGCATACTCAGCGACATCGTATAGCGTTACTGGTTTCACATTCACCACCCTGAATTGGCTTTCTTCCGGACGCTATCATGCCATACCACGGAAGGTTTTTCGCCATTTGGCGGTATTAACGCAAATGCACGCCGCTTCGCCGTCCGGCCACCAGAATAGCCTGCGATTCAACCCCTTCTTCGATCTGTTTTGCCACCCGTTGTAGCGCCGGAAGATGTTTTTCCGCCGCTTGTTCAATGGTCATAGCGCTCGCCATATACACCAGATTCAGGCAGCCAATCACCCGTTTTTCGCTGCGTAGCGGTACGGCGATAGAGGCAATCTTCTCTTCCTGAGCCCAGCCGCGGTAGTTCTGTCCGTAGCCCTCTTTGCGTGCGCGCGCCAGAATGGCATCCAGCTTTAATGGTTCCCGTGCCAGTTGATAGTCATCACCGGGGCGAGCAGCTAACATTTCGATTAATTCCTTGCGTTCTTGTTCCGGGCAAAAGGCCAGCCAGGTCAGGCCTGAGGCGGTTTTCAGGAGTGGTAAACGCCTTCCGACCATCGCCCGGTGAAAGGATAAGCGGCTGAAACGGTGGGTCGTTTCGCGTACTACCATTGCGTCAACATCCAGCGTAGAAACATCTGTTGGCCATACCACTTCACGCAACAGATCGCCCAACAGCGGGGCCGCCAGTGCAGAAATCCACTGTTCGTCACGAAATCCTTCGCTTAATTGCCGCACTTTAATGGTCAGACGAAAACTGTCATCGGAGGTACTGCGCCGGACATATCCCTCTTCCTGCAGCGTTTCCAGTAGCCGCCGCACGGTGGTGCGATGCAGACCGCTGAGTTCCGCCAGAAGCCCGACGCTGGCACCGCCGTCAAGTTTGTTTAACATATTTAATAACATTAACCCGCGAGTTAATCCGCGTACGGTTTTGTAATCCGCCTGCTCACTGTTCTGCATATTAATTGACATTTCTATAGTTAAAACAACGTGGTGCACCTGGTGCACATTCAGACATGTTTTGATTGTAGCCGAAAACACCCTTCCTATACTGAGCGCACAATAAAAAATCATTTACATGTTTTTAACAAAATAGGTTGCGCTGTTCTGTGCGCGCAACGGCATTTTGTCCGAGTCGTGAGGTACTGAAATGGCAACACAACACCCTGACATTCAGCCTGCTGTTAACCATAGCGTTCAGGTGGCGATCGCTGGTGCTGGTCCGGTCGGGCTGATGATGGCGAACTATCTCGGCCAGATGGGCATTGACGTGCTGGTGGTGGAGAAACTCGATAAGTTGATCGACTACCCCCGTGCGATTGGTATTGATGACGAGGCGCTGCGGACCATGCAGTCAGTTGGCCTGGTCGATAATGTTCTGCCGCACACCACGCCGTGGCACGCGATGCGTTTTCTCACCCCAAAAGGCCGCTGTTTTGCTGACATTCAGCCAATGACCGATGAATTTGGCTGGCCGCGCCGTAACGCTTTTATCCAGCCGCAGGTCGATGCGGTGATGCTGGAAGGGTTGTCGCGTTTTCCGAATGTGCGCTGCCTGTTTTCCCGCGAACTGGAAGCCTTCAGTCAGCAAGGTGACGAAGTGACCCTGCATCTGAAAACGGCAGAAGGGCAGCGGGAAACCGTCAAAGCCCAGTGGCTGGTGGCCTGTGACGGTGGAGCCAGTTTTGTCCGTCGCACCCTGAATGTACCGTTTGAAGGTAAAACCGCGCCAAATCAGTGGATTGTGGTGGATATTGCCAACGATCCGTTAAGCACGCCGCATATCTATTTGTGTTGTGATCCGGTGCGCCCGTATGTTTCTGCCGCGCTGCCTCACGCGGTACGTCGCTTTGAATTTATGGTGATGCCGGGAGAAACCGAAGAACAGCTCCGCGAACCGCAAAATATGCGCAAGCTGTTAAGCAAAGTGCTGCCAAATCCGGACAACGTCGAATTGATTCGCCAGCGTGTTTACACCCACAACGCGCGACTGGCGCAGCGTTTTCGTATTGATCGCGTACTGCTGGCGGGTGACGCCGCGCACATTATGCCGGTGTGGCAGGGGCAGGGCTATAACAGCGGTATGCGCGACGCCTTTAACCTCGCCTGGAAACTGGCGCTGGTGATCCAGGGGAAAGCCCGGGATGCGCTGCTTAATACCTATCAACAAGAACGCCGCGATCACGCCAAAGCGATGATTGACCTGTCGGTGACGGCGGGCAACGTACTGGCTCCGCCGAAACGCTGGCAGGGCGCCTTACGTGACGGCGTTTCCTGGCTGCTGAATTATCTGCCGCCGGTAAAACGTTATTTCCTCGAAATGCGCTTCAAGCCGATGCCGCAATACTACGCCGGTGCGCTGGTGCGTGAGGGCGAGGCGAAACACTCTCCGGTCGGCAAGATGTTTATTCAGCCGAAAGTTACGCTGGAAAACGGCGACGTGACGCTGCTCGATAACGCGATCGGCGCGAATTTCGCGGTGATTGCCTGGGGCTGTAATCCGCTGTGGGGGATGAGCAACGAGCAAATCCAGCAGTGGCGCGCGTTGGGGACTCGCTTCATTCAAGTGGTGCCGGAAGTACAAATTCACACCGAGCAGGATAACCACGACGGCGTGCTACGCGTGGGCGATACGCAAGGTCGCCTGCGCTGCTGGTTCGCACAACACAATGCTTCGCTGGTGGTGATGCGCCCGGATCGCTTTGTTGCCGCCACCGCCATTCCGCAAACTCTGGGTAATACGCTGAATAAACTGGCGTCGGTGATGACGCTGAACCGCCCTGATGCCGACGTTTCTGTTGAAAAGGTAGCCTGATATGCACGCTTATCTTCACTGTCTTTCCCACTCGCCGCTGGTGGGGTATGTCGACCCGGCGCAAGAGGTACTCGATGAGGTCAATGGCGTGATTGCCAGCGCCCGCGAGCGCATTGCGGCTTTCTCCCCTGAACTGGTGGTGTTGTTTGCGCCAGATCACTACAACGGTTTTTTCTATGACGTGATGCCACCGTTCTGTTTAGGCGTTGGAGCGACGGCAATTGGTGATTTCGGCAGTGCTGCAGGGGAGCTTCCCGTGCCTGTGGAGCTGGCAGAGGCCTGTGCGCATGCCGTCATGAAGAGCGGGATCGATCTTGCCGTTTCTTACTGTATGCAGGTGGATCACGGGTTCGCCCAGCCGCTGGAGTTCTTGCTCGGTGGGCTGGATAACGTGCCGGTGCTGCCCGTGTTCATCAACGGTGTCGCCACGCCGCTGCCTGGTTTCCAGCGTACCCGCATGTTGGGCGAAGCCATTGGTCGTTTCACCAGTACGTTGAATAAGCGCGTGCTGTTCCTCGGTTCCGGTGGACTTTCCCATCAGCCACCGGTGCCAGAACTGGCGAAGGCTGATGCCCATATGCGTGACCGTTTGTTGGGTAGTGGGAAAGATTTACCCGCCAATGAGCGCGAACTGCGTCAGCAACGGGTGATTAGCGCCGCTGAGAAGTTTGTTGAGGATCAGAGAACTCTGCATCCGCTTAACCCTATTTGGGATAACCGGTTCATGACCTTGCTGGAGCAGGGACGCATACAAGAACTGGATGCCGTCAGTAACGAAGAGCTTTCCGCCATTGCCGGAAAGTCGACACATGAAATCAAAACCTGGGTCGCCGCTTTTGCCGCTATTTCTGCGTTTGGCAACTGGCGTAGCGAAGGGCGTTATTACCGCCCAATCCCGGAGTGGATTGCCGGATTTGGCTCGTTAAGCGCCAGAACAGAGAACTGAATATGCAGGAGAAGATGATGAGTTATCAGCCACAAACCGAAGCCGCCACCAGCCGTTTTCTGAATGTAGAAGAAGCGGGTAAAACGCTGCGCATCCATTTTAATGACTGCGGACAAGGCGACGAAACCGTTGTCCTGCTGCACGGTTCCGGCCCGGGAGCAACTGGCTGGGCGAATTTCAGCCGCAATATTGATCCGCTGGTAGAAGCAGGTTATCGGGTGATCCTGCTGGATTGTCCAGGCTGGGGTAAGAGCGATTCGATCGTTAACAGTGGTTCGCGATCGGATCTCAATGCACGCATCCTGAAAAGCGTGGTGGATCAACTGGATATCGCCAAAATCCACCTGCTGGGCAACTCGATGGGGGGGCACAGTTCTGTTGCGTTCACTCTTAACTGGCCGGAGCGCGTGGGCAAACTGGTGTTGATGGGCGGCGGTACGGGGGGCATGAGCCTTTTCACCCCGATGCCAACCGAAGGCATTAAGCGACTGAATCAGCTTTATCGTCAGCCTACTATCGAAAACCTGAAGCTGATGATGGATATCTTCGTTTTCGATACCAGCGATTTGACCGAAGCCCTGTTTGAAGCGCGTCTGAATAATATGCTGTCGCGCCGCGATCATCTGGAAAACTTCGTTAAGAGTCTGGAAGCCAATCCGAAACAGTTCCCGGATTTTGGTCCTCGTCTGGCGGAAATCAAAGCGCAAACCCTGATCGTCTGGGGGCGCAATGACCGCTTTGTGCCGATGGATGCGGGTCTGCGTCTGCTTTCCGGCATTGCCGGTTCTGAACTGCATATTTTCCGCGACTGTGGTCACTGGGCGCAGTGGGAACATGCCGACGCTTTCAATCAACTGGTGCTGAATTTCCTCGCACGCCCTTAAGGAACGGTCATGACGAAGCATACTCTTGAGCAACTGGCGGCGGATTTACGCCGCGCCGCAGAGCAGGGCGAAGCGATAGCGCCGCTGCGCGATCTGATTGGTATTGAAAACGCTGAAGCGGCCTACGCCATTCAGCACATTAATGTGCAACATGACGTCGCGCAGGGGCGGCGCGTGGTGGGGCGTAAAGTGGGGCTGACGCACCCGAAAGTGCAGCGACAACTGGGCGTTGATCAACCGGATTTCGGGACGTTATTTGCCGACATGTGTTATGGCGATAACGAAACCATTCCTTTTTCTCGTGTTCTGCAGCCCCGTATTGAAGCGGAGATCGCCCTGGTGTTGAACCGCGATTTGCCCGCAACCGATACCACCTTCGATGAACTGTATAACGCCATTGAATGGGTGCTTCCGGCGCTGGAAGTGGTGGGCAGTCGTATTCGCGACTGGTCGATTCAGTTTGTCGATACCGTGGCGGATAACGCTTCCTGCGGGGTGTATGTCATCGGCGGTCCGGCGCAACGTCCGGCAGGGTTAGACCTGAAAAACTGCGCCATGAAGATGACGCGTAATAACGAAGAAGTTTCCAGCGGACGCGGCAGCGAATGCCTCGGGCATCCGCTTAACGCCGCCGTCTGGCTGGCACGCAAAATGGCCAGCCTGGGTGAACCGCTGCGCGCCGGAGATATCATTCTTACCGGGGCATTAGGTCCGATGGTAGCGGTAAATGCGGGCGATCGTTTTGAAGCCCATATCGAAGGCATAGGTTCAGTTGCTGCGACATTTTCAAACGCAGTCCCAAAAGGAAGTCAGTCATGAGTAAGCGTAAAGTCGCCATTATCGGTTCTGGCAATATTGGCACCGATCTGATGATTAAAATTTTGCGTCACGGTCAGCATCTGGAGATGGCGGTGATGGTCGGTATTGACCCTCAGTCCGACGGTCTGGCGCGCGCCAGACGTATGGGCGTCGCTACCACCCATGAAGGGGTCATCGGGCTTATGAACATGCCTGAATTTGCTGATATCGATATTGTATTTGATGCTACCAGCGCGGGCGCGCATGTGAAAAACGATGCCGCTCTGCGCGAAGCGAAACCAGATATTCGCTTAATCGACCTGACGCCAGCTGCCATCGGCCCTTATTGCGTGCCGGTGGTTAACCTCGATGCCAACGTCGATCAACTGAACGTCAATATGGTCACCTGCGGCGGCCAGGCCACTATTCCGATGGTAGCGGCTGTTTCACGTGTGGCGCGTGTTCATTACGCCGAAATTATCGCTTCAATCGCCAGCAAATCTGCTGGTCCTGGCACGCGAGCCAATATCGATGAATTTACGGAAACCACTTCGCGAGCCATTGAAGTCGTGGGCGGCGCGGCAAAAGGGAAGGCGATTATCGTGCTTAACCCAGCTGAGCCACCGTTGATGATGCGCGACACGGTGTATGTCTTGAGCGACGAAGCCTCACAAGATGATATTGAAGCCTCGATCAATGAAATGGCTGAGGCGGTGCAGGCTTACGTACCGGGTTATCGCCTGAAACAGCGCGTGCAGTTTGAAGTCATCCCGCAGGATAAACCGGTTAATTTACCGGGCGTGGGTCAGTTCTCCGGGCTGAAAACGGCGGTCTGGCTGGAAGTCGAAGGCGCAGCGCATTATCTGCCTGCCTATGCGGGTAACCTCGATATTATGACCTCCAGTGCGCTGGCGACAGCGGAAAAAATGGCTCAGTCACTGGCGCGCAAGGCAGGAGAAGCGGCATGAACGGTAAAAAACTTTATATCTCGGACGTCACGTTGCGTGACGGTATGCACGCCATTCGTCATCAATATTCGCTGGAAAACGTCCGCCAGATTGCCAAAGCACTGGATGATGCCCGCGTGGACTCGATTGAAGTAGCCCACGGCGATGGTTTGCAGGGTTCCAGCTTTAACTATGGTTTCGGCGCGCATAGCGACCTTGAATGGATTGAAGCGGCGGCGGATGTGGTGAAGCACGCCAAAATCGCGACGTTGTTGCTACCAGGAATCGGCACTATTCACGATCTGAAAAATGCCTGGCAGGCTGGCGCGCGGGTGGTTCGTGTGGCAACGCACTGCACCGAAGCGGATGTTTCCGCTCAGCATATTCAGTATGCCCGCGAACTGGGAATGGACACCGTTGGCTTTTTGATGATGAGCCATATGACCACGCCGGAAAATCTCGCGAAGCAGGCGAAGCTGATGGAAGGTTATGGCGCGACCTGTATTTATGTGGTGGATTCTGGCGGTGCGATGAACATGAGCGATATCCGCGACCGTTTCCGTGCCCTGAAAGCGGTGCTAAAACCGGAAACGCAAACCGGCATGCACGCTCACCATAACCTCAGTCTTGGTGTAGCGAACTCTATCGCGGCGGTGGAAGAGGGCTGTGACAGAATTGATGCCAGCCTCGCGGGGATGGGCGCGGGCGCAGGTAACGCGCCGCTGGAAGTGTTTATTGCCGCAGCGGATAAACTGGGGTGGCAGCACGGGACAAACCTCTATGCGTTAATGGATGCCGCTGACGACCTGGTGCGTCCGTTGCAGGACCGCCCGGTTCGTGTCGATCGCGAAACACTGGCGCTGGGATACGCTGGCGTTTACTCCAGCTTCCTGCGTCACTGTGAAACGGCGGCGGCGCGTTATGGCTTAAGCGCGGTGGATATTCTCGTTGAGCTGGGCAAACGCCGGATGGTTGGCGGCCAGGAGGATATGATCGTCGATGTAGCGCTGGATCTGCGTAACAACAAATAATGTTGATTGCAGATAACGTGCGTTTTGTATGCCCATCGCAGGCCTGATAAGACGCGTGAGCGTCGCATCAGGCATGGTGCACGACTGCCGGATACGGCGTGAACGCCTTATCCGGCCTACATTGGCCCGTAGGCATGATAAGACGCGCAAGCGTCGCATCAGGCATGGCACACGGCTGCCGGATGCGGCGTAAACGCCTTATCCGGCCTACATTGGCCCGTAGGCATGATAAGACGCGCAAGCGTCGCATCAGGTATGGCACACGACTGCCGGATGCGGCGTGAACGCCTTATCCGGCCTACATTGGCCCGTAGGCATGATAAGACGCGCAAGCGTCGCATCAGGCATCTGCGCACGATTGCCGGATGCGGTGTGAACGCCTTATCCGGCCTATATTGGCCCGTAGGCATGATAAGACGCGCAAGCGTCGCATCAGGCATGGCACGCGATTGCCGGATGCGGCGTAAACGCCTTATCCGGCCTACATTGACCCGTAGGCATGATAAGACGCGCAAGCGTCGCATCAGGCATGGCACACGGCTGCCGGATGCGGCGTAAACGCCTTATCCGGCCTACATTTCGCCCGTAGGCCTGTATCAGTTTCAGTCATTAAATGGTTCTGATAACGCGACTGGCAATGTATCAGCCGCGATTCACCTGCACCCGCAACGAGGTTCATCTTATGTCGACTCGTACCCCTTCATCATCTTCATCCCGCCTGATGCTGACCATCGGGCTTTGTTTTTTGGTCGCCCTGATGGAAGGGCTGGATCTTCAGGCGGCTGGCATTGCTGCGGGTGGCATCGCCCAGGCCTTCTCGCTCGATAAAATGGAAATGGGCTGGATATTCAGCGCCGGAATACTCGGTTTGCTACCCGGCGCGCTGGTTGGCGGAATGCTGGCGGACCGTTATGGTCGTAAGCGAATTTTGATTGGTTCAGTTGCGCTGTTTGGTTTGTTCTCGCTGGCAACGGCTATTGCCTGGGATTTCCCATCTCTGGTGTTTGCGCGGCTGATGACCGGTGTCGGGCTGGGGGCGGCGTTGCCGAATCTTATCGCCCTGACGTCTGAAGCTGCGGGGCCACGTTTTCGCGGGACGGCGGTGAGCCTGATGTATTGCGGTGTTCCCATTGGCGCGGCGCTGGCGGCAATGCTGGGTTTCGCAGGGGCAAACCTGGCCTGGCAAACGGTATTTTGGGTAGGGGGTGTGGTGCCGTTGATTCTGGTGCCGCTATTAATGCGCTGGCTGCCGGAGTCTGTGGTTTTCGCTGGCGAAAAACAGGCCGCGCCGCCGTTGCGTGCGTTATTTGCGCCAGACACGGCAACCGCGACGCTGCTGTTGTGGTTGTGTTATTTCTTCACTCTGCTGGTGGTCTACATGTTGATCAACTGGCTACCGCTGCTTTTGGTGGAGCAAGGATTCCAGCCATCGCAGGCGGCAGGGGTGATGTTTGCGTTGCAAATTGGCGCGGCGAGCGGAACGTTAATTTTGGGCGTATTGATGGATAAATTGCGACCAATGAGCATGTCGTTACTGATTTATAGCGGTATGTTAGCTTCGTTGCTGGCGCTGGGAACGGTGACGTCATTTAGCAGTATGTTGCTGGCGGGATTCGTCGCTGGGTTGTTTGCAACAGGTGGGCAAAGCGTTTTGTATGCATTGGCACCGTTGTTTTACAGCTCGCAGATCCGCGCAACCGGCGTGGGAACAGCCGTGGCAGTTGGGCGTCTTGGTGCCATGAGCGGTCCGTTGCTGGCCGGGAAAATGCTGGCATTAGGCACTGGCACGGTTGGCGTAATGGCCGCTTCTGCGCCGGGTATTATTGTTGCTGGGGTAGCGGTGTTTATTTTGATGAACCGGAAATCGCGGATGCAGCCGTGTGCTGATGCCTGATGCGCCTTATTAAGCAGGGGCGAAACGGACATGCCCCCAATACACCCACGGCGTTTACAGGTATACTCGCTAAAAATTATTCAGCGGGTTTGGAAACAAAAATGGCAAAACTTACCTTACAGGAGCAGTTGCTTAAAGCGGGATTAGTCACCAGCAAAAAAGCGGCGAAGGTCGAGAGAACGGCGAAAAAATCGCGTGTTCAGGCGCGTGAAGCTCGGGCGGCGGTAGAAGAAAATAAAAAGGCACAGCTTGAGCGCGATAAACAGCTTAGCGAACAACAAAAACAAGCTGCATTGGCGAAAGAATATAAAGCTCAGGTGAAGCAGCTCATTGAAATGAACCGAATCACCATTGCCAATGGAGATATTGGTTTTAACTTCACCGACGGCAATCTGATTAAGAAGATTTTTGTCGATAAACTCACGCAAACGCAGTTGATTAATGGTCGTCTGGCGATTGCCCGCTTGCTGGTCGATAACAATAGTGAAGGTGAATATGCCATTATTCCTGCCAGCGTTGCCGATAAAATTGCTCAGCGCGATGCCAGCAGTATTGTGTTGCACAGTGCGCTCAGCGCCGAAGAGCAGGATGAAGACGATCCGTATGCCGACTTCAAAGTGCCTGATGATTTGATGTGGTAAATATTCACTGATGAATTGCCTGATGCGACGCTTACGCGTCTTATCATGCCTACGGAGAATGTAGGCCGGATAAGGCGTTTATGCCGCATCCGGCAGTCGTGCGCGATTATCAACACATATTTAATTTATTGGCGTGGTACGCAATATGCTCGCCAATAAAACTGGAGACAAAATAATAGCTGTGGTCGTAACCTTCGTGATAACGGATTAACGCCTTGATATTCATCTCCTGGCAGATATTTTCAAGATTTTGAGTCCGCAGTTGTTCCGCGTAAAAATCATCACTCAATCCCTGATCCACCATTATTTCCGCAACGCGTTGACCTTGTGCAATAAGGCTCACTGGATCGTAGTCCAACCAGGTTTCTTTATTTTCACCAAGATACGCGGTAAAGGCTTGCTGTCCCCACGGCACTTGCGAAGGGGAGACAATGGGCGAAAAGGCTGAGACGCTGACATATTCATCTGGGGTACGCAGCGCCAGCACTAACGCGCCCAGTCCGCCCATAGAATGACCTGCGATCGACTTTCTCTCTGTTACCGGAAAATGTTGCATCACTAAATCCGGCAGCTCGCTGCGGATGTAGTCATACATTTTGTAATGTTCATTCCACGGCGCCTGCGTCGCGTTCAGGTAAAACCCGGCACCTTGTCCGAGATCGTAACGGTCGGCATCTGCGACATGACTGCCTCGCGGACTGGTGTCAGGCGCAACAATAATAATGTTGTGCTCTGCCGCGTAACGCTGCATCCCCGATTTGGTAATGAAATTCTGCTCGTTGCAGGTCAGGCCCGAAAGCCAGTACAGCACCGGCAATTTTTCATTCGCGGCTTTTGGCGGGAGATAGACGCCGACATTCATCTCACAATTCAGAGAGTGGGAATAATGCCGATACACCATTTGCCAGCCGCCAAAGCTGGCATGTTTTTCAATGAGTTCCATCAGCTATTATCTCGTAATTAATTCCCCGGACGGCTGTCCGGGGACGATATTAAGACCCCCGTCTGAACTGGACGGGGCAAAATCAGCGGGAAATCAGTAACGAATTACGGTTCGAATGGATTTGCCTTCATGCATCAGATCAAAGGCGTCATTAATTTCATCCAGGCTCATGGTATGCGTGACAAACGGTTCCAGGTCGATATCACCTTTCATCGCATCTTCAACCATACCCGGTAACTGGGAACGACCTTTCACGCCGCCAAACGCGGAACCTTTCCATACACGTCCGGTGACCAACTGGAATGGACGGGTCGAGATTTCCTGACCAGAACCTGCGACCCCGATAATTACCGACTGACCCCAGCCGCGGTGAGCACTTTCCAGCGCCGCACGCATCACGTTGACATTACCGATGCACTCAAAGGTATGGTCGATGCCCCATTTGTTGATATCCAGCAGGACGTCTTTAATCGGTTTGTCGTAGTCATTCGGGTTAATGCAGTCAGTTGCACCGAAACGACGCGCCAGTTCGAATTTCTTCGGGTTAGTATCGATAGCGATAATCCGCCCCGCTTTTGCCTGACGAGCGCCCTGAACCACCGCCAGACCAATTGCGCCAAGACCAAATACGGCAACGGAGTCACCAGGCTGGACTTTAGCCGTGTTGTGTACTGCGCCAATACCAGTGGTTACGCCACAGCCCAGCAGGCAGACGTGTTCATGGTTTGCTTCTGGGTTAATTTTTGCCAGAGACACTTCTGCGACCACGGTGTATTCACTGAATGTAGAGCACCCCATGTAGTGATAAAGCGGCTGCCCATTGTAAGAAAAACGGGTAGTGCCGTCTGACATCAGGCCTTTACCTTGCGTTTCGCGAACTGCAACACAGAGGTTGGTTTTGCCGGAACGACAGAACTCACACTCGCCGCATTCTGCGGTGTAAAGCGGGATCACATGGTCGCCAGGTTTGACGCTGGTTACGCCTTCACCGACTTCAACCACAATGCCAGCCCCTTCGTGACCGAGAACGACCGGGAATACACCTTCCGGGTCATCGCCGGAGAGGGTAAATGCGTCAGTATGGCAGACGCCGGTATGGGTGACTTTAATCAGCACTTCACCTTTTTTCGGTGGTGCAACATCAATCTCAACGATTTCCAGTGGTTTACCGGGAGCAAATGCAACGGCAGCACGTGATTTCATCTCTCGCTTTCCCTCAATATGGTAATAGATTCAGCTATTTAAGATAGGCACGAACCAGTTCAATAGTGTCGTCAACGGATTGGCTGACTTCGCGGCTGTAGCAGTCATTTCGGTCAAACGTCTCCCGGATATGGCTTTCAAGCACTTCTGCCATCAGCCCGTTAGCCGCGCCCCGAACGGCGGCTATCTGTTGGAGTATGGCACGGCATTCGGCATCACCCTCCAGCGACCGTTCCAGAGCATCAATCTGCCCCCGAATACGACGAACTCGAGTAAGGACCTTTTTCTTCTCTTCCGGAGTACTGGGCATTTCGCACCTCATCATCTGCACGCAATATACTATAGGGGGGTATGCTATATGTCAATGCATACCCCCCTATAGTATATAACAATGGAGAATAATTTATGTCCGAAGTCTAAACAGGTAAACGGTCCCTCAAGACAAG
>NZ_JAATUR010000021.1 GCF_011881725.1 Escherichia coli | reverse complement strand
ACAAAATGTTGCCGAACAACAAGCCAACTGCGACTACGGTCACAGCGCCTGTAACGGTACCAACAGCAAGCACAACCGAGCCAACTGTCAGCAGTACAACAACCAGTACGCCGATCTCCACATGGCGCTGGCCGACTGAGGGCAAAGTGATCGAAACCTTTGGTGCTTCTGAGGGGGGCAACAAGGGGATTGATATCGCAGGTAGCAAAGGACAGGCAATTATCGCGACCGCAGATGGCCGCGTTGTTTATGCCGGTAATGCGCTGCGCGGCTACGGTAATCTGATTATCATCAAACATAATGATGATTACCTGAGTGCCTACGCCCATAACGACACAATGCTGGTCCGGGAACAACAAGAAGTTAAGGCGGGGCAAAAAATAGCGACCATGGGTAGCACCGGAACCAGTTCAACACGCTTGCATTTTGAAATTCGTTACAAGGGGAAATCCGTAAACCCGCTGCGTTATTTGCCGCAGCGATAAATCGGCGGAACCAGGCTTACACTTGCTAGTTCCGTCAAGGGATCACGGGTAGGAGCCACCTTATGAATCAGAATACGCTGAAAGTTCATGATTTAAATGAAGATGCGGAATTTGATGAGAACGGAGTTGAGGTTTTTGACGAAAAGGCCTTAGTTGAAGAGGAACCCAGTGATAACGATTTGGCCGAAGAGGAGCTGTTATCGCAGGGTGCAACACAGCGTGTGCTGGACGCGACTCAGCTTTACCTTGGTGAGATTGGTTATTCGCCACTGTTAACGGCCGAAGAAGAAGTTTATTTTGCGCGTCGCGCACTGCGTGGTGATGTCGCTTCTCGCCGCCGGATGATCGAGAGTAACTTGCGTCTGGTGGTAAAAATTGCTCGCCGTTATGGCAATCGTGGTCTGGCGCTGCTGGACCTTATCGAAGAGGGCAACCTGGGGCTGATCCGCGCGGTTGAGAAGTTTGACCCGGAACGTGGTTTCCGCTTCTCAACTTACGCAACCTGGTGGATTCGCCAGACGATCGAACGGGCTATTATGAACCAAACCCGTACTATTCGTTTGCCGATTCACATCGTAAAGGAGCTGAACGTTTACCTGCGAACCGCACGTGAGTTGTCCCATAAGCTGGACCACGAACCGAGCGCGGAAGAGATCGCAGAGCAACTGGATAAGCCAGTTGATGACGTCAGCCGTATGCTTCGTCTTAACGAGCGCATTACCTCGGTAGACACCCCGCTGGGCGGTGATTCCGAAAAAGCGTTGCTGGATATCCTGGCCGATGAAAAAGAGAACGGTCCGGAAGACACCACGCAAGATGACGATATGAAACAAAGCATCGTCAAATGGTTGTTCGAACTGAACGCCAAGCAGCGTGAAGTGCTGGCACGTCGATTCGGTTTGCTGGGGTATGAAGCGGCAACACTGGAAGATGTAGGTCGTGAAATTGGCCTCACCCGTGAACGTGTTCGCCAGATTCAGGTTGAAGGCCTGCGCCGTCTGCGTGAGATTTTGCAGACTCAGGGGCTGAATATCGAAGCGCTGTTCCGCGAATAAGTAAGCATCTGTCAGAAAGGCCAGTCTCAAGTGAGGCTGGCCTTTTTCTTTTGTTTGACCCGTCCTGAATTGCGTTGACACGTTCCAGACTTAAATCCGGAGAACGTGATGATTTGTCCACGTTGTGCCGATGAACAGATTGAAGTGATGGCGAAATCGCCGGTGAAAGATGCCTGGACGGTCTACCAGTGCCAGCATTGCCTTTATACCTGGCGTGATACCGAACCGCTACGCCGTACCCGCCGCGAACATTATCCGCAAGCGTTTCGTATGACGCAGAAAGATATTGATGACGCACCAATGGTGCCGAGCATTCCGCCGTTGCAAGCGGTAGATAAGCGTTAATTAAAAAATGCCTGGTAGAGGCTTTACTTTACCCGGCCACATTATTTAATTTTATAAAACGATAACCGCCCGCTCTCCGGCGAGCCGGTATCAATATAAATCTGGTTAGCGAACGTCTGAATATTATCAAACATCATATGTCCAAATATAAAATAATCAGCGCCGTTTATTTCTTTTAACTCACCCTTGAATGATTTCTGCACGCGCTCAACAGGCCAGAGTAATTCGATTTCTGCTATTTCTTTTTCGAACTGATATTCTTCACCCGGATAATCCGCATGTGTGATGACATATTTTATCATGTCGTTGCTAATTTCAATAATATGCGGAAGGTGATGAAATTTCAGCAACAGATCTATCGCCTCTTTTTGTTCCGAATCATTTAAATCGAAGAACCAATCGCCGCCGCTGGCCAGCCACATATTGCCATCGCCAGTCGCGAACGCATCCAGCGCCATCGCTTCGTGGTTGCCTTTAACAGAGGTAAACCAGGGCTGGTTTAACAGGCGTAGTACGTTAAGACTCTCCGGTCCACGATCAATATTATCGCCGACGGAAATAAGTAAGTCTGTTTCAGGACAAAAAGATAATTGATGTAAGCGGGATTGTAATAATTGATAATCCCCATGAATATCACCAACAATCCATATATGGTGATAGTTATGAGCATCAATTTTTTGATAGCGTGTAGGTGACATGGTTTTACCCTGTAAAATAAGAACCACTATTATACAGGGTATTTTTATTTGATTCGTCAGTTGTCGTTAATATTCCCGATAGCAAATGACTATCGGGAATTATTTTTACACCAGGCTTTTCAACCGATAAATCCACTCCAGCGCCTGACGTGGGGTCAGTGAATCCGGGTCGAGATTTTCCAGTGCTTCGACTGCGGGCGAGGTTTCTTCCGGCACTGACAGCAAAGACATCTGCGTGCCATCTACCTGTGTCGCGGCAGCATTAGGCGAAATACTCTCAAGCTCACGCAGTTTCTGCCGTGCGCGTTTGATCACCTCTTTTGGCACACCCGCCAGCGCGGCGACCGCCAGGCCGTAGCTCTTACTTGCCGCGCCGTCCTGGACGCTGTGCATAAAGGCGATGGTGTCGCCGTGTTCCAGCGCATCGAGATGCACGTTTGCCACGCCTTCCATTTTCTCTGGTAACTGCGTCAGCTCGAAGTAGTGAGTGGCAAACAGCGTCAATGCTTTGATCTTATTCGCCAGATTTTCCGCACACGCCCACGCCAGCGACAGGCCATCGTAGGTGGATGTACCACGTCCGATTTCATCCATCAACACCAGGCTGTACTCCGTGGCGTTATGCAGAATATTAGCGGTTTCAGTCATCTCCACCATAAAGGTTGAACGCCCGGATGCCAGATCGTCTGCCGCGCCGACGCGGGTAAAGATACGATCGATCGGTCCAATCTCGACTTTTTGCGCCGGTACGTAGCTGCCGATATAGGCCATTAGCGCAATCAGTGCGGTCTGGCGCATATAAGTACTTTTACCGCCCATGTTCGGACCGGTAATGATCAACATGCGACGCTGTGGTGACAGGTTCAGCGGGTTAGCGATAAACGGCTCATTCAGTACCTGTTCAACCACCGGATGGCGACCTTCGGTAATGCGAATACCGGGTTTATCAATAAAAGTCGGGCAGGTGTAATTCAGGGTATAAGCACGTTCTGCCAGGTTAACCAGTACGTCGAGTTCTGCCAGCGCGCTCGCGCTCTGCTGCAACGCTTCCAGATGCGGCAATAGCAGGTCGAACAGCTCTTCATAAAGCTGTTTTTCCAGTGCCAGTGCTTTGCCTTTTGAGGTAAGGACTTTGTCTTCGTATTCTTTCAGCTCTGGAATAATGTAGCGTTCGGCATTTTTCAGCGTCTGGCGACGCATGTAGTTGATTGGCGCGAGGTGGCTTTGTCCACGGCTGATCTGAATGTAATAGCCGTGTACCGCGTTAAAGCCAACTTTCAACGTGTCCAGGCCGGTACGTTCGCGCTCGCGGACTTCCAGACGCTCCAGATAATCGGTGGCGCCGTCAGCCAGCGCACGCCATTCATCCAGTTCTTCATTATAGCCCGGTGCGATAACACCACCGTCGCGTACCAGCACTGGCGGCGTGTCGATGATTGCGCGCTCCAACAGGTCTCGCAGTTCGGCAAACTCGCCCATTTTTTCACGCAGAGCCTGTACTGGAGCACTATCGACAGTTTCTAACTGTGCGCGAAGTTCAGGCAGTTGCTGGAAGGCGTGGCGCATACGGGCGAGATCGCGCGGTCTGGCAGTCCGCAACGCCAGACGTGCCAGAATACGTTCCAGATCACCCACCTGACGCAGTACCGGCTGCAGCTCAGCGGTGAAATCCTGCAATGCGCCAATAGTTTGCTGGCGCTCAAGCAACACGCGGGTATCGCGCACGGGCATATGCAGCCAGCGTTTTAGCATACGACTACCCATCGGCGTAACGGTACAGTCGAGCACGGAAGCCAGCGTATTCTCCGCGCCGCCCGCCAGGTTCTGGGTAATTTCCAGGTTACGACGCGTCGCAGCATCCATAATGATGCTGTCCTGCTCACGTTCCATGGTAATCGAACGAATATGCGGCAGGGTCGTGCGTTGGGTATCTTTCGCATACTGCAACAGGCAACCGGCAGCACAAAGCCCGCGCGGCGCGTTCTCAACGCCAAAACCAATCAGATCACGAGTGCCAAATTGCAGGTTTAACTGCTGACGCGCGGTATCAATTTCAAACTCCCACAGCGGACGACGGCGCAGGCCGCGACGACCTTCAATCAGCGACATCTCGGCGAAATCTTCCGCATACAGCAGTTCAGCCGGATTCGTACGTTGCAGTTCTGCCGCCATTGTTTCGCGGTCCGCCGGTTCGCTCAGACGAAAACGTCCGGAACTGATATCCAGCGTGGCGTAGCCGAATCCTTTGCTGTCCTGCCAGATAGCTGCCAGCAGGTTGTCCTGACGTTCCTGCAACAGAGCTTCATCGCTGATAGTCCCTGGCGTGACGATACGGACAACTTTGCGCTCAACCGGACCTTTGCTGGTCGCCGGATCGCCAATTTGTTCGCAGATGGCAACGGACTCGCCTTGATTCACCAGTTTGGCGAGATAGTTTTCCACCGCATGGTACGGAATACCCGCCATCGGGATCGGCTCGCCCGCAGAAGCGCCGCGTTTGGTCAGTGAAATATCCAGCAGCTGCGACGCGCGTTTCGCGTCGTCATAAAACAGTTCGTAAAAGTCACCCATCCGATAGAACAGCAGGATCTCGGGATGCTGGGCTTTCAGCTTGAGATACTGCTGCATCATCGGCGTGTGGGCGTCGAAATTTTCTATTACACTCATGGAGTTATGTCCGGTTCCCTGATGTTAAATGTGGTGTGATGGTTTTTATTTTCGTTGTAATCACATAAGGCGCACATGATACCGGAGTTAATCATTTCAGGGGAAGACGCGAACGGCGAGTTCTTGATGCCGGTTCCGGGAAAGATGCTGCTTTGCAGTTTTTGCGTGATGCTTATGAAGCTGGAACGCAAAATTGTGTCGGTTGGTGAGTCCTCCTTCAGAGCCATAGCCCCCTATAAAATTAAGTTGTAATATAAATGCACCTTAAGAGTGTGGAGGCATCATGTCCGGCAAGCGTATCTCTCGTGAAAAACTGACGATTAAAAAAATGATCGATCTTTATCAAGCGAAATGTCCGCAGGCGTCAGAGGAGCCGGAGCATTACGACGCGTTGTTTGCCTACGCGCAAAAGCGGCTGGATAAATGTGTGTTTGGCGAAGAGAAACCAGCGTGCAAGCAGTGTCCTGTACACTGTTACCAGCCTGCAAAGCGTGAGGAGATGAAGCAGATTATGCGTTGGGCGGGGCCGAGAATGCTGTGGCGTCATCCGATCTTAACGGTGCGTCATCTGATTGATGATAAGCGTCCGGTGCCGGAACTGCCGGAAAAATACCGCCCGAAGAAACCACGTGAATAACATGCCGGACAGGCAGCACTGTCCGGCACTTCATGTAGTTAAACCAATGCCGCTTTATCAATCCCTAGTCGTTTCATCCGTGACAGCAGGGTGGTTCGTTTTAACCCCAGACGTTGTGCAGCGCCTTTTGGTCCGGCAACCACGCCATTAGTCTCTTTTAATACGCGGACAATCAGTTGATATTCATCTTCGCCTTCCTGGGCGATGACCGTCGCGGCCGGTGGTGTTTCAGGTTCTGACAGGGGGATATCAGGTAAAGAGAGTTGTAGAACGTTACCGCGTGTCAACAATACCGCACGCTCAATGACATTTTCCAGTTCACGCACATTCCCCGGCCATTCCATGTTGCTCAATACGCGCAGAGTCTCGGCAGGAATGCTGTCAATATTACGACCCAGGCGGCGGGCAATTTTGAAAGTAAAGGCTTTCGCCAGCAGCGGAATATCTTCCGGGCGCTCGCGCAGTGGCGGCAGATGAATCGGGAAGACGTTCAGGCGGTAGTAGAGATCGCTACGGAACTCGCGGTCGGCGACCATCTTTTTCAAATCGCGATTGGTCGCGGCGATTAAACGCACGTCAGTCTGAATGATTTTATTGCTGCCGAGACGTTCGAATTCCTGTTCTTGTAGGACGCGCAGCAACTTAGGTTGTAACTCCAGCGGCATATCGCCCACTTCATCAAGGAACAGCGAGCTTTTATCCGCCAGTTCAAAACGACCGATGCGCTGGGCGCTGGCACCGGTAAAAGCTCCGCGTTCGTGACCAAACAGGTCGCTTTCCAGCAGTCCCGCAGGCATGGCGGCGCAGTTCATCTTCACCATTCGCCGACCATTGCGGTTGCTAAGATTGTGGATCGCGCGGGCAATCAGTTCCTTACCCGTCCCCGTTTCACCGAGAATGAGTACGGTACTGTCGCTTTGCGCTACCATCTCAACCTGCTTGAGCACGCTATACATGGATTCGCTGCGACCAATAATTTCGCCAAATTCACTATCCACATTATTGAGCTGTTCAGTCAGCGCAAGGTTTTCATCAACCAGTCGCTCTTTCAGACGGTGGATTTCCTGGTAGGCGAGGGCATTATCCACGGCAATTGCCACACGCTCGGCAATCTGGCGTAGCAAACTCAGGTTGGTGGTGGTGAAGGTTTTCTCTTCACACTGTGCCAGTTTCAGCACGCCCAGCATGGTATTGCCAGACATCAGCGGCAGCAGGCACAGCGTCTGGATCTGGTTGCCCCAGGTATCGAACAACATGCGTTCGTAGGGGGCTAAATCATCTCGCTCGTGGAGATTAATCAGCAGCATCTCTTTGCTTTTAAACACGCGCTCGGTGAGCGTTCCGGCTTCATCGACTTCGCTCTGTTCGTGAGCGGGATGCTGTTTATCAAGATAGTGAGTGGAGTAGATGTTGAGTTTGTTTTTACGGTGGCTACGTAAGACGATGCTGATATCGTCAATGTCGAAGTAGTAGTGGATCTCTTTCGCCACTTCGCTGACCAGTTCGTCCATGTCCAGGCGGGAGAGTACCGCGTTGGTGATGGCAACCAGGATGCGGAAGTTATCCCGTTCCCGGCATAGCAGTTCGTAATCGACATTGTTGATGGCGCGGCTCTGAATTTGCTCGCTGACAACAGAAACAATCTGCGTAAAAGTTTGCAGTCGATTGAACTCTTTTTCGCTCCACGGGCGATCGTCATAACGAATAAATTCACAGCCGCCAAAAATATGCCCTTCTGCCGCCTGTGGCATCAGGCAATAGTGACCAAATTTAGGGTATAGCCCACCGGTGGCCAGTTGCGGCCATGTTTCACAAAATTCTTCGTAGCTGCAATGCAGGGTATCAGGACGAGACAAAATGCTGCGCACCGGCCCATGCGCCAGAACGGTTTCGTCTTCGTATTTTATGGGGGTATCTTTGTCACGCGACGCGTAATAAGTCGCACGTTGAGTCTGCGCTTGCCACAACACAATCGCCGCGTTGTCGGCGAGCGCAGAACGCTTTACCAGTTGCGAAAGAGCCTCACACAGCGAGGCCAGATCGGGCTGCTGCAATAGTGTCCGAGTGATGTCGAACAACCCTTGCTGTCCGAGATCACTCATCGGTGTATACGACATGTTGTTCTTCCAGGAAAGCACCGCTAAGCGGTGCAAAAGGTAAATGACAAATTATAGGAGCTTTAGATTTTTATTAGCATATACGAGGCAGCGGTTCGGCGTGTGGGAGATCGAGAGTTCGTTTCACGCCATAAAGTCCAGCGAGACGAACACCTTTGCGCTCAACCACTTCGCCAATTAATGCTGCATCTTGTCCCAGTGGATGGGAACGCAGCGCCGCCAGTACTTGCTCTGCCGCGTTACGCTCTACGGCAATCACCAGCTTACCTTCGTTAGCAAAGTTGAGGGCGTCCAGTCCCAATAATTCGCAAACGCCACGCACGGCAGGTTTAACCGGCAGAGCAGCCTCTGAAAGTTCAATACCGCAACCGCAGGCTGCCGCGAACTCATGAACCACCGCGTTCACTCCACCACGGGTGGCATCGCGCAGCGCTTTCACGCCGGGAATGTCGCGCAGCGTCTGGATCAGCGGCGTCAGCACCGCACAATCGCTGACCAGTTCGCCATCCAGCCCCAGTTGCTCGCGCAGATTAAGGATAGTTGCTCCGTGGTCGCCGAGCGTACCGCTAACCAGCAGAACATCGCCAGCGGTGATGGTTTGTGCGCCCCAGTGAATATTCGCCGGAATTGCGCCCATGCCGGCAGTGTTGATAAACAGTTTATCCGCCGCCCCGCGCTGTACCACTTTGGTATCGCCTGTAACGATGGCAATACCTGCCGCGCGGGCGGTTTCTGCCATGCTGGTAACTACTGCTTTCAGCGTTTCCATCGGTAATCCTTCTTCAAGGATAAACCCACAGGAGAGATAGCGCGGAATAGCGCCGCTGACTGCAACGTCATTCGCGGTGCCACAAATAGCCAGCTTGCCGATATTACCGCCAGGGAAAAACAGCGGGTCAATGACGTAGCTGTCGGTAGAGAACGCCAGACGGTCGCCTTCTGCTACCAGTTGCGCCAGATCAAGACGCGCCTGATCTTCCTGCTCCGCCAGCCACGGATTGGCAAAGGCTTCCATAAACAGGCTATTGATTAATTGCTGCATCGCCTGGCCGCCGCTGCCGTGGGCGAGTTGGATATTATTCACGCTTCACTCTCCTGCTGACGATACTGATACCACGCGGCGCAGGCTCCTTCGGAGGAAACCATCAGTGCGCCGAACGCGGTTTGAGGATTACAGGTGTTACCAAACAGCGGGCATTGATGTGGCTTACATTTGCCCGTCAGGACTTCGCCACAACGTGCGCGCGGGTCATCGCAAACCTGCTGCGGTGCAGGGCGGAAATGTGCCTCGGCATCGAATCGTTGATAATCCGGCGTCAGGTGCACGCCAGAAGATTCGATTACCCCAAGGCCGCGCCATTCGCTGTCGCCATTGACGCAGAAAACATCGGCAATTGCCTGCTGTGCCAGCAAATTACCCGCATCTGGCACTACCCGACGATACTGATTCTCTACTTTGCTGTGGGCCGCTATTTTCTGCTCCACCAGCATTACCACGCCTTGCAGGAGATCAAGGGGCTCGAAACCAGCCACCACCAGCGGACGATGAAAATCACTGGCGATAAAATTATAGGCGTCGGTACCGATAACCATACTGACGTGGCCTGGAGCCAGAAACGCGTCGATACCGTTATCCGGTTGTTCCAGCAAACTGCGCAGCGTCGGGATCAGCGTAATATGCTGGCAGAAGAAGTAAAAATTCTGCACATCGCGGGCTTTTGCCTGTTGCAAAGTGATGGCGGTGGTCGGCATGGTAGTTTCAAAACCTAAGCCAAAGAACACCACTTTGCGCGTCGGGTTCTCCTGCGCCAGTTTCAACGCATCCATTGGCGAGTAGACGATACGTACATCGGCACCACGTGATTTTGCCTGCAACAGCGATCCCTGTTTCCCCGGTACGCGCATAGCGTCGCCAAAGGTACAGAAGATGACTTCCGGATGGCTGGCAATCTCCACACAGGTGTCGATTCTTCCCATCGGCAGTACACATACCGGGCAACCCGGACCGTGAATAAACTCGACGTTTTCCGGCAGTAATTGATCGAGGCCGAATTTAAAGATGGCGTGGGTATGACCGCCGCACACTTCCATAATCCGCAGAGGGCGCTCGGCGGTGTAAGAGAGATGTGAAGCACGTTCGCGCAGATGCTCAATTAACTGCATCACCTGTTCCGGCGCGCGATATTCATCAACAAAACGCATTATTTTTCCTCGCCATACAACAGCGCGCCGACATCCGGCTCAACGTCAAACATGTTTTGTAAGGCGTCGAGAGTGTCGCGAGCTTCGGCTTCATTAATTACGCTCATGGCAAAGCCAACGTGAACCAGTACCCACTGACCCACGCGTGGCTGACCGTTTTCATCGCAGCTGCCGACTAACGTTAAATCGACATCGCGCTGAATGCCGCAGACGTCGACTTTCGCCAGGTTGCCGTCAATGGTGCGGATCTGGCCGGGAACGCCTATGCACATCGCTGTGTCTCCAGCCAGTTCAGCCACTGGTCCATCCCTTCGCCGCTGGTAGCGGAAATGAGGATGATTTCAATTTCAGGATTGACTTCCCGGGCGCAGGCGATGCACTTCTCAACGTCAAAGTTGAGATACGGCAGCAGGTCAACTTTGTTGAGCAGCATCAGTGAGGCGGCGGCAAACATATGCGGATATTTCAGCGGTTTGTCTTCACCTTCGGTGACCGAGAGCACCGCCACTTTATGTTTTTCACCCAGATCGAAGCTGGCCGGGCATACGAGGTTACCGACGTTTTCGATAAACAGAATGCCGTTATCGTCCAGTGGCAAGCGCGGTGCGGCGTCGGCGATCATCTGTGCGTCAAGATGGCAGCCTTTACCGGTATTCACCTGAATCGCTGGCGTACCGGTAGCGCGAATGCGGGCGGCATCGTTCACGGTCTGCTGGTCGCCTTCAATAACTGCGCACGGAACGCTGTCTTTCAGGCGCATTAAGGTTTCCGTCAGCAGGGTGGTTTTACCGGAACCGGGGCTGGAAACCAGGTTGAGCACCAGCTGATTGCGGGCAGCAAAGCGTGCGCGGTTGCGCTCAGCCAGACGGTTGTTTTTGTCCAGCACGTCAATTTCGACTTCCAGCATCCGACGCTGGCTCATGCCCGGCGCGTGAGTGCCTGCTTCGCCATGACCATAATGCAGGTCGCCTTCTTCGGTCTGGCTGGGGGTAAATTCAGGCGCTTTAATCCCGGTGATTTTCATTTTCGGGCGTGCCGCCGGGGCAAATGGCGCGCTACGAAACGCGGAATGAGGGTTATGCTCATCACCCTCGATATACAGGTTGCCTTCACCGCAACCGCATGTTGTACACATCGCTCACTCCTGGTCTATTTCTATCCGCCGAATCTGTAAACCGTCGTCTGCCACAATGCGCAGCATGTCGCCATGACACTGTGGGCAGCGGCGGACGCGCTGGGTCAGTAGCGTCACATACTGCTGGCATGTTTCACACCAGCATTCGGCCTCCTGTTCTTCGAGGTGCAGTTTACAACCTTCTGCCACGCTGCCGCGGCAAACCAGATCAAAACAAAAGGCAAGAGAGCTGGTTTCGACACAAGAAAATGCGCCAATTTTGAGCCAGACCCCAGTTACGCGTTTTGCGCCGTGCTTTGCGGCCTGCTGTTCGATCAATTCCAGTGCCCGTTGGCAGAGGGTTATTTCGTGCATATTGCCTCCCATTAACTGTTGCCCGTGACAAGCAATAATTATGCCAGTGTTGATTATCCCTGATGTGAACAATGTCGATGATGTCGAAATGACACGTCGTCATGGCGTCGAAAGTCGACTCTTTTATGGAAAATGCATAAATAACAATGGCATAAAAATTGGCACAAAAAATGCTTAAAGCTGGCATCTTTGTTAAACGGGTAACCTGACAATGACTATTTGGGAAATAAGCGAGAAAGCCGATTACATCGCACAGCGGCATCGTCGCCTACAGGACCAGTGGCATACCTACTGCAATTCGCTGGTTCAGGGGATCACGTTATCAAAAGCGCGCCTGCACCACGCCATGAGCTGCGCGCCAGATAAAGAACTCTGTTTCGTTCTTTTTGAACATTTTCGCATTTACGTCACCCTGGCGGATGGTTTTAACAGCCACACCATCGAGTATTACGTCGAAACGAAGGATGGCGAAGAAAAACAGCGGATTGCGCAGGCACAACTGAGCATTGACGGAATGATTGATGGCAAGGTCAACATCCGCGATCGCGAACAAGTGCTGGAACACTATCTCGAAAAAATCGCTGGCGTTTACGACAGCGTATACACCGCTATTGAAAACAATGTGCCAGTAAATTTAAGCCAACTGGTAAAGGGACAAAGCCCGGCTGCCTGAGCTGAGGCTTTGCCCGGTTTGCAGGCGTCATGCCTGTTTGGGGATGGGCGTGTCGATGAGTGTCGAAAATGACATTTCATCGGCATGTTTTCGTCAAAAATGACAATCACCTGAGGAATGCCCGGTGAATCGTTTTGTAATTGCTGACTCCACGCTCTGTATCGGCTGCCACACCTGTGAGGCCGCCTGTTCAGAGACGCATCGCCAGCACGGCCTGCAATCAATGCCGCGCCTGCGAGTGATGCTAAATGAAAAAGAATCTGCGCCGCAGCTCTGTCACCACTGTGAAGATGCGCCCTGTGCAGTGGTCTGTCCGGTGAACGCTATCACTCGGGTTGATGGCGCAGTCCAGCTGAATGAAAGCCTGTGCGTAAGCTGCAAACTGTGCGGCATCGCCTGTCCGTTCGGCGCAATTGAATTTTCCGGCAGCCGTCCGCTGGATATTCCGGCAAATGCCAATACCCCGAAAGCGCCACCGGCACCGCCTGCTCCGGCGCGTGTCAGCACGCTGCTTGACTGGGTGCCGGGTATTCGCGCTATCGCCGTCAAATGTGACCTCTGTAGTTTTGATGAACAAGGTCCGGCCTGCGTGCGGATGTGCCCGACTAAAGCCCTGCATCTGGTGGATAACACCGATATCGCCCGCGTCAGCAAACGTAAGCGTGAGCTGACTTTTAACACGGACTTTGGCGATCTCACCTTGTTTCAGCAGGCTCAAAGTGGAGAGGCTAAATGAGCGCAATTTCCCTGATCAATAGCGGCGTGGCGTGGTTTGTTGCCGCCGCTATTCTGGCATTTCTCTTTTCTTTTCATAAAGCGCTAAGCGGCTGGATTGCCGGGATTGGCGGCGCGGTCGGTAGCCTGTACACGGCAGCAGCCGGTTTTACCGTGCTGACTGGCGCAGTCGGCGTGAGCGGCGCGCTGTCACTGGTAAGCTACGGTGTGCAAATCTCTCCGCTTAACGCGATTTGGCTGATTACCCTCGGCCTGTGCGGCCTGTTTGTCAGCCTCTACAACATTGACTGGCATCGCCATGCGCAGGTGAAATGCAACGGCTTGCAGATCAATATGTTGATGGCTGCCGCCGTGTGCGCCGTCATCGCCAGCAACCTCGGCATGTTCGTGGTAATGGCAGAAATCATGGCCCTGTGCGCGGTGTTCCTCACCAGCAACAGCAAAGAAGGCAAACTGTGGTTTGCATTGGGGCGTCTTGGCACTGTGCTGCTGGCGATTGCTTGTTGGTTGCTGTTGCAGCGTTACGGCACGCTGGATCTACGCCTGCTGGATATACGTATGCAACAGCTGCCGCTCGGTTCCGATATCTGGCTGCTCGGCGTGATTGGCTTTGGTCTGCTGGCCGGGATTATCCCGCTGCACGGCTGGGTGCCACAGGCTCATGCCAACGCTTCTGCACCCGCCGCCGCGCTGTTTTCCACGGTAGTGATGAAAATTGGTCTGCTGGGCATTTTAACTCTGTCTCTGCTGGGCGGTAATGCGCCGCTGTGGTGGGGGATTGCGCTGCTGGTGCTCGGCATGGTCACCGCGTTCGTCGGCGGTCTGTATGCGCTGATGGAACACAACATCCAGCGTCTGCTGGCTTACCACACTCTGGAAAATATCGGCATCATCCTGCTGGGTCTGGGCGCTGGCGTAACGGGTATCGCGCTCGAACAACCGGCGCTGATTGCCCTTGGCCTGGTGGGTGGTCTGTACCATCTGCTTAACCATAGCCTGTTCAAGAGCGTACTGTTCCTCGGCGCGGGTAGCGTCTGGTTCCGTACTGGTCATCGCGATATCGAAAAACTCGGTGGTATTGGCAAGAAAATGCCGGTTATCTCCATCGCGATGTTAGTCGGGCTGATGGCAATGGCTGCGCTGCCGCCGCTGAACGGTTTTGCCGGGGAATGGGTTATCTACCAGTCCTTCTTCAAACTGAGCAATAGCGGCGCGTTCGTCGCTCGTTTGCTGGGGCCGCTGCTCGCAGTGGGTCTGGCAATTACCGGTGCGCTGGCGGTGATGTGTATGGCGAAAGTCTATGGCGTCACTTTCCTCGGCGCGCCGCGGACCAAAGAAGCAGAAAACGCCACCTGTGCGCCGCTCCTGATGAGCGCAAGCGTGGTGGCGCTGGCGATTTGCTGCGTGATTGGCGGTGTTGCTGCGCCGTGGCTGCTGCCGATGCTGTCGGCTGCTGTACCACTGCCGCTGGAAACCGCTAACACCACCGTTTCTCAACCGATGATCACACTACTGCTGATTGCCTGCCCGCTGTTGCCATTCATCATTATGGCGATTTGCAAAGGCGACCGTCTGCCGTCACGTTCTCGTGGCGCGGCCTGGGTGTGCGGCTACGACCACGAAAAATCAATGGTGATTACCGCTCACGGTTTTGCCATGCCGGTGAAACAGGCATTTGCGCCAGTGCTGAAACTGCGCAAAGTGCTGAATCCGGTATCTCTGGTACCGGGCTGGCAGTGCGAGGGTAGTGCGTTGCTGTTCCGCCGGATGGCGCTGGTTGAACTGGCGGTACTGGTGGTGATTATTGTTTCACGAGGAGCCTGAGAATGAGTGTTTTATATCCGTTAATTCAGGCGCTGGTGTTATTTGCCGTTGCGCCGCTGCTCTCCGGTATTACCCGCGTGGCGCGCGCCCGTCTGCATAACCGTCGCGGGCCGGGCGTGTTGCAGGAGTATCACGACATTATCAAACTGCTGGGGCGTCAGAGCGTTGGTCCGGATGCCTCCGGCTGGGTGTTCCGCCTGACGCCGTATGTGATGGTGGGCGTCATGCTGACTATCGCTACTGCGCTGCCCGTGGTGACCGTCGGTTCTCCGCTGCCGCAACTGGGCGATTTGATCACCTTACTGTATCTCTTCGCCATTGCGCGTTTCTTCTTTGCCATTTCCGGTCTGGATACCGGTAGCCCGTTTACCGCCATCGGCGCGAGCCGTGAAGCGATGCTGGGCGTGCTGGTTGAGCCAATGTTGCTGCTTGGTCTGTGGGTCGCCGCGCAGGTTGCTGGTTCCACCAACATCAGCAACATCACCGACACCGTTTATCACTGGCCGCTGAGCCAGAGCATCCCGCTGGTGCTGGCGCTTTGTGCCTGTGCGTTCGCCACCTTTATCGAAATGGGCAAACTGCCGTTCGACCTGGCGGAAGCCGAGCAGGAGTTGCAGGAAGGTCCGCTCTCTGAGTACAGCGGCAGCGGCTTTGGCGTCATGAAATGGGGTATCAGCCTGAAACAGCTGGTGGTGTTGCAGATGTTCGTCGGGGTGTTTATTCCGTGGGGACAAATGGAAACCTTCACCGCCGGTGGGCTGCTGCTGGCGCTGGTGATTGCCATCGTAAAACTGGTGGTCGGCGTCCTGGTTATCGCGTTGTTCGAAAACAGCATGGCCCGTCTGCGTCTTGATATTACTCCGCGCATTACCTGGGCTGGTTTTGGCTTTGCATTTTTAGCGTTCGTCTCCTTTCTGGCGGCGTGATTAAAGAGAGTTTGAGCATGTCTGAAGAAAAATTAGGTCAACATTATCTCGCCGCGCTGAATGAGGCATTTCCGGGCGTCGTGCTGGACCACGCCTGGCAGACTAAAGATCAGCTGACCGTGACCGTAAAGGTGAACTATCTGCCGGAAGTGGTGGAGTTCCTCTACTACAAACAGGGTGGCTGGTTGTCGGTGCTGTTTGGTAACGACGAACGCAAACTGAATGGTCATTATGCCGTTTACTACGTGCTGTCGATGGAGAAGGGCACGAAGTGCTGGGTAACCGTGCGCGTCGAAGTTGACGCCAACAAACCGGAATATCCGTCCGTGACGCCGCGCGTTCCGGCGGCGGTGTGGGGCGAGCGTGAAGTGCGCGATATGTACGGATTAATTCCGGTCGGTCTGCCGGATGAACGCCGTCTGGTGCTGCCGGATGACTGGCCGGATGAACTCTACCCGCTGCGTAAAGACAGCATGGATTATCGTCAGCGTCCGGCGCCGACTACCGATGCTGAAACCTACGAGTTCATCAACGAACTGGGCGACAAGAAAAGCAATGTCGTGCCGATTGGCCCGCTACACGTCACTTCTGACGAACCGGGTCACTTCCGTCTGTTCGTCGATGGCGAAAATATTATCGACGCCGACTACCGCCTGTTCTACGTTCACCGTGGCATGGAAAAACTGGCGGAAACCCGCATGGGTTATAACGAAGTGACCTTCCTCTCTGACCGTGTGTGCGGGATCTGCGGCTTCGCCCACAGCACCGCTTATACCACCTCGGTGGAAAACGCGATGGGTATTCAGGTGCCAGAACGTGCGCAGATGATCCGCGCCATTCTGCTGGAGGTGGAACGCCTTCACTCGCATCTGCTCAACCTCGGCCTCGCCTGCCACTTCACCGGGTTTGACTCCGGCTTTATGCAGTTCTTCCGCGTGCGTGAAACCTCCATGAAAATGGCGGAGATCCTTACCGGTGCGCGTAAAACCTACGGCCTGAATCTGATCGGCGGGATTCGTCGCGATCTGCTGAAGGACGACATGATCCAGACCCGCCAGTTGGCACAGCAGATGCGTCGTGAAGTGCAGGAGCTGGTGGATGTGCTGCTGAGTACGCCAAATATGGAACAGCGCACTGTCGGCATTGGTCGTCTGGACCCGGAAATTGCCCGCGATTTCAGTAACGTTGGCCCGATGGTACGCGCCAGCGGTCATGCCCGCGATACCCGCGCCGATCACCCGTTTGTCGGTTACGGCCTGCTGCCAATGGAAGTCCACAGCGAGCAGGGCTGCGACGTGATTTCCCGTCTGAAAGTGCGTATCAACGAAGTCTATACCGCGCTGAACATGATCGACTACGGTCTGGATAACCTGCCGGGCGGTCCGCTGATGGTGGAAGGCTTTACCTACATTCCGCACCGCTTTGCACTGGGCTTTGCCGAAGCGCCGCGCGGCGATGATATCCACTGGAGCATGACCGGCGACAACCAGAAGCTGTATCGCTGGCGCTGCCGTGCCGCAACCTACGCGAACTGGCCGACCCTGCGCTACATGCTGCGCGGCAACACCGTTTCCGATGCGCCGCTGATTATCGGTAGTCTGGACCCTTGCTACTCCTGTACCGACCGCATGACCGTGGTCGATGTACGTAAGAAGAAGAGCAAAGTGGTGCCGTACAAAGAACTCGAGCGCTACAGCATTGAGCGTAAAAACTCGCCGCTGAAATAAGGAATCGCCATGTTTACCTTTATCAAAAAAGTTATCAAAACCGGCACGGCGACCTCGTCTTATCCGCTGGAGCCGATTGCGGTTGATAAAAACTTCCGTGGTAAGCCAGAGCAGAACCCGCAGCAGTGCATCGGCTGCGCGGCCTGCGTCAATGCCTGCCCGTCAAACGCCTTAACGGTTGAAACTGACCTCGCCACCGGTGAGCTGGCCTGGGAGTTTAATCTCGGGCGCTGCATCTTCTGTGGACGCTGCGAAGAAGTTTGCCCGACGGCGGCGATCAAACTGTCGCAAGAGTACGAACTGGCGGTGTGGAAGAAAGAAGACTTCCTGCAACAGTCGCGCTTCGCGCTGTGCAACTGCCGCGTCTGTAATCGACCTTTCGCCGTACAGAAAGAGATCGACTACGCCATTGCGCTGCTTAAGCACAACGGCGACAGCCGCGCGGATAACCACCGCGAAAGCTTTGAGACTTGCCCGGAATGTAAGCGCCAGAAATGCCTGGTGCCGTCCGACCGTATTGAACTGACTCGCCATATGAAAGAGGCCATCTGATGAGCAATTTATTAGGCCCCCGTGACGCCAACGGCATTCCGGTCCCGATGACGGTGGATGAATCCATCGCCAGCATGAAGGCGTCGTTACTGAAAAAAATCAAACGTTCTGCCTACGTTTACCGCGTGGACTGCGGCGGCTGCAACGGTTGTGAAATCGAAATTTTCGCCACGCTTTCGCCGCTGTTCGATGCAGAACGCTTCGGCATTAAAGTCGTTCCTTCACCGCGTCATGCGGATATTTTACTGTTTACCGGCGCGGTCACCCGTGCAATGCGATCCCCTGCGCTGCGTGCGTGGCAGTCCGCGCCGGACCCTAAAATCTGTATCTCCTACGGTGCCTGCGGCAACAGCGGCGGCATTTTCCACGATCTCTACTGCGTATGGGGCGGTACCGATAAAATCGTCCCGGTGGATGTCTACATCCCGGGGTGCCCGCCAACGCCAGCCGCCACGCTGTACGGCTTTGCAATGGCGCTCGGCCTGCTGGAGCAGAAAATTCACGCCCGTGGGCCGGGTGAACTGGATGAACAACCGGCAGAGATCCTGCATGGCGATATGGTGCAGCCGCTGCGTGTAAAAGTAGATCGCGAAGCACGCCGCCTGGCGGGTTATCGTTACGGTCGCCAGATTGCCGATGATTTCCTGACGCAATTAGGGCAGGGCGAAGAGCAGGTTGCCCGCTGGCTGGAAGCGGAAAACGATCCGCGTCTGAACGAGATTGTCAGCCATCTGAATCATGTTGTTGAAGAGGCGCGTATCCGATGAGTGAAAAGGTGGTGTTCAGTCAACTGAGCCGTAAATTTATTGATGAGAACGATGCCACGCCCGCCGAGGCGCAGCAGGTGGTCTATTACAGCCTGGCGATTGGTCACCACCTTGGGGTTATCGATTGCCTGGAAGCGGCGCTCACCTGCCCGTGGGATGAATATCTGGCATGGATTGCCACTCTGGAGGCGGGCAGCGAAGCCCGCCGCAAAATGGAAGGCGTGCCGAAATATGGTGAGATCGTCATCGACATTAACCATGTGCCGATGCTGGCCAACGCATTCGATAAAGCCCGGGCAACGCAAACTTCGCAGCAGAAGGAATGGAGTACAATGCTGTTAAGTATGTTGCATGATATTCATCAGGAAAACGCCATCTATTTGATGGTGAGGAGATTGCGTGACTGACGTTTTACTCTGTGTTGGCAATAGCATGATGGGCGATGATGGCGCTGGTCCGTTGCTGGCGGAAAAGTGCGCCGCCGCGCCGAAAGGTCACTGGGTGGTGATTGATGGCGGGAGCGCACCGGAAAACGACATCGTCGCTATCCGCGAATTGCGCCCGACACGGCTGCTGATTGTTGACGCCACAGATATGGGGCTAAATCCCGGTGAAATCCGCATCATCGACCCGGATGACATCGCCGAGATGTTTATGATGACTACCCATAACATGCCGTTGAACTACCTTATCGACCAGTTGAAAGACGATATTGGCGAGGTGATTTTCCTCGGCATTCAGCCGGATATTGTTGGCTTTTACTACCCGATGACCCAGCCGATTAAAGATGCAGTAGAAACCGTTTATCAACGGCTGGAAGGCTGGGAAGGGAACGGCGGATTCGCGCAGTTAGCGGTGGAAGAGTAGTTTTTCAGTAAGGAATCAGGACAGGGATGTTCTTGATGAGGGAATCAGAACTGATAGCAAACGCCAGATTGCCCGATGCGCTACGCTTATCGGGCATACATAGTTTCTGCGACGTGTAGGCCGGATAAGGCGTTCACGCCGCATCCGGCACGGTTGCTTACTCTAAATCTTCACCGTTACTGGCAATCACTTTTTTATACCACCAGAATGATTTCTTACGCGTACGCGCCAGCGTGCCGTTGCCTGCATCGTCACGGTCAACGTAGACAAAACCGTAGCGTTTGCTCATTTCACCCGTTGAGGCGGAAACTAAATCAATACAGCCCCATGTGGTGTAACCCATCAGTGGAATACCGTCTGCAATCGCTTCACCCATCGCGCGGATATGTTCGCGTAGATAGCTGATGCGATAGTCATCGTTAATCTCGCCATTGGCAGCAAATTCATCTTTTGCGCCCAGGCCGTTTTCCACCAGAAACAGCGGCTTCTGATAACGGTCGTACATCATATTCATGGTGATACGCAGACCGAGCGGATCAATACCCCAGCCCCAGTCGCTCACCTGTAGATACGGGTTACGCAGCGATTTCACTACGTTCGCCGCACTGCTGTTGTTGGCGTTCATCTCTGCCGAGGCGCAGCGCGAGGCGTAATAGCTGAAAGAGACAAAATCGACCGTGTTTTTCAGGATTTCATCATCGCCAGGCGCTTTATCGATGGTTACCCCTTTCTCGCGAAAGACGCGGGCAGAGTAAGCCGGATACGCGCCACGGGCCTGCACATCGATAAAAAACAGGTTTTCCCTGTCTTTCTCCAGTGCCGCCCAGACATCTTCCGGCTTGCAGCTGTACGGGTAAAAGTTGCCGCCCGCCAGCATACAGCCCACCTGATTTTGCGGGTTAACGTCATGGGCGATTTTGGTGGCTAACGCACTGGCAACCAGTTGATGATGCGCGGCCTGATATTTCACCTGATCCTGATTTTCCCCTTCTTCAAACACCAGACCCGCGCCGGAGAACGGGCTATGCAACATGATGTTGATTTCATTGAAGGTTAGCCAGTATTTCACCAGACCATCAAATGCTTCAAAGCAGGTCCGGGCGTAGCGGGTGAAAAACTCCACCAGCTTGCGGTTACGCCAGGAGCCATATTCGGTCACCAGATGCATCGGCACATCGAAGTGGCACAACGTGACCAGCGGTTCGATACCGTACTTTTTACACTCTTCAAATACCGCGCGGTAAAAAGCAATGCCCTGCAGGTTGGGCGTCAGTTCATCGCCCTGCGGGAAGAGGCGGCTCCAGGCAATTGAGGTACGGAACACTTTGAATCCCATCTCTGCCATCAGGGCGATATCTTCTTTATAACGATGATAAAAATCCGTCGCCTCATGGCTGGGATAAAACTCGTCATCGCGCAACTGATAACGTTTTTCCAGCCCCAGTTTCACCGCCATTCGATGCTCGCCGTGCGGGATCATATCGACCGTGGTCAGCCCTTTGCCACCTTCACGGTACGCGCCTTCAGACTGGTTGGCGGCAAGTGCGCCGCCCCATAAAAAACCTTGCGGAAATACTGACATTTTCATCCTCAATTGAGACTCACTTCTTAGGCGACGGTCGGTTGTGCGCTCTGATGTTTTCGTGCCTGGGCGGCAGCTTCCTCAACAGGGATATCCTCAAAACCGAGCAACAGTGTGAGGATAAACGACAGCACGACGGCCAGCGCCATGACAGCGAACACCCAGACGATGCTCATTGGATTCGTCGGAACGAAGAACTGCACGCTGGTAAATAACCCTGGTGCCGCCATTGAGTGACTGGCAAGCCCCGCCATACCGGCAACCGCGCCGCAAATAAAACCACTAATAAGGCTGGCGATAAGTGGCCGTTTCAGGCGGATCGCCACGCCATATAATGCCGGTTCGGAAATCCCCGCCATAATGGCTGATGCCGCCGCAGCTAGCGCCGTCTGGCGCAGTTCCGGGTTTTTCGTTTTCCACGCCACCGCCAGCGATGAACCGCCCAGCGACAGGTTAGCGCCGATCTCTGACGGCATTACCATCCCTTCTTTACCGGTTTCGGCAATGGTCTGAATGATGGTCGGCGTAAAGACGCGGTGCATCCCGGTCATTACCAGCAGAGGCCATAGCGCGCCCATAATGGCGACCGAAAGCCATCCCAGATAACCATGAATGGTGTAAATCAGCGCCGAAATGGCGCTACCGATCCAGATACCAATCGGACCGATCAGCAGAATTGCCAGCGGCGCCGCAATTAACACAATCAGCATTGGCTTGAGGAAGTTTTTCGTCACTGCCGGTGTAATGCTGTCCACCCAGCGTTCGATATATGACAGGCACCAGGTCATCACCAGCGCCGGGATCACCGTGTAGGTGTATTTCACCGCGGTGACCGGAATCAGGGCAAATTCAACATGTTCACCCTGGGCCGCTTTCGCCATCAGTTCAATAAAACCCGGATGTACCAGCACGCCCGCGATGGCAATCGCCAGCGACATATTGGTTTTAAATTTGATGGCGGCAGAAGCTGCAACCATCAGCGGCAGGAAGAAGAAGGCACCGTCACCAATCACATTCAGAATGGTTAAGGTCGGCGATCCTTTTGTCAGCACGCCGCTCATTTCGAGGATCATCGCCAGCAGTTTGACCATTGATCCGCCGATAATCGCCGGGATCAGCGGTGACATGGTGCCGATCAACGCATCGAGGATCCCTGCACCAATGCGACGTAGCGTGAGTTTGGATTTACCCACGGGCTGTGCGGGTTGCATATCTCCCGGCAGCAGGCTGACGACTTCCTGAAAGGCCTGCGAAACGGTATTGCCGATAATCACCTGACACTGGTTGTCGCTACGTACCACGCCGAGCACGCCGGAGATGGCTTTTAACGCCGGGCTGTCGATAAGCTGATCATCTTTGATAACAAAGCGCAAACGCGTCATACAGTGCGTGACCGCCGAGATGTTATCAACGCCGCCCAGTGCCGCTATCACCGAGCGTGCCAGCGCCGCATAATTTTTGGCCATCGGATTTTATCCTGTTATCAGTAGGGTAGAGGTAGTTGTTATCAGTCGACGTGACGGAAAAATGCCGATGCTGAAACGGAAATAAGAAACCGGTTTCACAAAATCATGAATAGTTGCCAATGAATAAGCAAGAGAGGTAATTGGTCATTTTTTATATTTGTGAAACCGGTCACCTGAATATTTTTCCCGCTGATTGCGCAAGGACAATCGGCAAACGGTGCAGTACACTGCGTTGATTGCGTGTAAAGGGATGAAAATGATGACGACGATGCTGGAAGTGGCGAAGCGCGCCGGGGTTTCAAAAGCGACCGTTTCCCGCGTGCTTTCAGGTAATGGCTACGTAAGTCAGGAGACAAAAGAGCGCGTATTTCAGGCAGTGGAAGAGAGCGGTTACCGCCCCAACTTGCTGGCGCGCAATCTGTCGGCGAAGAGTACTCAGACGCTGGGGCTGGTAGTGACCAACACGCTTTACCACGGTATTTATTTTAGTGAATTACTGTTTCATGCCGCGCGGATGGCGGAAGAGCAAGGGCGGCAACTGCTGTTGGCTGATGGTAAACATAGCGCCGAAGAAGAGCGTCAGGCGATTCAGTATCTGCTGGATTTGCGCTGCGACGCTATCATGATTTACCCGCGTTTTTTAAGCGTGGATGAGATTGATGACATTATTGATGCTCATAGTCAGCCGATTATGGTGCTCAATCGACGCCTGCGCAAAAACAGCAGCCATAGCGTCTGGTGCGATCACAAACAGACCAGCTTTAACGCCGTGGCAGAGTTGATTTCCGCCGGGCATCAGGAGATTGCTTTCCTTACCGGGTCGATGGATTCACCCACCAGCATTGAACGTCTTGCCGGATATAAAGACGCGCTGGCGCATCATGGTATTGCGCTCGATGAAAAACGTATCGTTAACGGTAAATGGACGCCCGCCAGCGGGGCCGAAGGGGTAGAAACGTTACTCGAACGTGAGGCTAAATTTAGCGCGTTAGTTGCCAGTAACGACGATATGGCGATTGGCGCGATGAAAGCGTTGCACGAGCGCGGCGTGTCGGTGCCGAAGCAGGTGTCGGTTATCGGATTTGATGATATCGCCATTGCCCCCTACACCGTTCCCGCGCTCTCCAGCGTAAAAATTCCGGTGACTGAGATGATTCAGGAGATCATTGGACGGTTGATTTTTATGCTTGATGGCGGCGCTTACACTCCCCCGAAAACCTTCATCGGAAAACTGATCCGCCGCGATTCTCTCATTACCCTACCGCGATAAACATTGTCATCACATGTCATCGTCACTTGTGTCGATGACATCGTTTTTCTTGCATCACATAATTTAATTTACTTAAATAACAATGAATTAAAAACTGGCATGATTTGTGAATGTATCGGCGCATTATCTGTCATTGCTGGAGAATTTGATGAACCGTTTCATCATTGCTGACGCGAGCAAATGTATTGGTTGCCGTACCTGTGAAGTAGCGTGCGTGGTTTCTCATCAGGAGAATCAGGACTGTGCATCGCTGACCCCGGAAACTTTTTTACCGCGTATCCATGTCATTAAAGGTGTGAACATTTCCACGGCGACAGTCTGCCGTCAGTGTGAAGATGCGCCGTGCGCTAACGTCTGCCCGAATGGCGCCATCAGCCGTGATCAAGGGTTTGTTCATGTGATGCAGGAACGCTGTATTGGTTGCAAAACCTGTGTTGTGGCTTGCCCGTATGGTGCGATGGAAGTGGTTGTGCGTCCGGTGATTCGCAACAGCGGCGCAGGGCTTAACGTACGCGCTGATAAAGCCGAAGCCAATAAATGCGACCTGTGTAACCATCGTGAAGACGGCCCGGCATGTATGGCTGCTTGCCCGACCCATGCGCTGATTTGTGTCGATCGTAATAAGCTTCAACAGTTAAGTGCAGAAAAACGCCGTCGCACGGCGTTGATGTTCTAAAAATCTTACAGAACTGTTCTGGCATCAAAGGAATTCCCGGAAATATTCGTAGAATACGGGGCGGGCGATATCGCCAACCTGTGACTGCCGGATGTGATGATGTCGCGTCCGGCAGGGTTGGTTACGGATTCATGATGGCGGGAATAACTCAATGGCAAAAAACACATCTTGCGGTGTCCAACTGCGTATTCGTGGCAAAGTGCAGGGCGTCGGTTTTCGTCCCTTTGTCTGGCAGCTGGCACAACAGTTAAATCTTCACGGCGATGTCTGTAATGACGGCGATGGCGTGGAAGTTCGACTGCTGGAAGACCCGGAAACGTTTCTTGTGCAATTGCATCAGTATTGCCCGCCGCTGGCGCGTATCGATAGCGTCGAGCGTGAGCCGTTTACCTGGCCACAACTGCCCACCGGGTTCACTATCCGCCAGAGTGCGGGCGGCTCTATGAATACGCAAATTGTCCCGGATGCCGCCACTTGCCCTGCTTGTCTTGCCGAAATGAATACCCCTGGCGAGCGGCGTTATCGTTATCCGTTTATCAACTGTACCCACTGTGGCCCGCGTTTCACCATTATTCGCGCGATGCCTTATGACCGCCCGTTTACCGTGATGGCGGCGTTTCCGCTGTGTCCGGCCTGCGATAAAGAATATCGCGACCCGCTCGATCGTCGCTTTCACGCCCAGCCGGTGGCTTGCCCGGAGTGTGGTCCGCATCTTGAATGGGTCAGTCATGGCGAACATGCCGAACAAGAGGCAGCATTACAGGCGGCTATCGCACAGATAAACGCGGGCAACATTGTCGCTATCAAAGGGATTGGCGGATTTCATCTCGCCTGCGATGCGCGCAACAGTGACGCGGTGGCGACACTCCGGGCGCGTAAACATCGCCCGGCGAAACCGCTGGCGGTGATGCTGCCAACGGCAGAAGGCTTACCGGAGGCTGCACTTCAGTTACTCAATACGCCTGCCGCGCCGATTGTGCTGGTGGATAAAAAATACGTTCCTGAACTTTGTGATGATATCGCCCCTGGTCTTAATGAAGTCGGAGTGATGTTGCCTGCGAACCCGCTCCAGCATTTGCTGTTACAGGAATTGCAATATCCACTGGTGATGACCTCCGGCAACCTGAGCGGCAAACCGCCGGCTATCAGCAACGACCAGGCGCTGGAAGATTTGCAGGGCATCGCCGACGGATCCTTGATGCATAATCGCGACATCGTGCAGCGGATGGATGATTCGGTGGTGCGCGAAAGCGGCGAAATGTTGCGCCGCTCGCGGGGGTATGTACCGGATGCGCTGGCTTTGCCGCCGGGCTTTAAAAATGTTCCGCCTGTGCTGTGTCTTGGCGCGGATCTGAAAAACACCTTCTGCCTGGTGCGCGGTGAACAAGCGGTGCTGAGTCAGCATCTGGGCGATTTAAGTGACGATGGCATTCAGATGCAGTGGCGCGAAGCGTTACGCCTGATGCAAAACATCTACGATTTTACTCCGCAATGCGTTGTGCATGACGCGCATCCGGGCTATGTCTCCAGCCAGTGGGCGCGCGAAATGAATCTGCCGACACAAACGGTGCTGCATCATCATGCCCACGCGGCGGCGTGTCTGGCAGAACATCACTGGCCGCTGGATGGCGGTGATGTCATTGCTTTGACGCTCGACGGTATTGGTATGGGCGAGAACGGCGCGTTGTGGGGCGGCGAGTGCCTGCGGGTGAACTATCGCGACTGCGAGCGCCTGGGCGGCTTGCCTGCGGTAGCGCTTCCAGGTGGCGATCTTGCCGCAAAGCAGCCGTGGCGTAACCTGCTGGCGCAGTGCCTGCGTTTTGTGCCGGAGTGGCAGAGTTATCCCGAAACAGCAAGTGTGCAACAGCAAAACTGGAGTGTGCTGGCGCGGGCCATTGAGCGTGGGATTAATGCGCCGCTGGCATCATCGTGTGGGCGTTTGTTCGATGCCGTAGCGGCGGCGCTGGGCTGTGCGCCAGCCACGTTAAGTTATGAAGGTGAAGCGGCTTGTGCTCTGGAGGCGCTGGCGGCTTCGTGCCACGAAGTGACGCATCCGGTGACGATGCCGCTGGTCGATAAACAACTGGATCTCGCCACCTTCTGGCAGCAGTGGCTGAACTGGCCGGCTCCGGTTAATCAACGCGCGTGGGCATTTCATGATGCGCTGGCACAGGGTTTTGCCGCGTTGATGCGTGAGCAAGCCATGATGCGCGGTATCACTACGCTAGTATTTAGCGGTGGGGTTATTCATAACCGTTTGCTGCGCGCGCGTCTGGCGCATTATCTCGCTGATTTCACCTTGCTCTTCCCGCAGAACTTACCGGCGGGCGATGGCGGCCTCTCTCTGGGGCAGGGGGTTATTGCTGCTGCGCGTTTGTTAGCGGGTGAAGTCGAGAACGGATAAAACGTGTTGCATTTGGACGCAGTGCCGGATGCGGCGTAAACGCCTTATCCGGCCGACACATACGCCCGTAGGTCGGATAAGACGCGCGAGCGTCGCATCCGACATTGCGGCACAGTAGCCCGCCTACATCGGCAACGTTTTCAACAATCCAAACGCCTCTTTCATCCGATCCTCACTGACTACAAAGGCGCGAAGCTGGTCGGCATCGTCAATGCCGCGCGCCACCATCCCCTCGCTTTCGGTACTAATCTGCCAGCGTAAATCCTGACGCTGGGTTTCCCCAGCCAGGTGCAGCGGTAATTCTGGTGTTTTGATTTTTACCAGCATTGCCGGGAGTTTCAGCGGCGTATTACTGCCGAGAAGATTTTTTGCCAGCACCATCGCGCTAATTTGAATCGGCTGCAGGAACGGCAGTACCTGACCGTTAATTTCCGCGCAATCGCCCAGCGCGTAAATATCGGCATCACTGGTTTGCAGATAACTATCGACGCAAACGCCGCGATTAATCGTCAGCCCGGCACGTCGTGCCAGTGCGGTTTCCGGGCGCAGTCCGGTGGCGGCAATTACTGCATCCATTTCGATGCTGCGCTGGCGGTCCAGCGTTGCCTGAATGCCAGAATCCGTTTTTTCCAGCCCCTGCAACTGAGATTTCAACAGCAGATGAACGCCCATCTCCGTCAACCGATGCTGTAAGCGGCTGCTGACTTCTGGCGGCATTAACGACGCCAGAATACTGGCGGCGTTGTCGATCAGCGTAACCGCTTTGCCAGCCCGACAAAAATCCATCGCCAGTTCGCTACCAATCAAACCACCGCCAACAATCAACACGCGCCGCGCTTCCCGCAGTTGCGTTTCACAGGCGCGATACTCTTGCTGGCTATTTAACGTCAGCATTAACTCACGCCCTGGCACAGGCGGGACAAAGGCGCTGGCGCCGGTAGCCAGCACTAATTTGTCGTATTGCCACTGATGACTTTGGCTTTTCACCACATGGGCTTTGGCATCGATATCCGTCACCCAGGTGTGGGGAAACAGGCGCAGATTGAACTGTTCGGCAAATTCACCCGCCGTCTGGCGGGTAAGGTCGTCGGCACGTTGCCCCTGACTGATCACATGGCTGAGATCAGGTTTGTTGTACTCATCGATGCTATCGGCGGCAATCAGGGTTAACGGAATGCTGGTGTCCTGTTTGCGAATATTTTTCACCAGTTGGCGGGCGGCGAAGCCCGAACCAATGATTACAATACCGTTGCTCATTTTGCCTCCGATGCCAGTTCATCAAACACATCTTTGCCGAGGGAGCACTCCGGGCAAAGGAAGTTATCCGGGACTTTACTCCACGGCGTTCCTGGCGCAACGTCCTGCATTGGTTCGCCTTTTGCCGGATCGTAAATCCATTGGCAGACGCTGCACTGCATTCGTGGACCGAGATCAGCCGTTGTGGTGGCACCGGTTTCTTCTGCAACTACCGTATTCACTGTGCTCTGTGGCAGTGGCGCGAGCGCCCACTGACGGGCGATTTCGCGACCGTGTTCACGGCATAACTCCAGCGCGTCCTGGTCTGGTCGCCATTTGGCTTTCAGGCTAAGTGACATTTCGAAACCCGCATCCTGCAAGCGCGTCGAAAGACGATCAACTGCACCACCGCTCCAGCCGTGAGAGCCGAAAGCACTGGCGCGTTTGTTACGAAAACGCAATCCGGTCATCTCCTCCACCAGTCCGGCGATTTTCGGCATCATCACGTTATTCATGGTGGAAGTACCAACCAGCACGCCTTTTGAGCGGAAGACGTTGGTCAGGATTTCATTTTTATCGCTTCGGGCAACGTTGAAAATTTTCACCGCGACGCGTGGGTCAGTTTCCGCAATTCCCTGGGCGATGGCATCGGCCATCATGCGGGTATTATTCGACATGGTGTCGTAGAAAATAGTGATCCTGTCTTCCTGATAATCTGCTGCCCATTTCAGGTACAGCTCGACAATTTGCGTAGGGTTATCGCGCCATACCACGCCGTGGGAAGTGGCAATCATATCGACCGGCAAATTAAAGCCCAGGATCTCGGTGATTTTCGGTGTCACCAGGCGGCTGAACGGCGTCAGGATATTGGCGTAGTAACGCTGGCACTGCTCGAAAAGCTCGGTCTGATCCACTTCATCGTTGAACAGATGCTCGTCACAGTAGTGTTGACCAAAGGCATCGTTACTGAACAGCACCGCGTCGCCCGTCAGGTAAGTCATCATGCTGTCCGGCCAGTGAAGCATTGGCGTTTCGACAAAAATGAGCTGTTTGCCATTGCCGATATCCAGCGTGTCGCCAGTTTTCACCACATTAAAATTCCACTCCGGATGATGGTGATGACCATTTATCGAGTCGATAGCGTTGGCAGTACAGTAGATCGGCGTATCGGGAATTTGCGCCATCAGTTCGGTCAGCGCCCCGGCGTGGTCCTCTTCTGCATGGTTAATCACGATGTAATCGATATCCGCCAGATCGATTTCATTACGCAGGTTCTGCACAAATTCACGGCTGAATTTATGGTCGACGGTGTCGATCAGCACATTTTTTTCTTCACGAATGAGGTAGCTGTTGTAGCTGCTGCCGCGCAGCGTTTTATATTCCGTGCCGTGAAAATCACGTACTTCCCAGTCACGTTGACCCACCCAATGAATGTTATTTTTCACCACAATAGACATAGCAACCTCAATTTATTCAGCGTGTTCTAAAAAGATGTCTTGTTAATTGCAGATTGCGTGCCAGTTTTTTATCTTGTTGTTTTTAATGTATAAATTAATTTATGCTCCTTAGTGAGTAGTCAAAATGACTATCAATAAAATGGTCGATATGACAATATCAATAGTCAAATTGACAGTGAGGCAAAGATGAGTTTTTCCGTTGATGTGCTGGCGAATATCGCCATCGAATTGCAGCGCGGGATTGGTCATCAGGATCGTTTTCAGCGCCTGATCACCACGCTGCGCCAGGTGCTGGAGTGTGATGCGTCCGCGCTGCTGCGTTACGACTCGCGGCAGTTTATTCCGCTCGCCATCGACGGGCTGGCGAAGGATGTGCTGGGCAGGCGCTTTGCGCTGGAAGGTCATCCGCGGCTGGAAGCGATTGCCCGCGCGGGTGATGTGGTGCGTTTTCCCGCAGACAGCGAATTGCCCGATCCCTATGACGGTTTGATTCCCGGACAGGAGAGTTTGAAAGTTCATGCCTGCGTTGGTCTACCGCTATTTGCCGGGCAAAACCTGATCGGCGCATTGACGCTCGACGGGATGCAGCCCGATCAGTTCGATGTTTTCAGCGATGAAGAGTTAAGGCTGATTGCCGCGCTGGCGGCGGGAGCGTTAAGCAATGCATTGCTGATTGAACAACTGGAAAGCCAGAATATGTTGCCGGGCGATGCCGCGCCGTTTGAAGCGGTGAAACAGACGCAGATGATCGGTCTGTCGCCAGGCATGACGCAATTGAAAAAAGAGATTGAGATTGTGGCGGCGTCCGATCTCAACGTCCTAATCAGCGGTGAGACGGGAACCGGTAAGGAGCTGGTGGCGAAAGCGATTCATGAAGCCTCACCGCGGGCGGTGAATCCGCTGGTCTATCTCAACTGTGCCGCACTGCCGGAAAGTGTGGCGGAAAGTGAGTTGTTCGGACATGTGAAAGGGGCGTTTACTGGCGCTATCAGTAACCGCAGCGGGAAGTTTGAAATGGCGGATAACGGCACGCTGTTTCTGGATGAGATCGGCGAGTTGTCGTTGGCATTGCAGGCCAAGCTGCTGCGGGTGTTGCAGTATGGCGATATTCAGCGCGTTGGCGATGACCGCAGTTTGCGGGTCGATGTGCGCGTACTGGCGGCGACTAACCGCGACTTGCGCGAAGAGGTGCTTGCAGGGCGATTTCGCGCCGACTTGTTTCATCGTCTGAGCGTGTTTCCACTTTCGGTGCCGCCGCTGCGTGAGCGGGGCGATGACGTCATTTTGTTGGCGGGGTATTTCTGCGAGCAGTGCCGTCTGCGGCTGGGGCTTTCCCGCGTGGTGTTAAGCGCCAGTGCGCGAAATTTACTGCAACACTACAGTTTTCCGGGAAATGTGCGCGAACTGGAGCACGCTATTCATCGGGCGGTAGTGTTAGCGAGAGCCACCCGCAGCGGCGATGAAGTGATTCTTGAGGCGCAACATTTTGCTTTTCCAGAGGTGACGTTGCCGCCGCCAGAAGTGACAGCGGTGCCCGTCGTTAAGCAAAATCTGCGTGAAGCGACAGAGGAGTTCCAGCGTGAAACCATTCGCCAGGCACTGGCGCAAAATCATCACAACTGGGCCGCCTGCGCGCGGATGCTGGAAACCGACGTCGCCAACCTGCATCGGCTGGCGAAACGTCTGGGGTTGAAGGATTAAATAATCCCGGCCTGATAGAAATCTTGTAGGTTAATCGCGCCGGTGAGTTTGCCGTTTTCATCCACCACCGGTGCGGCGGTGATTTTGCGTTTCATCAGAACTTCTTTGGCATCGATGGCGCGACTTTGTGCCTGTAATGTGGTACCACCGACCGTCATCGCTTCATTGACCGGCGTGGTGAGTGTACCGCCGTCAACCAGCCAGCGACGTAAATCACCGTCGGTAAAGACGCCTTGTACCATTCGTTGATCATCGCACACCGCAACCAGCCCCAGACCGGTGCGACTGAGTTCAAGCATCGCGTCCATCACGCTGGCGGTTAACGCCACCTGCGGGATGGCATCATCACGGCGCATCAGATGATGCACTTTGTTCAGCAAGCGAGCGCCCAGCGCTCCGGCAGGGTGGGAGCGGGCAAAATCTTCTTCATTAAATCCGCGCGCCTGCATGACCGCCATCGCCAGCGCGTCGCCCATCATCAGGGTATTGACGGTGCTGGAGGTCGGCGCAAGGTGCATCGGACAGGCTTCGCGTTCTACGGAGATATCCAGCACCGCTTTCGCCGCGAGGCCCAGCGGTGATGTCGGTTTGCCGGTCATCGCCAGCAGCGCGATAGATTTATCTTCCAGACGCGGAATAATCAGATCCAGTTCCTTCGCGCCACCGGAGTAAGAGATAAACAGCATCACATCGCGGCTTTCGATCATCCCCAGATCGCCGTGCAGCGCCTCTGCTGGATGGACAAAAAAGGCAGGCGTGCCGGTACTGGCAAGCGTTGCGGCGATTTTTTTACCAATGTGGCCCGATTTGCCAATTCCCGAAACCACCACTTTGCCTTCGCAGTGCAGGATAATATTGGCGGCGCGAACGAAATCATCGCCCAGACGTTGCGGTAAACGGCTTGCTTCCTGCAACTCCAGCATTAACGTCTGACGTCCTGCATTTAGTAGTGCTTCACTCATTGCTCTCTCCGGTTATGATCACGTCGATCCCTTTCTCTTCCAGCGCCTGACGAAACGCTGGATCGATACCTGCGTCGGTAATCAGTTTATCGACGCTTTCAAGACTGCAAACCACATTGGGGCTTTTACGACCAAATTTCGAGGAGTCAGCCATCAAAATGACTTCGCGCGCGGCATTACACATTGCCTTACTGACGGTAAAAACCTCGTTGAAGGTGGTTACGCCCGCATTCAGATCGATGCCGTCAGTGCCCATAAACAATTTGTCGAAGGTGAAATGCTCGAAGGCATTCTCTGCCAGTTGCCCGTGAAATGAGGCCGATTTTTTGCGAAATGTTCCGCCTGGCATCAGGATGGTTTGTTCGTTATCCAGTTCGGATAGCGCATTAACGATATGCAGACTGTTGGTCATCACCGTGATGTTATTAAAGCGCGATAGCATGGGGACCATCTGCAACACGGTACTGCCAGCATCAAGAATGATCGAGTCGCCATCATGAATAAAACTGACGGCAGCTTCCGCAATCAGCTCTTTCTTGTGGGTGTTGATAAGTGTTTTATGATCTATAGGCGGATCGGATTCCTCTTTATTCAACACCACACCGCCATAAGTACGAATGACGGTTCCGGCATGTTCCAGAATGACCAGATCTTTGCGAATGGTTGTGCCTGTGGTGTCAAAGTATTGCGCCAATTCTTCAACCGAGCATTTCCCCTGCTTTTGCAGGTACTCCAGAATGGCGGCCTGACGCTGACGAGGTTTCATGGGTGTGATTACCTGATTTAGGTTTCAAAATGATAACTTCGCAAGCAAGTAACATTCACAACGAAATTATCCACGTTTCAGTTTAAGCGCCAATGATAGAGCATTCTGTGATAGTGGATCATGGGGAAAGATCACATCAGGCCGTAAATCAGCAGAATGCATCCCTGTAATTGCGGGAATTTTTTGCGGTCGGGCGAAAACGGTCAGTCCTTTCATAAACAACGTGTCGACGATGCGCTGCTGATCGTCCAGCGCAATGGCGACCACGACCCGCGGTTTAAAGCGCCCGCTGGAACGGCCCACGCCAACGCGCCCTTGCTGGCATAGTGCGTCGAAGGCACGGTTAAAACGAGAAATTTGCCAGCCGCCTAAGGCCAGTTGCGCACACCAGGCGATAACGGCGACGGTAATGAGTGCAGATACCATACCTTCTCCTTAATGTAGTGGCGGAAGTCCTGTAGGCCTGATAAGCGTAGCGCATCAGGCATTTTATTAGTCTCGCGGAGATCCTTAAAGGATCTCCGCTGTTGATCAGAACATCACCTGACCGCCGGTGACATTGATCGACTGACCAGTGCAGTACGATGCTTTAGGGCTGGCATAGAACAGCAGCATATTCAGCACGTCCTGATAATCGCAGCCACGTTTGAGCGGCACTTTATCGATGTAATACTGCTCGACTTGATCCGGTTTGATACCCAGCTTGGTTGCGTATTGCGGTAGCAAAGACTGGAACATCGGCGATTTCAGCAGGTTACCCAGCATTAGCGAATGCACCGTAATGCCGTACTCCGCCAGATCCAGCGCCAGCGACTGAGTGAGGCCGACGCCACCAAATTTAGCGGCGCTATAACCAGAGTTGTGTTTGCTGCCCACTTTGCCGGATTTTGAGTTGATCTGAATAATGCGTCCCTGAATACCGTCGCGGATCATCAAACGCGAAAATTCACGCGCGCACAGGAAATAGCCCACCAGATTCACCTGTAGCGAGCGGTCAAAATCTCCGAGCTGAAAATCGCTGATAAAGGCTGCTTTTGCAATTCCGGCGCTGTAGACCAGTAAATCCACACGACCAAATATTTCATCTACCCCGCGAGAAAGCGCCAGAACACTCTGCTCGCTGGTGGCGTCAGCACCAAAACCGTACGCTGTTCCTTCACCATATTCGGCGTTAATTTCTTGCGCTACATTTGCAGCTTTGTCGCTCTGAATATCGACAACCGCCACGCGATACCCCTCGGCAGCCAGACCGTGGCACAGGTACGCGCCCAGGGTTTGCCCACCACCGATGACAACGGCAACCTGATTCATTTTTTACTCCTTAACTGATTCAAACTTCAAAACCGATCCCGGCGCGATATCGTCGGGTACAGGACCGTCCACATGGACAGTGCCCGGAAATTCCGCTTCGCTTAAACCATCGAAGCGCAGGGTGACATGACCCAGTTCGCGAAGATTGTCTTCCGCCACGCTGCCTACGGCGGTCACGGGATAGCGATGTTGTCCGAGAGAAAATTGCAAACCGGGATGGATTGCACCTTTCAACTCGCCGTGGCAATGGATGAAGCAATACTCTTCGAGATCCGCAGGCGCGCCTTCACGAAAGGTGATGAGCATCTGGTCGCTGAGGGCGTCAGTGGCATTCGCGCCGATACGGGTGATGGTGGTCTGATAAATAACGGTCATGTTTCAGCCTCTATTGATAGATAAAACCGGAGACAAACCAGGCGATCAGTACGGTAGGCGCGCCGGTTAAAAAGCGGCTCACCAGTACAGAGGGGACACCGACGCGAACCGTGTCCTGACGGGCTTCCGCCAGTGACAAACCGACCGGGATGAAGTCGCAGGCCGCCTGCGCGTTGATGGCAAACAGCGCCGGTAAAGCCAGATGTGGTGGAATATTGCCGAGGCCAATCTGCACTCCAATCAATACGCCGATAACCTGCGCGATAACTGCGCCAGGACCGAGGAAAGGCGAAAGCAGCGGGAAGGAGCAGATGAGCGCCAGCATTACCAGGCCCAGTGGATGACTCGCCAGCGGAGCAAGACCGTGGGCAATCCAGTCACCAAGGCCGGAAGCCATAATGATGCCGATCAGCGCTGATACGAACGCCATAAACGGCAGAATGGTTTTTAATACGGTGTCGATGGTGTCGCGCCCGGACTGGAACAGCACGGCAACGGCAGATCCCATGCCCATTCCCACCTTCGCCAGTAAACCATCACTCTGTTCGGTAATTTTCTTGCTGGTGTCGTAATCACGGCCCACGGAAGAAGGTTGTGGCGTTGAATCCCCCACCACTGTGATATTTTCTTCTTTCACACCAGAGACATAAATATCTTCCACGATGTACTGCGCCAGCGGACCGGACTTGCCCGTTGAGTGGATATTAATGGTGGGAATACGCCGTTTCGGATAGATGCCGCAGCGTAATGTGCCGCCACAGTCTATTACCGCAACGCCAATTTCCGCTTCTGCGGGTTCACCTTCTTTAAATCCGTCGATAGCTTGCCAGCCGGTAAGTTGTGCCAGTTTGTCGACGATCGCAGGACGTGTACCGGCGGTGATATAGACGATTTTTTTCCCCGGCGTAGCGTCCAGTTCAAGCGGGCCACCCCAGCCACCCGTCCCTTTTTCGATCCGAATATGCGTCATGATGTTGCTCCTGCCAGGTGAACTTTTTGTTCAAGTTGAATGCCCATCTTTTTCTCAAAAATCGCGGTGGTCAGATCGGTCACCCAGCCGCGGAAGAAGTTGGTGACCAGACCAACCAGCAGATAACTCACCGCCAGTGGACCAAGTGGCAGATTCAGCGTCGTCAGACCGCTGGCAATACCAAGATAAACAAACAGTTCGCCAGGGTTGATATGAGGGAAGAGGCCATTCATTGAGTGGCAGCTATAAGAGGCCGCTGCGTAGTAACTGGGTTTGTATTTTTCCGGCATAAAGCGACCAAGACTTAAGGTCATTGGGTTACAAAAGACAAACGTACCAATGCACGGTAGTAGCAGATAACGGGAAACAGGGTTACCAGCGCAACGTTGAGCAAAACGTTCAATTCGATGCTGACCGATGAAATTAATCAGTGCATTCATGATGACCAGCAGACTAATCAACAGCGGAAGAATACCGGTCACCATTCCGGTAAATACCTCTCCGCCTTTCTGGAACAGCCCGATGAACCACTCTGCGCCATGAGTAATGGTTTCTATCATTGTTCTCTCCTTCAGTATTTATTGTTTTATTACCAAACGGCAACCTGATCTAATCAGATCGAAAGATTTAAAAGTGTTATTTTGATCGCAAAATGAAAGATAAATATTTTATTTTGAAAGTTTGATTAAAGATGTGTTGATGAAGAAGATTTAAGTTATGTAAAGTCCGTATCGGGCAGTGACTAGCGCTTCCTTGTGCGGGGCGGGATGCTTTACCATACTTGCCCCTGGTTGAATCTGTTAAATGGATCCCTCATGTTCAAGCATCGTTATGTAACATTGCTTCCCCTTTTTGTGTTGCTTGCCGCCTGTAGCAGTAAGCCAAAACCGACTGAGACAACCACCGGAACGCCGTCTGGCGGCTTCCTGCTTGAACCGCAGCACAATGTGATGCAGATGGGCGGAGATTTTGCCAATAACCCCAATGCCCAGCAGTTCATCGAAAAAATGGTGAACAAACACGGCTTTGATCGTCAGCAATTGCAGGAAATCCTCTCCCAGGCGAAGCGTCTGGATTCGGTACTGCGACTGATGGATAACCAGGCGCCAACCACATCGGTGAAACCGCCATCTGGCCCGAACGGCGCATGGCTGCGTTATCGCAAAAAATTTATTACTCCGGACAACGTGCAGAACGGCGTGGTTTTCTGGAATCAGTATGAAGATGCGCTGAATCGCGCGTGGCAGGTGTATGGTGTACCGCCGGAAATTATCGTCGGGATTATCGGCGTTGAAACGCGTTGGGGGCGCGTGATGGGTAAAACCCGCATCCTCGATGCGCTGGCGACGCTGTCATTTAACTATCCGCGCCGTGCGGAGTACTTCTCTGGTGAACTGGAAACCTTCCTGCTAATGGCGCGCGATGAGCAGGACGATCCGCTCAATCTGAAAGGTTCCTTTGCCGGTGCGATGGGCTACGGTCAGTTTATGCCGTCGTCTTACAAACAATATGCGGTAGATTTCAGCGGCGACGGGCATATCAACCTTTGGGACCCGGTTGATGCCATTGGTAGCGTGGCGAACTATTTCAAAGCGCACGGCTGGGTGAAAGGCGACCAGGTTGCAGTGATGGCAAACGGACAGGCTTCTGGTTTACCGAATGGCTTCAAAACCAAGTACAGCATTTCACAACTTGCCGCCGCTGGACTCACGCCACAGCAGCCGCTGGGCAATCATCAGCAGGCCAGTTTGCTGCGTCTGGATGTTGGCACCGGTTACCAGTACTGGTACGGTCTGCCGAATTTCTACACCATTACCCGTTATAACCACAGCACTCATTACGCAATGGCGGTCTGGCAGTTAGGACAAGCCGTGGCGCTGGCACGCGTGCAGTAACATCTGCTAAGAGGGGGGCGTGAGCTTCCCTCTGGCTAATCAGCTTTTTTCTGAATCCTCCTCGTAAAATTGCAACGCCAACACCATCGTCCTGACGAAAGTGCTATCTTGTCCGGCATAAATATCTGACTGACAGAGGTTGTGATGACTGATAGTGAACTGATGCAGTTAAGCGAACAGGTTGGGCAGGCGCTAAAGGCCCGTGGCGCAACCGTCACTACTGCTGAGTCTTGTACCGGCGGTTGGGTCGCGAAAGCCATTACCGATATTGCCGGCAGTTCCGCCTGGTTTGAACGCGGATTTGTCACCTACAGTAACGAAGCCAAAGCGCAAATGATTGGCGTACGCGAAGAGACGCTGGCGCAGCATGGCGCGGTGAGCGAACCCGTCGTGGTGGAAATGGCGATAGGCGCTCTGAAAGCGGCTCGTGCTGATTATGCCGTGTCTATCAGTGGTATCGCCGGGCCGGATGGCGGCAGTGAAGAGAAGCCAGTCGGCACTGTCTGGTTTGCTTTTGCCACTGCCAGCGGTGAAGGCATTACCCGCCGGGAATGCTTTAGTGGCGACCGCGATGCGGTCCGCCGTCAGGCTACAGCGTATGCCTTGCAGACCTTGTGGCAACAATTTCTACAAAACACTTGATACTGTATGAGCATACAGTATAATTGCTTCAACAGAACATATTGACTATCCGGTATTACCCGGCATGACAGGAGTAAAAATGGCTATCGACGAAAACAAACAGAAAGCGTTGGCGGCAGCACTGGGCCAGATTGAGAAACAATTTGGCAAAGGCTCCATCATGCGCCTGGGTGAAGACCGTTCCATGGATGTGGAAACTATCTCTACCGGATCCCTTTCACTGGATATCGCGCTCGGGGCCGGTGGCCTGCCAATGGGCCGTATCGTCGAAATCTACGGACCGGAATCTTCCGGTAAAACCACGCTGACGTTGCAGGTGATCGCCGCAGCGCAGCGCGAAGGTAAAACCTGTGCGTTTATCGATGCTGAACACGCGCTGGACCCAATTTACGCACGTAAACTGGGCGTCGATATCGATAACCTGCTGTGCTCCCAGCCGGACACCGGCGAGCAGGCACTGGAAATCTGTGACGCTCTGGCGCGCTCTGGCGCAGTAGACGTTATCGTCGTTGACTCCGTGGCGGCACTGACGCCGAAAGCGGAAATCGAAGGCGAAATCGGCGACTCTCACATGGGCCTTGCGGCACGTATGATGAGCCAGGCAATGCGTAAGCTGGCGGGTAACCTGAAGCAGTCCAACACGCTGCTGATCTTCATCAACCAGATCCGTATGAAAATTGGCGTGATGTTCGGTAACCCGGAAACCACTACCGGTGGTAACGCGCTGAAATTCTACGCCTCTGTTCGTCTCGACATCCGTCGTATCGGCGCGGTGAAAGAGGGCGAAAACGTGGTGGGTAGCGAAACCCGCGTGAAAGTGGTGAAGAACAAAATCGCTGCACCGTTTAAACAGGCTGAATTCCAGATCCTCTACGGTGAAGGTATCAACTTCTACGGTGAATTGGTTGACCTGGGCGTGAAAGAGAAGCTGATCGAGAAAGCAGGCGCGTGGTACAGCTACAAAGGTGAGAAGATCGGTCAGGGTAAAGCGAATGCGACTGCCTGGCTGAAAGACAACCCGGAAACCGCGAAAGAGATCGAGAAGAAAGTACGTGAACTGCTGCTGAGCAACCCGAACTCAACACCGGATTTCTCTGTAGATGACAGCGAAGGCGTGGCAGAAACTAACGAAGATTTTTAATCGTCTTGTTTGATACACAAGGGTCGCATCTGCGGCCCTTTTGCTTTTTAAGTTTTAAGGATATGCCATGACAGAATCAACGCCCCGTCGCCCGGTATATGCTCGCTTGTTGGATCGTGCGGTGCGCATTCTGGCGGTGCGCGATCACAGTGAGCAAGAACTGCGACGTAAACTCGCGGCTCCGATTATGGGTAAAAATGGTCCGGAAGAGATTGATGCCACGGCAGAAGATTATGATCGCGTTATTGCCTGGTGCCATGAACATGGTTATCTCGACGACAGCCTATTTGTGGCGCGCTTTATTGCCAGCCGTAGCCGCAAAGGCTACGGTCCGGCGCGTATCCGCCAGGAACTGAATCAGAAAGGAATTTCCCGCGAAGCGACAGAAAAAGCGATGCGTGAATGTGACATCGACTGGTGCGCGCTGGCACGCGATCAAGCGACGCGAAAATATGGCGAACCTTTACCAACTGTCTTTTCAGAAAAAGTTAAGATCCAGCGTTTTCTGCTCTATCGTGGCTATCTGATGGAAGATATCCAGGATATTTGGCGAAATTTTGCCGACTGAACGCATACGGTATTTTACTTCCCAGTCAAGAAAACTTATCTTATTCCCACTTTTTCAGTTACCAGCCCGGCGGTTAAGACACGCCGCTGCTGGTGGCGATATTTCGTTAGCTTGATTTCAGGATAATTATGAGCAAGAGCACCGCTGAGATCCGTCAGGCGTTTCTCGACTTTTTCCATAGTAAGGGACATCAGGTAGTTGCCAGCAGCTCCCTGGTACCCCATAACGACCCAACTTTGTTGTTTACCAACGCCGGGATGAACCAGTTCAAGGATGTGTTCCTTGGGCTCGACAAGCGTAATTATTCCCGCGCTACCACTTCCCAACGCTGCGTGCGTGCGGGTGGTAAACACAACGACCTGGAAAACGTCGGTTACACCGCGCGTCACCATACCTTCTTCGAAATGCTGGGCAACTTCAGCTTCGGCGACTATTTCAAACACGATGCCATTCAGTTTGCGTGGGAATTGCTGACCAGCGAAAAATGGTTTGCCCTGCCGAAAGAGCGTCTGTGGGTTACCGTCTATGAAAGTGACGACGAAGCCTACGAAATCTGGGAAAAAGAAGTCGGCATCCCGCGCGAACGTATTATTCGCATCGGCGATAACAAAGGTGCGCCATACGCATCTGACAACTTCTGGCAGATGGGTGATACCGGTCCGTGCGGCCCGTGCACCGAAATCTTCTACGATCACGGCGACCATATCTGGGGTGGCCCTCCGGGAAGCCCGGAAGAAGACGGCGACCGCTACATTGAGATCTGGAACATCGTCTTCATGCAGTTCAACCGTCAGGCCGATGGCACGATGGAACCGCTGCCGAAACCGTCTGTAGATACCGGTATGGGTCTGGAGCGTATTGCTGCGGTGCTGCAACACGTTAACTCCAACTATGATATCGACCTGTTCCGCACGCTGATTCAGGCGGTAGCGAAAGTTACTGGCGCGACCGATCTGAGCAACAAATCGCTGCGCGTAATCGCTGACCACATTCGTTCTTGTGCGTTCCTGATCGCGGATGGCGTAATGCCGTCCAATGAAAACCGTGGTTATGTACTGCGTCGTATCATTCGTCGTGCAGTGCGTCACGGTAATATGCTGGGTGCGAAAGAAACCTTCTTCTACAAACTGGTTGGTCCGCTGATCGACGTTATGGGCTCTGCGGGTGAAGACCTGAAGCGCCAGCAGGCTCAGGTTGAGCAGGTGCTGAAAACGGAAGAAGAGCAGTTTGCGCGTACTCTTGAGCGCGGTCTGGCGCTGCTGGATGAAGAGCTGGCGAAACTTTCCGGCGATACGCTGGATGGCGAAACCGCTTTCCGTTTGTACGACACTTACGGCTTCCCGGTTGACCTGACGGCTGACGTTTGTCGTGAGCGCAACATCAAAGTTGACGAAGCTGGTTTTGAAGCAGCAATGGAAGAGCAGCGTCGTCGCGCACGCGAAGCCAGCGGCTTTGGTGCTGATTACAACGCAATGATCCGTGTTGACAGTGCATCTGAATTTAAAGGCTATGACCATCTGGAACTGAACGGCAAAGTGACTGCGCTGTTTGTTGATGGTAAAGCAGTTGAAGCTATCAACGCAGGCCAGGAAGCGGTAGTCGTGCTGGATCAAACGCCATTCTATGCAGAATCCGGCGGTCAGGTTGGCGATAAAGGCGAACTGAAAGGCGCTAGCTTCTCCTTTGCAGTAGAAGATACGCAGAAATACGGCCAGGCGATTGGTCACATCGGTAAACTTGCTGCGGGTTCTCTGAAAGTGGGCGACGCGGTACAGGCGGATGTAGATGAAGCACGTCGCGCTCGTATTCGTCTGAATCACTCCGCAACGCACCTGATGCATGCTGCGCTGCGTCAGGTCCTGGGTACTCATGTCTCCCAGAAAGGTTCACTGGTTAATGACAAGGTGCTGCGTTTTGACTTCTCGCATAACGAAGCGATGAAACCAGAAGAGATTCGCGCTGTCGAAGACCTGGTGAACGCGCAGATTCGTCGTAACTTGCCTATCGAAACCAACATCATGGATCTCGAAGCGGCGAAAGCGAAAGGTGCGATGGCGCTGTTCGGCGAGAAGTATGATGAACGTGTACGTGTGTTGAGCATGGGCGATTTCTCCACCGAGCTGTGTGGTGGTACTCACGCCAGCCGCACTGGTGATATCGGTCTGTTCCGTATCATTTCTGAATCGGGTACTGCTGCAGGCGTTCGTCGTATCGAAGCGGTAACCGGGGAAGGCGCTATCGCCACTGTTCATGCAGATAGCGATCGCTTAAGCGAAGTTGCGCATCTGCTGAAAGGCGATAGCAATAATCTGGCTGATAAAGTGCGCTCAGTACTGGAACGTACGCGTCAGCTGGAAAAAGAGTTACAACAGCTTAAAGAACAGGCTGCCGCACAGGAGAGCGCAAATCTTTCCAGTAAGGCAATTGATGTTAATGGTGTTAAGCTGTTGGTTAGCGAGCTTAGCGGTGTTGAGCCGAAGATGTTGCGTACCATGGTTGACGATTTAAAAAATCAGCTGGGGTCGACAATTATCGTGCTGGCAACGGTAGCCGAAGGTAAGGTTTCTCTGATTGCAGGCGTATCTAAGGACGTCACAGATCGCGTGAAAGCAGGGGAACTGATTGGTATGGTCGCTCAGCAGGTGGGTGGCAAAGGCGGTGGACGTCCTGACATGGCGCAAGCCGGTGGTACGGATGCTGCGGCCTTACCTGCAGCGTTAGCCAGTGTGAAAGGCTGGGTCAGCGCGAAATTGCAATAATTTAAGCGTCAGGCAATGCCGTGAACTCGCTTCACGGCATTCGCATCGACGCTATCGACAATGATAAAGTCAGGTTGAAGTTGTGTATATCGGCTAAACTTAGGTTTAACAGAATGTAATGCCATGACTGCTTAGATGTAATGTGTTTGTCATTGCTTACTTTTTGGCGTTATATGATGGATAATGCCGGGATACAGAGAGACCCGACTCTTTTAATCTTTCAAGGAGCAAAGAATGCTGATTCTGACTCGTCGAGTTGGTGAGACCCTCATGATTGGGGATGAGGTCACCGTGACAGTTTTAGGGGTAAAGGGCAACCAGGTACGTATTGGCGTAAATGCCCCGAAGGAAGTTTCTGTTCACCGTGAAGAGATCTACCAGCGTATCCAGGCTGAAAAATCCCAGCAGTCCAGTTACTAATCTTTCCGCGTCTCATCTTCAACGGTGAGACGCACCCTCAAAATTTCTCCTTCACTTCATTTTCTTTCGCGTTACTCCCGTTCATTCCAACTTAACTCTCCATTTTTTGCATTACTGCTATCTGTCAGACCTCTGTTTTTCTGTTGATAAAACACTCTTTTTGACGCTTTTACAGGCTAATTGAGCGCGAAGTATGCAAACGATAAAAGTGTGGGAAAAATTGTTTGACTTATTAGTCTCAGAAAGTAATATGTGCGCCACGCAGCGACGATGAGCGATAAACAAGTTCTTCGAAGCACTCGTAAGAGGCGTGTGGTGAGGTGGCCGAGAGGCTGAAGGCGCTCCCCTGCTAAGGGAGTATGCGGTCAAAAGCTGCATCCGGGGTTCGAATCCCCGCCTCACCGCCATTTGCATCCGTAGCTCAGCTGGATAGAGTACTCGGCTACGAACCGAGCGGTCGGAGGTTCGAATCCTCCCGGATGCACCATCTCTTACTTGATACGGCTTTAGTAGCGGTATCAAAAAATCTGCAGTAAAGTAAGTTTCCCGATGCATCCGTAGCTCAGCTGGATAGAGTACTCGGCTACGAACCGAGCGGTCGGAGGTTCGAATCCTCCCGGATGCACCATCTCTTACTTGATATGGCTTTAGTAGCGGTATCAATATCAGCAGTAAAATAAATTTCCCGATGCATCCGTAGCTCAGCTGGATAGAGTACTCGGCTACGAACCGAGCGGTCGGAGGTTCGAATCCTCCCGGATGCACCATATTCTCCGTAACCTTCAGTGATGAAGGTATGTAAGATGTGACGGTACTAACCGCAGGCACCAGGGAGGATAACGTTGCTTTAGCAACGGCCCGAAGGGCGAGCCGCAAGGCGAGTAATCCTCCCGGATGCACCATCTCTTACTTGATATGGCTTTAGTAGCGGTATCAGTATCAGCAGTAAAATAAATTTCCCGATGCATCCGTAGCTCAGCTGGATAGAGTACTCGGCTACGAACCGAGCGGTCGGAGGTTCGAATCCTCCCGGATGCACCATATTCTCCGTAACCTTCAGTGATGAAGGTATGTAAGATGTGACGGTACTAACCGCAGGCACCAGGGAGGATAAGGTTGCTTTAGCAACGGCCCGAAGGGCGAGTCGCAAGGCGAGTAATCCTCCCGGATGCACCATCTTTTACCCCATAATCCCCACAAAAATCGCCATCTTTCTAAATAACTACTTTATCCATTTCCTGAATTTTCTTCTCCTTCGTCATCAGCGACAAAATCAAGCAATTACGCTAAAGTAGCGTCATATTTTCTGGCTTGCGAGAAGACCATGTACGAGCGTTATGCAGGTTTAATTTTTGATATGGATGGCACAATCCTGGATACGGAGCCTACGCACCGTAAAGCGTGGCGCGAAGTATTAGGACACTACGGTCTTCAGTACGATGTTCAGGCGATGATTGCGCTAAATGGCTCGCCCACGTGGCGCATTGCTCAGGCGATTATTGAGCTGAATCAGGCCGATCTCGACCCGCATGCGCTGGCGCGTGAAAAAACAGAGGCGGTAAGAAGTATGCTGCTGGATAGCGTCGAGCCGCTTCCTCTTGTCGAAGTGGTGAAAAGCTGGCACGGACGTCGGCCAATGGCTGTAGGAACGGGGAGTGAAAGCGCCATCGCTGAGGCATTGCTGGCGCACCTGGGATTACGCCGTTATTTTGACGCGGTCGTTGCTGCCGATCACGTCAAACACCATAAACCTGCGCCTGACACATTTTTGTTGTGCGCGCAGCGTATGGGCGTGCAGCCAACACAGTGTGTGGTCTTTGAAGATGCTGATTTCGGTATTCAGGCTGCTCGCGCTGCAGGCATGGACGCTGTGGATGTTCGCTTGTTGTGAGTGAAGCGTTATCGCTCTTCTCATTGTTTGCCAGTAGTTTCCTCAGCGCTACACTATTACCCGGTAATTCCGAAGTCGTGCTGGTTGCAATGTTGCTGTCCGGGGTAAGTCATCCCTGGGTTTTAGTGTTAACAGCAACAATGGGTAATAGCCTTGGAGGGTTAACTAACGTTATCCTTGGGCGTTTCTTTCCATTGCGTAAAACATCGCGCTGGCAAGAGAAAGCTACCGGCTGGCTGAAACGCTATGGTGCAGTCACACTATTATTAAGCTGGATGCCGGTGGTTGGCGATTTACTGTGTCTGTTAGCGGGATGGATGCGCATCTCCTGGGGACCAGTGATCTTTTTTTTGTGCCTTGGTAAAGCGTTACGCTATGTTGCAGTTGCAGCAGCTACCGTTCAGGGCATGATGTGGTGGCACTAATTGTAGGCCTGCACACATGGCCACCATTACAGTTATGCTAATTAAAACGATTTTGACAGGCGGGAGGTCAATTTGATCCCGGACGTATCACAGGCGCTGGCCTGGCTGGAAAAACATCCTCAGGCGTTAAAGGGGATACAGCGTGGGCTGGAGCGCGAAACTTTGCGTGTTAATGCAGATGGCACACTGGCAACAACAGGTCATCCTGAAGCATTAGGTTCCGCACTGACGCACAAATGGATAACCACCGATTTTGCGGAAGCATTGCTGGAATTTATCACACCAGTGGATGGTGATATTGAACATATGCTGACCTTTATGCGCGATCTGCATCGTTATACGGCGCGCAATATGGGCGATGAGCGGATGTGGCCGTTAAGTATGCCATGCTACATCGCGGAAGGTCAGGACATCGAATTGGCACAGTACGGCACTTCTAACACCGGTCGCTTTAAAACGCTGTACCGTGAAGGGCTGAAAAATCGCTACGGCGCGCTGATGCAAACCATTTCCGGCGTGCACTACAATTTTTCTTTGCCGATGGCATTCTGGCAAGCGAAGTGTGGCGATATCTCGGGCGCTGATGCCAAAGAGAAAATTTCTGCGGGCTATTTCCGCGTTATCCGCAACTACTATCGCTTCGGTTGGGTTATCCCTTATTTGTTTGGCGCGTCTCCGGCGATTTGTTCTTCTTTCCTGCAAGGAAAACCAACATCGCTGCCGTTTGAGAAAACCGAGTGCGGTATGTATTACCTGCCCTATGCAACCTCTCTTCGTTTGAGCGATCTTGGCTATACCAATAAATCGCAAAGTAATCTCGGTATTACCTTCAACGATCTCTACGAGTACGTAGCAGGCCTTAAACAGGCAATTAAAACGTCATCGGAAGAGTACGCGAAGATTGGTATTGAGAAAAACGGCAAGCGGCTGCAAATCAACAGCAATGTGCTGCAGATTGAAAATGAACTGTACGCGCCGATTCGTCCAAAACGCGTTACCCGTAGCGGCGAGTCGCCTTCTGATGCGCTGTTACGTGGCGGCATTGAATATATTGAAGTGCGTTCGCTGGACATCAACCCGTTCTCAGCGATTGGTGTAGATGAACAGCAGGTGAGATTCCTCGACCTGTTTATGGTCTGGTGTGCGCTGGCTGATGCACCGGAAATGAGCAGTAGCGAACTTGCCTGTACACGCGTTAACTGGAATAGGGTGATCCTCGAAGGGCGCAAACCGGGCCTGACGCTGGGTATTGGCTGCGAAACCGCGCAGTTCCCGTTACCTCAGGTGGGTAAAGATCTGTTCCGCGATCTAAAACGCGTCGCGCAAACGCTGGATAGCATTAACGGCGGCGAAGCTTATCAGAAAGTGTGTGATGAACTGGTCGCCTGCTTCGATAACCCCGATCTGACTTTCTCTGCCCGCATCTTAAGGTCTATGATTGATACTGGCATTGGCGGAACAGGTAAAGCGTTTGCAGAAGCCTACCGTAATCTGCTGCGTGAAGAGCCGCTGGAAATTCTACGCGAAGAGGACTTTGTTGCTGAGCGTGAGGCGTCGAAACGTCGCCAGCAGGAAATAGAAGCCGCTGATACCGAACCATTTGCTGTGTGGCTGGAAAAACACGCCTGACAGAAAAGAAAAAGGCCACTCGTGAGTGGCCAAAATTTCATCTCTGAATTCAGGGATGATGATAACAAATGCGCGTCTTTCACATACTCAGACTCGCCTGGGAAGAAAGAGTTCAGAAAATTTTTAAAAAAATTACCGGAGGTGGCTAAATGCCGTTGTTAGATAGCTTCACAGTCGATCATACCCGGATGGAAGCGCCTGCAGTTCGGGTGGCGAAAACAATGAACACCCCGCATGGCGACGCAATCACCGTGTTCGATCTGCGCTTCTGCGTGCCGAACAAAGAGGTGATGCCAGAAAGAGGGATCCATACCCTGGAGCACCTGTTTGCTGGTTTTATGCGTAACCATCTGAACGGTAATGGCGTTGAGATTATCGATATCTCACCAATGGGCTGCCGCACTGGTTTTTATATGAGTCTGATTGGCACGCCTGATGAGCAGCGTGTCGCTGATGCCTGGAAAGCGGCAATGGAAGACGTGCTGAAGGTGCAGGATCAGAATCAGATCCCGGAACTGAACGTCTACCAGTGTGGTACTTACCAGATGCACTCGTTACAGGAAGCGCAGGATATTGCGCGTAGCATTCTGGAACGCGACGTTCGCATCAACAGCAATGAAGAACTGGCGCTGCCGAAAGAGAAGTTGCAGGAACTGCACATTTAGTCAGTAAAACAGAAGAGGCCGGGCTGGTGAAATCACCTCCCGGCCTTTTTTACCTATCAGTCACCCGATATTCCACGCTATGTGCTTCATCAAGTTGAGGAACTTCCAGCCTTGAGGCCATCCGCATCACGACCGCTTCAGGAACTGCATACTCGCGTTTGGCATTTTGCTGCTTCCATTGCGCCCATGGCACTTCCAGATAAACGATTTTTACTCGTGCGCCGTAAGCCGTAAACAGACTGATGAGCTGGCTACGCAGCTGGCGGGTAATGTTCGTTGCATTCCAGATGAACGGCTTTTTCTGGCGTAAAAAAACGCGCGCCTCTTCTTTTGCCTGTTGCACAATACGCCCGGTAGCGGTTTTGTCATCCGGGCTGGCATTGATTCGCCGCCGCATATCATCAAGGCTGATAACGTCAATTCCCTGGCACTGTTCACTGATATAGCGATCTTTGCCCATACCCGGTAAGCCACACAGCAAAATAACCTCAAAAGGTTCAGCCCCCCAGGGAACAAAATCAGGAGAACTTTGCTCATGAGTCAGGTAGTGCCAGCGTGCGGAATCAGAAACGAACGGGCGCACTTTTCCCCAGCATTGTTGCTCATGGCAAAACAGCTCGAACAGATCGATGCGTTCCAGCATTGATTGCTGATCCGGGCTTTGGCGACCAAGCAGATCGGCACGAGCAAGCAAAGCGAGCAGACGCGTGTCGATGCGCATTGCAGCCGTGAGCAGCAAACGCTCCGGTTCCGGACGTTCCAGTAACCATAGCGGTAACCCATGCAGACGCACCAGCGCAACAATTTGCTCGCGCAGCACGAACGGCGTTGGGATATCGCGCCATAAAATTTGTCGAGCCGTCAGTTCGCCCCGACGAGCATGGCCAGGCGACTGAATACGTCCGTTTTCCTGCACGGTAGTGCTGCGCTTTTCAACATCATGCAATAACGCCGCCGCCCATAAAACTTCCTGCTGTTGAGCGGGGAGTTGCTGGAATTCTGGCAGAGTAACTAGGGCGTTAAGCACCATTTCGGTATGCACGCCGACGTCGCCTTCACCATGATGCTCCGGGTCTTGTGGCGTGTGATGCATCTCCTCAACCCAGCTAAAACGCTGACGTAGCGCCGACCAGCGTTTATCGTCGGTAAGTTGCCAAATCATGACTGTTCTCCATAAGCGAACTCATGGGCCATCCGCGCCCGTTGCCAGTGTCGTTTCCAGTGCACGGTGGTTTTGACATGATTTTTGCGCACATACTTGAAGACGTTATGGGGAAAGTCGGCGACAGAAAATGCATCACGATTTCGGCTGACAATGCCTTCCAGCGTACAGGGTTGACCGGTTTGCGTATCCCAGGGATCGAACGCGCCGCGCGCATTGGTCAGCGTCAGAAAATCACGTTGCCAGCTTTTTTCATCATTCCCCGGCTGCGGGCCGGAGATTTCGGGGACGCAGGGGAAATCAAACAGGGCTGCGTAAAACTGCACCTCTTCCCAGCTCAGCCACATATCCTGGCAGCGAACGGCAAACAGGTAAAAGTCCTGTTCCAGTGCCCGGTATTCAATGGAATGGACGGCATAAAGGTTTTCGCCAAACAACTCCAGATCGCCGAGATCGTTTTTCAGCAGTTGCCAGCGTTGGCGAATTTTATAGGTCCATGCCGATTCCGTAGGCGCTGCATGGGAGCGGGCAAACACGCCGTAGCGGTTAAGGCAGTTATTTTCGCCATCGAGTTTTTCAGTATGTACCAATTGCGTGATGGCCTGTAAATCCTGCCAGTAATCGGCATTAATACGGTCATCGCTGGTGGTGCCAGGGGAGAAAGGATAATGCCAGGTTCTCCCGTATTTACGTTGGGTATTCATAATAATCCATTATTTTGTGTGTAATAAATGTACGCCCGCGAGGGTGCGAGTTATGGGGGTTAAAAAATGTGAGTATCACCCACGAAAGCGAGGGCGAAGGAAAAAGAGAATTAACAACCTGAGCGAATGCTCAGAACCGGTTAATGGTGAATGGAAGAATGTGAGGCGGCGAAAAGATACACCGATTGAGTGGATAAAACAACCATTTACCGAATGAGCAAACAAAAAGGGAGCCGAAGCTCCCTTTGACAACCTTAGTGCGCACCGCCTCCGCCACCACCTGCGCCAAATGGCGGTTTAGCAAACCACACCAGCCCCAGCAGGACGAGGAATATCCCGGCTGACATCCAGAAGATTTCGTTGGCGGAAATAATCAGCCCCTGGTTGGTGATCTGCTGGGCAATCCAGCCAGATGCCTGTTGTTGCGTCATCCCAAGCCCTTCCAGTTGACTGTACATCGCCTGGGCGTTCGGGTTATACGGATTCACCGACTCGGTCAACTGCGCATGGTGCAGCGACTCGCGATTGGTCCACATGGTAGTGGTAATGGACGTACCGATTGACCCCGCCAGCGTTCGCGTAAAGTTGGAGAGACTTGACGCCGCCGCCAGCCGTTCCGGCGGCAAACCAGACAGTGTAATGGTGGTCAGCGGCATAAAGAAGCAGGCCACCGCGAAGCCCTGGATAAACTGTGGCCACGCCGATGCGCCGAAATCCATACCCGGTTCAAAGGTATAAGCACGCCAGTAGAAGCAAACGGCATACATAATAAAGCTAAAGGTAACGAGCCGCCGCATATCCAGTTTATGCGCGAAACGACCGATAATCGGCGACAGGATCACCGGAATAATCCCTACCGGTGCAGAGGCCAGCCCTGCCCATGTCGCCGTGTAGCCGTAGACTTCCTGCAACAACTGCGGCAGCAGAACAATAGCGCCGAAATAGAGCATATAGGCCAGGCTGATACACAAGCAGCCGATGGTAAAGTTGCGCGACTTAAACAGTGATAGATCGACTATCGGGTTATCATCGGTCAACTCCCAGACGATCAGGAAGCAGATTGCCACCACCGCCACCACGGTGAGGATGATAATTTCCTGCGACGAGAACCAGTCCAGCTCTTTACCCCGGTCGAGCATAATTTGCAGACTGCCGATACCAATCACCAGCAACGCCAGCCCTACGGCATCGATTCGCCGCCGTTCGGTACGTGTTTCGCGCCCGCGCAGGGTTTGCAGTGTCATCAACACCACCGCCACGCCTATTGGCACGTTGATAAAGAATATCCAGCCCCAGTGGTAATTATCACTGATATAACCGCCGAGGATTGGGCCGCAAATAGGCGCGACAATCACCGTCATCGACCACAAGGCCAGCGCGATCGAACGTTTAGCTGCCGGGTAGTTATTCAGTAACAGACTTTGGGAAAGCGGGATTAACGGCCCGGCGACAATCCCCTGAATCACGCGGAAGAAGATCAGCATATTCAGGCTGCTGGAAACACCACACGCCCACGAAGCAATAGCGAAGGCGATGGTTGACCAGAGGAACAGCTTCACTTCCCCGACGCGCTTTGCCAGCCAGCCGGTAAGGGGAATCGAGATGGCATTCGCCACCCCGAAGGAGGTGATTACCCACGTTCCCTGACTGAGTGATGACCCCAGGTTCCCGGCGATAGTGGGGATCGCCACGTTAGCAATGGTGGAGTCCAGCACCTGCATGAATGTCGCCAGCGACAGCGCAATCGTCATAATGACCAGTTGCGCGCCTTCCAGCGGTTTTTGCTGTTGCATCACACGCACCTCTGGATTAGCCAGCGTTAGCTTTTACGATGTCGTCGATCAGTTTATTGACTGGTTCCAGGCTGATTTCACGCGCGGTGCTTACCGCGACCGGTGTGGAACGTACTTTATTTGCCAGTACCTGACCATCACGGTTAGTGGTATTGACGCTCACCAGCGTGGATAAACCGATACGCAGCGGGTATTGCTCCAGCTGTTTCTGGTCCAGTTCGATACGAACAGGCAGACGCTGAACGACCTTGATCCAGTTACCGGTGGCATTTTGCGCCGGAAGCAGCGAGAACGCGCTACCCGTTCCCATATCCAGACCGACCACTTTACCGGTGTATTTCACATCGTCACCGTAAATATCCGTGGTGATAGTGACTGGCTGACCAATGCGCATATGGGCAATCTGCGTCTCTTTAAAGTTGGCATCCACCCACATATTCGTCGCCGGAACAACGGCCATCAGCGGCGTCGTTGGGCTAATTTGTGCTCCCGGCTGTACAGCGCGGCGGGAGACATAACCGGTCATTGGACTGACAATACGGGTACGCTCCAGCGCCAGCCAGGCGTTACGTACTTCGGTGGCAGCTTGTTGCACGGCAGGCTGATCTTCCAGTTTAGTCCCCAGAATCATCGCCTGATTGGCATTGTATTGCTGAATAGCGACATCCAGTTGCGCCTGGGCACTGGTGACGGCGTCGCGGGCGTGTTGCAGTTCTTCGCGACCAATCAGGTTGGCATTGCCCAGCGGCACGCGGCGGTTGTAGTTGCTCTGTGCTTTCGCGAGGGCGATTTTCTGCACCTCAATATTCGCCTGCAACTGTTTGCTGTTAATCATCAGCTGGTGGGTTTGGCGAACGCTGGAAGCCAGTGCAGTTTTGGCTTTTTCAAACGCCTGGCGAGCATCCGTCGGGTCGAGAGTGACCAGCACATCGCCTTCTTTTACAAAATCGGTGTTATCGGCCCAGACTTTCGTCACGCTGCCAGACACCTGAGACATAATTTGAATCTGATTCCCTGCGACGTATGCGTCATCAGTTTCTTCGAAATGACGCAGAACCAAAAACCAATAAATTCCTATCGCTACGGCAATAATGATAAAGAGCAAGGTGAGAAGGAGCAGCAGGCGCTTACGTTTGCCGCTCTTCTTTACCGGTTGCTGCGGGGTTTGAGTCTCCGCATTTGCGCTCATATTGTTCTCCACGATCTTCTTAACTCATCGGCTGAGCCGACCTGCTTGCCAAAAAGGCCAGCATGTTGCGATGCTGGCCAGTCATTTTTCTTTTATAAATCTGGATTTTTGAGCGAGATGACGCGTTAGCTCATTGCTTCGAGAACCGCACCGTCTTGTTCCATCTGATCGAGACGGGAGAGCAATTTGCGGGTGATTTGCTCGAGCTGCTCTTTTTCTGTTGTGCTGAGCGCGGACCAGAGTTGATGCAGGCAGTTATGCTGCGGCGGTAAAACCTCGCGCAAAAACTCGTGACCTTTTTCCGTTAATTGCAGATGTAAGCAACGACGATCGTTATCGCTTTCACGACGTTCGATCCAACCGCGTTTTTCCAGTTCATCAGCAATACGCGTCGCGTTGGTACGGGATGATCCAAGAGCACAACTCAATTCAGAAGGCTGAATACTGTGGTTTTCCTGAGACTCCAGCGTAATCAACGCCATAAACAACGTCTCGTTAATCCCCTGAGCCTTCAGCATTTTATTGCGGTTCTCCAGCAGCTTGCTTTGCATATGCATGCAAAGACGGGTCAGAAGGATCTCCTGATAAGGAAAATCTTCATGGCGGCTGGCGCGAAATTTTAGCATTTGTTCAATGGGCGTAAACGAACTATCCATTTGGGTATGACCTCATTAATTTCAGCCGATATAGTAACGACAGTGACAAATAAAGTAAATGTATTGTTTTAGAAAAATGATTCTTGTGGTCTATATAAACGTCATCACTTTCCACATCAGCCCGTAGGCCAGCGCACTCAATAGAGTGGGAATAATGATGCTGCGTGTTTTATAGAAACTAGCCCCCAGTACCGCAAAACCGACCAGCGTGGGAACGAAACGGCGTGAGTCGTGCATCACTTCTGGTGCGGTAGAGACAACCAACAGAGCGCAAATCGAGGCGATACCAATGGTGTCGAGCAAAATGCCCACCGCGCCACGCTTAGTTGGACGAGCATTACCCACCCGCAGGCGCAGTGGTAAATAGCGGAAGCAGTAATTCGCCGCGCCAACCAGTAATCCAAGCAGCAGAACCTCATAGCTCATCAGGTGCTCCTTGCCAGAATGATTGGATTAACGCAGTGAGGCAGCCAAAGACAATGCCTGCCAGAATGGCGACGGGAATAGAAAATAGCGTTACGCCTGCAAGGGCGCCAACTAACGCTGCGGTAACGCAAAGAGATTGTTTGCGTTGGAAAGAGGCGAGCAGAAAGCTCATAAAGAGCGCCGGAAGCATAAAACCCAATGCTGCTTCAACGGCGGGATAACCTTGCAGCAAGCCGCTGCCCGAAAATGCCCCTATTACCGTTCCAAATATCCACGATGACCATGAACTGAAGGCAATGCCGATCATCCAGTTTTCGCTCCAGCGGCGATTATTACGTACCAGTTTTGCTGTTGCTGCGGCAAAAACTTCGTCCGTCAGGCCAAACGCCCACAGTGCGGTTTTCGATTTTTGCAGGCGTTGAACAATGCGGCTACGCAACGACGGACCATACAGAACATGGCGCACATCCATTGCCATAACGGTCAATGCCGCTACCCACAAGCTACTGCCAGCTGCCAGCATTGCGGTGATGACAAATTGGCTCGCTCCTGCATAAATAATGCAGGAGAAAAAAACGCTTTCCAGGGGAGTGAATCCCAGGCGGGTCGCATTCAGACCAAATGCAAAGGCCACCGGAATATAACTAATAACAATCGGTAAACTGTCTTTGCAGCCTTCCATGAAGGTCGCCGAACCAGAAGCAGGCAGTGGAGTAGGGCTTACCATAGAGTGTACGCTTAACGATTGTTAATATTATTAATAGACTGAATGAATATCTTAACCTTATCAGACTGATGGGATTCTTTACACCCTTATCAGTGTAAAGCCACGAAAACGGTTGCTGATTGCTTAATTTGCAGCTTCCTGACGATGAAAACCTCGCCACCAGACCAGTAAATTAACCAGAGCAATCGTCGCGCCAGCGAGGCAAACGCCAGCCCAACCGGCATGTTGCCAGGCTGAGGCTGAAATGAGCGAACCAGCAGCACCGCCAATAAAGTAGCTGGTCATGTAACCTGCGGTCAGGCGATTACGTGCATCAGGGTGAATACGATAAATCACGGTTTGATTAGTGATATGCACGCCCTGCACGGTGAGATCCAACACCAGGATGCCGATAATCAGCGCCAGTACGGAAGTGTGCCCAAACCAGATCGCCAGCCATGAGAGCAACAGCAGCAGCAGGCCGAAAGTTGTGGTGAGGTGCGATCTGCCCTTATCGGCAAAACCGCCCGCCGGACGAGCGCCCAACGCCCCGGCAGCTCCCGCAAGTCCAAACAGGCCAATTACACCATCACTGTAATTAAAAGGTGGGGCGGCAAGCAAAAAGGCCATCGATGTCCAGAGAATGCTGAAGTTGGCAAAGGTCAGGCAGCCCAACATTGCGCGGGTACGCAGAATTTTATCGCTGATAAACATGCTGAAAATGGAGCCTAACAACTGTGGGTAGTTGAGGTGGATTTCTGATTTCATCTGCGGCAGACCGCGCCATAACGCCAGCGCCATCAGCGCCATTAACACCGAGGCGACCCAAAAGACGGTGCGCCAGCCGCCGAGATTCGCCAGCAGTCCGGCAACGGTCCGTGCCAGCAAGATCCCCAACAGCAGGCCGCTCATAATGGTGCCAACCACTTTGCCTCGTTTGTCCGGTGAAGCCAGCGTCGCTGCCAGCGGAACCAGAATTTGCGCTACGACCGAGAATAAACCGGTTAAGGCTGTACCGAGGATCATCATCGCCAGCGACTGACTGCTGGCAGTGATTAACATGCCACCGGCTGCCAGTAAGGTCATCGAGACAATCAGGCGGCGGCGTTCAAACATATCACCCAGAGGAACAAGAAACAGCAGACCGGCGGCATAGCCTAATTGCGCGGCGGTGACAATAAAGCCCGCAGAACTGGCGGAAAGGGAAAAGTTACGCGCGATGGTATCGAGCAATGGCTGGGCGTAATAGTTGCTGGCGACAGCCAGACCGGTGGCGATAGACATCAGCACGATCAGCGCCGGGCTAAGCTCATGATTAGGTTTAGTCATTATTTTGTTTATCAGGTGATGATTAAGCTGGAAATCAATAATAGCGGATGTTTATGAATGGGGGCGAAAGATAGATTGTTGAAATGTGCGGTGTGGGTTTGTAGGCCTGATAAGACGCGTCAGCGTCGCATCAGGCATTACGTACAGAATGGTGGATGCGGCGAACGCCTTATCCGCCCTACGAAATGAATGTGGTTTGTAGGCCTGATAAGACGCATCAGCGTCGCATCAGGCATTACGTACAGAATGGCGGATGCGGCGAAAACGCCTTATCCGCTCGAATAAAAATTACTTCTGCGCTGCCAGTGCCTCATTCACCCAGCCATCGAACTGCTGCTGGTGGGCTTTGATCCAGCCATCAACGTGGCCCTGAATATCGCCTTCTGAGGCTTTGCCGTCATGCATAATGGCGTTCTGGGCGTTAATATCTGCCACTGGCAACTGCATAATGGCAAACAGTTTCGCTGCCGCCGGGTTTCTCTCGGCCCAGGCTTTGTTAGCAACGATATGCATGGTGCTAACCGGGAAGCCGTAATTCGCGCCATTCGGCAGTTTGGTGTCGGCGTTTTTATCACCCGGCAGTGCGGAGAACGGCACCTGCAACCAGACGACATCTTTGCCTGGCTTCAGTTCGTTACTCACCCAGTACGGCGTCCAGGTGTAGTAAAACACCGGCTTACCCTCTTTGTAACGACTGATGGTGTCAGCCATCATCGCCGCGTAGTTTCCCTGATTATGCGTCACGGTATTGGTCAGTCCATACGCGGCAAGCTGGTGGTTGATTGCACCTTCGCAGCCCCAGCCAGGGTTACAGCCGGTTAAATCCGCTTTGCCGTCGCCGTTGGTATCAAACAGTTTGGCGATCTTCGGATCTTTCAACTGCGCGATGTTAGTGATTTTATACTGGTCGGCAGTTTTCTTATCGATCAGATAACCTTGCGCCGCGCCGTTAACAAATACCCCTTCGCGATAAAATTTCTTATCGCCACCGGCAGCTTCATACATGTTGTCATGCAGCGGCGTCCAGTTCACGGCGGTGAAGGTTGCATCGCCGGAAGCAAGCGAGGTGTAGCCAACGTTGTAATCCACTTCGCTGGGTTTATTGACGGTGTAACCTAATTTTTCCAGCGCACGGCTGACCAGCAGCGTCTGGAAGGTTTCTTCGGTGATGGTGCTTTGAACCGGATTAACGGTAATGCCTTTGCCCGGCAGATCGGCAGCAAAAGTTTGTGTAGAGATAAGCGTGGCAAACGCTGTCGCAAAAAGTACGCTATGTCGCATTGTTATTCCTTTTTTTGGCAGGGGTAATGCCCGGCGTCACCGGGCAAGTGCAGAGTTATTTAATGAATGGGCGAGTCAGCAGACCGACAGGGCCGGTGGTGTACCAGCGACGGTTGCCGCGACTGCGCGAATCGCGCCCAACGGCCTGCGTCAGGCGATCGAGGATAATGGCGAGGATCACAATCCCGACGCCGCCAACGGTGGCAAGCCCCATATCCAGACGACCGATACCGCGAAGTACCATCTGACCCAGCCCGCCGACGGCAATCATCGAGGCGATGACCACCATTGAAAGAGCCAGCATTAGCGTCTGGTTGACGCCCGCCATAATGGTTGGCATCGCCAGCGGTAACTGAACTTTGAACAGCATCTGGCGCGGGCTGGCACCGAATGAGCGCGAGGCTTCAATCAGATCCGCCGGAACCTGGTTAATCCCCAGAATAGTCAGACGGATAATCGGCGGCAGAGCAAAGATGATGGTCACCACCACGCCAGGCACGTTGCCGATACCAAACAGCATGACGATGGGCACCAGATAAACAAACGCGGGCGTGGTCTGCATGGCATCAAGCAGTGGACGAATCACTTTCGCTGCTCGCGGGCTTCTCGCCAGCCAGATCCCCAGCGGCAGACCGATGACGATACAGAACAGCAAGGCGGTTAACACCAGTGCCAGCGTCACCATTGCTTGCGACCATGCGCCAATTGCGCCGATGGCAATCAGTGAAACCAGCGTCGCCACGCCCATTCCGACACCGGAAATCTGCCAGGCTATCAGGGCGAAAACGATAATTGCCACAGGCGCGGGCATGCCCAGTAGCAGTTGCTGGAAACCGTTGAGGATGTAATCCACTGGAACGCGCACGCCCTGAAAGACGGGACGGAAATGGGTAACGACCCAGTCGATCCCTTCAGTTACCCAACTGTCGAGTGGGATCAGCGTCTTATGAAACGGATCGAGAATATTAAAATGTTCGACATTTGGCGCAGGCGTACTGGTCAGCCAGTCAGCGCCGCCGTCAGTTGGTGTTGCAGCTGGCGTACCCCAGGCGTCTGCAGATTGTGCAGCGCTGTCCGCCGCTGGTGTGGTATCCCACGGATTATTTTGATCAGCCATTATTTACCCCCTCACGATCTAAAGCGCGCAGCAGCATTCCTTTCGAAATGATGCCGACATACTGTTGGTCCTCGTCGACCACTGGCACCGCACAGGGCGCCTGTCCGACATGAGAGAGCAACTCGCTAAGAGGCGTTTGTGCATCGACGGCTAACGGCGCATCAATCAGCGCTGCATCAAGACCTTGCTGCTGGGTTAATGCGGCTTTAAGCGAATCGATAGACACGGCGCCGACAAACTTATTACCGCGTTCGATAACGTAGCCATATTCGCGATCTTCATCCTGCAATAATTTCAGCGCAGAACGTGGGCCGAAGCCGGGTGTTTTACGAATTAAGCCGTTCGGTGTCCGACGGGCAATATCTTTCGCACTGAATACCTGACTAATATCAACGCCACGGAAGAAGGTACGGACATAATCATTCGCCGGATTATTAAGGATTTCATCCGGTGTACCGACCTGTACCACTTCGCCATTTTGCATAATGGCAATCCTGTCGCCAATACGCATAGCTTCATCGAGATCGTGGGAAATAAAAACAATGGTGCGCTGATGTTTCGCCTGTAATTTTACCAGCTCATCCTGCATCTCGGTGCGAATTAATGGATCGAGCGCCGAGAAAGCTTCATCCATTAATAAGATATCCGGATTAATCGCTAACGCGCGGGCTAATCCGACACGTTGCCGCATCCCGCCAGAGAGTTCGTCCGGATAGCTGTGGGCATAATTTTCCAGCCCGACCTGACGCAGTGCATCAATGGCTTTTTCCCGGCGTTCTTCGGCGTTAATTCCGGCCAATTCCATACCAAACGCGGTATTGTCCAGCACGGTCATATGCGGCATTAAGGCAAAGGACTGGAAGACCATCGCAATCTTTTTTCTGCGCACCTCACGGAGTTCGGTATCGGATATTTTGGCGATATCAACGCCATCAATCAGTACTTGCCCGCGGGTGGGTTCAATCAGGCGATTGAGAAGGCGTACCATTGTGGATTTACCCGAACCAGATAATCCCATGATGACAAATATCTCGCCTTCTTCAATGGCCAGACTGGCGTCTTTTACGCCAAGCGATAGCCCTGTTTTTTCCAGAATTTGTTCTTTTGAAAGTCCTTGTTCGATATATTTGAATGCTCGCTGTGGATGCTCGCCAAATATCTTATAGAGATTTTTAATTTCTAATTTAATTGCCATGCAATAGAAAGATTCCTGTTATTTGTTTATGTCGATATATTACCCAATGGAAATAGTCACTTTTTTCTACCCTAACATACTGAGAATCTGAGGCAACCCCTAAGGGCAAATGTGGCATGAATATTGATGCGAGCAAATTGCCGGAATTTCCCGTGATATAAGGGCTGAGAGCAAATCGAGAAAAGTTGATATTTTTTGTTATAGATAGCGAGAAAACGCCTGAATATTGTGATTTCAGGCGAATAATGCAACAGAGTATCAGTGTAGATCACCACAAAATATATGCGTGATAAAAAGCTATGTGACGGGAATTATTTCCCTGCTGTGGGTGGTGATATTATTTGAAAAATAACCCCGTCAGAAATTCCAGTCTTCATCTTCTGTTTCGACCGCTTTCCCCATCACGTAAGAGGAGCCAGAGCCGGAAAAGAAATCGTGATTTTCATCGGCATTCGGCGAAAGCGCAGCGAGGATTGCCGGATTCACTTCCGCCATTTCTGCTGGAAATAGCGGTTCGTAGCCCAGGTTCATCAACGCCTTATTGGCGTTGTAGCAGAGAAACGCTTTCACATCGTCAGCCCACGGGGTTTCGGCGTACAGCTCATCGGTGTAGTGCAACTCGTTGTCATAGAGTTCCAGCAACAAATCGAAGGCGAAACTCTTCAACTCTTCACGTTGAGAAATGGGAATATTTTCCATGTTTTTCTGATATTTATAGCCGATGTAATAACCGTGGACTGCTTCATCACGGATAATCAGACGGATAAGATCGGCGGTATTGGTTAGCTTGCCGCGGCTGGAAAAATACATCGGCAACCAGAAACCGGAATAGAACAAAAATGATTCAAGAAAGACACTGGCGATTTTCTTTTTCAGCGGATTATCTCCACGATAATGTTGCTGAATAATCTGTGTTTTTCGCTGTAACGGCGCATTTTCTTCACTCCAGGCGTAGGCGGCATCAACATCTTTTGTCTGGCACAATGTTGAGAAAATCGAACTGTAAGAACGGGCATGAACCGCTTCCATAAAGCTGATATTGGATAATACTGCCTCTTCATGGGGCGTGAGTGCATCGGGCATCAGCGAAGACGCGCCGATAACATTTTGCAGCGTGTCGAGCAGCGTCAGGCCAGTAAACACGCGCATCGTCAGTTGCTGTTCAGCTGCACTTAATGTCTGCCACGCAGGAATATCGTTCGACAGCGGTACCTTTTCCGGTAGCCAGAAATTGCTGGTCAGGCGATTCCACACCTCCAGATCTTTATCGTCAGTTATCTTGTTCCAGTTGATGGCGCTGATACGTGAGAGTTTCATAGATAATCCTTAGAGCCGGACTTATCAGGCTCAGATTTTTGGCAACGTGCGCGTTGTTTCTGCCGGATGCGGCGTGAACGCCTTATCCGGCCTACAAAATCGTGCAAATTCAATATATTGAAATTCTCTGCCAGTCTCTTAAAGCGCGCAGGAGACGCAGCCTTCAATTTCAGTACCTTCCAGCGCCATCTGACGCAGGCGGATGTAATAGAGCGTTTTTATCCCCTTACGCCAGGCGTAAATCTGTGCTTTGTTGATATCGCGAGTGGTGGCGGTATCGGGGAAAAACAGCGTTAGCGACAGCCCCTGATCGACATGACGGGTTGCTTCGGCATAGGTGTCGATAATCTTTTCCGCGCCGATTTCGTAAGCATCCTGGTACAGCGCCAGATTTTCGTTAGTCATAAACGGGGCAGGGTAGTAAACGCGCCCGGTTTTGCCCTCTTTGCGGATCTCCACTTTTGCCACAATCGGATGAATGCTCGACGTGGCGTGGTTGATGTAAGAGATAGAGCCGGTGGGCGGCACCGCCTGGAGATTCTGGTTGTAGATGCCATAGCACATCACGTTGTCGCGCAGTTGCGCCCACATCTCACGGGTAGGTAACGTAATACCACTACGGGCAAACAGTTCGCTAACTTTCGCCGTTTTCGGCTGCCAGTTACCTTGTAGGTATTGGCTAAAATATTCACCACTGGCATAGCGCGACTGTTTGAACCCGGCGAAGGTTTCACCGCGTTCGCGCGCCAGCAACATCGAGGTACGCAGGGCGTGCCAGGTAATGGTATAGAAATAGAGATTGGTGAAATCCAGTGCTTCTGGTGAACCGTAGGCGATGCCTTCCCGCGCCAGATAGCCATGCAAATTCATCTGCCCCAAACCGATAGCGTGCGAGGCAGCATTTCCGGCTTCGATGGATGGCACGCTGCGGATATGACTCATATCCGACACCGCCGTCAAACCGCGTACGGCGGTCTCTACCGTGCGGGCAAAGTCTGGAGAATCCATGGTGTGGGCAATATTCAACGAACCTAAATTGCAGGAAATATCATGGCCTGTGCGAGCATAGTTGAGATCCTCGTCATACGCCGAGGCGCTGTTAACCTGCAAAATCTCTGAGCAGAGATTGCTCATATTTATGCGTCCGGCGATGGGGTTTGCACGGTTAACCGTGTCCTCATACATGATGTACGGATAGCCGGACTCAAACTGGATCTCCGCCAGTCTCTGAAAGAAATCACGAGCGTTGATGTATTTTTTGCGGATGCGTTCATCGGCAATCAGTTCGTCATAGCTTTCACTGATGGTGATATCGGCAAATGGCTTGCCATAAACCCGCTCAACGTCATAAGGCGAAAACAGTGCCATCTGCGCATTCTCTTTTGCCAGATGGAAAGTGATATCCGGGATCACCACGCCCAGTGACAGTGTTTTAATGCGGATTTTTTCGTCGGCATTTTCCCGTTTCGTGTCGAGAAAACGCAGAATATCGGGATGATGCGCGTGCAGATATACCGCGCCAGCGCCCTGACGCGCGCCGAGTTGGTTGGCGTAGGAAAAGGCATCTTCCAGCATTTTCATCACCGGAATCACGCCAGAAGATTGATTTTCAATACGTTTAATCGGTGCGCCTGCTTCCCGTAGATTCGACAGCAAAAATGCCCCGCCGCCGCCGCGTTTCGACAGTTGCTGTGCGGAATTTACCGCCCGGCCAATCGACTCCATATTGTCTTCAATACGCAGCAGAAAACAGGAAACCAGTTCGCCGCGCTGCTGTTTACCGCAGTTAAGGAATGTCGGCGTAGCTGGCTGGAAGCGCCCTGACAGCATTTCATCGGTCAGTTGCAGCGCCAGCGTTTCGTCGCCTTGTGCCAGCGTCAGCGCCACCATTGCTACGCGATCGGAAAAATCTTCCAGATAACGCTTACCGTCGAATGTCTTCAACGTATAGCTGGTGTAAAACTTCCATGCCCCGAGGAATGTCTGGAAACGAAAACCGCTGGCGTGCGCGTGGGTAAACAGCGTAATGACAAAATCGCGAGAGTAGCGGTTAAGGACGTTTTCATCATAGTAACCCTCGTTAACCAGCCAGTTCAGACGCTGCTGCTGGCTACTGAAGGTCATACTGTTCGGGCGTACATGCGTCGCCATAAAGGCGTCAACGGCCTGGCGGTCTTTATCGAACTGGATGCGACCTGCGCTATCGTAAAGGTTAAGCATCGCATTCAGAGCGTGGTAATCCCTTGTTTCCTGCGTCAGGCGTTCTGCGGTTGTCGTTGCCAAAATTCGGTTACTCCTTTACGAACGTTTTCGATATCGCTTTGCGTACCCATAAGTTCAAAGCGGTACAGCCACGGCACACCGCATTTCTGAGCAATCACATCTCCGGCGCGGCCATACGCCTCACCAAAATTGCGATTACCCGAAGCAATAACGCCGCGAAGCAATGCCCGATTATGCTCGTCGTTTAAAAAGCGAATTACCTGTCGTGGCACAGCGCCCGCCGTACCGCCGCCGCCGTAAGAGGGCACGATCAGGATGTAAGGCTCGTCTACCTGAATCCGTTCCCGCTCATTGAGCGGGATGCGCACTGCGGGCAGTCCTAAACGTTCGATAAAACGCTGCGTATTTTCGGAGCTGCTGGAGAAGTAGACGAGCTGGCTCATGCACTGGCCGCGTGTGGTGCTGGATGCAGACGGTTGATCATGTCCGGACGAAAACCAGACCAGCTGAGATCGCCCGCAATCACTACCGGTAACTGGCGAAAGCCCTGAGCGCGCAATGCTTCTGCTGCTTCAGGAACGTGATCGACATTAATCATTTCAAAGTCAAAGCCCCGGTTTTCCATCGCCCGTTTAGTGGCGTGGCACTGAACGCAGTCGTTACGAGTGTAAATAGTAATGCGCATGATTCGTATTTCCGTTTAAAATGAAGATACGGCGCGATGATACGCGTCGGGTTGTCTCTCTGTTGATACAGAGATACTAGATGTGGTTAAAAAAAGATTCAACCATACAAGATATGGGAAATATCGATAAATATCACCGCCGTTGAATGGCTCAACGGGGAAGGGGATTTTGTGTTCTATAGCCGGGTGATTACCCGGCATCAGGAAGTTACATCCGCATGGAAACGGCCAGGCGGTTAAAGCAATTCATCAGCCCGATGGCAAAGGTCAGGTCGCTGATCTCTGCTGCGCTGAAATGTTCAAGCAAAGGCTGATAAACCTCGTCTTCCGCATGACTTCGGGCAATATCGGTTACCGATTCTGCCCATGCCAGCGCCGTCCGCTCGCGTTCATCAAAATGAGGGCTTACGCGCCAGCCTGCCAGGGCGTCCAGTTTGTGCTGTGGCACACCGGATTTGCGTAATGCTTTACTGTGCATCTCCAGACAAAATGCACAGCCGTTGATTTGCGAGACGCGCAAATAAATTAACTCCATCAGGGTGGTGTCCAGCGTGCTATTTTCCAGTGCTGTTTTGGCCTGCACCAGTGCGTTATACACTGCCGGGCTAAGTTCGTAGTAAGGCTGACGTAATGTAGTCATACTGTTTCTCCTCTTATTTACGCCCGCAATGTAGCACTATAATGGACTGCTAAAGAGAGCCATAAATTACGTAAAAAAGCAGACCATATGCCACGTTATCAGGATATCGCCCGTCAGTTAAAAACGGCTATTGAGCAAGGGGAACTGAAACCTGGCGCAAGGCTACCTTCGAGTCGTACCTGGTCGCAGGAGCTGGGTGTCTCTCGATCCACTGTCGAAAATGCTTATGCTGAGCTGGTGGCGCAAGGATGGCTGGTCAGGCGGGGGCAGGCGGGTACCTTTGTCAGCGAGCAGATACATCCGCAACAAACCGCTGTGGATGTCGTGGCTTTTGCTGGTGAAAGTCAGCAGCCGCTGCCTTTTCAGATGGGGTTGCCCGCACTTGATCTTTTTCCGCGTGAATTGTGGGCGCGGGTGATGGGCCGCCGTCTGCGTACCCAGACGCGTTTTGATTTGGCATTGGGCGATGTCTGCGGTGAGGTGGCATTGCGTGAGGCAATTGTTGATTACTTACGTGTCTCTCGCGGAATTGAATGCCAGCCAGAACAGGTATTTATCACTCACGGTTATGCAGCCTCAATGGCTTTAATTCTGCACGCGCTGGCGAAACCGGGAGACGGGATGTGGATGGAGGATCCTGGCTTTCCGCTGATTCGCCCGATTGTCTCTCGTCACGGTGTGGATGTTTTACCTGTGCCTGTTGACAACCACGGACTGGATGTTGCAAACGGGATACAAAATTATCCTGATGCGCGTTTTGCTCTGATAACTCCGGCACACCAAAGCCCACTGGGTGTGGCGCTTTCTTTAGCGCGCAGGCACCAGATGCTGGAATGGGCAGAGCGTAGTCAGGCATGGATTATTGAAGATGATTACGATAGCGAGTTTCGCTATCACGGTAAGCCGTTACCGGCGCTAAAAAGTCTCGACGCGCCGCAACGGGTGATTTATGCCGGAACATTCAGTAAATCGCTATTCCCGGCACTGCGCTGTGCGTGGCTGGTGGTGCCGGTGGACCAGATTACACAATTCCGGCATCAGGCGTCACTGGTGCCATGTGCTGTACCCGTGCTATGGCAGAACACACTGGCAGATTTCATTCGTGAGGGGCATTTCTGGCGGCATCTGAAGAAAATGCGCCAACACTATGCTCAGCGTCGGCAGTGGATTGAACAAGCGCTGACACAGCAGGGATTTCAGGTTGTGCCGCAAAAAGGCGGTATCCAGATGGTGATCAAACTTGCGGGTGATGACGTGACATTAGTGCATAAAGCCAATGCTTCTGGTCTTGCCGTACAGGCACTTAGCGACTGGCGTATCTGCTCAAGTGGAGAAGGTGGATTACTTCTCTCGTTTACTAATATTGTTAGCGAAAACATGGCGCAGCAGGTGGCACAACAATTACGCTGTGCCTTAAGTTAAAAACCCCGAAGTCAGGCTTCGGGGTTAAAGACGCGTATTTATTATCATTGTCTCATTACGATTTGCGCATGCTTAACAGCGCGCCGATAAAAATACCTACCGCAGCAGCGGTTCCCACACTACACCAGGGTCTTTCACGAACAAAAGAGTCTGCGCAACCAACGGCATCACGCGCGGCTTGCTGGACGCGAGTACGACCATGCATCCGCGCCCTGGTTTCTTTCAGTAAAGCCTGAGCTTTACTGCGTGCGGCTTCGGCTTCCCCTTTGGCGTCGCTTCCCCAGGACTTCAATACAGATTCCAGGCTGTCAGCTAATTGATTGACATCATTCTGAATATCCTGCACGCCATCATCGACGTCATTGCGGTTCGGTCTGTTAAACATATGATCCCCCATTAGAATTCAATGTAATTTTCAGTGTAGACCATAATTTTCTTAACAGAGGTTCATCGTGGCTTTATGGACTTTTCTGAAAGCGTTGTGAATGCTCAATCAGGTAAGGTAGGGCCGCGGTAGATAATAACGAGGATAAAATATGTATTTACGACCAGACGAGGTGGCGCGCGTACTTGAGAAAGTCGGTTTTACCGTCGATGTGGTAACCCAGAAAGCTTATGGTTATCGCCGTGGGGAAAATTATGTCTATGTTAATCGCGAAGCGCGAATGGGACGTACCGCACTGGTAATTCATCCCACATTAAAAGAACGCAGTTCGACACTGGCGGAACCGGCTTCCGATATTAAAACTTGCGATCATTACCAGCAGTTTCCGCTCTATTTAGCGGGTGAGCGTCACGAGCATTACGGCATTCCACACGGTTTCAGTTCGCGTGTTGCACTTGAACGTTATTTACATGGATTGTTTGGCGAAGCCAATTAAAGACGCGACTGGCGTTGCCAGTCGCGACAAAGAAGGATCAGGCTTTTACCTGCTGGTAACTGCTGACTTTGAACAGACGGCGGCAGTAGTCAAGGAAGTAGCCATAGACCGCGCCCATCAACATCGAAACAACGATGTTTGAACTGACCGCAGCCATAATCTGGTGCCAATCCGCGCCCACGACGAGCAAGATTGCCATATATACAGGTGACTGGAACGTCACATAAGCCAGAATATCCGCAAGATTTTTTACCCAGCCCGACGAGCCAACTTTGCGTGCCACCCGCATAAACAGATCGCGGTACATACCGTATGGCCATGCAATCAAGATGTTCACCGGAATCGCTACCAGTCTGGAATAAAGAGACTGTTCGAAGCTCATTCCGGAGAGAAATACTTCAATAAACATGTTCACGACAGAACAGTAAACAACCATCGCGAACGTATCTGCTACTGCATGACGCAAGCGTGACTGCGGTGAGAACATGCTCATACTCCTTAATAAACGCGAAATCGGATGAAGGCGAATGCAGTGGTTTAAATTACCGTTTGCATTTTCGCATAGCGTATATCGCTGGCTATGACTTATCAATTAGTGAAAAATTTTTATTTCTTTGGTTTTTGTAGATAAAGTATTCCGTTGTGGCGTATTTTTTGTACATTCTGGATTTTTTTATGTTTTAAAAGATAATATGATTTTAAATCATTAAGTTACGATGTGGTGCCGATGTCTTTTGGCAGAATGAACAAGGTGTGTTTAGGCTGCAAAGCGTAGAGAATCCGGCTTAGGGGCGCGCCTGGCTTCATTCAGCATTTTTTATGTCGTAAAGCCTGTAATAGCAGCACAAAGTTTCAAGTTGCAATGTCTGATATATATTCTTTTTGTATGCATATTTATTCTGATTGTGTGTTCCATTATCAGCCAGAAGGTTGTATCGTACGGCGGAACACTCACCAGTAGCTGTAATAATTAAGTTAAATGTCCGCTATATAATTTGCATATAAGCATTAATGGGTCAGGAAATAACGCGCGAAATAATATCCTCTCGCGATTGTAAATATATTAAATTTTGTGGAAATGTAATAAGTGATCGCTTACACTACGCGACGAAATACTTTTTGTTTTGGCGTTAAAAGGTTTTCTTTATTATGTCTGTAATGTTACAAAGCTTAAATAATATCCGCACTCTTCGTGCAATGGCTCGCGAATTCTCCATTGACGTTCTTGAAGAAATGCTCGAAAAATTCAGGGTTGTCACTAAAGAAAGACGTGAAGAAGAAGAACAGCAACAGCGCGAACTGGCAGAACGCCAGGAAAAAATTAGCACCTGGCTGGAGCTTATGAAAGCTGACGGTATTAACCCGGAAGAGTTATTAGCTAACGGCACAGCTGCACCGCGTGCAGGTAAAAAACGTGAACCGCGTCCAGCAAAATATAAATTCACTGACTTCAATGGTGAAACTAAAACCTGGACCGGCCAGGGCCGTACGCCGAAGCCAATTGCTCAGGCGCTGGCAGAAGGTAAATCTCTCGACGATTTCCTGATCTAATCCCTGGAGCCGGATGTTGTCGCTATGGCGCATCCGGCGTTGCTTCTCAAGTTCGCTGATTCCACGGCATCTTATCTAACAGCCTTGCCATCCCACAAAAACCGCTGATTCCTGCAAACATTAATCCTGCACCGACAAATCCGCTTAATAAGAAGAAGCTGCTATTAACGGCATAACCCAGTACGACGCCGATTAATATTAAGCCGCCAGCGGCGATCTGTACCTGACGCATTAATGGCAACGGTTGAGATTTATTTTCTGCCACCGGCAATCCGGCTTTTTTCCAGCCATCAATCCCATCTTCCAGTAAAAAGATTTCTGCGGGGGCGGCAATTGCTGCTAATTTATCGGCGTTATTGCTGGTACGTTTACCGGCCTGACAGTGGAATATAATTTGCTCGCTGCGTAATTTGGCCGGAAGACCTGACTGTTCCAGCACAGATAATGGAGCCAGATCTGCTTCAGGAATATGTTCACGAAGATATTCATCGGCATCACGAATATCGATTAACTTTGCACCGCGTGCGATTAATTCTTGCGCGTCACGTGGCGAAATTGTTGTCAAAACCATCATCACTCCTTACGGACAATAGATATTTTTCAGGGTGGCGATAATGGTATTTATCGCCTCATTTTTAATGGAATAAAGAATGCGTTGGGCGTTCCGCTCACTGTCGATAAGCCCTTCTTCACGCATACGAGCGAGATGCTGTGACGTCGCAGAGGGGCTCAGTCCGGTAATGCGCGCCAGTTCTCCTGCGCTGGTGCCGGGTGATCCACTCAGCATGCACAGAATCAACAACCGTTTGGGGTGGCTCATTGCTTTCAGTAAGGTTGCTGCCTGTTCGGCGCTGGCCTGTAATTGCGCGAGTTCAGTCATAGTTATTTAAGTATTATCTAAATTAAGCAAACTCTAAACTAAAAACGCAACGTATACCAGCGTCAGCAGCGTAAAAGAGGGTAAAAGCGTAGGCTGAAACTGGCAGGCTCCACTAAAATTACTACGCTTAAGATACAAAACCTCTTTTTAAACAATGAGTAATTTTCTTATAGGGAGTACATATGGGTTTCTGGAGAATCGTCATCACCATTATTTTGCCGCCGCTCGGCGTGCTGCTCGGTAAGGGATTTGGCTGGGCATTCATTATTAATATATTGCTGACGCTGCTCGGTTATATTCCGGGTTTGATTCACGCTTTCTGGGTGCAAACTCGCGATTAATCCCGTGCTTACCCCGTGGCGTTAACGCGCCGCGTTCCTCTGCTACACTTTCTGAGTGTTTCCGTTAACGAATGAGGTAGCTATGGGGCTGTTCAATTTTGTGAAAGATGCCGGAGAAAAACTCTGGGACGCGGTTACAGGTCAGCATGATAAAGACGATCAGGCGAAGAAGGTGCAGGAGCATCTGAATAAAACCGGTATACCTGATGCTGATAAAGTGAACATTCAAATTGCCGACGGCAAAGCGACAGTGACTGGTGACGGCCTGAGTCAGGAGGCGAAGGAGAAAATCCTTGTTGCGGTGGGGAATATTTCCGGTATTGCCAGCGTGGACGATCAGGTAAAAACTGCGGCACCCGCCACGGCCAGCCAGTTTTATACCGTTAAGTCTGGTGACACTCTTAGCGCCATTTCCAAACAGGTCTACGGCAACGCCAATCTCTATAATAAAATCTTCGAAGCAAATAAACCGATGCTGAAAAGCCCGGATAAAATTTACCCGGGGCAAGTGTTGCGTATTCCAGAGGAATAGCGGTCAGCCCGCCATCGCCTGTTGGATAATTGGAATCGGCGTCAGCAAATGCTGGCGCATTAACTCACTGGCGCGCACGGTATCGCGCGCCAGGACGGCTTCAGTCAGGGTCTGATGCTGTTCGTGTTTATCTTCCAGCATTTCAACCGAAAGCACCGTTCGCCGCAGCCAGATGAAGCGATAGCGTGCTGCCAGATCAAACAACCGTTCACGCATTTGCAGCAAATAGCGAGAACCACAGCCCGCCACAATTGCAGTATGAAACGCCTGATGGCGCAGATCCCACTCATCAAGCATGTTCTCACTGGCGTCACTGGCCTCAAGCTTACTAAGCAGATGCGCCTTCGCAAGAACGTCTGCCTCCCACTCATCTCCACCGCGGGCAATCGCCAGGCTTACCAGCATTGCTTCCATATTGGCACGGGCATCGAAAATATCGAGCAGCTCCTGTTCTGACATAGAGGCTACCCGATACCCTTTTTGATTCACCACCGTGACCAGCCGTTCCGCCACCAGTTGCGAAAGAGCTTCCCGCAACGGCCCAACGCCAAGCGCATAACGCGATGTCAGCAAACTCATCCGTAATTTTTCATCCGGCTGAAAATTGCCGCGAATAATATCGTTCTTCAGCCAGCGATAGCCATCAAGAGAGGTAATGGTCATGGTGTGACTCCTGAACAATATCAACGCGTATTATGGATGGGCGTTTTTTGCCACACGACCAGTTTTTTCCAGCGCGCCATAATTGGCACCGTACAGATAATCCCTATCGCTAATAAGCCGGTGGAAATCACTTCTAACTGTTGCGCCGGACGGAATAACATCACGACCAACACAAAGGTAATAAAACCAATCACCAGCCAGGTGAGCCACGGATAAAGCCACATGCGCAGGCGAATTTCGCCGCCCTCCATCAACAGGATTTTACGCATCCGCAACTGTGAAACGGCGATGACTAAATAAACCAGCAGGGCGATTGCGCCGGAGCTGTCGATCAGGAACTTAAACACTTTGGCAGGTGCGTAATAGTTTACCACCACCGTTAAAAAGGCTGCGCCGGTCGAGAGTAATACCGCCACATACGGCGTTTTACTGCGGTTTATTTTACCCATTACCGCTGGTGCATCCCCGCGACGGCTTAAGGAGTAGAGCATTCTTGACGCCGTATACAGCGCCGAGTTCAGGCAACTGGTTACCGACAGCAAAATAACGCAATCCATAATGAATTTTGCATGCGGAATATTCAGCAGTTCCAGCACGGAACGGTAGGAACCCACAGTTTTCAGTCCGGGCATATTCCACGGAATTAAGGCCACGACGACAAAAATAGAACACAAATAGAAAATAGAGATACGCCAGATAACCGAGTTAGTGGCGCGGACAATATGTTTATCCGGCGTGTCGGATTCGGCTGCCGCGATGGTGACAATTTCTGCGCCCATAAACGAGAACATGGTGATAAGCATCGCGCTTAATACCGCGCCAAAACCGTTCGGCATAAAGCCGCCGCTATCCCATAATCTTGATATACCGCTCACGTCGGCGTAAGGGTAGAAACCGCTAATCGCCACTGCACCGAGGAAAATAAACGCCAGGATGGCAATGACTTTGCACAGCGCCAACCAGAACTCAAATTCGCCGTAGTTTTTGACACTTAATAAATTACTGCCGGTTAAAGCGAGGGTGATGACCAGGGAAAATAACCAGATGGGAATACCGGGAACCCATGAATGCAGGATCATGGCGGCGATGTTGGCTTCCAGTGGGATAACCAGTACCCAAAACCACCAGTACAGCCAGCCGATGGTATAGCCCGCCCAGCGGCCTATGGCTTTATCGGCATAGGTGGAAAAGGAGCCGGTGTCGGGTGTGGCAACCGCCATTTCCGCCAGCATCCGCATAATCATAACCACCAGTAATCCGGCAAACAGATAGGCCAGTAATACCGCCGGGCCCGCTTCGGCGATGGCGACGCTGGAACCAACAAATAAACTTGCGCCGATAACACCGGCAATAGACAACATGGTGACGTGGCGTGATTTCAGCCCGCCGCCTAACTCATGTGATTGCGATGATTGCCCCATCCTGAATCCTCTCGAAAGTGTGACACTTGGGAGAGCGCCCCGACATTTCCCGCGTCAGGTCACGCGTATCATTGTTATTGGTTCTTTTGCCGGAGAGCGGCTCCGCCTTATCCGGCCGACATAGATTTATTCCTGTTCACGTACAGATTGTTGGATGCATCCTCGTAGGCCGGATAAGACGCGCAAGCGCCGCCTCCGGCATGGGTGCGGGCTACTGCTTCGCCTCATCAAAACACTGGCTGATGATCTCCAGACCCTGACGGATCTGATCGTCTTCAATGGTGAGCGGTACAAGGATGCGCAGCACGTTGTAATACGGGCCGCAGGAGAGAAGAATCAGGCCCTTATCGCGGGCGCGCGCCACGATGTCGGCGGTGAGTCTGGCGTCTGGTTTACTGTGATTGCCATCTTCAAACAGCTCGATGGCAATCATCGCCCCCAGCCCACGAACGTCGCCGATCTCGGTGTGTTTTTCGGCGATCGCCAATAATCCGTCTTTCAGCTTCTGCCCCAGATCGTTGGCTTTTTGCAGGAGATTTTCCTGCTCGAATACTTTCAACACTTCCAGTGCCGCCACGCAGGCAATCGGGTTACCGGCATAAGTGCCGCCTAAGCCGCCCGGAGCGACGGCGTCCATCACTTCGGCGCGCCCGGTGACGCCCGCCAGCGGGAAACCGCCTGCGATCGATTTCGCGAACGTGGTGAGATCAGGTGCCACGCCCATTTGCTCCATCGCAAACAGCGTGCCAGTACGCCCCGCTCCGCTCTGCACTTCATCGGCAATCAACATGATCCCATGTTCGTCACACAGCGCGCGTAAACGCTGCATAAAGGCTGGCGTCGCGGCGTAGAAACCGCCTTCACCCTGAACTGGCTCAATCACGATGGCGGCGATATCTTCCGGCGCAGCATCATTTTTGAAAATTCGATGGATACTGGCGATAGCGTCGTCTTCACTGATGCCATGCAGCGAGCAAGGATAAAGCGCGCGATAAACATGCCCAGGCATCAGCCCCATCCCCGCAGAGTACGGATTCACCTTGCCGGTCAGCGCCAGCGTGTAGTGCGTGCGCCCGTGATACGCGCCACTAAAGGCGATGGTGCCACTACGTTTGGTAGCGGCACGGGCAATTTTCACCGCGTTCTCCACCGCTTCGGAACCGGTCGTTACCAGCAACGTTTTCTTGGCAAAATCGCCCGGCACTTTCTGATTCATAATCTCGCACAGCTGCAGATACGGCTCGTAAGCCAGAACCTGGAAGCAGGTGTGCGACAGTTTTTTCAACTGCGCTTCCACCGCCGCAACCACTTTCGGATGCAGGTGCCCGGTGTTGAGCACCGCAATCCCGCCAGCGAAATCAAGATATTCACGGCCTTCAACATCCCACACCCGGCAGTTTTCCGCACGGTCAGCGAAAATCGGGTGAATTTGCCCAACGCCACGGGGAATCGCCTGACTGCGGCGCTGCATTAACTCTTTATTGCTGCTCATTCGCGTTCTCCAGTTAAAGACCGATGCACATGTATTTGATTTCTAGATAATCTTCGATGCCATACTTCGAACCTTCACGACCCAGCCCCGAGGCTTTTATGCCGCCGAACGGGGCCACTTCATTGGAAATAATCCCGGTATTGATACCAACGATGCCGTACTCCAGCGCTTCGCCTACGCGGAATACGCGGCTTAAATCGCGGGCGTAGAAATAGGCGGCAAGGCCAAATTCGGTGTCATTGGCCTGCGCAATCACATCAGCTTCATCTTTAAAGCGGAACAGGGGGGCGAGGGGGCCGAATGTCTCTTCTTTCGACACTTTGGCGTTGGCCGGAACGTCCACCAGAATGGTCGGCTGGAAGAAGTTGCCGCCGCGCACATCTGCTTTACCGCCACAAACTACACGCGCGCCTTTTTCCAGCGCATCGGCAATATGCTCTTCCACTTTTGCTATCGCTTTTTCATCGATCAGCGGCCCGATGGTGACGCCTTTATCCAGCCCATCGCCGATTTGCAGTTTGCTCACCGCCTGCTGCAATTTTTCGGCAAAGCGGTCATACACGCCGTCCTGCACGTATAAACGGTTGGCGCAGACGCAGGTTTGCCCGGCATTGCGGAATTTTGAGGCCAGAGCGCCTTCCACGGCTTTGTCGAGATCGGCATCGTCAAAGACGATAAACGGCGCGTTACCGCCCAGCTCCAGTGACACTTTTTTGATGTCTTTCGCGCACTGTTCCATTAACTGGCGGCCAATTTCGGTCGAGCCGGTAAACGACAGCTTGCGCACCAGTGGGTTGCTGGTCAGTTCGTTACCGACCGCGCCCGCCGAACCGGTTACCACGTTAAACACGCCAGCCGGAACGCCCGCACGAATCGCCAGCTCCGCCAGCGCCAGTGCGGAAAACGGTGTTTGACTGGCGGGTTTCAGCACCATGGTGCAGCCTGCCGCCAGCGCCGGGCCGGCTTTACGGGTAATCATCGCCGCCGGGAAGTTCCACGGCGTGATAGCTGCGGTAACACCAATTGGCTGCTTTATAACAATCAGGCGTTTATCAGCCTGATGACCGGGAATGGTGTCGCCATAAATACGTTTGCCCTCTTCGGCAAACCACTCAATAAAGGAGGCGGCGTAGCTGATTTCGCCTTTCGCTTCCGCCAGCGGTTTGCCCTGTTCGAGGGTCATCAGTCGCGCTAAATCGTCCTGATGCTCCATTATCAAATTGAACCAGTTACGCAAAATAGTGGCGCGTTCTTTGGCGGTAAAGGCACGCCAGTTGGGCAGGGCGCGGTTGGCGGCGTCGATAGCGGCGCGGGTTTCATCTGCGCCCATTTTGGGTACGCTACCCAGCTTGTCGCCGTTTGCTGGGTTAGTGACGTCGATGACCTCGCCATTGTTAGCGTCCAGCCATTCCCCGTTAATCAACGCCTGTTGGCGGAATAAGTTACTGTCGTTAAGTTTCATCGTTACGTCCTGTTTTCAAGGTTATTGATTAAATGCGGCGTGTAAGGCATCCACACTACGTGCCGCTCGCAGCGTGCGTCCGGGGTTACTCTGGCTTGCCAACAGCGTTTGTACCTTGCTGACAATATGCGCACCAATAGGAATTGCTGATGTCGCTGCCGGGGAGGGCGCATTGCAGGTGTGGATCGTGCGCGGCGTGGTGACAAACAGAAAATCGTCAATCAACTTGCCGTCCGGCGATACCGCCTGCGCCCGCACACCGGCGGGCCAGGGCTGGAGATCGCTTAACGAAAGCCGGGGACAATACTTTTGCACCAGCCGCAGATAGCCGCTTTTGCACAGCGAGTTTTTCATCTCGCCCAGTCCTGAGCGTAGATGGTTTTGCAGCACCCGGCGAATCCCCGAGGAACTCAAAATCTCCAGCGTGTCGCTAAATGAGAAGTCGCGCTTGCGATAGCCTTCGCGTTTGAAAGCCAGCACCGCGTTAGGCCCGACGGTTACGCTGCCGTCGATCATGCGGGTGAGATGAACGCCCAAAAACGGCATTGCCGGATCGGGAATGGGATAAATCAGGTGGTTAACAATCTGGTTATGCTCCGGCGCAAGGCGGAAATACTCGCCACGGAACGGGCAGATAATAAACCCTGGTTCGATGCCGAGCATTTTCACCAGGCGGTCAGCCATTAGCCCGGAACAGCTAATCAGCGTTGACGTTTCATATTCGCCGCCCTGACGGGTACGTATCACTACGCCGTTTTTATGCTCACTGAGGCCGCTGACTTCGGCGTTATAGATAATCTCACCGCCTCTGGCCTGGAAGATTTTTGCCATCGCCGCCGTCACTTCGCGATAGCTGACAATGCCGCTGGACGGCACAAAAATACCGCCAAGCCCGGTGATATTCGGTTCGCGCTCGCGCAGCTCGTCGGCGTTTAACCACTCACGCTCGATACCGTTCGCCGCCGTGCGTTCCCATAAGGAGCGCATGCGTTCCATTTCGAGTCCAGACGTGGCAACCAGCATCTTGCCGCAGTTGTCGTAGCGAATGCCGTTTTGATCGCAAAAGGCTTTAGTGGCGCGATTCCCGGCCAGGCAAAATTGCGCCTTCAGGCTGCCAGGCGTGTAATAGACCCCGGCATGGATTACGCCGCTGTTGTGGCCCGTCTGATGGCTGGCTGGGCCGGACTCTTTTTCCAGTAGCGCAATGCGGGCGTCCGGATAGACATCAATCAGTTGCATGGCGGTCGACATGCCAATGATGCCGCCGCCAATAATCACAAAATCATACATCCGCTCAATTCCTTTGCGCTTACTGATGCGTCTGGTAGTGGTTAGTGACGTAGGCGAAGTAGCCGCGTTGACGCATCAGTTCACGACGCAGATCCGGATGCGCGGTAAAGCGGTCGCGACCGTGCAGCCAGAACAGGTTGTTAATTAACAGGAATTTGCCAACGGGAACGGGCACCGAAAGAATTCCTTTGCTGGTTTCAATAGCATCGGAAAGCTCGCTCAACCACACGCCTTCTTCAAAATCTTTTGGCTGGACGAACTGGTCGATATAGCGCATTACCGGGCGACCCTGCTGATCGACATCAAACACCGGATGGAAAACATCTTTGCTGACGTTTTTACTCGGTGGCGCGGCAAAATGCATCGGGCGGCGCGCCAGCGGGTGGCTAAAAAAGTGGTCCAGATGTTCCCAGTCATCGAGATGCAGCAGCAGCGAATTTCCGCCCTGCATGTTTTGCTCGTCGATTTTCATCATCAGCACGTAATCAGTGATTTCTTCGACGTAGGTGCCGTCGTTGTGCAACTCCATTACACGATGTGGCTGACGCAGATAACTGTCTGAGTTATCGACATTTTTCACTACAAAACGCGCGTAATACTGACCACTCATGGCGTCGAAATTTGAGCGACCAATCAGATGCGCCACCGCCGTTGCCAGCTTCACCATCTCATCCGCTTGCGCGACATCATCGACACCTACCGCATTGATCAACAGCGCACCTTCAGCGCGGTTTAGCAGCGTCTTCAACAGTAGCGGTTGAAGCTGATTAGCACAGAGATCGTCAAGAATTTTGCCTACCCGAAAACGCAGAAAGGATTTGTACTCCAGCGCTTGAACGGGCCACTCGGCAACCTGTTCGAGAAACTGTTTGGTCGTCTGTTCGGTGAAGGTGAGTTCCAGCAGACGCGGGGATTGCGTCGACGGGGTGAGGGTGAATCCGCTATAGTCCTGGCCTGAATCGACAGCGTTAGTGTGTACGGCGGTCAGTGCATTCATCAGAAGCGATCCTCTTATGAGATGTAGGGTGACATGGCGATGCTCATTTCGTAGCCATAATCTAAAAATATCTACATTTCTGAAAAATGCGCACAAAATTGACATATTGTTTTCTTATTGTGATCAAAAACAACAAATAAATAACAAATTGCGTGGGGAGGTAAGAATTGGGTTTAACGGAAATAAATAATTAAAACAATATATTAAGCGCGATTATCTCCAGATATCGACCTGGTGGCATTTGTCTGTTCATTTATTGACATGCTATTTAAACTGCTTTTTCAGCGTTCGGGGTTACTTCAACTCTCTAAGTTTCGTATCCACTAATGTGAGTAAGATCAATCCTATACAACCGGTGTTATTTAATGGCATCGATAACAATCGTAATAAACAAACAGATTCCGGAAAGGTTGGCTATGGGGGCAAGTTTTTCTATATCTGGCAACTTGTAAATGACAGTGACCATTTTTAGATAAGCTGATACATCCCCTAAGGGATGCTGCATAGGTCTGGAGTGTAATTGGAGGGATTGTATACATGACGGGTCAGTAAGCCCAAAAAAGCCTCCCGATGGAGAGGCTCTGAACGCTGGGGAAATATAATGCTAACTATTGCATCAAAACTGTGAGTATGGCGTTGCCAGAGAAACTGCCGGTGCTTATTTTTGTTGCGTCAATAGTCTTATAAACAGAACTTATCCTAAAGTTTTGCGTCCCCTCGACCGAGCCGGAATAACTCGTTTTATCCTCCACAGTCAACGTGCACTGCCCGTTATCACCGCATTTAGTAACATTATTTGACTGTCCTGAGACCGGGTCAGTACCTTTGACTGTTAATATGACATTCGACGGACTGGAACAATTAATCTTAAAAGAAGCATTTGAGGCATGACCATTGCGGGCCTGCGCAGATGATATTGAACCATGTTTAATTGATATACTGCTGTTATCTATCAGTGAACAATTCGCGACAACATTAACTGGCACCTGAGCGAATCTATTTGCCATTTGAGAAACGGCTACCTCAACACCTGCACCACCTGAACAGACTTTTTCCCCCTGATACCACTCTTCACTGCCAATTTTTACCGGGATTATTACATTATATGAGCCTGCAAAAGCGCTGCCCCTTTCGATATAAACACGTAATGTTGTGTCATTAAAGGAGTTCTCAATCAAAGGATACCGGCTACCAACGACAACGGTATTGGGGAACTCACCTTGCCATGAGTTATATATATATTTACCGGAATAGGTCTGAAATCCATTATAAACGCCACGAGGTGTATATTCTGCAGAAAGTATTTCAATCCTACCTTTCAATCCATCGCCTAAAGATATCCTATCTGCTCCAGAGGGGATGGCAATCCAGGTGACCAGATTTTTGCGGCCAACACCAGATGGATATTTTGTAGAATCATTAGGCACATTATAACGCTGAACCCAGGCCGCCGACCCAGGTGAGGTGGGAACCAGTCCCGGTAAGACAACATCAAAATAATCTTCCGAATAGCCCTGTTTTATGGTGACTGGCGCGATAGGTTTGTTTGTATCGTCCAGTTGCCATAATATTTGCATGTCGCGACAAGGATCATATGCCAAAACGGAAAAACTGCTGCACAAGCATACACAAAAATACAAAAAACTTAACGCTTTCATTTCTACGATTCCTTATAATCCCGTTGACTCAATAATCACAAAAACAGTTCGGAAAGGATGTTTTCATTCGGTTTTGACGGAAGTGAAAATATTTCTCGCGTCTTACCATTGGTCGATCTATTTTAAAATTAAATTCCTCTGTTGTATTGGATTGAATTTTCTCGTCAAACTTCTTCATCCATCATTCAGAAACTAATGAACTAAATATCATCTGGCTAATAATATGTAATGCTAATGC
>NZ_JAATUR010000020.1 GCF_011881725.1 Escherichia coli | reverse complement strand
TGGCAAATCGCGCGGGTTTTCAAACCTGGTGGTTTTCTAATCAGGGGCAAATTGGCGAATACGATACGGCTATCGCCAGCATCGCTAAACGAGCAGATGAAGTGCATTTCCTGAAAAACGGTAATTTTGAAGCAGATAAGAACGCCAAAGACGAAGAACTACTGACAATGACCGCTCAGGTGTTGGCGAAAGAACACTCTCAGCCGCAACTGATTGTTTTGCATCTGATGGGCTCACATCCGCAGGCTTGTGACCGGACGCAAGGCAAATACGACACCTTTGTGCAATCGAAGGAAACGTCGTGCTATCTCTACACCATGACACAAACGGACGATTTACTGCGTAAACTCCATGACCAATTACGCAACAGCGGCAGCAGTTTCTCCATGGTTTATTTTTCAGACCACGGTTTAGCCTTTAAAGAACGCGGAAAAGAAGTGCAATATCTGGCCCATGACGATAAATATCAGCAAAATTTTCAGGTGCCTTTTATGGTCATTTCCAGCGACGATAAAGCGCATCGGGTGATTAAAGCACGCCGCTCAGCCAATGACTTCTTAGGCTTTTTCTCGCAGTGGACAGGAATTAAAGCGAAGGAAATTAACATCAACTACCCGTTTATATCTGAGAAGAAAGCCGGGCCAATATACATCACCAACTTCCAGTTACAGAAGGTGGATTACAACCATCTCGGAACCGATATTTTCGCCCCTACCCCCTAAAACAAAAAATCCGCCCCAAGAGGCGGATTTTTTATATCACCTAAGTGATTAGAAGCGGTAACCAACACCGGCAATCCAGGTGCCTACGTCAACGTTACGAATACGGCTCTGCTCGTAAGAGAAGTCCAGTGCAACGTTTTCGATTGGGTTGAACTGCAGACCAGCACCGTAGGAGAAACCGTAGTCGCTGGTGTCGTGTTTGTAGGTCGGGTATTCAGTGGTCTGGAATTTACCATAACCCACACCCACTACGCCGTAGATGCTTGCCCAGTCATTAATGCGGTATGCCGGACCAGCAGTGATGCCGTAGTACTGGTTTTTGTGGTAATCACCAGAGCTTGCAGTGCGGCTTTTCTCGGTGTAAGTGAAAGAACCGATCACACCCAGCGGGCTGTTGTCTTCTTCATAGCGGTATTTCAGGTTGAAACCGCCCATTTTGTTCATTTTGCCCTGAGCGTCACTCTGAGCGTAACCGCCAGTTACGGTAGAAGTTGCAGCTACAGAAGTACCTGCGGTGAAAGCCAGAACTGCGGCCAGTGCTGAAAGACATGCAATTTTTTTCATAACCACCTCAAATGAGATTCAAATAAGTCTTAAGTTTTAAATATATCAAAAATTAATGGGAAACTCTTCGCGATTTGTGATGTCTAACGGGCCATTTCATGTAACAGAACATTTCCACATGCCGCTATCCATCTAAATTTAAATCACTTTTTCAGTGAGCTGCGTAAGTATTACGCATATTTTCACTGCCGTTCATCCAGATTATTCCTAATCATCAAGCTGATGAATCAATCAATCCTGGCGCATTTTAATCAAAACGGGGGAATTTTTTTTCAACAAATGCTCAACCAGTTTTGGTTATATCCAGTACACTCCTCGCTTTACCTGACTATACAAAATTATGGGGAGAACGGATGCCAGGTACATTACGTAAAATGCCGGTCTGGTTACCAATAATCATATTGCTCGTTGCCATGGCGTCTATTCAGGGTGGGGCTTCACTGGCAAAATCGCTTTTTCCATTGGTTGGCGCGCCGGGCGTTACTGCACTGCGTCTGGCGCTGGGAACGCTGATTCTTATCGCATTCTTTAAACCGTGGCGACTGCGTTTTGCCAAAGAACAGCGCTTGCCGCTGTTGTTTTACGGCGTTTCGCTGGGCGGGATGAACTATCTCTTTTATCTTTCAATTCAGACCGTGCCGCTTGGGATTGCGGTGGCGCTGGAGTTCACCGGACCACTGGCGGTGGCGCTCTTCTCTTCTCGTCGCCCGGTAGATTTCGTTTGGGTTGTGCTGGCAGTCCTTGGCCTGTGGTTCCTGCTGCCGCTGGGGCAAGACGTTTCCCATGTCGATTTAACTGGCTGTGCACTGGCACTGGGTGCCGGGGCGTGTTGGGCTATCTACATTTTAAGTGGGCAACGCGCTGGGGCAGAACATGGCCCCGCAACGGTGGCTATTGGTTCGCTGATTGCAGCGTTAATTTTCGTGCCAATTGGCGCATTCCAGGCCGGAGAGGCACTCTGGCACTGGTCGGTTATTCCATTGGGTCTGGCAGTCGCTATCCTCTCGACCGCACTGCCTTATTCGCTAGAGATGATTGCCCTCACCCGTTTGCCAACGCGGACATTTGGTACGCTGATGAGCATGGAACCAGCACTGGCTGCCGTTTCCGGAATGCTATTCCTTGGTGAAACACTGACACCAATACAACTTCTGGCGCTCGGGTCTATCATTGCCGCTTCAATGGGTTCTACGCTAACTGTACGCAAAGAAAGCAAAATAAAAGAATTAGACATTAATTAAATTTACATTTCTGCATGGTTATGCATAACCATGCAGAAATTCTTGCTACTTTTCCTCTGTCCCATCTTTATATATCGAATTATGCAAAAGCATATTTATTCCGAAGACTCCTGGTAAGCAAATAAATAAGAATTATTCTTATCAATATATCTAATCCTCTGAATTTATATCGGTTTTATTTTTCACGTTTGTTACTACTATTAGTGTGATAGGAACAGCCAGAATAGCGGAACACATAGCCGGTGCTATACTTAGTCTCGTTAATTACTGGGACACAACATCAAGAGGATATGAAATTATGAGTACCGCTAAATTAGTCAAAGCAAAAGCGACCAATCTGCTTTATACCCGCAACGATGTCTCTGATAGCGAGAAGAAAGCAACAGTTGAGTTGCTGAATCGCCAGGTTATCCAGTTTATTGATCTCTCGTTGATTACCAAACAAGCGCACTGGAACATGCGCGGCGCTAACTTCATTGCCGTACACGAAATGCTGGATGGCTTCCGTACTGCGCTGATCGATCATCTGGACACCATGGCAGAACGTGCAGTGCAGCTGGGCGGTGTAGCTCTGGGGACCACTCAAGTTATTAACAGCAAAACCCCGCTGAAAAGCTACCCGCTGGACATCCACAGCGTTCAGGATCACCTGAAAGAACTGGCTGACCGTTACGCGATTGTCGCTAACGATGTCCGTAAAGCAATTGGCGAAGCGAAAGATGATGACACCGCAGATATCCTGACTGCCGCTTCCCGCGACCTGGATAAATTCCTGTGGTTTATCGAGTCTAATATCGAATAAATTTCGCAAATCATCTGTAAATAATGGTTCTATATATCATCAATGGCCCCCGGTTCTGGAGGCCATTGCGTTATTTTACGCTCAACTTATCTACCATCCTCAAAAGCCGTTTCCCGATACAAACCAACGAAATAGCGTCGCTTTAAGACAGACGGGATGGGAGTATGTCGGCCTGATGATTGACTCAACTATTGGCTAACGCCTTCAACCAGCGAATACCGCTTTCTGGCGATGTTAATACCGGAACAGGAGGCTCAGGCATATTTTGCAGGACCCGCGCCATCGACGCCTGTGCCAACATAATGACATCTGCCCGCCCAAAGGCCTGTTGTAAGCCTTCACTTACAATCCGGTCATGCGTTTCCATATCGCCAGCTAATAACGCATGGAAGGCATCTTCCATTAAAACAGGTGTGATAATCCGTTGCTTTCCACTCTCATCAACTTTTCGCTGGACAAAATCGAGCGTCGGTTTCAGCGTTGTGGATACCGTTGCCAGTACAGCAATGTGTTCACCTGTGTTGATTGCCTCATCCACCATTGCGCAGTCAATCCGTGCCAGTTGTACTGAAGTCATAAATTGACACTGTTCGACAGCTGTACCGATTGACGAACAAGCGGTAATGAAGATATCGCAGTCGGCTTTTTCAGCAATCCGCACGTAATCAGCAATCCGTGCGGCGATATCTGGCGTGACTCCCCCCGCTTTCATCACCTGTTTGATCATAGACTCCTCAACCAGATGCATAACTTCAGCTTCAGGCATGATATCGCCAATCAGTTGTTGCATCATCGCAAGCGTGGCAGAACTGGTGTGAAACATGGCTATTTTTTTCATTTGATCATCTCCTCAAGCAATTTGTCTGCGACAGCCTGTGCCGCATCATGATCCTCTTGTGCGGATAATCCCCCAACCGCAACAGCACCAATGCATTTCCCTTCAATCAGAATCGGGATCCCCCCAGGTAATGCAGTAAACCGAGGATCGCCAAAATAGCTGATATCAAGTTGCTCTTTTTGTAGACGCAGTAAGAATGCTGCCGTTGTACAGCCCAGGCGACTGCTGGTTCGTGCTTTACGCTGCGTTAATTCAATAGTTAAAAGTTTGGCTCTATCCATGCGGGCAAAGCTCAGCAATTCACCATTAGCATCGCATACCGCTACACTTAAAGGACGGTCACCATATCGTTGCACGGCAAGCTCAAGTGCATACTCTACTGCACGCAATGCTTGTTTCAGGGTTAATGTCGTCATAGTGAGTTTCCTTTTGAAAGGTTACCAGAGGCAGAGAGTCTGTTTGTATTCGCAGTCTGTGCTTTGCGAGCATCTTTTTTACGCCAGTAGTTGGCTAACAGTGAGCCACTCACATTGCCCAGAGGCGTCATGACTGCAGAGGCAAGGCCAACGGTAGCAAGTTTGCCCATTGCCGCTGCCAGACCGGACGCCATACCTCCGTTTTGCAACCCCACTTCGAAGGCTACGGTGCGGGCCGACTGTTCATCCATGCGGAATATCCAGCGACTCATCAGATAGCCAATCAGGAATCCGCCAAGGTTATGCAACAGCATGGCGAAACAAAGCAAGAAGCCAACCTGCAACAGGTTATCGCGACCAGCTGCTGCGGCGGTGGTCGTAAAGAAGATGATCCCAATCATCGAGATGGTCGGCATAATCTTTTTAATGCCTTCCACGCGACTGTACAGCCAGTTATAGAACACCGACCACACAATGCCCCCCGTGACAAAGTTCAATACAACGGCATACATTTGTACTTCGGCACTGGTGTTGCCAAAGAGAGAATCCCAGCCACCAGCACTCATGTAAACTAACCACAGGGCGCTCATCCCGGCGAGAAACATCACGGTTCGCCGACCGCGTACTCCGGCATACGTTTTCAGGTAGTCATGCAAAATTGCGGCGCCAATCGGAATCAGGACTATTTTCACCACGTCCATGACCATTGCTGTAAGTTGAATGTCGATCATTGACCCAGCAAGCAAATTTACCCACAGCGGTGTCATAAACGTTGCCGCTAGTGTAGAGACTGCGGCAATTGATACCGCCAGAGCGAGGTTCGCGTTAGCGATATAGACCATGACAGTTGATGACAAACCGCTTGGGCAAGCACCTATAAGTAGGATCCCCACAGCGACTTCTGGCGGAAAATCAAATACCAGCGTAATGGTTAGCCCCAACAACGGCATAATGACAAAGTGGCAGAAGGTGCCTATAAACACCGCCCACGGCATTTTGGCAACATCGATAAAATCCTGAATCGTCAGTTTGGTGCCCATACTGAACATCGTTGCCTGAATGACTAAGAAGACGATCCATTTGTGTGTGATGTTAAATCCGCCCCAGACAATCAAATCCATCGACCAGGTCATCGCGGCCACAAAACCGGCGATAATCCATAACGTGAATTGATAGCTTCGAAGCGCTGGCCAGTATCCTGCGCCAACAGCAAAGCCCGCAGTAAGCATCACCAGCCCTGGTTGCCAGAGCGCCTCTGATTGCATCAACCCGCCTATTGCCGCGAGTACGCCGCCAACGATACAGATTGCAAGACCTGCTTTTTGTAATAGGGTTGTTATAGTCATAGTAAAATGTCCTGTCTGTCGTCATTGCTGCCGGACTGGGATATTTAATATCCGTCGGGCAATTTCCGGTGAGGCCACTTTTTTATCCATACTACGAATAAGTCTGGCTAGTTTTTCTACTTGCTGATAATTATGTTCCGCCATCTCCTCCGCACTCAAATAATAACTATCTTCAAAACCAATTCTGACCTCACTGGCTCCCATACCCACTGCCGCAGCAATAACATCAAAATTCTTTCTGCCAAAGTGAGTAATACCCCATAGTGCATCTCGCGGGATCATACTGCGCATCGCAATTAATGCTTCTATTGTCGCCGGAGAACTTCCTCGATGACCCAGCACAATATTAAATAGCATGGGTTTCCTGAATTTTATTTTTTCATGGAGAGTTAAAATGTTATTAACCATTCCTATTTCAAACACTTCAAATTCAGGAACGATATTACGCGCGGTAATTTGCTGTGAACAATATTCGACATCCGGTGTTGGATTAGCATAGACGGCATCACCAAGGTTTACCGACCCTACATTCAGCGACGCCATTTCAACGCCAGGGCAGTCCAGTGGCGCGCAGCGCTCGGCGATGGACATGGCAGAGACTCCGCCCGTAGAAGCCTGAATAATTAAGTCTGATTGATGTCTGACGAGATCAATGGTTGACTGGAAGTCAGTTGTATCTGGCGTTAACTTGCCTTGCTTATCTCGAACATGTAAATGAACAATTGCCGCTCCATATTCAACGCAAGTCAAAATCTCCTGCGCCAATTCTTCGGGTATGACTCTGGTGCAATCCGCGGCTACAGGCGCCAGCGAAATTATAACGGCATCCGACATATTTTCCTCCAGAAAGAGATATTATAAATATGGCTTCATCCAGCGTAATGACGCAGTTGTCAGAGTGGAAGGTTTATATTCACAGCCAATCCAGCCCTGAAAGTTTGTTTGATCAATAAAATTTAATATCCACGTATCATTTAGCTCACCAGAACCTGGTTCGTGGCGACCAGGCACAGAGGCAATCTGAAAATGCTTAACTAGTGACAAATAGTCCTCTATATTTTTAGTGACATTACCATGAATTTTTTGACAATGATAAATATCAAACTGCAAACCAATATTCTGGCGAGAAACCTGCCGAATAATATCTTTGGCTCGTGGCAGGCTATTAATTAAATACCCTGGCATATCTTCAGGATTTAGGGGCTCGACTAATACTGTAATGCCTTTTTCCGCCAGCACATCACAGGCTGTGCGCAAGCGGTTAACCAATAACGCCAGTTGTTCATCTTCTGTCACAGAGTGATCGCGAAGGCCCGCCATAACATGAACTTGCCTGCATCCCAGCGTCCCGGCATATCGGCGGGCAATGAGCAAACTGTTCAGGTATTCATCATCGCGATCAGGAAGTGCAGCCAGACCACGCTCACCTTGTTGCCAGTCACCTGCGGGGGCATTCATCAACACCACGCTCATACCCGATTCTTGCTGAGCGATTCGCAGCATTTCCAGAGGATGTTGACAGAAAAACATTCCTTCAACAGCACGAAACCCCTCCTGCCTGGCTGCATGAAACCGTGCAGACATCGGCAGTTCAGTGAACAACCAGTCGAGATTAGCCGCCAGCTTCAACATGTTGCGTTCCCTCCCGGCTATTAACCAGATGTAATTTAACGCCCTGCTGTGTAATGCTTTCCTGCGCCATTAAAGGCAACTGATTATCAGAAATGATATCTGTCAGTTTGTTAAGTTCGCAGATATGGAACATTCCGTATTTGCCGAGTTTACTGCTATCACACACCAATACACGACGACGGGAGACCGTAAGTACTGCCTCTTTCACTGTCGCTTTTCCCTCACTTGGCGTTGACATTCCTCTTTCGGTATCCCATGAAGAGGAGCTAAGAAATGCAACATCGATATTAATCGTGCGCAGAAAATCAGCTGCACTTTTCCCTAAACAAGAACGATTGCGTTGATCTACCAGCCCCCCAGTGTGGTAAAGCGTGATATATGGCATATCCATCAGATAATGGCTGATGGAAAAATCATTTGTCACGATGGTGAGATTAAAGCACTGGCTGGCGGCAATCGCTTTTGCGACCTCAAACAGAGACGTCCCGGCATCTAAATAGAGTGTCTGCCCTGGTTCGATCAACATCGCAGCGAGCTGCCCCATATCACGTTTAATATCATGATGTAGTTCAGCTTTTTCCCGCCACGGCAACTCCAATTTAAGTTGATTGTTCAGCTTCACGCCGCCATTGGTAGTAATAACTTTGCCTTCTTCTTCCAGTAATTGAATATCGCGACGCACTGTCATATGCGAAACGCTCATCAACTCTGCCAGTTCATTAAATGAGGCAACATTTTTCTCATGGACGTAGCGGTAAATAAAGTCTCGCCGTTGTTCGGGGATCATCTTCTCACCTCGTTATCATCTGGCCTGTTCCAGTTCTGCAATGGCTTTCGCCGAGAGTGGAACGTAGCCAAGTGGTTTTAAGGTCAGCCAGATGCGAGCACTGTCTTCCAGTTCTTCGGCATTAAATACCGCTTCACGCAATGTGCTTCCGCTGACAACTGGGCCATGATTCGCCAGCAGCGCAGCGGTAGAGTCTGCCGCTATATGGCTTAATGCTGTAGCGATATCCTCATGCCCTGGTTTGAAATAGGGCAATAACGGTAATTTACCTACACGCATTACGTAATAAGGAGTAAGCGGCGGTAAACAATTCTCTGGTGTTGTGCAAGGTAAACACGAAAGTGCCGTTAGCCATGGAGAGTGCAGATGTACTACCGCCCCACAGTTCGGACGATGTCGATACCAGGCCAGATGCATAGGCACCTCTTTAGAGGGCTTATCACCGCTGATATGGTTGCCATTAATATCAATAAGACTCACTCTTTCACTTTCTAATTCGCCAAGACAGGAATTGGTTGGCGTAACCAGAAAACGATCATCAGACAATTTGACGCTGATATTGCCGGAACCGCCACTACTGAGACCGCGCATAAAGAGCGAATGGCCGTAATAGACAAGTTGTTCACGTAATTGTTGTTCGATGAGTTCACTCATAATCCATGCTCCTGGGCCTTAATGAAAAAATCAGGCTCCCCAAAATTGCCGGATTTCAGCGCCAGTGCCAGGGGAGGTTCTGCCGAAAAAACCCATGGTACGCCCGGCGTAATAGCGTTCCCCACCGTTAGCCGTTTCACGTTGAGTGCTTCCACTACCGTCCCGGAAGTTTCGCCCCCAGCCACAATAAAAGTGTTGACACCTGCAGCCTGCAATTTTTGGCTAAGTTGCGCGAACGTTTGTTCAATGGCTTTACTTGCCGCATGTTCGCCCCAGGTTTGCTGTATAGATTTCAACACATCCGCAGGTTGAGTGGCGTAAATCAATGGAGCCAGCGGATCATTGATGTGCGCCATTGTCCATTGCAGTAATTGATCGCTATATCTATTGCCATCGTTTATACAACGGGCAACATCGAGCAACTGCGTGGCTGCATGCGGTTTGTAGGTCTCCACCTGTCGATTACTCATCACGGAACAACTTCCTGAGAAGATTACAGTTCTGGCAGGATGGGGAAACGCGGTGGCTGGCATATGAAGGTGCTGTTGTAAACACGCGGCTAACGCGCCACCCAGCCCGGAACCACCAGCCAGTAAAGGGGCATGGCGTAATGCATTTGCCAGACTTTGCAGATCATTTTCAGTTAATGCATCGACAATAATGTGTTGCTTCCCTTCAGCATGGCAGCGGGCAAGTGCAGTGGCGATGGCCTGCTCGCCCTGTTGAACCGTACGCAGATCAATGTTACCAACACTATTGGGGGTTTGCGCCGCCAGCACGCGCAGTAAGTTGGCGTCGGTCATGGGATTCAGTGGGTGTTTTTCCATGCCCGATTCGTTAAGAAGCATGCCGTTAACAAAGAGATGTCCATGGAAAACGGTGCGGCCATTTTGAGGCAAAGCGGGACAATGCACGACATAAGGCGTAGCCATTGCCTTCATCAGAGCATCACTAACAGGACCGATATTGCCATCTGCAGTGGAATCAAATGTTGAGCAATATTTGAAGTAGATCTGCTGCGCTCCCGCACAGTCTCGCAACCAGTGATAACTTAGTAAAGTCTGCTCAATGGCGTGATCCGCAGGTAATGAACGACTTTTCAACGAAATGACTATCGCATCGGCCGCCTCATCCCAGGACTGCGTGAGCGCATGCAAACCTGGTAACAACGCAACCCGAAACCCATTCTCAGCCATAAAACAGGCAATATCGGTCGCGCCAGTAAAATCGTCAGCGATGACGCCCATGATGATAGCCATGAAATCTCTCCCTCATGCCAGACAACTTATGGTGAATATTATTCGGGAGTTACATTCACATTCACATGATGATTATCACAAAAAAGCACATTTCAAAAACGCACAAATCAATCACAAATAATTGAAAATATTAAATAATTTATGATAACCACTGAAAATACCCTTCACAAATTCTTGTGAATATTCGTGATATTTTGGGAGATATGAGGTTTTATGCAGCATTAATTGAGCCGATACACTTTTTAGCGTTTCTACATACAAATAGACGAATAATGCTGGTAAGAAAATCGGCTGCGCATCGGATTTTGATCTCCTTTCCCATCAAGCCTGACTCCTGAAATTGCACCGTTTTGGTGCGGTCGCCCTCTCCTTTTTATGTTGTTACGTAAATTATTTGTATCAACAACATCACATAAACGTTACTCAAAGATTGTTTTTTCATCATAATTTAAGCTAAATAAATCTGGTTTTTTATTCACGATTTTGGCGCACCAAATTGGTGCCCTGAAGTGGTGCAATAAAAAGAGTTTGCCCCTTAAATCGTGCAATCAGATTCACTGCATCTCGTAAAAACAATGAGTTGTAAAACTGGCACGATTTTTTCATATACGTAAATGTCACGCAGGGGATCGTCCCGTGGATAGAAAAAAGGAAATGCTATGAAGTCTGTATTAAAAGTTTCACTGGCTGCACTGACCCTGGCTTTTGCGGTTTCTTCTCATGCCGCGGAGAAAAAACTGGTTGTGGCGACGGATACCGCATTCGTTCCGTTTGAATTTAAACAGGGCGACAAATACGTTGGTTTTGATGTGGATCTGTGGGCTGCTATCGCCAAAGAATTAAAGCTGGATTACGAACTGAAACCGATGGATTTCAGCGGCATCATCCCAGCACTGCAAACCAAAAACGTCGATCTGGCGCTGGCGGGCATCACTATTACCGACGAGCGTAAAAAAGCGATCGATTTCTCTGACGGCTACTACAAAAGCGGTCTGTTAGTGATGGTGAAAGCCAACAATAACGATGTGAAAAGCGTGAAAGATCTCGACGGTAAAGTGGTTGCTGTGAAGAGTGGCACCGGCTCCGTTGATTACGCGAAAGCGAACATCAAAACCAAAGATCTGCGTCAGTTCCCGAACATCGACAACGCTTATATGGAACTGGGCACCAACCGCGCAGACGCAGTACTGCATGATACGCCAAACATTCTTTACTTCATCAAAACTGCCGGTAACGGTCAGTTCAAAGCGGTAGGGGACTCTCTGGAAGCACAGCAATACGGTATTGCGTTCCCGAAAGGTAGCGACGAGCTGCGTGACAAAGTCAACGGCGCGTTGAAAACCCTGCGCGAGAACGGCACCTATAACGAAATCTACAAAAAATGGTTCGGTACTGAACCGAAATAATAACGCTGTTTTTGGAATGCTTTGCCCGGCAGCCATTGCGCTGACCGGGCCTGCGAGCCTTTGATTATTTACACCACGGTAACAGGAACAACATATGCAGTTTGACTGGAGTGCCATCTGGCCTGCCATTCCGCTTCTGATTGAAGGCGCCAAAATGACCCTGTGGATTTCGGTCCTCGGTCTGGCTGGCGGCCTGGTTATCGGACTGCTGGCAGGTTTTGCACGCACCTTCGGTGGTTGGATAGCCAACCACGTCGCGCTGGTCTTTATTGAAGTGATCCGCGGCACACCTATCGTCGTCCAGGTGATGTTTATCTACTTCGCCCTGCCGATGGCATTTAACGACTTTCGCATCGACCCGTTTACTGCGGCGGTGGTCACCATCATGATCAACTCCGGCGCGTACATTGCGGAAATCACGCGTGGTGCGGTGCTATCTATCCACAAAGGTTTTCGTGAAGCAGGACTGGCGCTCGGCCTTTCACGTTGGGAAACCATTCGCTACGTGATTTTACCTCTGGCACTGCGCCGCATGCTGCCACCGCTGGGTAACCAGTGGATCATCAGCATTAAAGATACCTCACTGTTTATTGTTATTGGCGTGGCAGAATTGACCCGTCAGGGACAAGAAATTATTGCCGGAAACTTCCGTGCCCTTGAGATCTGGAGCGCCGTTGCGGTGTTCTATCTGATTATTACCCTGGTGCTGAGCTTTATTCTGCGTCGTCTGGAAAGAAGGATGAAAATCCTGTGATTGAATTTAAAAATGTCTCCAAGCACTTTGGCCCAACCCAGGTGCTGCATAATATCGATTTGAACATTGCTCAGGGCGAAGTGGTGGTGATTATCGGGCCGTCAGGTTCCGGTAAATCGACCCTGCTGCGGTGCATCAACAAACTGGAAGAAATTACCTCCGGCGATCTGATTGTCGATGGTCTGAAAGTGAACGACCCGAAAGTTGACGAACGTCTGATTCGCCAGGAAGCAGGCATGGTGTTCCAGCAGTTTTACCTTTTCCCGCATCTGACGGCGCTGGAAAACGTGATGTTTGGTCCGCAGCGTGTGCGTGGCGCGAACAAAGAAGAGGCGGAAAAACTGGCGCGTGAACTGCTGGCAAAAGTCGGCCTCGCGGAACGCGCCCACCACTACCCTTCCGAGCTTTCTGGTGGTCAGCAACAGCGTGTGGCGATTGCCCGTGCGCTGGCGGTGAAACCGAAAATGATGCTGTTCGATGAACCGACATCAGCTCTTGATCCGGAACTGCGCCATGAAGTGCTGAAGGTTATGCAGGATCTGGCGGAAGAAGGGATGACGATGGTGATCGTAACCCACGAAATCGGTTTTGCTGAGAAAGTGGCATCTCGCCTGATCTTTATCGACAAAGGACGGATTGCGGAAGATGGCGATCCGCAGGAGTTGATCAAGAACCCTCCGAGTCAGCGCTTGCAGGAATTTTTACAGCACGTCTCTTAACATCTCTGCCTCCCTTTCCCCCGAAAGGGAGGATCACCAGATTCCTCTCATTTAAAATCGCTCCTCCCCCAGCATCTATACTTATCTTTTTGCTCTGTTTTCTCACTGGAGGAGTCATGCGGTGGATCCTGTTCATCCTCTTTTGCCTGCTGGGTGCGCCTGCCCACGCGGTCGTTATACCTGGCGTTACAACCGCAGCCACATCGGATTCAGCCTCTGAAGCGGCACCGGAACCCGATATTGAACAAAAAAAAGCGGCCTATGGCGCACTGGCGGACGTACTGGAAAATGACACCTCGCGCAAAGAGTTGATCGACCAACTGCGCACCGTCGCCGCTACGCCCCCTGCGGACCCCGTGCCGAAAATCGTGCCGCCGACGCTGATTGAAGAGCAAACCGTGCTGCAAAAGGTCACCGAAGTCAGCCGCCATTATGGCGAAGCCCTTTCCACCCGCTTTGGACAACTTTATCGCAATATCACCGGCTCCCCGCATAAGCCGTTTAATCCACAAACCTTCAGCAATGCGCTGACCCATTTTTCAATGTTAGCGGTGTTAGTGTTTGGTTTTTACTGGCTGATTCGCCTGTGCGCACTGCCGCTGTATCGCAAAATGGGCCAGTGGGCGCGGCAAAAAAATCGTGAGCGCAGTAACTGGTTGCAGCTTCCGGCGATGATTATCGGGGCGTTTATTATCGACCTGCTGTTACTGGCACTAACATTATTTGTCGGTCAGGTTTTAAGCGATAACCTGAATGCGGGCAGTCGTACCATCGCTTTCCAACAAAGTTTGTTTCTCAACGCCTTTGCCCTGATTGAATTTTTCAAAGCTGTACTACGCCTGATTTTTTGCCCAAACGTGGCGGAGCTGCGCCCGTTTACGATTCAGGACGAGAGCGCGCGTTACTGGAGTCGTCGCCTGAGCTGGTTAAGCAGCCTGATTGGCTATGGTCTGATTGTGGCAGTACCGATTATTTCTAATCAGGTGAATGTGCAAATCGGGGCGCTCGCGAACGTGATAATCATGCTGTGCATGACCGTCTGGGCGCTGTATCTGATCTTTCGTAATAAAAAAGAGATTACCCAGCATTTGCTCAACTTCGCGGAACACTCGCTAGCCTTTTTCAGCCTGTTTATCCGCGCTTTTGCGCTGGTATGGCACTGGCTGGCAAGCGCCTATTTTATTGTGCTGTTTTTCTTTTCGTTGTTCGATCCGGGCAACAGCCTGAAATTTATGATGGGCGCAACGGTGCGCAGCCTGGCGATCATTGGTATTGCAGCGTTTGTTTCCGGTATGTTTTCCCGCTGGCTGGCGAAGACTATCACCCTCTCGCCACATACTCAGCGTAACTATCCGGAGCTGCAAAAACGGCTGAACAGCTGGCTGTCAGCGGCACTGAAAACGGCGCGTATTCTGACCGTCTGCGTGGCAGTGATGCTGCTGTTGAGCGCCTGGGGGCTGTTCGATTTCTGGAACTGGCTGCAAAACGGCGCAGGGCAGAAAACCGTGGATATCCTGATCCGTATCGCGCTTATCCTTTTCTTCTCGGCGGTTGGCTGGACAGTGCTCGCCAGTTTGATCGAAAACCGGCTGGCTTCGGATATTCATGGACGTCCGCTGCCCAGCGCCCGCACTCGTACCCTGCTGACGCTGTTTCGCAACGCGCTGGCAGTGATCATCAGCACTATCACCATCATGATTGTGTTGTCGGAAATCGGCGTCAATATTGCGCCGCTGCTGGCAGGAGCCGGCGCGTTGGGACTGGCGATCTCTTTCGGTTCGCAAACGCTGGTGAAAGATATCATTACCGGCGTGTTTATTCAGTTTGAGAATGGCATGAATACCGGGGATTTAGTGACCATCGGCCCGCTGACTGGTACGGTGGAACGCATGTCGATTCGATCGGTGGGCGTGCGCCAGGATACCGGGGCGTATCACATCATTCCGTGGTCCTCCATTACCACTTTTGCCAACTTTGTCCGCGGTATTGGTTCGGTAGTGGCGAATTACGATGTTGATCGCCATGAAGATGCAGATAAAGCCAATCAGGCATTGAAAGATGCGGTAACGGAATTGATGGAAAACGAAGAAATTCGCGGGCTGATTATTGGTGAGCCGAACTTTGCCGGAATTGTCGGCTTAAGCAATACCGCATTTACGCTGCGTGTTTCATTCACCACGCTGCCACTCAAACAGTGGACGGTACGCTTTGCCCTCGACAGCCAGGTGAAAAAGCATTTCGACCTGGCGGGTGTTCGCGCGCCGGTACAGACTTATCAGGTGCTGCCTGCGCCGGGAGCGCCCCCGGCAGAACCATTGCCGCCGGGAGAACCGACGCTTTAACGCTGGCGATTGACAAAACGACGGCGCTGTTCGTCATTCATAAAGGTCCAGGCTATAAAGCGACTCTGCTTTTGCCCCTGGGCCATCTCTTTTTTAACCACCTTCACCGCGCCAACATCCGTCAAAGCGCGATACAGCGGCGGTAAGTTCTCGCCGCGAGATACCAGCGAGGTAAACCACATCACCTGCTTCGCGAAGCCTTTGCTCTCTTCAATCATCTTTTTGATAAAGGCGACTTCACCGCCTTCGCACCACAGCTCCTGTTGCTGACCACCAAAGTTCAGAGCATCGTCTTTGTTCAGCCCCAGGTTACGGCGTTTACGTTCACTACCTGCCCGTGCCGCAGCGGCGGAATCGTGGAATGGCGGATTACACAAGGTCGCGTCGTATTGCTCGTTTTTGTGGATGACGCCGTTAAAAATCGCCCCGCTCTCTTTTTGTCGACGCAGACGAATGGCGCGGTTAAGCCCTGGGTTAGCACTGATGATCGCCTGCGCGCTGCTTAACGCCTGGCTGCTGGTTTCACTGCCGGTAAAACGCCAGCCGTATTCATGTACGCCAATCAGCGGATAAATACAGTTCGCACCAACACCAATATCCAGAATGCTGGCATTGGCAGGGATTGTTCCTGTTGCTTCTGCCAGTAAATCGGCAAGGTGATGAATATAATCCGCCCGGCCCGGTACTGGCGGGCAGAGGAAGCCGTCCGGTATATCCCAGTTAGCCACAGCGTAAAAATGCGTCAGCAACGCTTTGTTGAGCGCCTTCACCGCCAGTGGATTGGCGAAGTCTACGCTTTGCTCTCCGGCAGGAGTCAGCGTGAGGTATTGCTTCAGTTCAGGATTCACCTGACAAAGCGTGGCAAGATCGTAGCGACTGTGGTGACGGTTGCGCGGGTGTAACCCCGGTTTCTGGGCGGACATAGCATTCTCCTTTAAGCAGCGGCGTAAGATACCCGCATAACGCTACAGGGTAAATATCTGGCTGCGTTTATCATCTCTAAAAACCTGACATTAACCATGGATTATGGCAATTCCCCATAAAAATCAGCAGCATGTATCTTATTGATTTGTCTTGTTTTGTAAAAATATATCGTTCAAAAAATAAGCGCATCTCTGTCAATTTTTTGCGTCATTTTCATCGCACAGGAGACCTACACTTATCAGGCACTACCCGTTGTATTTATGAGGATGTCATTATGAAAAAGTGCCTCACACTACTGATTGCCACCGTCCTGAGCGGAATCTCTCTCACGGCTTTTGCCGCGCAACCGATGAGTAACCTGGACAGCGGTCAACTACGGCCCGCCGGTACCGTTTCGGCAACTGGCGCATCTAACCTAAGCGATCTGGAGGATAAACTGGCAGAAAAAGCGCGCGAACAAGGCGCGAAAGGTTATGTCATTAATTCCGCGGGAGGAAATGATCAGATGTTCGGTACCGCAACCATCTACAAATAACCGCACCAACGTAACTGCATTCACCTCTGGATGCAGTTTTCGTCCGTTTTGTAATCAAAAAACATCAAATATGAAGTTAATGTAAATAAATGTATTTCTTTTTCACGTTAGGGGTGATAAAAAATCGCACCAAGTGATAATGCTTATCAAAATTATTATCACTTGCACGAACACTATTACGGGATTAACAGTGGCATCGCATCCGCAGAGATGCTTTCTCGTGACAGTGAAAATTTCAACATATAAGAAAAAGTCACCTGCAAAATGGAAAACAATCGCAATTTCCCTGCCAGACAATTTCATTCGCTCACGTTCTTTGCCGGTCTTTGTATTGGCATCACGCCTGTGGCACAGGCACTCGCCGCCGAAGGGCAAACCAACGCGGATGACACGCTGGTTGTCGAAGCATCAACGCCTTCTCTTTATGCACCACAAAAATCTGCCGATCCGAAATTCTCCCGTCCGGTAGCGGAAACTACCCGCACGATGACAGTGATTTCTGAACAGGTGATTAAAGATCAGGGCGCAACTAATCTTACCGACGCGCTAAAAAATGTCCCCGGTGTGGGCGCGTTTTTTGCTGGTGAGAACGGCAACTCCACCACTGGCGACGCTATTTATATGCGCGGCGCTGATACCTCTAACAGTATTTATATTGATGGCATTCGTGATATTGGCAGCGTCTCGCGCGACACCTTCAATACTGAACAGGTCGAAGTGATCAAAGGGCCGTCCGGCACCGATTACGGGCGCAGCGCGCCGACTGGCTCCATTAATATGATCAGCAAACAGCCGCGCAATGATTCCGGTATTGACGCCTCCGCCAGTATTGGCAGCGCCTGGTTCCGCCGCGGCACGCTCGACGTCAATCAGGTCATTGGCGACACCACCGCAGTGCGTCTGAATGTGATGGGCGAAAAAACGCACGATGCCGGGCGCGATAAAGTGAAAAATGAGCGTTACGGCGTTGCACCTTCCATAGCCTTTGGCCTGGGCACAACGAATCGTTTGTATCTTAACTATTTACACGTTACCCAACATAACACGCCGGACGGCGGTATTCCGACCATTGGTTTACCAGGCTATTCCGCCCCTTCTGCGGGAACGGCCGCACTGAATCATTCCGGAAAGGTGGATACCCATAATTTCTATGGAACGGATTCCGACTACGACGATTCGACCACCGACACCGCTACCATGCGTTTTGAACACGACATCAACGATAACACCACCATTCGCAATACCACCCGTTGGTCGCGTGTGAAGCAGGATTACCTGATGACGGCGATTATGGGCGGGGCGTCGAATATTACCCAGCCCACCAGCGATGTTAATAGCTGGACCTGGTCGCGCACGGCGAATACTAAAGATGTGAGTAATAAGATTCTCACCAACCAGACTAACCTGACCTCGACGTTCTATACCGGTTCAATCGGCCATGATGTCAGTACCGGCGTGGAATTTACCCGTGAAACGCAAACAAACTACGGCGTTAATCCGGTGACGTTACCTGCGGTGAATATTTATCATCCTGACAGCAGCATTCATCCCGGCGGCCTGACGCGCAACGGTGCTAACGCCAATGGTCAGACGGATACCGTTGCAATTTATGCTTTCGATACGCTGCAAATCACCCGTGATTTTGAGCTGAACGGCGGGATCCGCCTGGATAATTATCATACTGAATATGATAGTGCCACTGCCTGTGGTGGCAGTGGACGCGGCGCAGTCACCTGTCCCGCTGGCGTGGCAAAAGGATCTCCGGTCACCACCGTTGACACCGCGAAGTCGGGGAATCTGGTGAACTGGAAAGCCGGGGCGCTGTATCACCTGACGGAAAACGGCAATGTCTATATTAACTATGCCGTTTCCCAGCAGCCGCCGGGCGGCAACAACTTCGCCCTTGCGCAGTCTGGCAGCGGTAACAGTGCCAACCGCACCGATTTTAAACCGCAAAAAGCCAACACCAGCGAGATTGGCACCAAATGGCAGGTTCTGGATAAACGCCTGTTGCTCACCGCCGCGCTGTTCCGTACTGATATCGAAAATGAAGTTGAGCAAAATGACGACGGGACTTACTCGCAATACGGTAAGAAACGCGTCGAAGGCTATGAGATTTCCGTTGCCGGGAATATCACCCCCGCATGGCAGGTGATTGGCGGCTATACCCAGCAAAAAGCAACCATCAAAAACGGCAAAGATGTTGCCCAGGATGGTTCCTCATCGCTGCCGTATACCCCGGAGCACGCCTTTACCTTATGGAGCCAGTATCAGGCAACCGATGATATCTCTGTTGGCGCGGGCGCACGCTATATCGGCAGTATGCATAAAGGTTCTGACGGCGCGGTGGGAACGCCTGCCTTTACCGAAGGTTATTGGGTCGCCGATGCCAAACTGGGATATCGCGTCAATCGCAATCTCGACTTCCAGTTAAACGTCTACAACCTGTTTGATACCAATTACGTCGCCTCAATCAATAAGAGCGGCTACCGTTATCACCCGGGCGCGCCAAGAACCTTCCTGCTCACGGCCAATATGCATTTCTGATTCAGATGTGGGGCGCAGGCCCCACTTTTTGGAGAACTTGTATGATGTACCACATTCCCGGCGTGTTATCGCCACAGGACGTCGCCCGGTTTCGCGAACAACTGGAACAAGCCGAATGGGTGGATGGACGCGTCACCACCGGCGCACAAGGCGCGCAAGTTAAGAACAATCAACAGGTAGACACCCGTAGCGCGTTATACGCTGAACTGCAAAATGAGGTGCTGAACGCGGTTAACCAACATCCACTGTTCTTTGCCGCTGCCTTGCCACATACCCTTTCCACGCCGCTGTTTAATCGTTATCAGAATAATGAAACCTATGGTTTTCATGTGGATGGCGCGGTACGCAGTCACCCACAAAACGGCTGGATGCGTACTGACCTTTCTGCCACGCTGTTTTTAAGCGATCCACAAAGCTACGACGGCGGCGAACTGGTCGTTAATGACACCTTCGGACAACATCGGGTAAAACTCCCGGCAGGCGATCTGGTGTTGTATCCCTCCAGCAGCCTGCACTGCGTGACCCCCGTCACCTGCGGCGTGCGCGTGGCATCATTTATGTGGATCCAGTCGATGATCCGCGATGATAAAAAGCGCGCCATGCTATTTGAACTGGACAACAATATTCAGTCACTGAAAAACCGCTACGGAGAAGGTGAAGAGATCCTGTCGCTGCTCAATCTTTATCATAATCTGCTGCGAGAATGGTCGGAGATCTGACGCTTGAACTGCCCGAGTTCGTCCCTATATTAGCTACACTTAACTGTACAAGCATTGATATGGGGAGGACGATATGGCATCCGGTTGGGCTAACGATAACGCCGTCAACGAACAGATCAACAGTACAATTGAAGATGCGATTGCCCGCGCCCGGGGTGAAATTCCGCATGGCGAGAGCCTGTATGAATGTGAAGAGTGTGGCGCACCGATCCCGCAGGCCCGTCGGGAAGCCATTCCTGGCGTGCGCTTATGCATTCATTGTCAGCAGGAGAAAGATTTACAAAAACCATCTTATACAGGATATAATCGCAGAGGTTCGAAAGACAGCCAGTTACGTTAACTACAACGGGCGCAATATATAGCGAGTACAATTTGGATTTTGCGTGGCATTCCGTGCCTTTAACGCTGCCGTGAGCGCCACGCGGTACAAAACAGACTCATAAGTACAACAAATAAATGGTTTATCAGTATGTTAGATATCAATCAATTTATTTGAACAAGGCGGTCAATTCTCTTCGATTTTCTCTCGCACGAAAAAACGTGATACTCATCACATCGACGAAACAACGTCACTTAAACAAAAAATCACCTGCGAGAGATTAATTATGAAAACTATCAATACTGTTGTTGCTGCTATGGCCCTTTCAACTCTGTCATTTGGTGTGTTTGCCGCGGAACCGGTAACGGCATCCCAGGCACAGAACATGAATAAAATTGGCGTGGTTTCTGCCGATGGCGCATCCACCCTCGATGCTCTTGAAGCGAAACTGGCTGAGAAAGCGGCGGCGGCTGGCGCCAGTGGATACAGCATTACTTCTGCCACTAACAACAATAAATTGAGCGGTACAGCGGTTATCTATAAGTAATTCGTAGGACGGTTAAGGCGTTTCTGCCGCATCCGGCAACAGATGCCTGATGCGACGCTACCGCGTCTTATCATGCCTACAAAATCCGGACCGTAGGACGGATAAGGCGTTTCCGCTACGTCCAGCAAAAGTATTTCCCTGTCTGTTTGCCGACAGACGCATATGCTCTAACCCTCATTGATCCTATGTTACCCTTGTTTGCCCGTCCGCCACTGGACGGGCTTTTTTTTAGCTGGCTAACTGCTGACAGAAAGCCTGCAACGTCTCTTCCGGCATACCAATCTGCCGCGCCGCATCACAAATGGCCTGCCAGCTACCCGCATCCAATGGAATCCCCAGCTCCTGTCGTTCACGACGCGTGTTCACTTCCCACTCGCCCGGTAGCAAAATCGGCTTATCTTCATCATGCGGTGAGGCTTTCACCCACTCGGCAAAGGCTTCTGTCTGCGCGCTACAATCCGGCGCGCCGAACAGTTCCGGGTTGATGATGATAGTGGTCATACAGTTAAGAATGGCATCGGGACTGTTTTGTAACGTTTCCTGATGCGTCGTTTTACCGCCGGAAAGCGCCCCACCAAGAATTTCACACATCGCTGCAAGGGCGTAACCTTTATGTTCGGCAAAGGTCAACAGCGAACCCAACGGCGACTCCTGCATGACCGCCGGATTCGTCGTCGGCACACCGTTAACGTCAATCAGGCAGCCTGGCGGCACGGGGACGCCTTTATGCCAGGCGACGCGAGTTTTACCAAATGCGATGGCGCTGGTGGCGTAATCAAGCAACAGCGGAAAATCATCTTTACGCGGGAAAACCACACAGAACGGATTGGTGCCAAAGCGGCTGTCGCGACCGTGGAACGGCGCGACCATTGGAATACCGACCACGCTAACAAAGTGGATAGAGACAAACCCCGCCGCTGCACACTGTTCCGCCCAATAACCGATACGGCCGATATGATGCGAGTTATGTAGCGCCACGGCGCCAATGCCGTGCTGACGCGCTTTCTCAATCCCCAGTGCCATCGCTTCGTGTGCCGCTACCTGACCAAATGCGCGATCGCCATCGAGCGTGACCGCCACCCCCGCCTCTTTAACGATTTTGGCATGATGGTTAATTTGCAGATGCCCCTGACTCCAGGAACGCACATAGCTTGGGATCATGCCAATACCATGTGAATCATGCCCTGCCAGGTTTGCCGCGATTAAATGATCGGCAACTAATTTCGCCTCCTGTTCCTCGCTACCCATCTGACGAAATACAGCCTGAATAAAACTGTGCAGCGTCTGAGCATGAAAGCGATGACCACTTTCCATGGTTAACTCCTGTTTATGTTATGTGTTTGTTGTTTTTTATGCTGCACGCCGGGCGCGGGAAGGTCAATAAAGATGCAGGAATTTCATATTGCGGTGGGGTAAAGGCCGGATGACATGGCTCATCCGGCTGAGAAAAGAATTAAAATGCCTGATTAACGCGCGCCAGGCCGTCGCTGATCGTTGCCGCTTCACCCGTAGCCACCAGGCAGCAAGCCATCTGGATTTTCAGCGATTCGGGAATCGGTTCGCTGCCAGCCAGGCAACGCTCAATCCACTGCGCCGTAGTTTCCGGGTCTTTTGCTTGTGGCAGTAGCTCGCTACCAGCAGTGTCCTGTTTTTCATACAGCACCCGCATCCCTTCGCGATCAATAAGATTTATTTGTGGGCAACGTTGCGGATTAGCATAAACTTCACCTTCGGTGCCATGCATTAACAGCGCTCGTCCGCCAATATCGCTAAAGAACTTTGCGACTCGCCCGATATATTCTGGATGCGAGACGCTGGAAAGACGCAGTGCCTCACCTTCGGCAAATGGCGTCGCCAGTTTCGCCAGAGTATGCGCACTGTTACGCACGCCCATCCGCCAGCGCATCGCCAGTTGTTTTTCCAGCGGCGGGCAAAATGCGCCTACAGGCATAAAGACAGGTTGATGTTCGTCGAGTTTCGCCTGCGCTTGTCCGGCATGTAGCGTTGGCGCTATCCCCATCAGTTCGAAAATGGTTTCGGTCAGCACACGAGTCGGATCCTCGCTGACGCCGTGAACCACGACTGGAAAACCAAGTTTATGCAGCAGAATCGCCAGCAACGGCGTCAGATTGGCCTGTTTACGCGCACCGTTGTAACTGGGAATGACGATCGACATCGGCTTGCCAGCAGGCGGCGTCAGCTTGATGGTGTGATTTTGCATGGCTTCGTAGAAGCCAAGCATCTCTGCTTCCCCTTCCCCTTTGATACGCAGTGCAATCAATACGCCGCCTAACTCAAGGTCTGGCACTTCACCGTTGAGCATATGGGCATACAGACCGCGCGCGGTATCCTGGTCTAAATCACGCGCGTGGTTTTTCCCGCGCCCGATCTCTTTAATGATTTTGCGATAGTCCATTTACGACTCCTTACCTGACTCACATCATTAACGCCGCCGACGGCGTGAGGATTTCGCTTTTTCTTTCTTTTTAACTATACCTTCAGGGACTTCCGGTTGCTCTATCGGAAATACCGGTAATGCATCCAATAGTCGCTTGCCATAATTTTTGGTCAGCAGACGTTTGTCGTAGATAACCACTTCCCCCCAGCAACCATGGCTTCGAATCAATCGTCCAACCTGTTGGATCAGATTAAACGAGGCGCTCGGCAGGCTTTGCACCTCAAACGGATATCGATTGAGGCTTTTCAGCCATTCGCCTTCGGTGATCACCACCGGGCTGTCAATGGGCGGAAAAGCGATTTTGTGGATATGTACCTGGCTGAGCAGATCACCTTTTAAATCAAGCCCTTCGGCAAAAGACTGTAAACCCACCAGTACGCTGCGCTCACCGTTAGCAACACGTTTGCGATGCAGTTTAACTAAGCGATAGCGTGGCTGATCGCCCTGCACCAGCAGCATCAGACGTAAATCCGTCACATAGTCGAGAAACCGCTGCATCGCCCTTCCGCTGGCAAAAAGCACCAACATGCCAAGGTGTTTTTTGCTCTCCACCTGCTCGCGGAAGAACGCCGCCATTTCGGCAATGTGCTGCTCTTCGTTGTCGATGGAAGGCTCAAAGCGCATCTGTGGAATAACAATTTTGCCCTGTTCGCAGTGGTTGAAAGGGGAATCCAGCGCCACAAAGCGGTCACCCGCTTTCTCTTTCAGCCCGCTCATCTCCTGCAAACGCGAAAAACTGTTTAACGAACGCAAGGTCGCGGAGGTGACAATAATGTGCGGAATACTACGCCACAGCAGCCTTTCCAGTTGATCGCTGACGCGGATCCCCACGCAGTGAAACCAGAGATGTAGTTGCCCGTCACGTTCTTCCCGCGTAGCCCATTTTGTCACCGGCGCCCCGGAAGATTGCGCCAGCGAGGCCAGTCGCCAGAGTTTACTTTGCGCCTCAAACATTCCCAGTGCGCGGTTCATCTGCAAAATCAACCGATGCAGACGCACAATATCGTGGCTGCCGGTTTTCTCGCTTAAATCGTTGAGGAATAATTCTGCCAGGCCACGCAGCATCTCCGTCAACTTTGCCAGTCGCTGGCAGATCTCCAGCACTTCATCAGGCAGTTCGCCCATTGCAAAACGGTGCTCAGCCTCCTGCCCGGCAGGCATATAGAGATTGAGAATGTTGTTTAAAGAGGCGATAAGCTCATACAACTCTTCACAATGCGCATTTAAACGTTCAGGGATTGCCAGCGGAGGGATCGTCTTCGGGCGAAACTGCTCCATACAGGTGGCAACCAGTTTAGTGAACAAATCCAGCTGTAACCGATACCACGGCGCGGTAATTTCAGCGCTCATCTCCAGCGCATCCCGCGCCACGTCCGGCAGGTGATGGCCTTCATCCAGCACCAGCAGCAAATTTTTCGGGTCAGGCAATACCGCTTCGCTTTCCATCGCCGCCATCACCAGCGCATGGTTTGCCACCACCACTTCCGCTTCCTGAATTTCCCGGCGAGCCACAAAAAACGGGCATTCGCGATAGTAATAACAGTTGCGGTTGAGGCAACTGGCTTTATCTGTGCTCAGACGACGCCAGAGATCGTCATCAATGGCGATATCAGTGTGATCTCGCAGACCATCCCATTTATAAGTGTCGAGATCGCCCTTCAACTTTGCACAGCGTTTTTGTTCTTCCTGATTGTTCGGCGTGAGTTCGTCGTCGAGAAAAGCGAGCAAATCCTGTTGCGTGGGTTCGGTGCTGGCGAGCGCTGTCAGGTTACGCGGGCAAACATAGCGCCCACGCCCGAAAGCGGCGGTGAATTTAAGATCGGGAATGATCTTTTTCAGCAGGGGTAAATCTTTACTGTAGATCTGATCCTGCAACGCCACGTTGGCGGTACTCACCACCAGCGTTTTTTGCTCTTCGCGGGCAATGGCGATGCCGGGGATCAAATAGGAGAGCGTTTTCCCTACGCCGGTGGGCGCTTCAATCGCCAGATGCCGCCCTTCTTCTCCGGCCAGCGTTTTGGCGACGTCCGCAATCATCTGCCGCTGCGGCGCACGGGGAATAAAGTCGGGGATCTGTTCCTGAAGCGCCTTATACCAGGCGGCAATTTGCGCTTTAAGCGCAGCGGTTAATGCCATGAGAAAACCTGAAATACTGTATAAACAGCCAATATTGTGGCATTTTTCGGTTTTCAGGGGTAATGGTTTTTCTGTTTATGGAAAGCGGCTCGCAATAACCACCCGGATAATGCGTTTTAATGCCCGTCCAACCACAAAGGATCCAACACGTCATGCAAGACACCACTATAAATTTCTACAGCACCGGTGATGACTACGGTGATTTTTCTAACTTTGCCGCCTGGCCCATCATGGTTGACGGGAAAACCTGGCCCACCTCAGAACACTATTTCCAGGCACAAAAATTCCTTGATGAAAAATACCACGAAGAGATCCGCCGGGTTTCTTCCCCCATGGTCGCCGCACGCATGGGGCGCGATCGTTCTAAGCCTCTGCGTAAAAACTGGGAGTCGGTCAAAGAACAGGTGATGCGTAAAGCGCTTCGCGCCAAATTCGAACAGCATGCAGAACTGCGTGCGCTCTTGCTGGCAACCGCGTCCGCAAAACTGGTTGAGCATACGGAAAATGATGCTTATTGGGGAGACGGTGGTAATGGTCAGGGCAAGAATCGCCTGGGCTACCTTTTAATGGAGTTGCGCGAACAATTGGCTATGGAGAAGTAACGCATCGGGTGACTTGAGGGGCGGTAAAACAGAGAACTCTTTTTGCGGTGTTCTTGAATTGCTGACATGTGCTTGTTGTTCATGCCGGATGCGGCGTTAACGCCTTATCCGGCCTACAAAATCGTGTATATTCAATATATTGCAGAAATCACGTAGGCCTGATAAGCGTAGCGCATCAGGCAGTTTTGCGTTTGTCATTAGTATCATGCCGGGCATAGCCCGGCATAAAAGATTACTGCGCAGCGGCAGGTTTACGCGGACGGCGGCGACGTTGTTGTTCGCCTGCCGGTTTGGCATCACCGAGACGACGAGACGGTTTTTCTGCAGGTTTCGCGCTCGCAGATTTCGCGCCACCTTCTCCACGGCGCGGTTGCTGTTGGCCACGACCACCGCCCTGTCCACGACCACCGCCACGTTGCTGGCGACCATTCTGGATCGGTTCGGCTTTGATTGACGGGTCCGGCTCATAGCCCGGAATCGCAATGCGCGGGATCTCTTTTTTCAGCAGTTTTTCAATATCACGCAGTAGTTTGTGTTCATCAACACACACCAGCGATAACGCTTCACCAGTGGCTGCTGCACGGCCAGTACGCCCGATACGGTGGACATAATCTTCCGGTACGTTGGGCAACTCATAGTTGACGACGTGCGGCAACTCTTCGATATCCAGACCGCGCGCAGCGATGTCCGTTGCCACCAGAACACGAATATCACCCGATTTAAAATCGGCCAGCGCACGGGTACGCGCACCTTGCGATTTATTGCCGTGGATCGCCGCACTGCGAATGCCATCCTTATTTAACTGTTCCGCCAGATGGTTAGCGCCGTGTTTAGTACGTGTAAACACCAGCACCTGCTGCCAGTTGCCTTTACCAATCATGTGCGACAGCAATTCACGTTTGCGTTTCTTATCAACAAAGTGAACGTGCTGGGTCACCTGCTCAGACGCGGTATTGCGGCGCGCCACTTCAATTTCCAGCGGGTTATGCAGCAGTTTTTCCGCGAGGTTTTTAATGTCGTCAGAGAACGTTGCAGAGAACAACAGGTTCTGGCGCTTCGCTGGTAGTTTAGTCAACACGCGACGGATATCGTGGATAAAGCCCATATCGAGCATACGGTCAGCTTCATCGAGGACAAGAATTTCAACCTGATCCAGCTTCACCGCATTCTGATGTTCCAGGTCCAGCAGACGTCCCGGCGTTGCCACCAGCACATCAACGCCGCCGCGCAACTTCATCATCTGCGGGTTAATGCTGACACCGCCAAACACCACCAGCGAACGAATGTTCAGGTATTTGCTGTAATCACGGACGTTTTCGCCAATCTGCGCCGCCAGTTCACGGGTCGGGGTGAGGATCAGCGCGCGTACCGGGCGACGTCCTTTGGCGTGCGGCTGGCGGGTAATTAAATGTTGCAACAGTGGCAGCGTAAAGCCTGCTGTTTTACCCGTGCCGGTCTGAGCGCTGGCCATCAGGTCGCGGCCTTCCAGTACCGCAGGGATCGCCTGCTGCTGAATAGGGGTGGGTTCACGGTAACCTTGCTCGGCAACGGCGCGCAGGATATCAGGGCTTAAACCCAAAGAATCGAAAGACATAACTACTCCGAACCGCCCCGACCGTTACCGGTGTAGTTTTCAGGGAGATACTGAAAAGGAAAATGACAAAAACCACAATGTCATGAGGGGGCGGAGTGTAGCAGTTTTTGTGACGCGGCGCATAAATTATCCCTATTACTGGCATTGCAAAAATAGTTAGCCATACTGGACAACTCCGGAAAGGAGTCATAATCTTAATCAATCATTTGATTAAGAATGGACTGTGAGATGAATAATCCCGCCATGACAATCAAGGGTGAACAGGCGAAAAAGCAGCTGATAGCCGCCGCACTGGCGCAGTTTGGCGAATATGGAATGAACGCCACCACCCGCGAGATAGCCGCCCAGGCTGGGCAGAATATTGCCGCCATCACCTACTACTTCGGGTCGAAAGAAGATTTATACCTCGCCTGCGCCCAGTGGATTGCCGATTTTATTGGCGAACAGTTCCGCCCACACGCCGAAGAAGCCGAGCGTTTGTTCGAGCAACCACAGCCGGATCGGGCTGCCATCCGGGAACTCATCCTTCGCGCTTGCAGGAACATGATTAAGCTGCTCACCCAGGAGGACACCGTCAACCTCAGCAAATTTATTTCCCGTGAACAGCTCTCTCCCACAGCAGCCTACCACCTGGTGCATGAACAGGTGATTAGCCCGCTACACTGCCACCTTACACGCCTGATTGCCGCCTGGACAGGCTGTGATGCCAACGATACCCGCATGATCCTCCATACCCATGCACTGATTGGCGAGATTCTGGCATTTCGTCTCGGCAAAGAAACGATTCTGTTACGTACCGGCTGGACCGCGTTCGATGAAGAAAAGACCGAACTGATCAACCAGACGGTGACCTGTCATATCGACCTGATTTTGCAAGGATTATCGCAAAGGAGTATGTAGTGATGAAAAAACCTGTCGTAATCGGACTGGCAGTAGTGGTACTTGCCGCCGTGGTTGCCGGAGGCTACTGGTGGTATCAAAGCCGCCAGGATAACGGCCTGACGCTGTATGGCAACGTGGATATTCGTACGGTGAATCTTAGTTTCCGTGTTGGGGGGCGCGTTGAATCGCTGGCGGTGGACGAAGGTGATGCTATCAAAGCGGGCCAGGTGCTGGGCGAACTGGATCACAAGCCGTATGAGATTGCCCTGATGCAGGCGAAAGCGGGCGTTTCGGTGGCACAAGCGCAGTATGACCTGATGCTTGCAGGTTATCGCGATGAAGAAATCGCTCAGGCCGCCGCAGCGGTGAAACAGGCGCAGGCCGCTTATGACTATGCGCAGAACTTCTATAATCGCCAGCAAGGGTTGTGGAAAAGCCGCACCATTTCGGCAAATGACCTGGAAAATGCCCGCTCCTCGCGTGACCAGGCGCAGGCAACGCTGAAATCAGCACAGGATAAATTGCGTCAGTACCGTTCCGGTAACCGCGAACAGGATATCGCCCAGGCGAAAGCCAGTCTGGAACAGGCGCAGGCGCAACTGGCGCAGGCAGAGCTGAATTTACAGGACTCGACGCTGGTAGCCCCCTCTGATGGCACGCTGTTGACCCGCGCGGTAGAACCCGGCACGGTGCTCAACGAAGGCGGCACGGTATTTACCGTCTCGCTCACGCGTCCGGTATGGGTGCGTGCTTATGTTGATGAACGTAATCTTGATCAGGCCCAGCCAGGGCGCAAAGTGCTGCTCTATACCGATGGTCGCCCGGACAAGCCGTATCACGGGCAGATTGGTTTCGTTTCGCCAACCGCTGAATTTACCCCGAAAACCGTTGAAACACCGGATCTGCGTACTGACCTCGTCTATCGCCTGCGTATTGTGGTGACCGATGCCGATGATGCGTTACGCCAGGGAATGCCAGTGACGGTACAATTCGGTGACGAGGCAGGACATGAATGATGCCGTTATCACGCTAAACGGTCTGGAAAAACGCTTTCCGGGCATGGATAAGCCCGCCGTCGCGCCGCTTGGCTGTACCATTCACGCTGGTTATGTAACGGGGCTGGTGGGGCCGGACGGTGCGGGCAAAACCACGCTGATGCGCATGTTGGCCGGATTACTGAAGCCCGACAGCGGCAGTGCCACGGTGATTGGCTTTGATCCGATCAAAAACGATGCGTCGCTGCACGCTGTGCTCGGCTATATGCCACAGAAATTTGGCCTGTATGAAGATCTCACGGTGATGGAGAACCTCAATCTGTACGCGGATTTGCGCAGCGTTACCGGTGAAGCGCGGAAGCAGACTTTTGCTCGCCTGCTGGAGTTTACTTCTCTTGGCCCGTTTACCGGGCGCCTGGCGGGCAAGCTCTCCGGCGGGATGAAGCAAAAACTCGGCCTGGCCTGTACCCTGGTGGGTGAACCGAAAGTATTGCTGCTCGATGAACCTGGCGTCGGCGTTGACCCCATCTCACGACGCGAACTGTGGCAGATGGTGCATGAACTGGCAGGCGAAGGGATGCTAATTCTCTGGAGTACCTCATATCTCGATGAAGCCGAGCAGTGCCGCGACGTGTTGCTGATGAATGAAGGCGAGTTGTTGTATCAGGGGGAACCAACGGCCCTGACGCAAACCATGGCCGGACGTAGCTTTCTGATGACCAGCCCACACGAAGGCAACCGCAAACTGCTACAACGCGCACTTAAACTGCCGCAGGTTAGCGACGGGATGATTCAGGGGAAATCGGTACGTCTGATCCTCAAAAAAGAGGCCACTGTAGATGATATTCGTCGCGCCGACGGGATGCCGGAAATCAATATCAACGAAACCACACCCCGCTTTGAAGACGCGTTTATTGATTTGCTGGGCGGCGCCGGAACTTCGGAATCGCCGCTGGGCGCAATATTGCATACGGTAGAAGGCACACCCGGTGAAACGGTGATCGAAGCGAAAGAACTGACCAAGAAGTTTGGCGATTTTGCCGCGACCGATCACGTCAACTTTGCCGTTAAACGTGGGGAAATTTTTGGCCTGCTCGGGCCAAACGGCGCGGGGAAATCCACCACCTTTAAGATGATGTGCGGCTTGCTGGTACCGACCTCCGGTCAGGCGCTGGTGCTGGGAATGGATCTGAAAGAGAGTTCCGGTAAAGCGCGCCAGCATCTCGGCTATATGGCGCAAAAATTTTCACTCTATGGCAACCTGACGGTCGAACAGAATTTACGCTTTTTCTCTGGCGTGTATGGCTTACGCGGTCGGGCGCAGAACGAAAAAATTTCCCGTATGAGTGAGGCATTCGGCCTGAAAAGTATCGCCTCACACGCCACCGATGAACTGCCCTTAGGTTTTAAACAGCGTCTGGCACTGGCCTGCTCGCTGATGCATGAACCGGACATTCTGTTTCTCGATGAACCGACTTCTGGCGTTGATCCCCTCACCCGCCGCGAGTTCTGGCTGCATATCAACAGCATGGTAGAGAAAGGCGTCACGGTGATGGTCACGACCCACTTTATGGATGAAGCGGAATATTGCGACCGCATCGGCCTGGTGTACCGCGGGAAATTAATCGCCAGTGGCACACCGGATGATTTGAAGGCGCAGTCGGCTAACGATGAGCAACCCGACCCCACGATGGAGCAAGCCTTTATTCAGTTGATCCACGACTGGGATAAGGAGCATGGCAATGAGTAATCCGATCCTTTCCTGGCGTCGCGTGCGGGCGCTGTGCATCAAAGAGACGCGACAGATCGTTCGCGATCCGAGTAGCTGGCTGATTGCAGTGGTGATCCCGCTGCTGCTGCTGTTTATTTTTGGTTACGGCATTAACCTCGACTCCAGCAAGCTGCGGGTTGGAATTTTGCTGGAACAGCGTAGCGAAGCGGCGCTGGATTTCACTCACACCATGACCGGTTCCCCCTATATCGACGCCACCATCAGCGATAACCGTCAGGAACTGATCGCCAAAATGCAGGCGGGGAAAATTCGCGGTCTGGTGGTGATTCCGGTGGATTTCGCCGAACAGATGGAGCGCGCCAACGCTACCGCGCCGATTCAGGTGATCACCGACGGCAGCGAGCCGAATACCGCTAACTTTGTACAGGGGTATGTCGAAGGGATCTGGCAGATCTGGCAAATGCAGCGAGCGGAGGATAACGGGCAGACTTTTGAACCGCTTATTGATGTACAAACCCGCTACTGGTTTAACCCGGCGGCGATTAGCCAGCACTTTATTATCCCCGGTGCGGTGACCATCATCATGACAGTCATCGGCGCGATTCTCACCTCGCTGGTGGTGGCGCGAGAATGGGAACGCGGCACCATGGAGGCTCTGCTCTCTACAGAGATTACCCGCACGGAACTGCTGCTGTGTAAGCTGATCCCTTATTACTTTCTCGGGATGCTGGCGATGTTGCTGTGTATGCTGGTGTCGGTGTTTATTCTCGGCGTGCCGTATCGCGGGTCGCTGCTGATCCTGTTTTTCATCACCAGCCTGTTTTTACTCAGTACCCTGGGGATGGGGCTGCTGATTTCCACGATTACCCGCAATCAGTTCAACGCCGCTCAGGTCGCCCTGAACGCCGCCTTCCTGCCGTCGATAATGCTTTCCGGCTTTATTTTTCAGATCGACAGTATGCCCGCGGTGATCCGCGCGGTGACGTATATTATCCCCGCACGTTATTTCGTCAGCACCCTGCAAAGCCTGTTCCTCGCCGGGAATATTCCGGTGGTGCTGGTAGTGAACGTGCTGTTTTTGATCGCTTCGGCGGTGATGTTTATCGGCCTGACGTGGCTGAAAACCAAACGTCGGCTGGATTAGGGAGAAAAGCATGTTTCATCGCTTATGGACATTAATCCGCAAAGAGTTGCAGTCGCTGCTGCGCGAACCGCAAACCCGCGCGATTCTGATTTTACCCGTGCTGATTCAGGTGATCCTGTTCCCGTTCGCCGCCACGCTGGAAGTGACTAACGCCACCATCGCCATCTACGACGAAGACAACGGCGAACATTCGGTGGAACTGACCCAGCGTTTTGCCCGCGCCAGCGCCTTTACCGATGTTCTGTTGCTGAAAAGCCCGCAGGAGATCCGCCCGACCATCGACACGCAAAAGGCGTTACTGCTGGTGCGCTTCCCGGCTGACTTCTCGCGCAAACTGGATACCTTCCAGACCGCGCCGTTGCAGTTGATCCTCGACGGGCGTAACTCCAACAGCGCGCAAATCGCCGCCAACTACCTGCAACAGATCGTCAAAAATTATCAGCAAGAGCTGCTGGAAGGAAAACCGAAGCCAAACAACAGCGAACTGGTAGTACGCAACTGGTATAACCCGAATCTCGACTATAAATGGTTTGTGGTGCCGTCGCTGATCGCCATGATCACCACTATCGGCGTGATGATCGTCACCTCGCTTTCTGTCGCCCGCGAACGTGAACAGGGTACACTCGATCAGCTACTGGTTTCCCCTCTCACCACATGGCAGATATTCATCGGCAAAGCCGTACCGGCGTTAATTGTCGCCACGTTTCAGGCCACCATTGTGCTGGCGATTGGTATCTGGGCGTATCAAATCCCCTTCGCCGGATCGCTGGCGCTGTTCTACTTTACGATGGTGATTTACGGTTTATCGCTGGTGGGATTCGGTCTGTTGATTTCATCACTGTGTTCAACGCAACAGCAGGCGTTTATCGGCGTATTCGTCTTTATGATGCCTGCCATTCTGCTTTCCGGTTACGTTTCGCCGGTGGAGAACATGCCAGTGTGGCTGCAAAATCTGACGTGGATTAACCCTATCCGCCACTTTACGGACATTACCAAGCAGATTTATTTGAAGGATGCGAGTCTGGATATTGTGTGGAATAGTTTGTGGCCGCTACTGGTCATAACGGCCACGACAGGGTCAGCGGCGTACGCGATGTTTAGACGTAAGGTGATGTAATTTCTTATCTTTCGCCAGCAAAGACACTACCGCAGGGCCGGCAAGGATTGCCAGCCCTGCAACGGCCAGCAAATAGTTGTTTTCCAGTACGCGGGACAACAGCCACAGCACAATCAGCGCCGCGCCAAAATACCAGGTGGTGGTCAGTTCTTCCAGCACATCCGCCACCTCACGCCAGCGTTGCTCGGGGTGGCGCTGAAACACCAGCATCATCACTACCGTTACACAATACAGCACGCATAATCCCACGCCGACGTGAACCAGAGTCTTACTCATCCAGCCCATCACCAGCAGCGCCACTACCAGTAAATGCAACATAATCTGCCAGCAACTCAGGCCAGTTGCGACACGAACACGTTGTTGCCACTTCATGGCTTCTCTCCTGAAGAATTTATCTCTAGTTACTCAGAGTACCGAACTTTACGGAAAATTCCGTAAGACCGCACCTTTTTGTGACGCCGACTACACTATTTCAATGAGATAAGAGGCAAAGACAGGAAAATTATGCCCGATCAAACACAACAATTTTCGTTCAAGGTGCTCACCATAAATATTCACAAAGGCTTTACAGCGTTTAACCGACGCTTCATTTTGCCGGAACTTCGCGACGCCGTACGCACTGTCAGCGCCGATATTGTCTGCCTGCAGGAAGTAATGGGGGCGCACGAAGTTCATCCGCTGCATGTGGAAAACTGGCCCGATACCTCTCACTACGAGTTTCTGGCTGACACCATGTGGTCCGATTTTGCCTATGGACGCAATGCTGTGTATCCGGAAGGGCATCACGGTAACGCCGTACTGTCGCGCTATCCCATTGAACATTATGAGAATCGTGATGTTTCAGTCGATGGCGCGGAAAAGCGTGGCGTGCTCTATTGCCGCATTGTGCCACCGATGACCGGGAAAGCGATTCATGTGATGTGCGTTCACCTGGGCCTGCGCGAGGCGCATCGTCAGGCGCAGCTTGCGATGCTTGCCGAATGGGTCAATCAGCTTCCGCCAGACGAACCTGTACTTGTGGCGGGCGATTTCAACGACTGGCGGCAAAAAGCCAGTCATACCTTAAAAGTGCAGGCCGGCCTGGACGAGATATTTACCCGCGCCCACGGACGCCCGGCTCGCACGTTTCCGGTGCAATTTCCTCTGCTTCGACTGGACAGGATCTATGTCAAAAATGCCAGCGCCAGCGCGCCAACGACATTGCCGCTGCGGACCTGGCGACACCTTTCTGACCATGCCCCTTTGAGTGCGGAGATTCATTTATGAAATGTAGCTGGCGCGAAGGGAATAAGATTCAGTTGCTGGAAAACGGCGAGCAGTATTATCCCGCTGTGTTTAAGGCAATTGGCGAGGCGCAAGAACGCATCATTCTTGAAACGTTTATCTGGTTTGAGGATGACGTCGGCATACAACTGCATGCGGCGTTGCTGGCAGCGGCACAACGTGGGGTAAAAGCGGAAGTGTTGCTGGATGGCTACGGCTCACCGGATCTCAGCGATCAGTTTGTTAATCAACTGACAGCGGCTGGCGTGGTGTTCCGTTATTACGATCCCCGCCCTCGCCTGTTTGGTATGCGTACCAATGTGTTTCGCCGGATGCATCGCAAAATTGTGGTGATCGACGCACACATCGCCTTTATCGGCGGAATAAATTATTCTGCCGAACATATGTCCAGCTATGGTCCAGAGGCGAAACAGGATTATGCGGTGCGCCTGGAAGGGCCGATTGTCGAAGACATCCTGCAGTTTGAACTGGAAAACCTGCCAGGCCAGAGCGCAGCACGACGCTGGTGGCGACGTCATCATAAAGCGGAGGAGAACCGCCAGCCGGGAGAAGCACAGGCATTGCTGGTCTGGCGCGATAACGAAGAGCATCGCGATGATATCGAACGCCATTACCTGAAAATGCTCACTCAGGCGCGGCGGGAAGTGATTATCGCCAACGCCTACTTCTTTCCCGGCTATCGCTTTTTACACGCTTTGCGTAAAGCGGCACGGCGCGGAGTGCGGGTTAAACTGATTATTCAGGGCGAACCGGATATGCCGATTGTCAGAGTTGGCGCGCGCTTGCTTTACAACTATCTGGTTAAGGGCGGCGTTCAAGTGTTTGAGTACCGCCGCCGCCCGCTTCACGGCAAAGTAGCATTGATGGACGATCACTGGGCTACGGTAGGGTCCAGTAATCTCGATCCGCTCAGTTTGTCGCTGAATCTGGAGGCAAACGTCATCATCCACGATCGCAATTTTAACCAGACGCTGCGCGATAATCTGAACGGCATCATCGCCGCCGACTGCCAGCAAGTGGATGAAAGTATGTTGCCAAAACGCACCTGGTGGAACCTGACCAAAAGCGTGCTGGCGTTCCACTTTTTACGCCACTTCCCGGCGCTGGTGGGCTGGCTCCCGGCGCACACGCCACGTCTGGCGCAAGTTGATCCCCCCGCACAACCGACAATGGAAACGCAGGATCGGGTAGAAACTGAAAATACGGGGGTGAAACCCTGATGAGTAAATCACACCCGCGATGGCGCTTAGCAAAGAAGATCCTCACCTGGCTCTTTTTTATCGCAGTGATTGTGTTGCTGGTGGTCTATGCCAAAAAGGTAGACTGGGAAGAGGTCTGGAAAGTCATCCGCGACTATAATCGCGTTGCTCTGCTCAGTGCGGTTGGGCTGGTGGTTGTCAGCTATCTGATTTACGGTTGCTATGACCTGCTCGCCCGCTTGTACTGCGGTCATAAACTGGCGAAGCGCCAGGTCATGCTGGTGTCGTTTATCTGCTACGCCTTCAACCTGACGCTCAGTACCTGGGTCGGCGGCATTGGTATGCGCTATCGCTTGTACTCCCGTCTGGGATTGCCCGGCAGCACCATTACGCGGATTTTCTCGCTCAGTATTACTACTAATTGGCTGGGCTATATTTTACTGGCTGGGATTATTTTTACCGCGGGCGTGGTGGAGCTGCCGGACCACTGGTATGTCGATCAAACCACACTGCGTATTCTTGGCATTGGCTTACTGATGATTATCGCGGTTTATTTGTGGTTTTGCGCTTTCGCGAAGCACCGCCATATGACCATCAAGGGGCAAAAGCTGGTGCTGCCTTCATGGAAATTCGCCCTCGCCCAGATGGTGATTTCCAGCATGAACTGGATGGTGATGGGAGCGATTATCTGGTTATTGCTTGGTCAAAGCGTGAATTATTTCTTTGTCTTAGGCGTGTTGCTGGTCAGCAGTATTGCCGGAGTCATCGTGCATATTCCGGCGGGGATTGGTGTACTGGAAGCGGTGTTTATCGCGCTACTGGCAGGAGAGCATACATCAAAAGGTACGATTATCGCTGCCCTGCTCGCTTACCGTGTGCTGTATTACTTTATCCCGCTGCTGCTGGCGCTGATTTGCTATCTGGTACTTGAAAGTCAGGCAAAGAAGTTGCGCGCAAAAAATGAAGCGGCGATGTGATGTTTAAATCCCGACGCCTGGCCGGGATTTGGAAGGAAAACGAAATTAACGACGGTTACCAAATATCCGCAGCAACATCAGGAACAGGTTGATGAAGTCCAGATACAAGGTTAATGCGCCAAGAATGGAATATTTGCGTAAGTTCGACGTGTCGCGGGTATCAATCTGCTCACCCATGTTTTTCAGTTTTTGGGTGTCATAGGCGGTCAGGCCTACAAAAACAATCACGCCGATGTAGGTTACTGCCCACATCAACGCTTCGCTTTTCAGCCAGAAGTTGACCAGCGACGCCAGCACAATGCCGATTAACGCCATAAACAACATATTGCCGAAGCCGCTTAAATCGCGCTTCGTGGTATAACCGTACAGGCTCATTGCACCGAACATTCCGGCAGTGACGACGAAGGTGCTGGCGATAGAAGCCGCAGTATAGACAATGAAAATACTGGAAAGCGTCAGGCCAGTCAGCGCTGAATAAAGCATAAAGAGCATGGTTGTCACACCTGCGCTCAGCTTTTGAATCATCGCTGATAACACAATAACCAGCGCTAATTGTGCGATTATCAGACCAATTAAAAAGATGCGGTTGGTGAACAAAAGCTCCATTACGGCCGCAGAATTAGCCGCATACCAGGCAACAAATGCAGTAAGCAACAGGCCAACAGTCATCCAGCCATAGACTTGCGCCATATACGTTTGCAAGCCAGCCCGGGGTTGTACGATTGAATCAGAACGTGGGAATCTGTCCATGACGATCTCCTGAAGATATAAGGAATATCTTAAGGATACTGCAAATGATGAGGCTGTGCATCGACGCAGCGTAAACGCATGTACTGAACGATGAAGTTGCCGGATACCGCTGCGCCGTATCCGGCTCACAAAAAACTACCAGCGTTTTGCCGCCTGCTGATCGCTCTCCCGAGCTTCGACCCAGCGGTCGCCTTCCGGCGTGGCTTCGCGCTTCCAGAACGGCGCGCGGGTTTTGAGATAATCCATAATAAACTGCCCGGCCTCGAACGCACTGCTGCGATGGGCGCTTGTCACACCAACAAAAACGATTTCATCGCCCGGCCATAATTCGCCGATGCGGTGAATCACCGTGACACGCCCCAGCGGCCAACGGTTACGCGCTTCATCGACAATTTCTGCCAGTGCTTTTTCTGTCATTCCCGGATAGTGTTCGAGGGTTAATGCTTTAACGCTGTCGCCCAGGTTATGGTTGCGCACTTTACCGGTAAACGTGACAACTGCACCGTCTTCGTCACGTTCCGCCAGCCACGGGTACTCTTCTCCTACGCTGAACGGCTGCGGGCCGACAACAATTTTGGTTTCTGCCATCTTAACCTCCGGTTACCGGCGGGAAGAAAGCCACTTCGTCGCCGTCAGTCAGCGGATGGTCAAAACTCACCAGCGTCTGGTTGACGGCGGCCAGCAATTTGCCATCTTCCAGCGCCAGCCCCCAGCGATCGCTTTGCGCAGCCAGGTGCTGGCGTAACGCTTCAACGGTTGGGAATTGCGCTGCTACTTCTGTCGCATCCGTTCCCACTAACTCGCGCACCTGGGCGAAAAAAAGAACTTTAATCATCCGCTTCTACCTTAAAATCACCCGACTTGCCGCCACTCTTCGCCAGCAAACGTACCGGACCAATCACCATATCTTTTTGCACCGCTTTGCACATGTCGTAAATGGTCAGCGCCGCCACGGAGGCCGCCGTCAACGCTTCCATTTCAACACCGGTTTTCCCGGTCAGGCGGCATAAGGTTTCTATACGTACCCGATTGTGCTCCGGCTCAGCCTGTAAATTGACTTCAACTTTGCTGAGCATCAGTGGATGACACAGCGGGATCAAATCCCAGGTGCGTTTTGCCGCCTGAATACCGGCAATACGCGCGGTAGCAAATACGTCGCCTTTGTGGTGGCGACCATCAATGATCATCGCCAGCGTCTCGCTACGCATGGTGACAAAGGCTTCCGCCCGCGCTTCACGTACGGTTTCCGCTTTGGCGGAGACATCCACCATGTGTGCTTCGCCAGCGGCGTTGATATGGGTCAGTTGCGACATACTTATTTCTTCAAATGTGGATGGAAATTGCATGGACGCGTACGGGCATCCAACTGCGGCGCGATGATATTTTCCCAGGCAGTGCGGCACGCTTTGGTCGAACCCGGCATGGCGAAAATCAGCGTCTTATTAGCAACGCCTGCTACCGCACGGGATTGCAACGTTGCGGTACCAATCTCTTCGAACGACAGCATACGGAACACTTCGCCAAAACCTTCAACTTCACGGTCGAACAGCGGTAGCAGTGCTTCAGGAGCCTGATCGCCTTCAGTCAGGCCGGTGCCGCCAGTAATCAACACCACTTGTACCTCGTCGCTGGCGATCCACGCAGAAACCTGAGCGCGAATGGCGTAGCGATTTTCTTTGACAATGGCTTTATCGACTACATGATGGCCTGCCTCCTGCGCCGAATCACGCAGATAGTGGCCGGAGGTATCGTCTTCTTCACCGCGACGATTAGAAACCGTAAGAATAGCAATACGGGTCGGGATAAATTCAGTGCTTACCTGACTCATCTGATCTCTCCTTTTGACGTGTTAACCGCCAATGTACGATAAGTTTTGCGTAATACCGGTGATGTTTTGATGCAGGAAATGGGTCTGTTTTTTCTCCCGCAGCGCCGCCGAAATACGGGCTTCCAGCGCCTGTTGCTGAGTATCGTCTTCCAGCAGATCGCGCAGGTTTACGCCGCCTTCACCAAACAGGCAGAGGTGGAGTTTACCAATAGAGGAGACGCGCAGGCGGTTGCAGGTGGCGCAGAAGTCTTTTTCATACGGCATGATAAGGCCGATCTCTCCGGCGTAATCAGGATGACAAAAGACTTGCGCCGGGCCGTCGCTACGTTGACGCAATTGATGGATCCAGCCGCGACGCAGCAACTCGTCACGCAGAACCTGACCAGAAATATGGTGCTTACGGAACAGTTCACTGCCCTCACCCGTTTCCATTAGTTCAATGAAACGTAGCTGGATGGGACGATGCTGGATCCAGTTCAGAAAGGTGTCGAGCTGGTGATGATTAACATCACGCATCAGTACGGTGTTGACTTTGACCTTCTCAAAACCCGCCTCAAATGCGGCATCAATCCCCGCCATCACTTGTTGGAATTTATCCTGCCCGGTAATGGCGTGAAACTGTCGAGCATCGAGGCTATCAACACTAACGTTGATGCCAGTAAGTCCAGCATCACGCCAGTTCGCCACGTCGCGTTCCAGGCGGTAACCATTGGTAGTGACCGCAATTTGGCGAATAGCATCGTTCTCCCGCACAGCGGCGATGATATCGGTAAAGTCGCGACGTAAAGACGGCTCACCCCCCGTCAGACGCACTTTTTCAGTGCCCAGGCTGGCAAAGGCGCGCGTAACCCGGCGAATTTCATCGACGGTCAGAAAACCTTTATTGGTGACGCCGCTCGGTTTGTAGCCATCCGGCAGGCAATATGTGCAACGAAAGTTACACACATCGGTAATTGAAAGGCGCAAGTAATAAAACTTACGCGCAAATGCATCAGTCAGTTGTGAAGCCATGTACACCTTTCCAGATACGGGAGGCGAAGTCATTTCTTCCTTCGCCCTGGTGGCAATCTTTATGAGCATTGTCACGGCCAAAGCACCGTATCAGTTGACCCAGGTGCAGAGGCTAGAGTGTTTATTGGTTATGCCGATACTAGCGTGTAAATAGGAATTTTACCATTCACACTTTCGCTATGTAATCATGTATATAGCGTCATGATCGTGCTATTTCGTTACAGAATAAGGGAAAATGGCGGTTTTACTTTGATGCACATCATCAGGGATGCATAGCGTGCATCGTCCTTTATGGGTAGAAGAGAAAAGTTTGTTCCCTCAATATTGGCAGGTTAATTGCTGTTTCCCCGCAATTTGCGCTACTGTAGCGCGGATAATCTGACTTCAGGAATCTATATGCGCAATCGTACGCTGGCTGACCTCGATCGTGTCGTTGCTCTCGGCGGAGGGCATGGACTAGGACGCGTTCTCTCATCACTTTCATCTTTAGGCTCTCGCTTAACGGGTATCGTAACCACCACAGATAACGGTGGTTCAACAGGACGTATTCGTCGCTCAGAAGGTGGAATTGCCTGGGGCGATATGCGCAACTGTCTCAACCAGTTGATTACTGAACCCAGCGTCGCTTCTGCAATGTTTGAATACCGTTTTGGCGGAAATGGCGAACTTTCCGGGCACAACCTTGGAAACCTGATGTTGAAGGCACTGGATCACCTTAGCGTGCGGCCTCTTGAGGCGATCAATCTGATTCGCAATCTGCTGAAAGTGGATACACATTTGATTCCAATGTCGGAACATCCAGTGGATCTGATGGCGATTGATGATCAGGGACATGAAGTTTACGGCGAGGTCAATATCGACCAGTTAACTACGCCAATTCAGGAATTACTGTTAACGCCTAACGTACCCGCAACGCGTGAGGCGGTTCACGCTATCAATGAAGCGGATCTCATCATTATTGGGCCAGGTAGTTTCTATACCAGTCTGATGCCAATCCTGCTGCTTGAGGAAATGGCGCAGGCGCTACGCCGAACTCCAGCTCCAATGGTTTATATCGGCAATTTGGGGCGTGAGTTGAGTTTACCTGCAGCTAATCTGAAGCTGGGAAACAAGCTGGCAATTATGGAGCAGTATGTCGGTAAGAAAGTGATTGATGCTGTAGTCGTTGGGCCAAAGGTAGATGTTTCCGCTGTCAGCGATCGGATAGTGATTCAGGATGTGCTGGAAGCCAGTGATATTCCCTATCGCCATGACCGTCAATTGCTACATAACGCGCTGGAAAAAGCATTACAGGCTTTAGGTTAACGGGAAGCCGAAAGAAAATCCCGGCTTCCTATTGAAGACAAAGTGCACGTTCTTTATGCCGGATACGGCCTACAAATCGCGCAAATTCAATATATTGCAGAGATCATGTAGGCCTGATAAGCGTAGCGCATCAGGCAGTTTTGCGTTTGTCATCAGTCTTCTTCGTTATCATGTCACGACGCAGCAATAAACAGCTCACGCAGTTGATGTAACTGGTCACGAATTTGCGCCGCTTCTTCGAACTCCAGATTTTGCGCGTGTTGCATCATCTGGCCTTCCAGCTCATGAATTTTCTGCTGCAACGCCTTCGGCGACATATCCATCGGCACATTATCCGGCTCAACAATCGGCCGCGATTTTCCTCTGCCCTTCGCTTTTGTTTTGGCAATGTTCTGCCCCAGCGCCAGGATATCGACCACTTTCTTGTTCAGTCCTTGTGGCGTGATGCCGTGCTCTTCATTGTACTTCTGCTGTTTCTCGCGGCGACGTTCGGTTTCGCCAATCGCTTTCGCCATTGACGGGGTAATCTTATCACCGTAAAGAATCGCTTTACCGTTGACGTTTCGCGCTGCGCGTCCAATGGTCTGAATCAATGAGCGTTCAGAACGCAGGAAGCCTTCTTTGTCAGCATCGAGGATCGCCACCAGCGAAACTTCTGGCATATCCAGACCTTCACGCAGTAGGTTGATCCCCACCAGCACATCAAACTCGCCCAGACGCAAGTCGCGGATGATTTCCATACGCTCAACGGTGTCGATATCCGAGTGAAGATAACGCACGCGCTCGCCGTGTTCTTCGAGATATTCCGTGAGATCTTCCGCCATCCGCTTGGTCAGTGTGGTGACCAGTACGCGTTCGTTAATTGCCGCACGCTGACGAATCTCCGAAAGAAGATCATCAACCTGGGTCGCTACCGGGCGCACTTCGATAATCGGGTCCAGCAGCCCTGTTGGACGCACGACCTGATCCACCACATCGCCACCGGATTTCTCCAGCTCGTAATTACCCGGCGTCGCCGAAACATAGATGGTTTGCGGCGCTAATGCTTCGAACTCTTCAAATTTCAGCGGACGGTTATCCAGCGCCGATGGCAGGCGAAAACCATACTCTACCAGCGTCTCTTTGCGCGCCCGGTCACCACGATACATGCCGCCAATTTGCGGAATGGTGACATGGGATTCATCGACCACCAGCAGCCCATCGGCTGGCAGGTAGTCAAACAGCGTCGGCGGTGGCTCACCAGGTCCACGACCGGAGAGGAAGCGCGAGTAGTTTTCAATACCTGAGCAATAACCCAGTTCGTTCATCATCTCCAGATCAAACTGGGTACGCTGAGTCAGCCGCTGCTCTTCCAGTAGCTTGTTATTCTCCAACAGCACTTTGCGTCTGGCGGCCAGTTCTTCTTTAATCTCTTCCATCGCCTGTACAATGCGCTCGCGCGGCGTGACGTAGTGCGTTTTCGGGTAGATGGTAAAACGCGGAATGGTGGATACAATCTGCCCGGTGAGCGGGTCAAATAACGACAATCGCTCCACTTCCTCGTCAAACAGCTCTACACGTAGCGCAATGTCGTCCGATTCTGCCGGGAAGATATCAATCACCTCGCCACGAACACGGAAAGTACCGCGCTGGAACGCCTGGTCGTTGCGGGTGTATTGCAATTCCGCCAGGCGCCGCAGGATCGCGCGCTGATCGATAATCATGCCGACCGTCAGATGCAGCATCATCTTGAGATATAAATCAGGGTCGCCCAGACCGTAGATAGCTGAAACAGAAGCGACCACCACCACATCACGCCGCTCAAGCAACGCTTTGGTGGCTGACAGCCGCATCTGTTCAATATGTTCGTTTACCGAGGCATCTTTTTCAATGAAGGTGTCGGAACTCGGCACATAGGCTTCCGGCTGATAGTAGTCGTAGTAAGAGACGAAGTACTCCACCGCATTTTCCGGGAAGAACTCTTTCATCTCGCCGTACAACTGGGCCGCCAGCGTTTTGTTGGGCGCAAGCACCATTGTCGGACGCTGAAGGTCAGCGATGACGTTAGCGATGGTAAATGTTTTCCCGGAGCCCGTTACGCCGAGTAGAGTCTGGTGAGCCAGGCCATCTTCAAGCCCCTCTTCGAGGCGTCGAATCGCCTCAGGCTGATCGCCGGAAGGTTTGAAAGCGGAATTCAGTTTGAACGGTTTACTCATGAGTCGCTACCTGAAGGAGTGGGCGGGCAGGTATGTAATTTTACTCGCCGGGCTTAATAATGCCAACAAATTATACTGGATAAAAAAACAGTTTCACGCCACATTATTTCTGTTACACCGTTAACGAAGGTGTCAATCATGAGCATAATTTGCTCAGTGGCGAGATAAAACTCCAGGTTTGCGGGGTTATCCCCAGAGCAACGGCTTTTTTAACAATTGTCAAGATGACTGATGACGGATTTATGGCAAGAGATGTCACTTTCATGACTGCCATTGCTTTTATATAATCAATTGAAAAATAACAAATATTTCCTTAAGCCTTCTTTCGCGTCAATTTGCGTGCAAGCCGCGTATTCTCTCGCTTGTATCGTGTTTTCTAACTCTAATACACATGGTTATCCACAGGAATAGTGGATAACTGCCTGCAGCCCGTACGCCCTGCCGCCTGGGCAATTCCCACACTAACCGCATAATATGGGGTTAAATATTTTTTCTCGCTTCTTTTAAAATTTAATTGGTTAAAATGCAGGCAGCGGACGCCGCGATCTCGCTCGCAATTTAACCAAATATATTGCTACAACAATGAGGTGAGATTGAGGTACTTTCCAGTTAACGCGTTTTCAGGGGGTTCATCAAGCCACGGGATCTCCCCAAGCAGTGGTGCGGAAATCATCCGATTGAGCGTGGTCATATATTCAGCGTGACGTTTGCCCGGTGGTGTGACATCGTTCGCTACCCACCCGGCAAGGGTAAGTCCAGCTTGCTGTACCGCCTGTGCCGTCAGCATCGCATGATTAATACAACCGAGTTTCACGCCAACCACCAGTATCACCGGCAGTTGTTCCTGTGTTACCCAATCCGCAAAAGTGAAAGTGTCAGAAAGCGGTGTAAACCAGCCGCCAGCGCCTTCCACTAACACCCAGTCAGCCTGTTGTTCAAGCGCGCGTAATCCAGCGCTCATAACCGCGGGGTCGATGGGTCTGCCCTCTTCTGTACTGATGATATGCGGCGAGGTGGGTTCTGCGAAGGTGTAAGGATTTACCGTGACGTAATCCAGTTGCAGACTACTGTTGCGTTGCAGCGCCAGTGCATCGCTATTACGTAAGCCTTCTGCAGTTATTTCACTGCCTGAGGCAACAGGTTTGTAGCCTGCCGTCCGGCAACCTGCTGCCTTCGCGGCCTGTAAAAGCGCACAACTGGCGACGGTTTTCCCCACTTCAGTGTCTGTTCCGGTGACAAAATAGCGTTTACTCACGAGCAATCACTCCCAAAAAAAGATGATAAGTCAGAGGATATCGCCCCTGTTTTTGCGGCCAGGCCAGTTGCAGTTGCTGTAGCTGCGAACGCGTTAATATTCGCTGGTCGCGCCCTTCGTGAAGATGCGTTGCACCTATGCCTTTCAGTGAACGCATAGCACTGAGCGCGTCATCAAAGCACAGCGTGATGGGTTGAAGATGGTACTGATAACAAAAGCCTTTTAGCGCCAGTTCAATTTCTGCGGGCGGTAAAAAGTGATTGGCATGGGGCCGTTCATCTACCGCTTGCCACGCCTGATGCAGTTCAGAGAGTGACCCCTGCGCCAGGGTGGTAAACGCGACCACGCCTCCGGGGCGCACCACCCGATACAGCTCGCGTAGTGCCGTAGATAAATTACCGCACCACTGCACCACGAGATTGCTCCATGCAAGATCGAACGTCGCAGTCGCTAACGGCAGGGATTCGATATCGCCCGCCAGATAATGATCTGCAGCATCTTGTTGGCGTGCCTGCTTGAGCATAAGTGGCGAGAGATCTAAGGCCGTCACATGCGAGTGACGATCGCGCCAGTGGCGGCTCATCCAGCCCGGTCCACAGCCAGCGTCCAACACGCGGGCGTATTGACGTTGCGGGAGCATTGCCAGCAAGGCATCGGCGCTCTGGCGCTGTAAGTCTGCGTGTTGCTCATATTGAGCGGCTGCCCGACCAAATGCCGCAGCGATGGCTTGTTTATTGACCATTGCCATGCAGTACCTCCAGCAAACGGTCAATATCCTGCATTTCATGCTCTGCGGTTAGCGTTAAGCGTATCCGCGCGGTGCCGACGGGTACGGTTGGCGGGCGAATCGCCGTTACCCAGCACCCTTGCTGGCGCAGTTTTTCTGCCAGGCGTAATGCGCGAACGTTATCGCCGACGATTAATGGCTGAATGGCACTACGTGATTCCGCAAGAGTAAAAGGCAACCCCTGTATTCCGGCACGAAAACGCGTTATGAGTGCCGCCAGTTTTGCGCGCCGTGCATCCCCCTCATCACTGCGAATGACCGCCAGCGACGCACGTAATGCCTGCGCCTGAGCGGGGGGCATACTGGTGCTGTAGATAAGATGGCGGGCAAATTGCAACAGATAATCTGCCACGCTATCAGAACAAAGCACCGCCGCCCCGCTGACGCCAAATCCTTTGCCAAAAGTGACCACCAGCAATTCCGGCTTCACCTGCTGCTGCCAGCAGCTTCCGCGCCCCTGTTCACCGATAACGCCCACACCGTGAGCATCATCGACCATCAACCAGGCGTTATGCTGATGCGTCTCACGGTGGATTTCTACCAGCGGCGCGCTATCGCCGTCCATACTGAACACACCTTCTGTTACCACCAGTTGCAACCCCGGACAGGAGGTAGCAAGCAGGCGCGCCAGATGAGCGACATCATTATGAGCAAAACGGCGAAGCTGCGCCGGGCTTAAACTGGCCGCTTCCAGCAAGGAGGCGTGACTCAGCCTGTCAGTAACAATACGGTCCTCTTTTGCCATCATCGCGGCAATGACTGCCTGATTAGCGGCAAAACCAGAGATAAACAGCAGCGCCCGCGAATAGCCCAGCCACTCCGCCAGTTCTTCTTCCAGCGCCTGATGCGCCACGCTATAACCGCTGACATGCCCCGAACCGCCGCTACCGACGCCAAATTGTTCAGCGCCCTGCTGCCAGGCGCGGATGATTTTCGGATGATGGCTTAAACCGAGGTAATCGTTACTGGAAAAGTTTAAAAACTGACGATCATCCGCCACCAGCCATCGTCCGGCCCCTTGCGCTACAGGGTAACGGCGGCGCAGAGCATCTGCTTCACGCCGCGCATCGAGCGCCGCGTTGATTTTCTCCTGCCAGCTCATAGTGCTGCCGCGTTGTAGTATTCGTCAGTGTCCGGGGTCATCAGTGCCTGCTCCAGACGCTGCTGTTGTTCATTATCGCCAGCCAGCACGGCAGTTTGCTGCGGATTCAGCCCCAGTTTGCGGAACAGTTGCAGGTCTTTATCTTCTTCCGGATTGGGCGTGGTCAGCAGTTTGCAACCATAGAAAATCGAGTTAGCTCCAGCCATAAAACACATTGCCTGAGTCTGTTCATTCATCTGCTCGCGTCCGGCAGAAAGGCGCACGTAAGAGGTCGGCATCATGATCCGCGCTACTGCAATGGTGCGAATAAAATCAAAGGCATCGACATCATCGTTATCGGCCAGCGGTGTGCCTTTCACTTTCACCAGCATATTGATTGGCACGCTTTCCGGCGGCGTCGGTAGATTTGCCAGTTGTAGTAATAATCCGGCGCGATCTTTCACCGTTTCGCCTAAGCCCACAATGCCGCCAGAACAGACTTTGATTCCCGCATCGCGCACTTTTTCCAGGGTATCGAGGCGTTCCTGATAGGTGCGAGTGGTGATGATATTGCCGTAAAACTCCGGCGAGGTGTCGAGGTTGTGGTTGTAGTAATCCAGCCCGGCATTCGCGAGGCGCTGCGCCTGAGATTCACTCAACGTACCCAGCGTCATGCACGCCTCCAGGCCCATCGCTTTTACCCCCTGCACCATTTGTTCCAGGTACGGCATATCGCGTTCGTGGGGATTCTTCCACGCCGCGCCCATGCAAAAACGCGTCGATCCCGCCGCTTTCGCTTTACGCGCCGACTCCAGCACCTGTTCGACTTCCATCAACCGCTCGGCTTCCAGTCCGGTTTTGTAGCGCGAGCTTTGCGGGCAATATTTGCAATCTTCCGGGCAAGCACCCGTTTTAATTGACAGCAAAGTGCTGACCTGGACCTGACGAGGATCAAAATGCTGACGGTGCACCTGCTGCGCTTCAAACAGCAGATCCAGCAACGGTTTTTCAAATAATTCGGTGACTTGCGACAATGTCCAGCGTTGGCGGTGAGCCATGGGGCTTCTCCAGAATGTGTTTTTTGTTGTTAATTCGGTGTAGACTCGTAAACCTAAATCTTTTCAATTTGGTTTACAAGTCGATTATGACAACGGACGATCTTGCCTTTGACCAACGCCATATCTGGCACCCGTACACATCAATGACCTCCCCGCTGCCGGTTTATCCGGTGGCGAGCGCCGAAGGTTGCGAGCTGATTTTGTCTGACGGCAGACGCCTGGTTGACGGTATGTCGTCCTGGTGGGCGGCGATCCACGGTTACAATCACCCGCAACTTAATGCCGCGATGAAGTCGCAAATTGACGCCATGTCGCATGTGATGTTTGGCGGTATTACCCATGCGCCCGCAGTCGAGTTGTGCCGCAAACTGGTGGCGATGACGCCGGAACCGCTGGAGTGCGTTTTTCTCGCAGACTCCGGTTCCGTGGCGGTGGAAGTGGCGATGAAGATGGCATTGCAGTACTGGCAGGCCAAAGGCGAAGCACGCCAGCGTTTTCTGACCTTCCGCAATGGTTATCATGGCGATACTTTTGGCGCGATGTCGGTGTGCGATCCGGACAACTCAATGCACAGCCTGTGGAAAGGCTATCTGCCAGAAAACTTGTTTGCTCCGGCACCACAAAGCCGCATGGACGGCGAATGGGATGAGCGCGATATGGTGGGCTTTGCACGCCTGATGGCGGCGCATCGTCATGAAATCGCTGCCGTAATCATTGAACCGATTGTGCAGGGCGCAGGCGGAATGCGTATGTACCATCCGGAGTGGTTAAAACGAATGCGCAAAATGTGCGATCGTGAAGGTATCTTGCTGATTGCTGACGAGATCGCCACCGGATTTGGTCGTACCGGCAAATTGTTTGCCTGCGAGCATGCGGGGATCGCGCCGGATATTTTATGTCTTGGTAAAGCTTTAACCGGCGGTACGATGACGCTTTCTGCCACGCTTACCACGCGCGATGTTGCTGAAACCATCAGTAACGGCGCAGCGGGATGCTTTATGCATGGACCAACCTTTATGGGCAATCCGCTAGCCTGCGCGGCAGCGATCGCCAGCCTGACCATTATTGAATCTGGCGACTGGCAGCAGCAGGTGGAAACTATTGAAGCACAACTGCGCGAGCAACTGGAATCAGCCCGTGACGCCGAAATGGTTGCCGATGTGCGCGTGCTGGGGGCAATTGGCGTGGTCGAAACCACTCGTCCGGTAAATATGGCGGCTCTGCAAAAATTCTTTGTCGAACAGGGCGTGTGGATCCGGCCTTTTGGCAAGCTGATTTACCTGATGCCGCCCTATATTATTCGCCCGGAACAGTTGCAGCGCCTGACCGCAGCAGTTAACCGTGCGGTACAGGAAGAAACATTTTTTTGCCAATAACGAGCAGTCAGCCTGAAGGTTTCTGGCTACACTTTCTGCAAACAAGAAAGGAGGGTTCATGAAACTCATCAGTAATGATCTGCGCGATGGCGATAAACTGCCGCATCGTCATGTCTTTAATGGCATGGGTTACGATGGTGATAATATTTCGCCGCATCTGGCGTGGGACGATGTTCCTGCGGGGACCAAAAGTTTTGTTGTCACTTGCTATGATCCAGATGCACCAACTGGCTCCGGCTGGTGGCACTGGGTGGTGGTGAACTTGCCTGCCGATACCCGCGTATTGCCGCAAGGGTTTGGCTCCGGTTTGGTGGCAATGCCAGACGGTGTTTTACAGACGCGTACCGATTTTGGTAAAGCCGGATACGGTGGCGCAGCGCCGCCAAAAGGTGAAACCCATCGCTACATTTTTACCGTTCACGCGCTGGATGTAGAGCGTATTGATGTCGATGAAGGTGCCAGCGGCGCGATGGTCGGGTTTAACGTCCATTTCCACGCTTTGGCAAGTGCATCGATTACTGCGATGTTCAGCTAAATGCTCTGTCAGATGGCACAAAGCCATCTGACATCACTTAAAGGTATTGAAAACAACTTTTTGTCTTTTTACCTTCCCGTTTCGCTCAACTTAGTATAAAAAAGCTGAACGCGAAACATTAAAAACCATTAATATCAATGCGTTACAATACCTTTAGTCTAAAAAATAGACTACATGATGCTACAAAACACAACATATCCAGTCACTATGAATCAACTACTTAGATAGTATTAGTGACCTGAGACAGAGCATTAGCGCAAGGTGATTTTTGTCTTCTTGCGCTAATTTTTTGTTATCAAACATGTCGCACTCCAGAGAAGCACAAAGCCTTGCAATCCAGTGCAAAGATTTGTGTGCCTCAGTTTTGTCTAAGTGTTCTACTGAAAACATAGTAAAATCGGCAACAGCTGGAAATCATTCAATACTCGCACTATCGAAAGTTCACCAGCCAACCGCAGCACGTTCTTGCATACGACGTGCTGCGGTTTTCTTTATGATTTATGCACAATGGACAATTTGAAATTATTGATGATTGTATGGTGCATCGTTTTCTGAACCTACACTGATTTTTTGGTATAGCCTTGCCTAGCCAGTCTTACCGGATCAAACCCTTCGCTATTGCAATACTAACCAAAATCATCAATTTGACAGCGATTAACCAGAATAATAGTATACTATCACCAGTAAGAAATTATCGTTATTTGTAGCGATACATATTATATATATATCATTCTCAGGTGCGTACATGATTATCAACCAGGTACCTATAAAAATAAAAATCTTCATCTTTTTATTTTCATGCATCTCTATTATATTTTTATTACTGCATGAAAATAATGGAATATACATAACACAAACAACACAAATAAGTTATAGTGTTTTCATTATTGGGCTTTTTTTCATAAACCTGATGATTTTTATTTTTCTATTGCTTTACTATGTTTCTAATCAGAGACAAAGTTATCTCTTAATTCTTTCATTCGCGTTTTTGAGCAACACATATTATTTATTAGAAGTGGCTATTATTTCTTTATCTCCGTTAGGTAACGATTTATCTACAATCTATCAGAAATCAAATGATATCGCAATATATTATCTATTCCGTCAGTTCAGCTTTATATCTATAATCTTTCTGGCTGTTTATTCCACCAATATTAAAAATAAAAGTGTTTTAGAAGATAAAAGAAACATAATAATTGTTGTTTTGTCAATATTAATTCTTTTTATTACTCCGTTTGTAGCAAAAAATCTAAGCAGTGACAATATAAAATATAGTCTTAATATTATACAATACTCGCTGAATCGTCATTTGTCGACGTGGAATATCGTGTACACCAAAATAATATCAGTATTTTGGCTTGTATTACTTATCAGCTCATGCATCAGCATACGTAATTACTCAAAAATATGGTTGTGTATAATACTTATTTGTATAGTGTCAGTATGCAATAATCTAATTTTATTGTATTTTATTGATAAATCCCATCCTGCATGGTACATGACAAAATTTCTTGAATTGATATCAATGATTTATATCATTTCAACACTCATGTATTATGTTTTCAGGAAATTAAATCATGCTAATCATATGGCAATTCATGATCCACTAACGAATACATACAATAGAAGATACTTTATTGACTCATTGAAGAATATATCAAAACACCATGATTTCTCAGTAATAATGTTAGATATTGACAATTTCAAAAGCATCAATGACAAATGGGGGCATCATATGGGTGATCAAGTCATAGTAATGGTTACCAGAATAATAAAAAAATCCATCAGGAAAGAGGATATATTAGGGCGCTTAGGCGGTGAGGAGTTCGGTATTATCATTAAAGGTAATACTCAAAAGCTCTTGCTATCAATTGCAGAGCGAATCAGAAAAAACATTGAGGAGCAATGCTCGAAAAAATTATTATCGCATGGACCTGAGAAAATAACCGTCAGTATTGGTTGTTTTACTTCAAAAGAGAATAATCTCAGTCCATCTGAAATGTTAGTCAATGCCGATAAAGCGTTATATCAAGCCAAAAGAACCGGAAAGAACAAGGTGATAACTCACTCAAAATAAACACCTTTTTAAAATACAGCCCCAATAAACTGCAGAATATTATCCCATATAATATCCTGCAGTTCGTAATGCACTATTCGATAATGGGTACTGTTGGCCATTCAATATCCGGTGCAGTTGTTGTATTAACACGGTTCAGCAACACCCGATATTTTTTCCAGGCTTCCAGCAATGAGGTTTCTTCCTCCGTTGCGATCTCCAGATCTACAGCATCCTGAAGTGGCGCTATATGCTCACTGGCTACCTGCATCAGGCTGTTTTTTGTTTCTTCCGCCTCCCGGATCCGGAACAGTTTTTCTGCTTCCGTATCCTTCACCCAGGCTGTGCCGTTCCACTTCTGATATTCCCCTTCCGGCGATAACCAGGTGACATTTTCCGGTAACGAGCCAAGTTCAGAAATAAATAACGCGTCGCCGGAAGCCACGTCATAGACGGTTTTTCCCCGATGATCTTCAACGAGATGCCACGATGCCTCATCACTGTTGAAAACAGCCACAAAGCCAACCGGAATATCTGGCGGTGCAATATCGGTACTGTTTGCTGGCAGACCTGTATGAGGCGGAATATATGCGTCACCTTCACCAATAAATTCATTAGTTCCGGCCAGCAGATTATAAATTTTTATGGTCCGTGCTTGTTCACTCATTCTGAATGCCATTATGCAAGCCTCACAATATAGTTAAATGCGATATTTTTGACGGTGTTTTCCGCGTTACCAGCAGCGTTAACGGTGATGGTGTGTCCATGTGAGCCAATCGCAACCGAGTGCGTATGAGCACCAATACCCACAGTATGTGCGTGTGCACCTGCGCTTGCAGCAGTACCCGATACAGAGTGCGTATGAGCGCCTGCAGAAGAAGTGTTAACACTGTATTTAGAATAATCAGATGCTCCACTTCCCGGAGCACCACTGGAACCACCTGAAACAAATGTCATCGAATGGGTATGTGCACCGGCTGAAGCAGCCGTACCGCTAACACTATGGGTATGCGCCCCGGTGTTATTCGTGGATTTAGTGCCGTAATCAAACGACGATGTGGTTTTCGTCCCCAAATCAGTACTGGATGCGCTGGCGCTGTGGGTATGCGATTTTATGCCGTCCTGTTCCTGAGACAATACGGCACGACCACTGGCGGGCTTGCCCTTAATCGTCCAGCCACGCATATCAGGGATCACGCCTGACGGATAAGCGGCTGCAAGTTTCGGGTAGGCAGATTTGTCAAAAGTCTGCCCCTGCATCAGGGCATAACCAGACGGAACGGTATCTGATGGCCACGGGATTGGTGCGCCGACTGGATAAAACTCTGCAGGAGGATGAGCCGAGGTGTAAAGCTGCGCCCAACCACTTTCAAAACCATAACCGTCTCTTGAAGAACGGTAGAACAGACCACCATTTCTGTAATGCGCCTTCATCTGCAAGGTCCGGCAACTTCCGACTCCGGTATAGAAGTTAACCAGAATATAGCTGTCGCCAGAGCGAGTGACATTGTAAGCGCCTGATTCGGCATTCCATGGAACGCCCCCATCCGCATCGGCATACGCATCCGTTGCTCTTCTGGCAAAAGCAGCCACATGCGCGGCGGTTAAAGTGATATCAGTAGAACCATCAAATGGAACACCGGATATTTTTCTTGCAGTCTGAAGTTTTGTAGCAGTTGCAGCATTACCAGTGGTGTTCTGATTACCCGTAGTGTTTACACCTGGAAGGTTAATATTTGCAGAACCGTCGAAAACAACTCCACCGATAGATCTTGCCGTCTGCAATTTCGTGGCTGTACTTGCATTACCATTCAATGAACCAGTTAATCCACCTGTAACAGACAACGGACCTGAAACTGTTCCTCCGGTTGTTGGCAGTGCTCCAATATCTAACGGCGTCGGTTTCTGATGTGTGCTATACATCGTATAAACAACACCATCGGTAACGCTGGAAGGCTTACTCGCTGAATATGTTGGCGATGTATAAATAGAAACTGTCGCATTTGCAGTACAATCCCAATGGATATTTACACGAGTCGCATAATTGCCAATCTCAACGTAAATATCATATGTATCGCCGGATGTGTTGATCCAGGCGAAATTCGTTAATCCGACGGCTGTACGCTTCCACAAAGCCCCGGTAATTCCTTTGGGGTTTCCATTGCCTGCTCGTAGAACCAGTTCTGAAATGCCTGCCTGATGTGGGGAACCGACGTTGTAACCAGCGCCACCAATCAATGCGATGTAAACGATGGAACTCGCTTGTGGCATGGTAACCGTAGCCAGTTTGAACCACCCAGCCCCGCCAGAGAAAGACATCGTTACTGAATTTAAAGTACCAATATCTTTCGGCGTTAATGTTATATCCGCAGTCAGTGCTTTTCCGTTAACTTTTCGGTTAGATGGCACCCTGCTATTCGCATTGTCATTGGCTGCTTTAACTGCTTTTGGCGTTGCGGCCAGCGATTCACTGGTGCTATCAACAGCACTGCTAAGTTTCACAACACCTTTAGTTGTAAGGCTTGCGTCTTCCATCGCAACTGCACCGGCAATCTCTTCAGCACGATCAGCAGCAGCTTCCGCACGGGTCGCAGCGGATTCAGCAGCAGTTTTGCTCTGAGATGCTGCCGTCGCACTGCCTGCCGCCTCTGTTGCTTTCGTGGATGCCGTCGTGGCGCTGCCCCCCGCTGCTGACGCCTGTCTGGTCGCCTCATCTTTTGAAGCAGACGCAGATGATGCCGATGACGCTGCCGAACTGGCGGACGATGCGGCTGCCGTTTTTGAGGATTCTGCACGGGTTTCCGACGCTTTCGCATTCGTTTCGGATGTCTTCGCTGCGGAAGCAGACCTCGCTGCTGCGCTGGCCTGTTCAGTGGCTTCGCCAGCCTTCGTTGTGGCTGTTGAAGCAGACGATGCGGCACTTTCTGCCGATTTTCCGGCGGCGGTGGCACTGGCTGAGGCCTGCCCGGCACTTGTTGACGCGGCACTGGCAGACGACGCAGCCGCTGTTTTTGAGCCTGCCGCAGCCGAGGCGCTCTGTCCCGCTGCCGTTTCAGAAGACCTGGCGTTTGTCTCAGACGTCTTTGCCGCCTTCGCGGAATTGCCTGCCGCCGTTGCCGAGGAAGCGGCACTACTGGCGCTTGATGATGCGTTCGTTTCTGATGATTTCGCTGCCTCTTTTGAGGCCGCCGCATCCCGGGCTGAGGTGGCTGCTTCTGACGCCTTCGTGGTCGCGGCGGATGCAGAAGTGGCTGCTGATTGTTGTGACGCTGCCGCATTCGTTTCTGACGTTTTCGCCGCAGCGGCACTGGTAGCTGCCGCGCTTTTTGAGGACTCTGCAGCAGCAGCACTTTTCGATGCTTCACTGGCCTTTGTTGATGCCGTTCCTGCGCTGGAAGATGCTGACTGAGCCGACGACGCGGCCTGTCCGGCTGACGTGCTGGCTGCGCGTGCTGAGCCTGCAGCATCAGTCGCATGGGTTGCCGCCTCACGGGCTGATGTGCTGGCATCGCTGGCTGACTTCTTCGCGGCTGCCGTGTTCTGTGCCACCGCGGACGCGTTACGCGCCACCTCTTCCACCATCAGTTCAAAACGGCGCAGTGCCTCAGGACGGGCATCATCCTCCGTCATGGCACCGAGAAAATCATTCAGCGTACCGGGTCGGGAATCTTCATACACGGTGATGGTCCCGGCATGTGACGGCGGGAATCCCTCCACCAACAGAATAACGCTGTACTGCCCGTACTCAACGTCCATGCTGTAACGCCCGGCTTCATCCGGATTTTCTGAGGCCAGCGTGTTCACCACCACCGTGGTGCTGTTACGTTTTGCTTTCAGCTGGATTGTGCAGTTCTGTACCGGTTTTCCTGTGCCGTCTTTCAGTACACCTGAAATCTTTACTGCCATATTCACCCCACAAAAAAGCCCGCCTGAACCGGCGGGCTGTCATAACACTGTGTTACCTGGCTAATCAGAATTTATAACCGACACCCACGATGAAACCGTCAGTGCGCCAGTCACCACTGCCGGAGCCTTCATAAGCAATATCAATGGCCACGGATTCGGTCGGGTTAAACTGCACGCCAGCCCCCCACGCCAGAGACGTGTTGCTGTGGCGACCGTCATCACTTCCGGTCAGCACATCGTGCTTTTTCCCCTTGTTGTCAGTTACGCGAAGATAATCCCCGGAGAAAGTCGACACACGGCTGTAAGCTACACCCGCCATCGCATACGCGCTGAACCATTCATTCACGCGCACAGACGGCCCCGCCATTACGCTGAACCAGCGGTTACGAACGGAATCTTCATGCCAGCGGGTATCGCTGTAACGGGTCAGCTGGCGATTCTTGTCTCCTGCATAGCTGAATGACGTCACCAGCCCCAGTGTGTCCGTAAACTCATAACGGTATTTCACGTTAATCCCGTTCAGATCATCACTGCCGGGGATGTTCGTCGAGGCATGAAGATACCCCGCGCTCAGCGTGGACTGATGTTCAGACGCCCATGCAGGCGCACCGGATACGGCCAGACAAATGGCTGCGGACAAAATTGCTGCACAAACTTTACGCATAATTACCTCTCGCTTTTCTGCAATAAAAAAGGCGTCATTCCTGACGCCCTTTATTGGGGTTATAAATATTTCAACGAATACTGATGCCGGAAGCGGCTTTTTTGGTCACAATCACCGTACAGTCGGTGATATTGCCTGCCCCCTGATTGCCTTTCTGGAAAATCTTAAACTCCAGAGTGACGCTTCCCCTGCCACTCGGCATATCAATAACTGCACTGTAACTACCGGGAATGGCCCCTTTAGTTTCTCTGGATGCGATTAATACGCCGTTTTTGCGAACTTCAAAACCATAACCCGTGTATCGCGTGCCTCCTGGGTTATTTCCGCTCCCCGGATCGTCATACGCTATACCGTTAAAAATAATGGGCGGAATAATAATCTGGCGGTCAAAGTTATGATCATCGCTGATGGTGACTGTAACCGTACCGTTTGGCGTTTCCGTGTTACCCCACGTACCGACTTTTTTCGGGAAGGCTTTTGATACAGCTTTAACGAAATCTCCTCTGACCTGGGTCGCCTCCAGCATGCCCTTAATCGTACAGTTCTGGTTAATCGTGACATTGTTGAGCGTTCCTGAGTTCGCATTCACACTACCACTGATATCCGCATTTTTCGCCGTCAGTCTCCCGTCTGATGTCAGGGAAAATGCCGGAGGATTACCGCCGCTGGTAATGGTGGGGGCCGTCAGGCGTTTCAGGAACACTTCATTCATGAATATCTGATCGCCCTGACCAACAAACATCGGCTTTGTGTTGCCATTCGCAGGATTAATCATCGCAATCCTGTCTGCTGCCAGCAGCACCTGACTCTGCATGCCGTCAGGGGTGTTCTCAATACCGGCACCGATACCCGCAATATAAAGGCGTCCGTCCTGCATCTGCTGCAGCTTCACTGCCCACATGCTGTTCAGGTTATTATTTGTATCAACCTGAACCTTCTGTATCTGCTGGATCGCTGCACTCTGGTCTTCCAGTTTCTTATTGACGGTCTGTGTTATTTCATTGCTGACATCCGTTATGGACGTCCTGATTTCAGTCAGGTCAGGCGCAAGCTGACCGTTATCAATCTGCGTCCACAGCTCCTGAGCCAGATGGGTTTTCCCTATCTCGCCTTTGAAAAAATCCAGATAGCCGGATGCGTCATCACTCGGCTGACCAACAGCCTCCACGAATGCCGATTTGCCAACGGTGTTCACACTGCGAACGTAAAAATAATAATTATGGCCCGGCCTGATATTGATACTGGCGGCTATCCAGTACAGCGCCGTGCCAAGATAGCGTGCTGTGGTTTCAACCTGCCTGATATCCGCAATCCGCTTTTCCGAGAACCAGAACTCAAACTGTACCGTCGGATCATAAACCGCAAGATGCGGCGTGGCGGTTATCTGAAAATAGCCCGGCGTCAGCTCAATCCGCGACGGCGCTGCCGGTGCGGCAATCCGGAACGATACCGACGCCGGATCGCCCTGCTGCCCCCACGCATTTACTGCCCGGACTGTCAGCCTGTAGTTCCCCAGAGCCAGTTGTGTGAAGCGGTAAGTGGTTTCCGTCGTCCGGGCCGTGCTGACCAGCCGCTCACTGCCGTCATCCGCTGTCACGGTCAGACGGAGCAGGAAGCTCACGCCCTTCACCACCTTCGGTGTGTCCCATCGCGCCAGCACCTGATATTCCCCGCTGTCTGCGGTGACTTCGGCAGTCAGGTGCTGCACCGCTGGCGGCGTGACACCATTCACCGTGCCGCTCTGGTCGCCGTCAAAGTGCGCCCCGTTATCCACGATGGCCTCTTTTTCCGGCACATGCTGCACGGCGGTGATGGCATACGTGCCGTCGTCGTTCTCACGGATACTCACGCAGCGGAACAGTCGCTGGCGCAGCGTCGGCAGCTTCAGCCCCCATACGCTGTATTCAGCAACACCGTCAGGAACACGGCTCACTTTTACCTTCACGCCGTCGGTGACGGACTGAACCTCCACGCTGACCGGACTCCCCTGCCCGTCAACCAGGCTTATCAGCGTGGTGCCGGAAGATGGCAGCGTGATTTCACGGTCGAGCGTCAGCGTCCGGGTCTGGCTGTTTACCGCCAGCACGCGCCCGCCGGTGCTGATACCGGCATAGTCATCATCGCAGATTTCAATGACATCGCCCGGTACATGGCGAAGCCCTTCGGCACCCACGCTGAAGTCCACGGTCTGCGTTTCCAGCAGTTCTGTTTTAATCAGCCACAGCCCGGCGCGATGTGCCTGCCCCCGGCTGGTACAGCCAAAAGCATCCATCTTCGTGACGTTACGACCGTAACGGGCAATGGCCTGCGTGTCCTCCACAAGCTCTGTCGCCGTCTCCCAGCCGTTGTTCGGGTCAATCCAGTTCACCTCAACGGCATTATGGCGGTCCTTCAGGGCGCTGAAGCTGTAGCGGAACGGCGCGCCATCATCCGGCATCACCACATTACTGCGGTTATAGGTCCACACCTTATCTGATGGCCGGTCCTGCACGAACGTCAGCGTCTGCCCGTTCCATACCGGCATACAGCGCATCGCCGAGCAGAAATCACTGAGCACATCCCACGCCTTGCGCTGTGTGGTCAGGTACGCATTACAGGTGATGCGCGGCTCCGTGCCGCCAAAGCCGTCCGGCACTGACTGGTCGCAGTACTGGCCGATGACATACAGCGCCCATTTATCCACATCCGCCGCACCAAGACGTTTCCCCATGCCGTAGCGCGGATGGGTCAGCATATCCCACAGACACCAGGCCATGTTGTTGCTGTATGCCGGCTTAAACGTTCCGTCCCAGATACCGCTGTATTGCCGCGTCTGCGGGTTATAGTTCGACGGCACCTGCAGAATGCGCCCGCGCAGATGATAATTACGGCTCACCTGCTGGCTGCCGAACTGCTCCGAATCCACCTGCACGCCGACCAGTGCCGTGTTCGGGTAGCACTGTTTCACATCGATGATTTCGGTGTATGACGACCAGAGCGTTTTGTTCTGCAGCTGGTCTGTGGTGCTGTCCGGCGTCATCCTGCGCATCCGTATATTGAACGGGCGCGGCGGCAGGTTACCCACCACCACCGAGGCCAGATACTGCGAGGTGGTTTTGCCCTTAATGGTGATGTCTTTTTCCGTCACCCAGCCACCATTACGCTGTATCTGAACCAGCAGACGGACTTCCGACGGATTCCTGTCACCCTTTGAGGTGGTTTCCACCAGTGCCTGTACACCGAAGGTAAAGCGCAGACGGTCGATGTTTGCCGACGTAATGGTGCGGGTGATCGGCGTGTCATATTTCACTTCCGTACCCAGCACCGTCTCGGAGCCGGAGGATTCAAATCCCTCCGGCGGTGACTGCTCCTGCTCACCTGCCCGGAACACCACCGTGACGCCGGATATATTGGTATTCCCCTCACTGTCCAGCACCGGCGTACTGTTCAGCAGCACGCTTTTTAATCCATCCACCGGACCTTCAATCGGCCCTTCGCTGATGGCATCAATCACACTCAGCAGCTGCGTGGATTTCAGGTTGTCCTTCGCTTCGCGCGGGGTATGCCCCTTACTGCTGCCTTTACCCATTCGTCATGCTCCATAAACGATAAAACCGCCCGGAGGCGGTTTCACATAAAACGTTTTTCATCAGCGACCAATCACCACAACCTGACCACCATCACCTTCATCTGCTGTGCTGATCTCCTGAGATACCACACGTGATCCCACGCGCATTTCACCGTACAGAACGGGCAGAACATTGCCCTGGGCAACCATATTATCCAGTGAAGAAAAATAGGTGTTCTGTTTGCCGTTATCCGTTGTCTGTGTGCGGGGGGTTTTGGGTTTAGGGGCCAGCATCTGTGCAACACCGCCAAGCGTCATACTGGCACCGAGAGAAAACAGCAGATTACTCGCCATAATTCCTACCCCCGGCATCCATATAGCAACCGCCATAACAGCCGCCCCCAGCACAGCCTGAAACACACCGCCACTTTTGGCTCCTGCCAGACGCGGCACGATATGGATCACAGCACCATTTGCCAGCGGTTCATTAAGACGGGCTGATAATTCCGTTTCACCTGTATCACGCCCGGCAATGCGTACCTGATACCAGCCGTCGCTCAGCTTCTGACGAAACGCCGGGATCTGCATGGCCAGCGCCCGGATGGCTTCGGCCCCCGTTTTCACACGCAGATCGATGCGGCGGACAAATCGTTGTAAATCCCCGTAAAGGCAGATGCGTGCCATGCCTGGTGACGCCAGAGGGAGTGTGTGCGTCGCTGCCATTTGTCGGTATACCTCTCTCGTTTGCTCAGTTGTTCAGGAATATGGTGCAGCAGCTCGCCGTCACCACAGTAAATGGCGGCATGATTCGGCACCGATGAACCAAAACAGCACAGCAGCACATCGCCCGGTTGTGCTGATGACAACGGCACCTGATACAGCCCTGTGGCCTCCAGATTATCCAGATAGAGATTCTGACCGTGACGCCACCAGTCATCCTCGCGATGAAAATCCGGCATCTCAATCCCCGCCAGATGATAAGCATCCCGGAACAGCGTGTAACAGTCCGTCACCCCGTGCTCAAAGCGCCGCCCGGTGAGATGCGGCACACAGCGGAACTTGTGAATCGCCCCCCGGCAGACCAGCCACCACGGCAAATCACTCTGCACCTGCAGCCGCCGGTCGGCCTCACTCAGCCAGGGCAGACCACCGGGGTGGCTGTGGACCAGCGCCACAATCTCACCCTGCATTTCTGCCTGCAGCCAATCTTCCGGCGACATACGGAAATACGCCTCCGGCTCACCGGAGATATTCACGCAGGGGAAATATCTTTCCCCCTCCGGCGTGCTTACCACGAAGCCGCACGACTCCGCTGGCGCACATCGCCGGGCGTGCGCCAGAATCGCTGATTCTGTCTGTGTCATGGGATTTACTGCGAAAGTTTGTTAATGGAAAGGAAGCCGCCAAAGTTGCCGACGTTATTGCGAAACTTACAGCCGCTCAGGCATTTGCTGCATTTATCCTTCGTGATATCGGACGTCGGCTGGTCATATTCATCCGCGACTGCCGGACCGTGATAACCGCACTCATCACCGCGATAGGTCCAGGTGCAGGTGTTGGCCAGCATGATACGTCCCGGAAAAACAGCGCCGTCCGTTTCCGTCGGCGTGGACAGTACAAAAGAGGCACTCACCGCGCTCAGTTCGCTGCACTGCTCAATGCGCCAGCGGCTGATCACCTCCTGCTCCGGATCGGCGTCACTGTTTCCGTTGACGAAGTTCACCGCATCCAGAAAACGGGCGTAAACCTTACGCCGGACCACCGTTCCGCCGACCAGACTCTGTAGATCTTCCGCCATCCCGGTGACCATACCGTACAGGTTAGAAACCATCAGCGTGGGGCGCGTACTGGTGCCTTTGCCATTCAGTTCAAAACCACTCCCCTGAATGGGATACGGCTGATACTGTCGCCCCTGCCAGGTGACCGGCTCACCTTTTTCGTTCTGCTCATTACAGAAAAAATAACGTTCTCCACCGACCTCTGTCAGATCGATTTCCCAGAGCACCACGCTGGCCGACTGCTCCGCACGGGTGCATTCATTCAGTGTTTCCTGCCGGATATCCTGCATCAGTTCACCACCTGTTCAAACTCTGCGCTGAACTCAACACGCAGCATACTGACCCGCGACGACCATTTTGCGCAGGTCACCTTTATCTGCCGCCACTCATAAGGCGGCGTCCACAGAAAGGCTTTCCAGCCCCCGTGCTCAGCCAGAAACGACTCCAGCGCCGTGGCCTCCTCACGGGAGACAGACAGCGTCACGCTGTACGTTTTCAGGTCAGCGTTCAGCCCGGCAGGCGCACGCTGGGAATAGCCATCACCAAAGCGCACCTCCCTGACGGAAGGAGCCGATGTCACATCCATCCCGGGTTTCACTTTCCAGCGGAAGGTTTTCATCGTCCACCTCCGGAGAACAGACCACCATCGCGCATCTGTGCCTGGATTTCATCACGGGCACCCTTGCGGGCCATGTCATACACCGCCTTCATCATCTGTGGACCTGGCAGACCATTCGTACCGTCGTTCTGAATCACCACGTTGTTGTTCTGCTCAAACCTGATACCCTCTGAACGCCGCATTTGCGCCGGACTTCCGGTGCCACCGACATAACCGCCGGTGGCATAGCCGCGCATCAGCCGGTAGAGATTTCCCACGCCAATCCGGCTGGTTGCCTCCTTCGTGAAGACAAATTCACCACGGTGAACAATCCCCGCTGGCTCATATTTGCCGCCGGTTCCCGTAAATCCTCCGGTTGCAAAATGGAATTTCGCCGCAGCGGCCTGAATGGCTGTACCGCCTGACGCGGATGCGCCGCCACCAACAGCCCCGCCAATGGCGCTGCCGATACTCCCGACAATCCCCACCATTGCCTGCTTAAGCAGAATTTCTGTCATCATGGACAGCACGGAACGGGTGAAGCTGCGCCAGTTCTGCTCACTGCCGGTCAGCATCGCCGCCATATTCTGTGCAATACCATCAAAGGTCTGCGTGGCTGCACTTTTTACCTGCGACATACTGTCCGTGGCGCTCTCTTCCCACTCACTCCAGCCGGACTTCAGGCCTGCCATCCAGCTCCCGCGAAGCTGGTCTTCAGCCGCCCAGGTCTTTTTCTGCTCTGACATGACGTTATTCAGCGCCAGCGGATTATCGCCATACTGTTCCTTCAGGCGCTGTTCCGTGGCTTCCCGTTCTGCCTGCCGGTCAGTCAGCCCCCGGCTTTTCGCATCAATGGCGGCCCGTTTTGCCCGTTGCTGCTGTGCGAATTTATCCGCCTGCTGCGCCAGCGCGTTCAGGCGCTCCTGATACGTAACCTTGTCGCCAAGTGCAGCCAGCTGGCGTTTGTACTCCAGCGTCTCATCTTTATGCGCCAGCAGGGATTTCTCCTGTGCAGACAGCTGGCGACGTTGCGCCGCCTCCTCCAGTACCGCGAACTGACTCTCCGCCTTCCACAAATCCCGGCGCTGCTGGCTGATTTTCTCATTTGCTCCGGCATGCTTCTCCAGCGTCCGGAGTTCTGCCTGAAGCGTCAGCAGGGCAGCATGAGCACTGTCTTCCTGACGATCGCCCGCAGACACCTTCACGCCGGACTGTTTCGGCTTTTTCAGCGTCGCTTCATAATCCTTTTTCGCCGCCGCCATCAGCGTGTTGTAATCCGCCTGCAGGATTTTCCCGTCTTTCAGTGCCTTGTTCAGTTCTTCCTGACGGGCGGTATATTTCTCCAGCGGCGTCTGCAGCCGTTCGTAAGCCTTCTGCGCCTCTTCGGTATATTTCAGCCGTGACGCTTCGGTATCGCTCTGCTGCTGCGCATTTTTGTCCTGTTGACTCTGCTGCTCAGCCTTCTTTCGGGCGGCTTCAAGCGCAAGACGGGCCTTTTCACGATCATCCCAGTAACGCGCCCGCGCTTCATCGTTAACAAAATAATCATCCTTGCGCAGATTCCAGATATCGTCCGCTTTCTTAAACGCGGCCTCTGCCTTAATCAGCATCTCCTGCGCGGTATCAGGACGACCAATATCCAGCACCGCATCCCACATGGATTTGAATGCCCGTGCTGTCCTGTCTGCCCAGGTTTCCAGCGTGCCCATGTTCTCTTTCAAGCGTCGGGTCTGGTCATCAAACCCTTTCGTTGCGGCCTCGTTCGCCGCCTGCAATGCCCCGGCTTCATCGCCGGAACGCTGCAACTGAGCAACATACGCAATCTGCTCCGCCGTCACGTTATGGAACTGGCGTGCCATCGCCGTCAGCCCCGACGTCGGGTCTGTGGTCAGCTTCCCGAAGGCTTCAGCGACCTTGTCCACCTCCACGCCGGATGCAGAGGAGAAACGCGCCACACTCTGGCTGATGGACGCAATCTGAGCCTCACCGCTTACCCCCGCCTTAACCAGTGCGCTGAGTGACTCGCTGGTCTGGTTAAACGTCAGCCCTGCCGCCTGCCCGGCTCTGGACAGGACCAGCATACGATCTGCCGTCAGTCCCGCCTGATTGCCGGAAAGGACCAGCGTTTTGTTGAAATCGGACAGGGTTGAGTTGCCCTGATACCAGGCATACGCCAGCGCTCCGGTCGCCACCGCCAGCGAGGTAGCCCCCACCATCGGCAGGGTGATCGCACCGGCAAGCCCCCGGAACATGGGGATCATCCCGCCGAAGGAGTCCTTCACCTGACCCCCCTGTTGCAGCAGGATCAGCCACGGACTTTGCCCGCCTGCAAGCTGCGTGGCCACGTCGGTGAACTGTGCAGGCAGCATACGCATGGCGGCTTTATACTGCCCGACGGAAATCCCCGCTTTCTGTGCAGCCAGCGCCTGTCGGCTCAGCGACTGTTCAACGACTGCCGCTGTTTTTTTCGCATCACTTTCCGTACCGGAAAAATGACGCCTGACTCTGGCCATCTGCTCGTCAAATCTGGCCGCATCCAGACTTAAATCAACGACCAGATCGCCTACCGGTTCAGCCATACCGGACTCCTCCTGCGATCCCTTCTGATACTGTCATCAGCATTACGTCATCCTCCGTCATGTCCGCCACATCCGGGGAAGCGGGGATAACTTCATTCCCGTCCGGGCCAAAGCGGACGCCTCCGGCAAGCCCTGCCGCTTTCTGCATCAGCACATCATCTTCAGGCTCTTCGTCAGCCTCGCGCCGGTTCAGAAGACTGAAATCCAGCGGATGCATATCCGGATCGCTGAAAAACAGGCTGAGCACGGTATATGTCAGCCCGGAAAAGTGCATATCCAGCAGAACATCATGAAAATAATGGGTACTGTAAAAGCGGTGCCAGTCGGCATACTCCGTGGATGACATCCCGGCAAGCATGGCGCGCCAGTCGGGTCGCCCCATCTCACGCGCCAGTTTCAGGGCAAAACTCAGCTCACCGTCGAACACTTTCCCGCAGAAACAGGCTCTGCTGGCCCGGCGTCATCTGTCTGTTCAGGAGCATCATTCACCACAAACTCATACATACCGGACAGCCGGTACACCACGTTTTCAGCATGAGAAATTGCCTCCGTGGGCCAGGTGGTAAGCACTTCCTGCTCAATCTGTTTAACGGCTTCATTCATAGAAGGCAGCTTTGTCTTCTGCGGATGGTTATGCCACAGGGACATCGCCACCAGAAAAGCACCGGTTCTGACGAGATCTTCCACGCTCACCTGTCGATTGAGACTGGATCCCGCCTGTTCTGCCTGTCGTTTCAGCAGGGCGAGATGCTCAATTCGCTGCAGGGCTGACAGTTCAGAAAGCGTGACGCTCATACCGTTATATTCAAATGATTCGGTTTTCAGGAACATCGCTGACTCTCCGGATTAACTGTCGGTGACGGTGATTCCTGCAACCACAGCAAGTTCACCATTACCGGATACAACCGGAATGTTGACCTTGCCTGCAGCAACACCTTTCACGGTGATGGTCATACCACTGACCGACACGGTGGCTTTTGTTTTATCCGCAGACACCGCACGGAAGCTCTTGTCGGTTGCGCCTTCCGGCTGGAATGCCACGGTCAGCGTGATGCTCCGCCCTTTCACCACCGAAGTGCTGGCAGGCGTCACGGTCATGCCGGTTGCCGCTGTTACCGTGCTGCGATCTTCTGCCATCGACGGACGTCCCACGTTGGTGACTTTCACCGTGCGGGTGATCACTTCCTTCGCCGTCACCGCCTTACCGATACTGCTGACCCAGCCGCGGAACACATCGACCGTGCCGTTCGGGAAGCGGATTTTATAGGCACGGGTATCCCCTTTATTAAACCACGCCAGCAGCGCCTGCTGCCCCTGCTCTCCGGGCATCCACGCCAGCGTGAAGCTGGTATCTCCGGCAGATTTCTGCCCCTGCCCGGTCGCAGTCCAGTCCGCATTTTCATCATCGAGATAGCTGTCGTCATAGGACTCAGCGGTCAGTTCGCCGGGCGTCAGGTCTTTAACTTTTGCCAGACGCGACCAGTCAACGTCTGAAAGCGGATTCGCATAAGGGTCACCGCTCCCCTTATAAACCAACAGGGTGGTCCCGGCACCTTTCACCGGCATTGTAGGATTTGGTACAGGCATAGCGTCCTCACATTTCATAGGTAATGACATACGTCAGATCGGCTGAACTCCACAGGCCCGCATCATCGTCGCGCCGGTAGTCATAGCCACTGGCCACCATACTGGTGATCAAATCTGACAGCGCCGGGATATCGCTCATCACCGGATAAATCCGGGACTCCATCCACGAATCCAGCTCTGAATCCGGCACCTGAGCAGGCAGGAAAACTTCAATATGCAGCTCCGCCTGCCAGGTATCGCTGTCCAGCTCTTCGCCCGTGTATTCAGCGCCGGTGAGATAAACGGCAATTGCCGGAAAATCTTCCTCATCAAAAACAGCGGGGCGACCATCAAAAAGCGTCGCCCCGGTGTCATGCTTCTCCAGTGCATCCAGTACGGCTGCACGGAGTTCAGTATGTTTCATCGCTTTATTACCATCCTCAGTTGATGCTGCAGCGCATAGCCCAGCTCTTTCGGAAGACGTTCACGCCGTATCCGCTCAATATTTTGTTTAAACGCCGTGGTCAGCGGCACCGCCATCGGGATTTTCACCACATCAATGGGGTAACGGTTTTTCCCGGCCACACGCTGCATGACATGCCACCGGCCATTTTTCAGTTGCTGAATAAACGCGCCGGGAATACGACGGTTACCCACCACAAGCACGCTGCCGCCACCTTTCAGGGATGAACGCTGCCCCTTTTTACGACGCCTGCGGCGCGAAAGGACAACCCGCGCATTACCCAGCTTGATTACGGGCAAATCCCCCCGGTTAACTTTGATTCTGGCCTGCGGATTTTTGACCGTGGCCCTTTTCAGCCTGGCCCTTTCCTTTACCAGTTTCCGGCGTACCTTTGTCTCACGGGCAACCTGTGACGCCGACTGCGATATCGCGGATGACGCAACGCGGTTAATGGCCATTGCGGCGGCACCGGGCACCGCCGTTCTGCTGATACGGCTGAGGTTTTCAACGGCCTGCTCAAGACCTTTTATGGCCATTCATCCCCCTTTCAGCGGCGACGGTTAACGGCAGGCGGTACGCCCCGCCCAAGCCAGAGATGACAGCTTCCGCCATCATCCGGCGAAATCCGGTCTATCCAGAAGTTTTCCTCACCGATGGTCAGCGTGTCGCCGCGCCGCAGCTGCCGCACATCATCAGTCCGGACAAACAGGGACGGGCTGGAGCCTTCAACGCGCACGCCCTGTCCGGCATAGCTGATATTTTCAGGGTCATCAAAAACACCACGTATCACAGCACCGGACTGCTCACCGGATGTCATGGTGGCTGACGTTCCCATGTACCCGCGTATCGTTTCATCGGCGCAGGCAATGGCAGCATCGAACAGGTTATCGAAATCAGCCACAGCGCCTCCCGTTATTGCATTCTGGCCAGGCCGCGCTCTGTCATTTCAGCTGCCACACCGGCAGAGACACGAAACGCCGTTCCCGGCAGCACAAATGCCACAGCCTCATCCCGCGTGGCGTGAAGTGCATCAGTATGCAGCGTCACCAGTGCCACAACCGTGACCAGATCAGCCGTATCAGTCACGGTATCCGGCTGCGCTGATACAACCTCATTTTCATGCACGGTCAGCACATTTTCCGGGCTGACAGACGTGTCCTGACCGGCTGCGTCATCCGTGTCATCAAGCTCCTCTTCCAGCTCTGCCACACGGAGCGCCAGTTCTTCTTTCGTCCCCATCAGGCTGACATCACGGTTCAGTTGCTCACCCAGCGAACGGAGACGGGCAATCAGTTCATCTTTCGTCATGGACTCCTCCACAGAGAGAAAATGGCCCCGAAGGGCCATGATTACGCCAGTTGAACGGACACGAACTCATCAGGATCAGCCAGCAGCATCAGCGGTGCTGACTGAATCATGGTGAACTCTCGCGCCGGATCGCCGGATGTCTTCCAGTTTTTCGGATAACGGGGAGACGCATTAATACCCTCACTCAATGCATCCGCATCCTGAATACAGCCATAGGTGCGCAGACCGCGTGCATGAGTGTTACCCAGCACCATCGTGTTGTCCGGCAGGAAGTTCTTTTTGACGCCGTTTTCCACGTACTGTCCGGAATACACGACGATGGCCACATCGCCATACATTCCCTTATAAGACACCGCTTTGCCCAGGTCTTTTACCGCTGTCTCCAGTTCGGAATGAGAGCCGCGACGGGTATCCAGCTTCTCCCTGACGGCTTTGAAGGAACGGAACAGCGCCCAGCCTTTCGGGTCAAACACGATGATATTCACCACACCGCTGGCGTTCAGCGCGTAGGCTTCGATATCGTCGGTCGGGTCATACGTGGACTTGTCGCGCTTGCTCCACCCCGTGCTGCCGGACTGCGTGATGTTATTCGCTTCACTGCGACCCATATCCACCTCAACCGGATCGAAGGCTTCACCGGTCATGGTGTATTTGCCCTTAAGCACGGCAGAAACTGCCTGCATCTCTTCGACCTGAGCAATGGCCAGCTCTTCGTCACGCATGTTCTGCATGATGATGCGACGGCGGCGGTAAGCCGGGTCCGCCAGATTCTGCGGATCTTCATCCGGCAGGCGACGCAGGGTCATCTGCGGATTCACCTCATGCTTGGGTTTGACATATCCCGGCGTAAATTCAGAGGTGGAGCCGCCACGGGAACGGATAACCTCACCGGAAACAATCGGCGAAACGTACAGCGCCATGTTTACCAGTCCCGGAATTTGTGAGAGATAGACTTTCTCCGTGGTGAAGGGATAGCTCTCACGGAAAAAGAGACGCAGAAACAGCGGATCAAACTTAAATTTCTGCTCATTTGCCGCCAGCAGCTGGGCGGTTGTGTATATCGACATAAAAAAATCCCGTAAAAAAAGCCGCACAGGCGGCCTTTAGTGATGAAGGGTAAAGTTAAACGATGCTGATTGCCGTTCCGGCAAACGCGGTCCGTTTTTTCGTCTCGTCGCTGGCAGCCTCCGGCCAGAGCACATCCTCATAACGGAACGTGCCGGACTTGTAGAACGTCAGTGTGGTGCTGGTCTGGTCAGCAGCAACTGCAAGAATGCCAACGGCAGCACCGTCGGTGGTGCCATCCCACGCAACCAGCTTACGGGTGGAGGTGTCCAGCATCAGCGGGGTCATTGCAGGCGCTTTCGCACTCAATCCGCCGGGCGCGGTTGCGGTATGAGCCGGGTCACTGTTGCCCAGCGGCTGGTAATGGGTAAAGGTTTCTTTGCTCGTCATAAACATCCCTTACACTGGTGTGTTCAGCAAATCGTTAACGGCATCAGATGCCGGGTTACCTGCAGCCAGCGGTGCCGGTGCCCCCTGCATCAGACGATCCAGCGCAGTGTCACTGCGCGCCTGTGCACTCTGTGGTGCAGCTGCCAGAATGCGGCGGGCCGTTTCCACGGTCATACCGGGGGTTTCTGCCAGCACGCGGGCCTGTTCTTCGCGTCCGTGAGCCTCCTCACAGTTGAGGATCCCCATAATGCGGCTGTTTTCTGCCGCAACCGCTGCGGTGATCTGCGCGTTCACGTCCGGCTGCGCCGCGCTGGCGTTTTCGCCCTCCGTCGCTGGCACCACGTCAGTAACGTCAGTCTGCGAAGCAGTGGCTGAAACAGTTGTTGATTGAGTCTCTTTGGTCATTCGCCCTCCTGAGAGACGGGATTTACGCGCATCCAGTGCATCACGCATGACGGTGATCGCATCGGTGCTGTTAACAAGTTCATCAGCCAGTCCGGCATCAATGGCCTCCTGACCGCTGTACACTGCAGCCTCGGTATCCAGCACAGCCTGCACAGACAGGCCGGTATATGCCGACACCTTCTGCGCAAACATCTGGCGGGTTGCGTCCATCCGGGACTGCAGTGTCTCCCGGACGTCATCCGGAAGATGGCTGTAGGGATTGCCATCCACCTTATGGCTGCCGCTGTAAATCAGCGTGATTTCCACACCCTGTTTCTCCAGGGCAGCACCGTAATTACTGTGAGCCATCATGACGCCGATGGAGCCTGTCCGGGCGGTCTGCGTGACCAGACGCCGGGAGGCGGCACTGGCAAGCAGCTGACCTGCACTGCAGTTCATGTCGTTGGCCAGCGCCCATACCGGTTTTATGTCACGCACACGGGCGATGATGTCAGCGCAGTCAAATGCCCCCGCCACCATTCCGCCTGGCGTGTCCATATCGAGCAGAATGCCGTCCACCATCGGGTCGCTGGCAGCCTGTTGCAGACGGGCGATAATGCCGTTGTAACCGGTCATCCCCGAGTACGGCTGCAGCGCCCGCGTCCGGCTGACCAGCGTGCCGGACACCGGCAGCACGGCGATGCCGTTCATGACCTGATAACTGCGGGCCTGTCGTGGTCCGTCATCATCACCGGATAATGCCAGCGTCGCGAGTGCCTCCTGGGCAGTCAGGCTGTCGCCGGACACCGCATCCGTCAGGCGGCTGATCCCAAGCTGGCCTGCAAGCGCACAAAAGAAAACCCGCGCATAGGCGGGTTCAAGCATCAGCGGCTCATTAAAGGCCATGCTGGCAATATGCGGGAGATTACGCAGCTCTGCTGTCACTCTTCTCCTCCTCTGTTGATTGTCGCAGCCCGGATTCAAATGCCGCAGCCGCCCAGGCGGGTGGTTTAAGACCGGCTGTACGACGCTCCATCGTTTCACGGACCTGCTGGGCAAAAATTTCCTGATAGTCATCGCCGCGTTTTGCACACTCTTTTTCGTAGGTACTCAGCCCGGCTTCTATCAGCATCACCGCTTCCTGAACTTCTTTCAGACCATCGATGGCCATACGACCGGAGCCTATCCAGTCGCAGTTCCCCCAGGCACTACGGGCTTCCTGAAAACTGAAGCGCGCTTTTGAAGGTAACGTCACCACGCGGCGGGCGATGGCCTCTTCCAGCCAGCACAGAAACATCTGGCTCGCCTGACGGGATGCGACGAATTTTCGCCGCCCCATAAAGTGCGCCCACGACTCGTTCGCGCTGGCCCGTGCCGTGGAGTAGCTCATCTGGGCGTAATTCCGGGAAAGCTGCTCATACGAGACACCCAGTCCGGCAGCGATATACCGCAGCAGTGACTGCTCAAACACGGAGTAGCCGTTATCCGTGTCCTGAGCCGTCTGCAGGTTCAGTGAGTCACCCGGCATCAGGTGCGGCACTTTTGCGCCTCCCAGACGGACCGGTGCTGCGGCGTAATACGCGGCAATTTCACCAATCCAGCCGGTCAGCTTGTCCCGCTGCTCCTGACTGTTCGCGCCCAGAATAAAATCCATCGCTGACTGCGTATCCAGCTCACTCTCAATGGTGGCGGCATACATCGCCTTCACAATGGCGCTCTGCAGCTGCGTGTTCTGCAGCGTGTCGAGCATCTTCATCTGCTCCATCACGCTGTAAAACACATTTGCACCGCGGGTCTGCCCGTCCTCCACGGGTTCAAAAACGTGAATGAACGAGGCGCGCCCGCCGGGTAACTCACGGGGTATCCATGTCCATTTCTGCGGCATCCAGCCAGGATAGCCGTCCTCGCTGACGTAATATCCCAGCGCCGCACCGCTGTCATTAATCTGCACACCGGCACGGCAGTTCCGGCTGTCGCCGGTATTGTTCGGGTTGCTGATACGCTTCGGACTGACCATCCGGAACTGTGTCCGGAACAGTCGCGACGGGCTGGTATCCCAGGTGGCCTGAACGAACAGTTCACCGTTAAAGGCATGCATGGCCACACCTTCCCGAATCATCATGGTGAACGTGCGTTTTCGCTCAACGTCAATGCAGCAACAGTCGTCCTCGGCAAACTCTTTCCATGCCGCTTCAACCTCGCGGGAAAAGGCACGGGCTTCTTCCTCCCCGATGCCCAGATAGCGCCAGCTTGGGCGATGACTGAGCCGGAAAAAAGACCCGACGATATGATCCTGATGCAGCTGGATGGCGTTGGCAGCATAGCCGTTATTGCGTACCAGATCGTCCGCGCGGGCATTGCCACGGGTAAAGTTGGGCAGCAGGGCTGCATCCACACTTTCACCCGGTGGGTTCCACGCCCGCAACTGCCCACCAAATCCGCTGCCACCGCCGTGATAACCGGCATATTCACGCAGTGATGTCATGCCGTCCGGCCCCAGAAGGGTGGGAATGGTGGACGTTTTCATACATAAAATCCTGCAGGTCCCCTGCGTCGCTGTGTCATGCCGGTCTGCACTTCCAGCTCCGCAATGTATTTTTTCAGGTCAGACACGGAAGTGGCCGTAAACTCCACTCTCCGTCCGTCTTTCTGTACCGTTGCCACCCGTTTTCCTGTCATCAGGTCATGCAGTGCCGCACGGGCAGCGGCAAGTTCTTCCTGTCGCGTCATTCATCCTCTCCGGATAAGGCACGGGCGTAATCTGCCAGTGTTTTCTTGTTGGTTGCTGCACCATCCTCTTCCTGCAGGCTCGCCAGCAGTGCACTGAGATCCAGCTGCCAGCGGGAAATACTGATGCGCAGCGCCGCCAGCGCATAAACGAAGCAGTCGAGCGCCTCATTGCGTCGCTTTTTGCTGTCCCACAGTATTTTTTTCCTGCCATCCACCCATTTTTCGACCTGCTCTTCAGCAGTCAGCTGCTGCGCTTCGGTCAGATCAAAAATATCCGGGTTATTCGGGAAGTGAACGGCACCGGGAAGCGGTTCATCCCCTTCCGGCGTCAGTGTGAAGCGGTTATAAATCTGCTCTTTCGCGGTATCCGTACCGATTTCGGTAAGGTAAACCCCGTTTTTGTTTCGCTTACGTGGCATGCTGGCCACCGGCTTTCCGTAGACGGATGCCCCTTTAATGGGGATCACCCGGAACAGCCCATGTTTTTTCGAGCGTTCATACACAATGGTCGGGTCAATCCCGCCAGTATCCCAGCAGATACGGGATATCGACATTTCTGCACCATTCCGGCGGGTATAGGTTTTATTGATGGCCTCATCCACACGCAGCAGCGTCTGTTCATCGTCGTGGCGGCCCATAATAATCTGCCGGTCAATCAGCCAGCTTTCCTCACCCGGCCCCCATCCCCATACGCGCATTTCGTAGCGGTCCAGCTGGGAGTCGATACCGGCGGTCAGGTAAGCCACACGGTCAGGAACGGGCGCTGAATAATGCTCTTTCCGCTCTGCCATCACTTCAGCATCCGGACGTTCGCCAATTTTCGCCTCCCACGTCTCACCGAGCGTGGTGTTTACGAAGGTTTTACGTTTTCCCGTATCCCCTTTCGTTTTCATCCAGTCTTTGACAATCTGCACCCAGGTGGTGAACGGGCTGTACGCTGTCCAGATGTGAAAGGTCACACTGTCAGGTGGCTCAATCTCTTCACCGGATGACGAAAACCAGAGAATGCCATCACGGGTCCAGATCCCGGTCTTTTCGCAGATATAACGGGCATCAGTAAAGTCCAGCTCCTGCTGGCGGATGACGCAGGCATTATGCTCGCAGAGATAAAACACGCTGGAGGGGTCATCCGGCGTCCATTTGAGGCCAAACGGCGTCTCTTTGTCGCCAAATTTAAGATACTGCTCCTCCCCGCAATGCGGGCAGGCAACATGAAAACGCATAAAATGCGGGGATTCACTGGCTGCACGCTCAATCTGACAGGTGCCTCTCACTTTGGGCGTGGAGCCACGGATGGACTTTGGCCAGACCGAGCCTTCAATACGTTTGTCGCCAAGGAACGTCGGAGAGCCTTCCTGTTCAATATCCTCATCAAAGGCAGCAAGTTCATCATAACCCGCCACATCCACTGACTTTTCACGGTAGTTTTTTGCCGCTTTACCGCCCAGGCACCAGAAGCCACGACCATTGGAAAAACGCTTCATAGTGAGCGTGTTATCCCGGTGCTTTTTGCCATACCACGGAGCCAGCGCCAGCAGCGACGGAATATCGCGGATGGTCGGCTCAACGTGGGTTTTCATAAAGTTCTCGGCATCACCATCCGTCGGCAACCAGATAAGGGTGTTGCGCTGCTTATGCTCTATAAAGTAGGCATAAACACCCAGCAGCATTTTGGAATAACCAACACGGGCAGACTTCACCACATTCACCTCACGGATGTAGTCGCTGCCCATCGCATTCATGATGGCCCGCTGAAAGGGCAGTGTTTCCCAGCGCCCTTCCTGGTATGCGGATTCTTTCGGGAGATAGTAATTAGCATCCGCCCATTCAACGGCGGTCTGTGGCTCCGGCCTGAACAGTGAGCGAAGCCCGGCGCGGACAAAATGCCGCAGCCTGTTAACCTGACTGTTCGATATATTCACTCAGCAACCCCGGTATCAGTTCATCCAGCGCGGCTGCTTTGTTCATGGCTTTGATGATATCCCGTTTCAGGAAATCAACATGTCGGTTTTCCAGTTCCGGAAAACGCCGCTGCACCGACAGGGGGATCCCGTCGAGAATACTGGCAATTTCACCTGCGATCCGCGACAGCACGAAAGTACAGAATGCGGTTTCCACCACTTCAGCGGAGTCTCTGGCATTCTTCAGTTCCTGTGCGTCGGCCTGCGCACGCGTAAGTCGATGGCGTTCGTACTCAATAGTCCCTGGCTGGAGATCTGCCTCGCTGGCCTGCCGCAGTTCTTCAACCTCCCGGCGCAGCTTTTCGTTCTCAATTTCAGCATCCCTTTCGGCATACCATTTTATGACGGCGGCAGAGTCATAAAGCACCTCATTACCCTTGCCACCGCCTCGCAGAACGGGCATTCCCTGTTCCTGCCAGTTCTGAATGGTACGGATACTCGCACCGAAAATGTCAGCCAGCTGCTTTTTGTTGACTTCCATTGTTCATTCCACGGACAAAAACAGAGAAAGGAAACGACAGAGGCCAAAAAGCTCGCTTTCAGCACCTGTCGTTTCCTTTCTTTTCAGAGGGTATTTTAAATAAAAACATTAAGTTATGACGAAGAAGAACGGAAACGCCTTAAACCGGAAATTTTTCATAAATAGCGAAAACCCGCGAGGTCGCCGCCCCGTAACCTGTCGGATCGCCGGAAAGGACCCGCAAAATGATAATGATTATCATCTGCATGTCACAACGTGCATCTACGCCATCAAACCACGTCAAATAATCAATTATGACGCAGGTATCGTATTAATTGATCTGCATCAACTTAACGTAAAAACAACTTCAGACAATACAAATCAGCGACACTGAATACGGGACAACCTCATGTCAACGAAGAACAGAACCCGCAGAACAACAACCCGCAACATCCGCTTTCCTAACCAAATGATTGAACAAATTAACATCGCTCTTGATCAAAAAGGGTCCGGGAATTTCTCAGCCTGGGTCATTGAAGCCTGCCGCCGGAGACTGTGCTCAGAAAAAAGAGTTTCTCCTGAAGCAAACAAAGAAAAGAGTGACATTACTGAATTGCTCAGAAAACAGATCAGACCAGATTGAAGCAATTTAGATAATCGTGCAGACTACGCCCCCCTCATATCACATGGAAGGTTTATCTATGGATCAGGTAGTCATTTTTAAACAAATATTTGATAAAGTTCGAAACGATTTAAACTATCAATGGTTTTATTCTGAGCTAAAACGTCACAATGTCTCACATTACATTTACTATTTAGCCACAGAGAATGTTCATATTGTATTAAAAAATGATAATACAGTGTTATTAAAGGGCCTAAAAAACATTGTGTCTGTCAAATTTTCAAAGGATAGGCATCTTATAGAAACGACCTCTAATAAGCTGAAATCCAGAGAGATCACATTTCAGGAATACAGAAGAAACCTTGCTAAAGCAGGAGTTTTTCGGTGGGTTACAAATATCCACGAACAAAAAAGATATTACTATACCTTTGATAATTCATTACTCTTTACTGAAAACATACAGAGCACATCACAAATGTTTCCACACTAAACCATAACGTCCGGTTTCTTCTACCCCTGCACCGGACTGGCTGACATGAAGAGCAACCCCGCGTTCAGTTGACGCGTTAATAACCCGGTGTGCATCGTTTTTGATTATTCCCGCACACTCACGCAGAAGGAATTCCCCGTCGGGCTACGGTCATGGTTAATGCGGGAATACGGCGACGATACAGCGCATGATGTGTCAGGCTTGAATACCTTTATCCGTTAAAAGGGATATCAGTTAAGTTATCCCGTGCAGGGTATAAGCCATTATCAAGCCCCCCGTAGATAGGCTTTGTAATGACATCTTCAATTAATCAGCAGTTCAGGCTGTGTCACCTGCAAGATGTATTCATGCTCGACAGCCAGGACACGCTTCTCTTTCTTCCGTTCGTTCATTAACCGACTGCCGATCGTACCTTTCAGCTTTGAGCGTGTTTCTTTGATGGCGTAGCGGTGCTGCATTTCTTCGCCAATTGCCATGCGGCGGCTCAGTTGTTCTGCCATCCAGTTGAATGCTGCGATATAGCTCTCCTTGATTGCCGCAGCAGCTTTCCCGGTGAACCCCATCACAACCATGATCCAGCCATCTTTCGTCAGGCTGTACATCGGGCGAACCTTGCCCTGCTCATCGATATAATCAGCCGACGCAAAATTGCGTTGGCTAAACTCACGCGAGCAATCAGCCTTAACCTGCTCGATTTTCCTGAGAACATCACCGTGTCGCTTGCCGAAGTACTTGGCAATTTTTCTGGATGTGGTAACGACCTCTCCGTTTTTGGCTTGCACCATTTCTCGGAAGTCGAAGGCTGGAATAACTGAATGATTATTCATAGCGTCTTTACCTTTTAGAAAGTGAGCCTGTCTCACAGAAAAGCCGCCCGAGAGAGGTCGCCACCTATAACGGCATTTCTCAGGCTCGCTTACTGAAAGGCTCTCGTTAATATGCGCGTGAGATGCGCTGTGAAATTCAGATATAAAAAGCCCCGCTAATGCGAGGCTAAATCCTGGTATTTGTAATGAACTGGCTCTTATCTCAACGCAGCCCCTTACTGCGCGCCAGATGCTCAATATCAAGCATCAGCAATGAGATGTTTAATCTGGATTTACTCCAGAAGTGATCACCACCCTGTCTACAGAGCCAGATGTGAAGGATGATGAGTAAAATTATCGCTATCATCGAAGGCATTGCGTCCTAATGTATTCCTGAAGCGTTCTCAGTGCTGTTTGGTCGCGGATAATTCCGTCCCGGATATCGAGAACGTTTCGTCCAGCAACTGGAGAGAGTTCGACGGTGGCATCATTGCCCATGCCGGAGGCGCTGGAGGTTTCGGCAGAGGATGGCACAGGGCATTTTCCTTTGACGAGCACCCTGCCACCATTATCAAGCTTCCGCAGAAGAGCATCATTTTCAGCTTTCGCATCAGCTAACTCCTTCGTGTATTTTGCATCGAGCGCAGCAACATCACGCTGACGCATCTGCATGTCAGTAATTGCCGCGTTCGCCAGCTTCAGTTCTCTGACATTTTTGTCGCGCTGGGCTTTGTAGGTAATGGCGTTATCACGGTAATGATTAACAGCCCATGACAGGCAGACGATGATGCAGATAACCAGAGCGGAGATAATCGCGGTTACTCTGCTCATTGTTTCCCCCACAAACAGACTTCACGCTCAATCTCACGGCGAGTCATCAGTCCTTTCCATTGATTACCGCCAGCGTATGTCCAGCGCCGTAGCTGATCACATGCGCCTTTGATATCACCGTGGTTTATTTTGCGAAGAAGCGTCGATGTTCTGAAATTGCCAGCACCCACGTTGTAGACGAACGAGTAAAGAGCGCCGCGCGTTGTTTCCGGTATATCAACTTTTATGTACGGGTTAATTTGTCTGGCGACCGTGGCAAGGTCTTTATTCAGGAGGGCTTTGCATTCTGCTTTGGTATACGTTTTACCGAGCATGATGTCTTTTCCTGTATGCCCGTGACATACAGTCCATACACCAACAATATCTTTGTATGGTATGTAGCTGACACCTTCCAGACCATCGTTACCACTTGGGCCAGTGATTAACACTGATGCTATAGCAATTGCTCCGCCACCAATAGCAGCAGCAACGGCTTTTCGTAATGATGGAGGCATTATTCACCTCTCGCAGCCTTGCGCTTATCTTCTTTAATCTTGAAATAAAGGTTTGTCAGGTACGTCAGCAGGCCAAATACCAGGCTACCCAGCACTCCAATTGCCGCCCACTGTGAGGGCGTGACTTTATCGAGCAGCTGTAAAAACCAGTAACCGGCACTACCTGCTGAGGTGCCATAGGCGACACCCGTTGTTAACTTATCCATGGATTTCATAACCCCACCTCGCAGACAAAGCGGGTGTAAATTGAGGGAATACAACGTATCGCAAAAAAGCAGAAACGTAACAGACTCGGAGTCAGTGAATAACTCAGGTATTAAGTTATCAGCTAATATCGAGACTCAAAAAATGGAAAAACCAGCTCGACGGCGGGTTTAAGCTGTGTGACGAAGTAACCACTCTTAACAGCATAACCAATTTTTTACGTACGTAA